>VMRT01000010.1 GCA_007713455.1 Pseudomonas sp.
GTCGTCAAGGCTTTCGGGGAGCAACGTACTTTGGCCTCGATGCTCACCTTGAATGAAGCGCTTCATGGGTGACCCTTGCGATGGAATCGCCCGAAAGCATAGCAAGGGTTCGATCAGACGTTTTTACACACTCTGGGCCGATAGCCGCCACTCAGTGACTGCTTGACGTATACCCTAACCAGACACCCCGAACTCCCGCTCCAACCTGTCTGGATAGGGTCGATTTTCCAGTAATTTGGCATCTGTCCGGCTGCCTTTAAAATCTCAGCCATACACATTTCGCTGGGAAGGCAATATGCACGGACAACGGATCGGCTACATACGGGTCAGTACGCTCGACCAGAACCCTGATCGGCAACTCGAAGGCGTTCAGGTGAGCAAGGTGTTCATCGACAAAGCCTCCGGCAAGGACACACAGCGACCGCAGCTCGAAGCGTTGCTCAGTTACGTGCGCGAGGGTGACACGCTGGTCGTGCACAGCATGGATCGTCTGGCTCGTAATCTCGATGACTTGAGGCGCATGGTGCAGCAGCTCACCGGGCGGGGAGTGCGTATTGAGTTCGTGAAGGAGTCGCTGGCCTTCACCGGGGAGGATTCGCCGATGGCCAACCTACTGCTTTCAGTCATGGGGGCGTTCGCGGAGTTCGAGCGGGCTTTGATTCGTGAGCGGCAACGCGAGGGTATTTCCCTGGCGAAACAGCGCGGTGTCTATCGAGGGAGGAAAAAAGCGCTGAGTGACAGCCGACTCGAAGAGCTACGGCGTCGTGTTGAAGCGCGCGAACCGAAAGCCGCGCTGGCTCGCGAGTTCGGCATCAGCCGGGCCACACTCTATGAGTATCTGCGGGCTCCGGCATAGCGAGTACAACCTTATCCCTGGTAGGGAAAAGCTTCCCATCCAGGGGAAGAGCGTCAAACCCCCTCCACCTCAATGCCATGTTCGGCCAGCCAGCTCTTTCGCTGGGCGTAATCGGGCATGGCGCGCTCCAAGCGTAGCCAGAACTCCGGGGTGTGGTGCGGCTCGTGCAGGTGCACCATCTCATGCACAACAACGTATTCGGCGATGTGCTTGGGCAGCAGGATGGTTTTCCAGTGGAAATACAACACTGCGCCTTTTCCGCATGACCCCCAGCGATAGCCCAGGTCCTGCACGCGCACGCCGCCAGGTGTCACTTCCATACGCGCCTGGTGATTCTTGACGCGGACTGCCAGCCAGTTGCGGGCATGTTCGCTATACCAGCGGATAAAATGCTCGCGGGCGCGTGCCAGCTCGCTGCGCAGCAGGTGAAAACGCCCGGCGGTCAGCTTCAGGGGTACAGCCTGCTCGTCCACCAACTTCAGACGATAACTGCGCCCCAGATAGAGAAAGCCCTCACCATCCACATATTCCTTGGTAGGGATAGCCCGCTGCAGGCGCTCCTTCTCGGCCAGGCGCGAGTAAATCCAGAAGGTTTTTTCCGCCACAAATTCCCGCAGAGTTTGTTCATCCACGTCCGGCGGACTGGAGAGAGTCAGCGCCCCATCGCGCTCGACGGTGATCTGCAGGGTCTTGCGCCGCGTACTGCGGCGCAGCGACAACTGAAGGTCGCCGACGGTCAGTGTCTGACTGCTCACACCCGCATCAACCTGTCATGGTTGGCGCGTGCCTGGTCGAGCATACGGTCGGCCAGCAGGCCCGCCGTGTCGGTATCCACTAACGGCGGGCGTAGGCGCATCAGGTGATCGAACAGCTGTCCGGCCAGTTCTTCCTGGGCGGCGCGTTTGCGCGGGCTCCAGATGTCACGGTGGCTTTGCAGTTCATCGACCAGCAAATCCACCAGTTCTACCGTGACATCCTTGAGTCGCAGCAGCTCGGCAGGTTGCGCATCACGCTCAGCGCAGACGACATCCAGCAGCGTGCGCAGGAACGGTGCGTAATGCTCCGGCACGTCCAGCGGTGTGTTCTCCTCGCTCAACTGGCCGCTGCGCAGTTCGTCGATGATCTTCTGCATCTGCACCACCAATTGATCCCACTGCTCACCCAGAGACTTGAGCAGCTCGTTCAGCCGCTCCGAGAGCTTGCGGTACAGCACTGGGTCTTCGTCGGCATGCTTGCGCACATGCGAGCGGATGGCGTGTTCCATTTCCGATGCCTTGGCGCGATCGTTGGCGCTGCGCGACAGCTCCTTCTCGAAATTGGCATCGGTCAGCTGGATCGGCGGAATCTTTGGGTCGATACCCAACGAGATAACGTGATCGTCGATCAGCTTGCGGACCTTGACGCCGACGTCCTTGCCCAACTGCGGCAGGTCCTTGTAACGGCTGCGTGCACGGGCATGGATATAGGCCAGTCGCTTGGCATCCTTGACGAACGGCAGGCCTTCGGGACGCGGCAACACGGTATCCAGGGAGGCAAGAAACGCTTTGAGTTTTACCGTGAACTCAGCCCGTACTTTCTCCTCCGCCAGAGCGGCAATGCAGGCTTCAGCGTCTTCCAGGTTTTCGATGTCCTGACGACGTAGCACATCGATGACGCGCAGATGCCGATCACGCAGCACCGGCACCTCATCCTTAATGCTGGTCAGCGCGCCCTCGATATCCTCGTCGGCATAGGCCGCCAAGGCTTCTCGCAGATGGTTGGCGACCCCGTAGTAATCCACCACGATGCCGCAACGCTTGCCGAAGCCGGTACGGTTGACCCGCGCAATGGCTTGCAACAGCTCGGCCTCTTTGATCGGACGGTCGAGGTACATCACGCCTTCAATGGGTGCATCGAAGCCGGTCAGCAGCATGGATTTGACGATCAGGAATGCCAGCGGATCGGCCTTGCCCGGCTGCTCGTGGTGCAGTGGCTTCTTAAAGCGCTTGATCAGCTGTTCGTGCTTGGCTCCGTCGGTCCACACCTTCCATTCGGAGGGATCGTTATTGGTCCCGGAAATGATCGGCGCGAACTCCAGCGCTTGCAGCGTCTCGCGATAGCGCCAGGCCTGCACCCGCGCTTGCAGCTTGGGCGGGCGTTGGCACAGGGCTTCGTCGTCGAGTGCCTTGTCAGTGGCTGGCAGGGCGTCGGCCTCTGCCAGCAATTCATCGCGGGCGGCCTGCAGCGCATGGTAATAACGCACCGCCGCTATCCGGCTGTAGGCCACCACCTGGGCCTTGTAGCCGTTGGGCAGGATGTTGGTGACATAGTGCCGGATGATGTCCCGCGCCTTGTCGGCAATCAGTGCCGGCGCGTCGAAGATATGGCCCTTGGTCGCGTACTTCTTCTTGATCAGTTCCAGTTCTTCTTGGGTGTGCTCGCGGAACAGATCCTCGAACAGCTCATCGAGGCTGGCCCCATCCTTCACCGCACCCTGAGCCGTGCGCCCCTCGTACAGTACGGGCACCGTGGCGCCATCGGCCTCGGCTTCGCGGATGGTGTACTTATCGATAAATGCACCGAAAATCTCGTGGGTGCGTTTCTTATCGCCCATGATGATCGGCGTGCCGGTAAAACCAATACGCGCGCAGTTGGGCAGGCCGGCCAGCAGGTTCGCGTGCAGATCGCCCGCCTGGGTGCGGTGCGCCTCGTCCACCAGTACCAGAATGCTCTCGTCAGTGTTGAGTACTTCAAACGGCTTGTTCCCCTGGTAGGGAGCGCGTTTTTCAGCCGCCTTGGCAGCCGGATTTATCTCACTGATCTCAACACCGGAGGCTTCTTCTTCCAGCTCGGGGTTGCGGTACTTCTGGATGGTGGCGAATACCAGCCCCGGCCCTTTGCGCCGGGCCAGGGCTTTCACACCCGCGGTATTCGCGGCCACTTCCGGTGGCTCGCCGCTCAAGGTGGCGGTAGCGGCCAACTGGCTCTGCAGATCCTTACGGTCGGTGACCACGATCACCTTGAAGCGCCGCAGCTGTTCATCGGTACGCATCTTGCGCACCAGAAACACCATGGTCAGGCTCTTGCCCGAACCCTGGGTGTGCCAGACGATGCCGCCACGCTGGTCGCTCTCGCCATGCTGCGCGCGGGTTTGTCCGCGTTTCAGGCGACTGATGGCATGGTTCACCGCGCGATACTGCTGGTAACGGCATACCGTCTTGATGGTCTGCCCGCCCACCTGCATGAACAGCATGAAATGGCGAATGAGATCGAGCAGATGCGCGGGCGACAACATGCCCGCAACCAAGCGCTCCTGCTCCGACAGCTTCGCCTTGCCCAGCGACTCGGCGACCACCTGCTCGCTGCAACTGCCATCCGGGCCGACTACCGTCTTCCACTGTGCGTAATGGGCAAAGCCGGCCCCGACACAGCCGACGCGAGCTTCGTCGAAGCTGCTGGCAATCAGCAGCTGCACGCTGGCGAATAGCGCCTCGTTGCCCTCGTTGTGCTCGACCTCGGCGTCCGCCTTGCGCTGGTTGCTGTAGCGGCGCAGCTGGTCCACTGCCTCGGTCAGTGGCTCGGGGATGGAAGGGCTCTTGCACTCCACCACCACCAGCGGGATACCGTTCACCAGCAACACCAGATCCGGGACGATGAACTTCTTGCCGCTGTCGTAGCCGGCGGGGCAGTTCACACGGTACTGGTTGACCACGCTGAAGCGGTTGTTGGCTGGAGTATCCCAGTCGATGTACTGGATGGTCTGCCCACGTCCACCATCCCAGCCCGGTAGGCCATCGACGGTGATGCCCTTGAGCAGCAGCTCGGTCGCTTTCTGGTTGGCTTCCATGAGTTTCGCCGTACCCAGGCGAGTGATGGCAGCGACCGCCTCGGACAGCCGCTCATCATCCAGCCAGGGCTGGCCGTTGCGAAGGTTTAGCGCGCGCAGCTGGTCACGCAGCAGCGCCTCCTGTATCACCTCGGAGAAACTGCCACGCCCGGTCAGTGCCGGGTCGTCGAGGCTGCCTTCTACTGGCGTCCAGCCCAGACCTTGCAGCTGCGTAACAAAGGGCTTCTCGACATCTTCCAATTCCCAACCCACAGGCCACTCCTTTTAACCCGGCCTTTATGGGAGCAACACCCCCATAACATCCATAACCCCTGCGCGGTCTCGAAGGGCGCAATTCCCAACCAGAGGGATGATCCATCCGATTCCATCCGATCAATGTACCCATGGAGCTCATAGCAGGCTCATAGAAAGCCCATAGCAGTCCATAGCGTCAGGGTGCGGCAGGCTCCAGCCAGTTGCGCCGGGCCAGATGCGCCCAAGCCGTGCGGATATGCTCCGGGCGGAAGACCCGTGCTTTGCGGGGATTCCAGCTATGCACGGCGGCAATCGCCTGCTCGGCATCCGCACAATCATGGTGAGCAACCCAGTGCACTGTGGCTAGAAGCTCCATGCCATAAGGCGTTTCAAACCCCTCGATCAAATCAGCAACCATTTTCAGGCGGGGTTTGCTCGCTTCGTGACTGGCAAGGAAGGCATCAGCCTCGGCGATTGCCCCAGGCAGCAGTTCGATTTGCGCATCTGGTTTCTGGCTGTCGCCATAACCCCGGATGAAATGCCCCTCCATGACTTCCAACACCTTATTCAGGTTGTGGGCATAGGGGCCGTAGATGCCGGCCTGATATTTCAGGCGCAGTGGTTCACCGGCAGCCTGCAGGAAGTAAGCAAGTTTCTGCACCTCTAGTAGGGTCCGGCTGTAGTCCAGCGCGCCATAAGCGTCCATCAGCTTGATGAACAGTGCGCGCGCAGGCGTCATCTTCGGACGCGGTGTAGCCACCGGCATGCTACGGGCATCTGGAGCACCGGACGGTTCGTAGAGCAGGACCCGCACCTCTGTCAGAGGGGCAAACGCCGCTTCGACCATTGGCCGGACTTCTTGCCAGTCCAGCCCTCCCAGGCCACACCCGAGCGGCGGAATGGCAATGGAGCGAATGCCTAGACGCTGTACATCGGTGACCAGCGTATACAAGCCTGAGGAAATGTCCTCAATACGCGATTTGCCCTTCCAATGGCGTTTGGTGGGGAAATTGATGATGTAACGCGGATTTACCAGCGCACCATTGTCATGGATAAGCATCTGGCCAGGTGAAACGCGCCCAGCCTTGCAGGCGGCCTGGTATTGCGTGAAGTTGGCGGGGAAAGCCTGTTTGAACTGCAGGGCGATACCCTTGCCCATGTAACCCATGCAATTCACGGTGTTGACCAGTGCTTCGGCATTGGCCGTCAGCAGGTTGCCCTCTGCGCTCTCGATCATCGTCATCACCTCAGTAATACCACCGCCGCACGACTTTCACCGGAGGCTGCCAGCGTTGCGGAAAACGCTGCAGAATTTCTTCCACGCGCTGGCGCATGGCGTCGTCGTATACCGCTATCCCAGCAATCAGCGCCCAGTCCAGTTCCTGCCAGACCAGAAACTCAGCCTGTTTACGGCGCTGGCGGTCGTTGTCCTCAGGCTGGTCGGACCAGTAGCGTTCACCGACCAGCCCCCAGTCCACGGCGTCAAGTTGGGCCAGGTCATCATACCAGCCGGTGAAGCGGGCCAGCCCGTGACCGTCGGAAAACACGAAGCGGCATCCGGATTTATCTAGCGCTTCGGCTTTGGCGATCAGATAGACCAGCGGTCGCTGTCCTTCGTTATAGCCCTCGACCTGCCCCGACTTTAGCTTGAGCAGCATCACCGACAGCGGACCAAAATAGAACGGCACATAGTCATGCACCGTACCACCAGGGCCGCAGGGAATCGGATGAAGGTGACGATTAGCCTGCACGCCTATATCGTGAATGGTGCGATAAGGCAGGCCATCATCCGGTGTCCAGTTGGGGGCGTGAATTGCGCCGCGTTGCAAAAGATGGGCAATGTTTTCGACATGTACCAGCCGATATAACAGCGTGGATTTACTACCCGCGCTACTCATGCTTCACCAAGCTCGGCGTTGGCAAGTAGACCAGCGGCCTCGATCAGCTCGCGGTCGGGGAGCATCTTCAGGTCGCTCTTGAACTCGACGGTAAGGGTTTCGCGGGGCAGCAGGCGCTGGGTCATGTCAGGATCCCGTTTGTGTAGCAGCCTGCTGCACGGACTCCAGCAGCGGGGTGACGCGCACGCGGCCGGTCAGCAGGTCGTCCAGCAGGCCGGCTTTTGCAAGCCGGAGCTTGGCGACACTCAAGCTTTCACTTTCCAGACGCCGCTCCTGGGACTGAATTTCATCGGCAATTGCCTTTGCCTCAAGCGCCGAGGGACGCGCGATGGGAATTCGTCGAACATCTCGAAGGTTTATCCCTTGCACCGCCACTCCAAGTGTATGAGTAGCAATGAACCTGCTTGGTACCGCCATACCGAGATAGGCGCGTAGGAACCGGGCATCAGTGCCAGTAACTGCCAGCCGTGCGGTATCTTGCGTGATGTTTGCTGAATCCAGAACGGGAGGCACAAAAGCTGTCCTGCCCACTGTTCCACGAATCGTGAACAAGAGGTCACCCGCCTTGAGGCGGGATCTGCTGTACTCCCGATCAATCTGAGGACTGGTGAGCAACAGATCGTTGAGGTGAATCTTCCCATCGAAGATGTCCTTCACCTTTACAACCGGAACCCCGCCCGGATGCCCATAACCAGGCATCAGAATCCCGTAGACGACCGGGCGCTTCGGGTCAATCAACTGATTCAGCTCTACCGCCTCCCACTCATTCGGAATCCACCCCAGCGGTGACTCCTTGTAGAGCTGCGGCGCTTCGCTCTGTGGCGGGCGCAGTTGGCCGTCGGCGTCGATGCCACGGGTCAGCAGGTCGTGCAGCAGGCCCTGTTTGACGGCCTTGAGCTTGTCGATCAGCGCCTCGGTTTCGCGGATGGCGGTGTCGAGGGTGTCGAGGAGTTGGGCGATGACACTTTGCTCAGCCAAGTCAGCCGGAACCTCGATAGTCGCATTGAGGTACTCCTCGAACTTGAGGTTGATGATGCCAGTGGTCTGCTGCTGGAAAGTCAGCAGCATTGGCTGACGGTAAAACCACATCAGCTTCCGCCACAGGAATCTAGGCTCGGCCACGCGCCGGTCAGGGCGCAGGGTTTTGAAGAAGTTTGAGCAAACTGCGGGGCCTTGATGCTCGACAGCATCGAAAAATGCAACCCGCCCTACAGGTTTGTCAGGCCCGCCACCGGAGCCTTCCAACAAAATGTCGCCATCTTCCAGTTGCCGACTCGTCAGCTTGCCAATGGGGAGGCGTCGCAGAGCGCCAGAGCCAATGACGTGACCGTCATCGTCAATATCGGTAGCGCGCAGAACGTGAGCATTTCCTGGCAGAGGCTCCGCACCCCACTCGCCTGCAAAGCTTTCTGCCAAGCACTCCCGGATGGATCGGGTAGACCAAGAAATCTCAGACATACCCCAACCCCCTTAAGAACCCCTGCAATGCCTCTGCCGCCGCATCGCGCTTGTGCTCGATCTCGTTCAACGTGACCCGGTACTTGTCCCACCAGTTTTCGAAGGCGGCGACGATCTGCTTGCGTTGGGCGGCAATGTAGCGCTCGACGATGGCCTGCATATCGTTGTGCAGGATGGTCAGCAGCAGCTCGCCGGCCTGCTGCTCGTCCAGGCCATCGACGGCTTTGTTCAGGTGGCTGGCGAAGTTTTCCTTCTGGGTTTTGAGCTGCTTTTTCACCTTGGCCAGTTCGGCTTTCCATTGCTTGAGCTGGGCTTCATCGACGGCGTTTTCCTCGTCGTCGCCGGTTTCCGTTTCGCTTTCGGCCTCGTCGCCATCTCCGCCCTTGGCTGGGGTGGCGGCCTTGAGCTGGCTTTCCAGTTCGGCCTTTTTCGCTTCCAGTTCGGCCAGCCCGGCAACGAAATCGCCGAGCAAGAATTTCACCAGCTTGTGTTCCAGCGGGTTCTGCTTGCTGGCCTTGTCTTCCAGGGCGGTGACGATACTGGTGCGCCAGGCATCCATCACTCCGCAGCTGCCACGTGCCATCAGGCCGAGGAAGTCGTATTTGCTCTGGTACCAGAAGCCGGCAACGATGCCGCGCACCTGGAAGGGGTCGAGCAGGCCGATACGCTCCAGGGTTTCGCTGAAGCTGGCCAGCAACTCGCCACGCAGGCTCACCAGCGCGGCGCTGTCGTCCAGCTTCCCAGCCAGGGCGGTGATGCGCGGGCTGTGCTCGCTCCACCACGCCTCGAAGGCGGCACGAATCGAGGCTTCCTTGAGCTGCAGGCCGGGATTGCCTTCGATGGCCGCCTTGAGGTCGGCGCGTTGGGTCAGTTCGGGCTTGAAGTCGAAATACTGTGCGTCGCGTTCGGCGAACAGGTCCAGCGGATCGAGGCCGTGGGCGCTGAACAGTGCGGCCTTGGCCTGTACTTCGGCCTTGGGCACGCCGCCGAGCAGGTGGGCGCGCACGTCATGAGGTTCGGGCGGCGGCGCGTTGTCCACATAGCGCCGGATGTTCAGGTTGTAGTCGTTGTCGCGCAGGGTGGCGATGTCTACCACGTCGCTGAGGCCGTCGATCTGGCGAAATTCCTCGTAGGCAGTAGTGATCTTCTCGATGTGTTCGGGCAGCAGTAAGTTCTGCGCGCGGCCTTCGAAAAACTCTCGGTCGGCGTTGATGAACAGCACCTTGCCCTCGCGCGCGGCGGGCTTGGCGCTGACCCGGTTGGCGCCTTCCTGCTTCTGTTGCCGCAGGATCAGGATGCAGGCTGGGATGCCGGTACCGTAGAAAAGGTTGGCGGGCAGGCCGATCACCGCTTCGAGCAGATCCGCTTCGATGATGCCGGCGCGAATGGCTTTTTCCTCACCGCCACGGAACAGCACGCCGTGGGGCAGTACGGTGGCGATCATGCCCTCGTCGCGGGTCACGGCGAGCATGTGCTGGAGGAACATCAGGTCAGCCTTCTTGGAGCCCAGCGGCACCTCGCCGAAACGGAAGCGCTCTTCGCGGAAGGTCGGGTTCCAGGCCAGGCTGCCGTCGGCGTTTTTTTCAGTGTGGCCCCAGTTGATGGAGAAGGGCGGGTTGGTGAGGATGCGGTCGAAGCGGCGCAGTTCGCCACCTTCGATATGGCGCGGGTCAGCCAGGGTGTCTTCGTTCTCCAGCCAGGCGTTGCTGATGCCATGCAGGAGCATGTTCATCTGCGCGATGGACCAGACGGTACCGTTGAACTCCTGGCCGAACAGGTTGGCCTTGCGACCATCCTCGCCGTGCTCGTCGATGTATTCCTTGGCTGCAATCAGCATGCCGCCCGAGCCGCAGCAGGGGTCATATATATCGTGGGCCAGAGTCGGCTTGAGCAGGTGCACCATCAACCGCACCACCGAACGTGGCGTATAGAACTCGCCGCCTTTCTTGCCCGCGGAGTCGGCAAATTCAGCGATCAGGTACTCATAGGCGGCGCCGAGCAGGTCGGGGAATTCAAAGTCGCTGTTGCGCAGGCGCACATCACCGAAGTGGGTGATGAGCTGGCGCAGCTTCTGGTCGGGAATCTTGCTCTGGCCCACCTTGCGGGTGAAGTCAATGTGCTCCAAAACCCCTTCCAGGGAGGAATTGTTTTCCTCGATACCGGAGAGGGCCTTGTTCAGCAGGTCGCCGACATTAATGTGCGCTTCGTTGACCAGATGCTTGAAACGCGACTGGCTGGGCACCCAGAAATTGCCATCGCGCTTGTACCAGCGAGGGTTTTCCGCCGTGATATGGGCCTCGGCCTTGCTTTTGCCCGCTTTCAGCTCCTCGGCAATGACCTGCTCGTAGCGCTCCTCGAACACATCTGAGCAGCGCTTGAGGAACAGCATTCCGAAAATGTATTCCTTGAACTCCGAGGCATCCATCTTGCCGCGCAGGATGTCGGCGGCCTTGAACAGGTGGCGTTCCAGTTGTTGAAGCGTGAGGGGCATGCTGAATCCCTGATGAGCGCCGTCGCGGGCGCCTTTATTGGTGGCATAAATGCCGGGGATTCTAACCCAAGCCAGGTGCTGGCCAGCGGCTGGTGAGTTTGATTTCGAGAATGGGGCTAGGCCGATGCAGCGCAAACCAAGCCGGACACGATCACTGCTAATCTCTATTCTTTTTTGAAGTTTTCGGTGGTACAGGTGCGACAAGGGGGACAAGCAGGACTGGCATGGGCTGAAGTTGTATCTCGTAGCTCGGAGGCGGGTGGTACAGGCGGTACAAGAGGCTGGCGCTGTACCACCTGTATCCCGCTTCCTTCGGGAGGGCGGTACAGCCAAAAGCCCCATAACTTGGGACTGTACCCCTTGTATCACGAGTCCCGCGTGGAAATGCTTTGGTTCAGTCGGGACGCGAAAGGAGCTCGGGGTTGATCCAGTAGAAGCGGTCTTTACCTCCCTCTGGGAGCCGCTTTTGTGCCTGATTTTTACCAGGCTCACGCTTGGCAATAGCACCGACAGAATCTAGAGCGCGCACTACGCGCCCCAGATCGTAGCCCTTTGCGGCTTCTTCTAGCCCTGAGCGATTAAACAAGTACAAGCGGCTCCCATCAGCGGCCTCTTCCCACAGACCAGCCCGATCTCGAACAGCGGGGCTACCGACTGCGGCGCTTTGGAAGCGCGTTTCTGCGTGGCGGGCGATAAAGTTGCTGATGCTATCCAGGACCTTTCGGTTTTCGCTTGGGCCTTCTCCTCTGACAGCACGCCAAGAGGCAAACAGCTCTAGCATCGCTTCACGAGCTGCACCGGCCGGCAGGGGCAGGATGCCAAAGCTGATAGCCAGTTCGCCGGTCATTGCTACCAGCGCAAAGCGTTCAGCAGCTCGGCTTTCCTGGCCGCTGCAGCACGGGTACTGATCGCGAAATTTCTCCAGCAGATCAGACAAGTGGCAAAATTCCTCGCTTTCAATGAGCCTGCGAACGAACTCCGGGCCGGCGTGGCCATAATGGGTCATGCTGCCCTTCCTGATGGCATCCGAGAATCGTCTGCCGTCTTCCATTCCATGCAGGTTGTCCCATGCGCCATGAGTACGGTAAGCGGAAATATCCAACAGCCGAATCTCCTGTCCGGCACGGATGCGTTGACCGCCTTCGGCCATAAAGGCACCAAGTCCCAGTTCGCCGGTAGAGAACAGCATGATCCGCCAGCGCTTTGTCTTCTTGGCTGACCCGCTGCGGGTGGCTCGCGTTTTTCCAGTCCCGTTAGCTAGTGCGTAAACAACTGCACCAACCTCGCGCGCGTCTGCTTCGCCTATTTCGTCGAGAGCCAAAATGGTGTCATTTCGCTCGTTGGCAATACCTTCCAACCCGTTCCCGGTAGCAAGCCAGGTTCGTAAGAATTTTTCTCCGTGCCCCCAAACGGAGGCACCGGCAATGGTGGCGATCGTTTTTCCGGTGCTCGAATCTCCGACTAGGTGAAAGCCACCACCTTTCATCTGAACATGAAAAAGAATGGGCCCGGCTAGAGATGTACATATGCTTAACAGCAGCAGAGGATTGCCAGCGCACATGCTGCCAATGCTGCTTTGCCAGCCATGCAGCGTCCCTCCGACACGGTAGTCGTCCTGCGTGGCGTCTTCACTCTGGTAAACCGCCTGGCCCTCACCGATATTCTGGCGCGGCATGATGAACAGCTTGTCGCCATGCCAGCCTGTCTCTGTTGCGGCAATCACGCGAGCTGAAGGGCGCTGACCAGCGATAAACGCGGTGACTTTCGTGCGGTGTTCGTATGAGACATCCAGGCCCATGGTGAGCAGGGTGCCGAGGATCGAGTCGCTTTTGCCCGCGAGCAGCAGGTTCGGCATGGCCCACTTTCGTTCCTGTCCGTCCAAATTAATGAAACTGATCAGGCGGCCGTAATCGGTGCTCTGCAAGCTGCGAGTGATGGCCTCCACCTCAAGAGGGCCGCAAATCCACTCGTGAGTGCTCTGCTCGCCGAGCTTAGAGTCCCAAGTGCTATGTAGCCAGACGCCAGGACGAAGCCTTTGACCATCGTGCCAGATCTCTTCGTACTGCACGCTGAAGCCGTTACTCGGGATAGTGGCGTGTTTCTTATCCATTGAGGGTATGGCGGTGACGTTCTTGGCCGGGCTGGGTAGCACGCTGGCCTGCTTTTCTGCAGTTGGCATAAAGCGCTCCTCATTTTTCGGGCGCAAGGGAGCCCGCAAAGCCATAAATGACTGGCTTCGATAGAAAAAAAGATTGGGATAGCCCTCTAGACGGCTGTGGCTCGATTAGAGGGCGAGGCGGGCGTCAGGCTTCGAGCGTGAGGAAGTGTTCAACGTCCCTGCGTACCCACAAAAGGCGCCGCCCAAAATGGCGTGGTTGCGGAAAACCGGGGTTTTGTCGCATACGCCAGAGGGTCGTGCTGCTGCAGCGCAGCAGCTGACAGAGCTCGGCGCTAGTCAGGAAGATTTCGTGTGGCATGGCAGGTGCTCCTTGTGATGTGTAGAAACACTGTGCCGTTCTGTGAAAGCTTTTTGGGCTGGAATTCGACCACATTCTTGTAGGTTTAGGATTTCGCCACGATGGGTCAGGGAATCGCTTCAGTTGTCGACTGATGCACAGCTCCGACGATGTGTTGAGCAAAGTGTTGAGCAGAAACGAAAAAGGCCCACCTTGCGGTGAGCCTAAGTCGTTGATTTCTATGGTGCCGGCACCAGGAGTCGAACCCGGGACCTACTGATTACAAGTCAGTTGCTCTACCAGCTGAGCTATACCGGCATTTGAGGGTCGCCATTATATCCATTGCGCGCGACGAGTAAACCGTTTGATTACGGTGACTTGCGGTCGCTTATTCAGGCCGCGTCACATTCTGCGCGGGCGCGTCGAGTTCGGCGAGCAACAGCAGGTTGCGTGGCGTCAGTTGGCTGGGGCAGAAGGTGCCCAGCCGAACGCGGTAGCCCTGTTCTTCCAGCAGTAATGCTCGGTCGAGCAACAGCCAGAGTTCGAGCGGGCGGCGGAACAAGCCGCGCACCAGTTCCAGGTTGCGAACTTCGGCCAGGCGCTGCCAGCCTGTGCGCTCCAGTGCCGGCCAGTCCTCGCCACCGGGCGCGGGTAGTTGCTTGAGCGTGGCGAGGTCGCGGCAGTAGTCGGCGAAGTCTTTCTTCAGCCAGGCGCTGGGCAGCGACGGGGTCGGCAGGTATTCGTCCTGCTGGCGCAGGCGGCGCTGCAGGGTGTCGAAGCCCAGGCGCCAGGCCATGGACTGGTCGCGGTTGCGCCGTTCGCGTGCGCCCGCGGTGACGGTTTCGCTCAAGGGCAAACCGAGGTCATCGCGCGTGAGCTGCAAGGACGAAGCCCCGGCTGCCTGTGACAGTGGGATGTACTGCTCATCGGTGATGCGGTTGTAGCAGCAGGGTGACACCGCAAGCTGGCGGCATTGTTTGGCGACGGCCAGTTGCAGCAGGCGAACATGCAGGTCGCCGCAGGCATGCAGGGCGACTGGCGTATGCGTGGCGTGCAGCTGGTCCCCTGCATCGGAAGCCAGCACATCCTGGCAGCGGTGCGTCGCCTCGACGCCGAGTCGTTCGCTCAGCTGGTCGCCGGCGTTGACCAGCGCTTCGTCCCACTCAAGGCAGGTCAGTGCCGCGCCGTTTCTGGCCAGATGCCGGCCGAGATGACCTTTACCGGAGCACCAGTCGAGCCAGTGTTGCGGCGTTTCGCGAAAGTGCAGGCGCGCGCCGAACGCCTGGATTTGCAGCGATTTGCGTCCCGGTATGTCGAGGTTCTGGCGATGAGCCATAGCCTGCGTCTCGCTTGCGGGCAGTTCGTCGATCTGGCTCAGCTTGCAGGCGATCGCAGCCAGCTGCGGGAAAGGTGCCGGTGCGGCGAGTTCGCCTGGCTGGTTGTGCGCAGCTTCGGCGTCGGCCAGTGAGCGTGCTCGCAGCCAGGCGGCGAGTTCCGGGTAGTCCTTTTCCCACGGCAGGCTTCGGCAAACGAATGGGCGTGGGCGCCAGAGAGCCTGGTGCTCGCTCAGGAAACGGTCGAGTGCCTGGAAGCGTTCGAGCAGATAAGGGGAGGCTGTCATCGGCGGGCAGGCGTTCGGGCGGGAGCCGATTGTAGCGGGATGCTGCGGTAGGAAGCACAACGCCCGTCGAGGGACGGGCGTTGCAGTTGCAGTTACTGGCCGTAGACCTGTTCCGGCAGCCAGGTGATCAGGCCAGGCCACATGTAGGCCACCACCAGCATGCCGATCTGGATCGCGATGAACGGCAGTACGCCCTTGTACATCACGCTGGTCGGTATGCTGCGGGGCGTTACGCCGCGCAGGTAGAACAGCGAGAAGCCGAAGGGCGGGGTGAGGAACGAGGTCTGCAGGTTGATGGCGAACATCACGCCGAGCCAGACCGGGTCCAGGCCCATGGCCAGCAGGATCGGGCCGACGATGGGCACCACCACGAAGATGATCTCGATGAAATCGAGAATGAAGCCCAGCAGGAAAATGACCAGCATCACCACCAGGAAGGCGCCGAGCACACCGCCAGGCAGCGAATGCAGGGCATCTTCGATCAGCGCTTCACCGCCAAAGCCGCGGAACACCAGGGAGAACAGCGACGCACCGATGAGGATGAGGAACACCATCGAGGTGATTTCGGTGGTGCCGAAAGCTACCTGCTTGAGCTGGGCGAAATTCAGCTGACCCTTGGCGATCGACAGCAAGGTCGCGCCCAGGGCGCCGATCGCCGCAGCCTCGGTCGGAGTCGCATAGCCCGCCAGAATCGAGCCAAGCACGGCAGTGATCAGCGCCAGCGGTGGCAGCAGCGCGCCGATCAGCTTGCCCCATTCGATCGGCCCCAGTTCTTCCTGCGGCAAGGCGGGCAGCTTCTTCGGCTGGAAGATCGCTACCGCAATGAGGTAGAGGATGTACATGCCAACCAGCACGAGGCCCGGGATCAGCGCGCCGACGAACAGGTCGCCGACCGACACGGTCTTCGGCGAGAAGATGCCCATCTTCAGCTGTGCCTGCTGGAATGCGCTGGACATCACGTCGCCGAGCAGGACCAGGATGATCGAGGGTGGAATGATCTGACCGAGGGTGCCGGTGGCGGCGAGGGTGCCGGTAGCGATCGCCGGGTCGTAGCCGCGACGCAGCATCGTCGGCAGTGCCAGCAGGCCCATGGTGACCACGGTGGCGCCGACGATACCGGTACTTGCCGCAAGCAGCGCGCCGACCACGCAGACCGAAATCGCCAGGCCGCCACGCATGGTGCCGAACAGCCGCGACATCGATTCCAGAAGGTCTTCGGCGACGCGCGATTTCTCCAGCATCACCCCCATGAAGACGAACAGCGGTACCGCCAGCATCGTCTGGTTGTTCATGATGCCGAAGATGCGGTTCGGCAACGCGTGCAGATAACCCACGTCGAACGAGCCGGTGACCACGCCGATGCCGGCGAACAGGAGTGCCATGCCGCCAAGGGTAAAGGCGACCGGATAACCGGACATCAGAGCGAAGCAGATGCTGATGAACAGCAGGATGGCCATGATCTCACCCATGCTTCACCTCCTGCTCTGCTTCAGGCAAACGACCGGCCAGGCGGTAGCCGGCCTTGATCAGGTCGGAAAGGCCCTGCAGGGCTAGGCTCCCGACCAGCAGCAGGATGATGCTCTTCTGCAGGTAGACGAACTTCAGCCCGCCCGACTCGTTGGAACCTTCGTGCGTCGCCCAGGAACTGGTGACGTAGTCCCAGCTGTTCCAGCCGAGGAACAGGCAGACCGGTAGCAGAAAAAGCAGGTGGCCAAGACCGTCGACGACGGTCTGCCTGCGACTGCTGAACTTCTGATAGAAGATGTCGACGCGAACGTGGCCGTTGCGCTGCAGGGTCCAGGCGGCGGCGCCCATGAACACCAGTGCATGGCCGTACATCACTGCTTCCTGCAGGGCGATGGCGCCGATGCCGAAACCGTAGCGCAGGACCACCACGATGGCGGTGCCGATGACGAGAAAAAGGGTGATCCAGGCACAAAGCTGGCCGAGGCGCATGTTGAACGCATCGATGAGACCAGCCACGCGCAGCAGGGGCGGGGGGCTCTGGGACATTTGTAGTCCTTCTTAGGAGACGCAAGGTTGGCGGGAGAGGGCGATTCTTGCAGTACTGGCGTCTTGCAGCAATCGGCCTACGACTTTTAGCTTATGCGCTAGGCTTGAGGCGCCGGAGGCTCTAATGTTAGTCGAGCCCGGAGTGGCGGATGCATTTCCGGCGCAGGTTTCGCCGTACGAGCCAGCGGTCAGCCTGACTCAGGGGCTCGAAACGGAACGAAAGGCGCAAGGCGGTCCGGCAAAAAGCGTAGCCTTGCCGTTGCGCAATAAGAACAAATAACAAGGAGTAACCTCATGAAACGTCGTGACATTCTCACCGCCGCTGGCGTAGGCCTGGCGGCAACCGCTCTGGCTGGCTGCAATGACAAGAGCGAGAAGCCGGCAGCGGGCGAAAGCAAGCAGGCCAGCGAACAGCAGACATTCAACTGGAAGATGGTCACCTCCTGGCCGAAGAACTTCCCTGGCGTAGGCGTCGGTGCCGAGCGCTTCGCCAATCTGGTCAACGAAATGAGCGGTGGCCGGCTGAAGGTCAAGGTCTATGCCGCCGGCGAGCTGGTCCCGGCGCTGGAAGTGTTCGACGCGGTATCGCGCGGCACCGCCGAAATGGGTCATGGCGCACCTTACTACTGGAAAGGCAAGGTCCCGGCCGCGCAGTTTTTCTGCGCCCTGCCGTTCGGTCCCAACGCGCAGGAAATGAATGCCTGGCTGCATCGTGGCGGCGGCATGCAGCTGTGGGAAGAGGTCTACAAGCCCTACGGCGTACTGCCGATGGCCTGTGGCGCCACCGGCGTACAGACCGCCGGCTGGTTCAACAAGGAAATCAACTCGGTCGACGACTTCAAGGGTCTGAAGATGCGTACCCCGGGCCTGGGCGGCGAAGTGCTGACCAAGATGGGCGGTACCGTGGTGAACATGCCGGCTGGCGAGATCTTCACCGCCCTGCAGACCGGCGCGATCGACGCCACCGAGTGGATCGGCCCGTACAACGATCTGGCCCTGGGCCTGCACAAGGCTTCCAAGTACTACTACACCCCGGGCTGGCAGGAGCCGAACGTCACCTTCGAGCTGGACGTGAATCTCAAGGCCTGGGAAACCCTGCCGGATGATCTGAAGGCTATCGTTCGTGCCGCGGCGCGTGACGTCAACGGCGACATGCTCGATGACTACAACGCCAAGAACATGGAAGCGCTGGAGCAACTGCGCGAGCAGGGCGTCGAAGTACGCCGCCTGCCGGACGAAGTGCTGTCCCGCCTGAAGGAAGTGGCGGCTGAAGTGGTCGACGCCTCCGCCAACGCCGATCCGGTGGCGGCCAAGGTGTGGGAGCAGCAGAGTGCCTATCTCAAGCGGTTGTATGAATACGCCGAGCTGAACGAGAAGGACATCTACAACATCCGCGGCTGATAGCTACCCGGATGCGAAAACGCCACACCGGCAACGGTGTGGCGTTTTTTTTGCGCCCGAGCTTGGCGCGATGAAGGCGCGGTCAGCCTTCCAGCGTCGCGTTCAGGCTGATGCGAGCGTTGAGTACCTTGGACACCGGGCAGCCTTCCTTCGCCTGATTGGCGATCTGCTGGAACTGCGCGTCATCCGCACCCGGAATCCGCGCCTTGAGGGTGAGATCGATCGCCGTGATGCTGAAGCCTTCGCCATCCTTGTCGAGTGTGACCTCGGCACGGGTGTCGATGCGTTCGGCGGTCAGCCCGGCCTGGCCCAGCATCATCGACAGGGCCATCGAGAAGCAGCCGGCATGGGCGGCGCCGATCAGCTCTTCCGGATTGGTCCCCGGCGTGTCTTCGAAGCGAGTGTTGAAGCCGTAGGGGTTGTCCTTCAGTGCACCGCTCTGAGTGCTGATGGTGCCCTTGCCGTCTTTCAGGCCGCCTTGCCAGACGGCGGAAGCGCTCTTCTTCATGAACTGACCTCGAATGAATGCGTGAATGGGTTCAGCGTGCCGCTATTGAAGCTGTTCGGCCGCGAGGATCGCGCTGGCCAGCTCCATGTCGGTGGCTTCCAGCTGCGGCTGCTCGCTGCGCAGTTGCTGCAGCATGGCTTCCAGATACGGGCCGCGGATCTCGCCGTTGCTGGCCACGAAGCTGCCGGCATACTCGCGCGCCGGTATCACCAGCTTGTCGTCCTTGAAGGTCATGTAGGTGGATGCCGTGGTCGCACCCGAGGAGAGAATGTCGCGGACCAGGCCATCGGCCACCGCGCTGCCAACCGGCACCAGCGCCAGGGTGAACGCTGCGAAAAGTGTCTTGCGCATGAGCGGAAACCTCCTTGCTATCGTTCTTCTGAGAGTGCGATGGGCGAAGGAGAGTTCCGGTTGCCGCTAGTCGCGACCGTCGATCAGGCGCCGGATGCGGGCGGCGAGAATGTCGATGCTGAACGGTTTGGCGAGGATATCCATGCCGGGTGCGAGGAAGTCGTTACGCATCTCGTCGTCCGGTACGTAGCCGGTGATGAACAGCACCTTCAGTTCGGGGCGGTGCTGTCGCGCGCTTTCCACCAGCTGCCGTCCGTTCAAGCCGGGCAGGCCGAAATCGGTGACCAGCAGATCGAGGCGCTGATCGCCGCGCAAGTAGGGCAGCGCGCCATTCGCATCGACTGCTTCCAGCACCTGGTAGCCCAGCTCCTGCAGCACCTCCACGACGAGCATGCGCACGGCGGCCTCGTCCTCCACCACCAGCACGATCTCCCCGTTCGTCGCGCTGGGCACCTCCGTCGATTGCGACGCTGCAGGCGGTAGCTCGTCCTGGGCCTCGTTGCGCGGCAGGTAGAGGATGACCTGCGTGCCTTCGCCCAGCGTGCTGTCGATGCGCACGTGACCACCGGTCTGCTTGGCGAAGCCGTAGACCATCGACAGGCCTAGGCCGGTGCCCTGGCCGATCGGTTTGGTGGTGAAGAATGGATCGAATGCCTTGGCGATGGTCTGAGCCGACATGCCGGAGCCGTTGTCGGTGACGCTCAGCACCACGTAGTCGCCCGGTTCGGGGGCGTCCGGCTGGCGCTGTTGGATCCGTACATTGCGCGTGTTCACCCCGAGGCGTCCGCCATCGGGCATGGCATCCCGGGCATTGATCACCAGGTTGAGCAGGGCGTTTTCAAGTTGGTGGCCGTCGGTGTAAGCGAGCCAGGCATCTGCCTGCAGCTCGACTTCCAGACGGATGTGCTCGCCCATGGTGCGACGCAGCATGTCCTCCATCGACACCACCAATAGGTTCACGTCGACCGGTTTGGGGTCCAGCGACTGGCGACGGGCAAAGGCCAGCAGGCGATGGGTCAGCGCCGCGGCACGGTTGGCCGAGGTGGTCGCGGCGTCGATGTAGCGGTCGAGATCGCCGGTATTGCCGCCGGCGACACGCCGCTGGATCAGGTCGAGCGCGCCGAGCACGCCGGTCAGCATGTTGTTGAAGTCGTGCGCCAGGCCGCCGGTGAGTTGCCCGATGGCTTCCATCTTCTGCGCGTGGCGCAGCGCTTCTTCGGCGCGCTCGCGCTCGGCCATCTCGATGTGCAGCCGGCTGTTGATCGCCGCCAGCTCGCGGGTGCGTTCGGCGACCCGGCGCTCGAGGCTGTCGTTGAGTTCGCGCAGCGCCTCTTCGGCGGCAACCTGGGCAGTGACGTCAGTATTGGTGCCGAACCAGTGGGTAACCTGGCCGAAGTCGTCGCGAATCGGCAATGCGCGGGAGAGGAACCAGCGGTACTTGCCGTCCTTGCCGCGCAACGGAAAGGTTTCTTCCCAGATCGAGCCGATGGCAAAGGCGCGCTTCATCGAGGCGCTGACCCGCTCATGGTGGTCCGGGTGGTTCACCGTGCGCCAGCCAAGGGCGCGCATGGCTTCGTCGGTGGTGCCGGTGTAGTCGTACCAGCGCTTGTTGTACCAGTAGATGTGGCCGCTGGGGTCGGCCATCCAGGCGAACTGGCTCATGTTGTCGGCGAGGGTGCGGAACTGCTCTTCGCTCTCCCGCAATGCGCGTTCGGCGCGCATGCGCTCATCGGCGGTCCAGGCGCGGTCGGCGACTTCGCGGATGAACGAGATGTCGTCGTCGAGCCAGCCGCGCGGCTGTTCTTCGAGCAGCATCATCACGGCGGAAATGCGGCCCTGCTCGAACAGCGGGACGCAGACGATGCTGCGGATCTGGCTTTCGGCAAAGTTCTCCGCATGGCTGGCGGTGCGGGCGTCGTGCAGCACGTCCTCGATCACGACCAGTTCGTTTTCCTGCAGGTCATAGAAGAAGTCGCCGTAATCGGCGAAATGCACCACTTCGCTGCTGCTGTCCGAACGGCCGTCGCTCCAGTAGCGCTCGATGGTGGCGCTCTGGCTCGGTGCATCGACACTGGCGAACAGCACTCGGGATACACCGATGGTGCGGCCGATCACGCTCACCGCGGCATGCGCGATGGTCTGGCTGTCGTGCTGCTCGCGCAGCAGGTCGCCCAGTTCGATCAGCGCGGTCTGACGCTGTTCGGCCTGCTGGCGATCCTTGATCTGCTCTTCGAGCATCTCGTTCATGCGCAGCATGCGTTCGGCAGCGTTGCGTTCGGCGGTGATGTTGCGCGCGGTACCGAGGATGCGCACCTTGCCGCTGGAATCGACGAGCCGGCGGCCACGATTGGCGAGCCAGACGAACTCGCCGATGCGGGTATCGAAGATGCGGTAGTCGAGCTGGAACTCGCCGTCGCCACGTCCCGCCAGGGTCTCGCCCAGCGCCTTGAGCAGCACGCTGCGGTCGTCCGGATGGATCCGCGCAAGAATCTCGTGCACACCCAGCCCCGGCTCATCCGGCGCCAGCCCGGCCATGGCCTTGAGTTGTGCGTCCCAGTGCAGCGAATGATGGCTGTCGCGGTATTCCCAGACGCCGATCGAGGCGATCTCGTTGGCGAGGCTGATGCGCTGCTCGGCTTCGCGCAGGGCCTTGCTGGCCCGCATGCGCTCGGCCGCGGCACGGACGCGCTCCAGCACCTCGCGCGCCAGGCCGATGTCGTCCGGGCTCCACGGCAGTGGCTGGCTGCGGATGAACATGAGCACCGCGGGCTGGGTGCCGGACTCGACACCTGGCAACTCGGTGAACAGGACCGAGCGGGCGGCCAGATGTTGCAGCAGCGAGACACTGCCTGACGTGTCTTCCTCGAGTACGACCAGGTTTTCGTCTGGCAGGCGGTCGATGAAACCGGCGGCGTCCGCTTCCAGGCTATGACGCCCTACCCGGCTCGGAGCATCCGCAGCCAGCCATTCCTGTTTCACGGCCAGCGTGCCGTCCTTCACGGTCCCCCAGGCGATGCAGTCACAGTGCGTAAGCCGGGCCAGGCGCTCGTCAAGTACGCAGCAGACATCGACCTGCTCGCTGCAAGCCTGTAGGCAATCGCTCAGTTCGAGAAGAAAGGCCTGCAATGCCTGGTGCTGGGTGCGCTCACTGATGTCGCTGAAGGTGCAGATGGCGCCCTGCAGCTCGCCGTCGCGGTAGATCGGCGCCACCCGGTATTCCACCGGCAGGCTGCTGCCGTCGACGCGGAAGAACAGTTCGTGCTCGACGTGGCGTGGTTCGCCGGTCGTGGCGGTGTGCTGGATCGGGCAGTCCTGCACCGGGTAGGGGCTGCCGTCCGGATGGCTGTGATGGATCACATGGTGCAGCTGGCGGCCTAGCACTTCCTCGCGGCTGGCGAAGCCCAGCAGGTTGAGGAAGGCATCGTTGCACAGGGTGACCATGCCGCCGCGGTCGATGGAGTAGAAACCTTCGTTGGCCGAATCCAGCAACAGGCGGGTGAAGGCTTCGCTCTCCAGCCGCTGCATCTCCGAGCGCCGGCGGCTGTCGACGTCCTGGGCCACGCAGACCCAGTGCAGCAATTGTCCGTCGGCATCGTAGATCGGTGCAGCGCTGACCTGGAACCAGCGCGGCTGGCCATCGATGTCGCGCAGGGGCAGTTCGAGCTTGAACGGTAGTTGGCGTTGCAGCGCGGCCTGCCATTGTTCGGCCGTACGCTGGCGATCGTTCGCGGAGACCGCGACAAGCCAGCCGTCGCCACGTGATTGCTGCTCGTCCAGGCCGGTGAATTCGCACCAGTAACTGTTGCAATAGCTCAGGCTGCCATCGGCATCGCATTGCCAGACCACCTGTGGACTGAGGTCGACCAGCGTGCGGTAACGCTCCTCCATTTCCCAGGCGAAGCTCTGCTGCAGCCGCGCTTCGGTCAAATCGCGGAGAATTTTGACGAAGCCCTGCGTCTTGCCGTCGTGCAAAAGCGGGGTAAGCACTCCACTGGCCCAGAAGCGGGAACCGTCCTTGCGCTGGTGCCAGCGTTCATCGATGGCGCTGCCTTTCTCACGTGCCGTGCGCATTTCCTGCTCAGGCGCGTGTTGTGCGCAATCCTCTTCGGTGAAGATGCGGGCGAGCGGCTGGCCAATCATCTCTTTGGCAGTCCAGCCGAGCATGCGCTGCGCACCGCTGTTCCAGCTGGTGATGCACCCGCGCGGGTCGCTGGCGAGAATGGCGTAGTCCTGGGCGCTGTCGATGATCTGGCGGCTGCGCGCGTCTTCGCCGCGTAAACGCCGCAGTTCCAGCAGCGCCATGACCTGGCGTGCCACTGCCAGCAGCTGCGCGCCCTGACGCGGTGAGAGCTCGCGTGGCTGGCGGTCGCAGACGCACAGCGTACCCAGCGGCAGGCCATCGTCGTCGCGCAGGATCGCCGCGGCATAGAAGCGTGCGGGCTCGCCTGCGGCGAGACGTGGCATTTCCACGGGCGCGCTGAGCTCGCCGCTTTGCCTGGTGATCAGCGGCTCGGATTGCAGGATCGCGCGGGCACAGAGCGAGCGCGTGAGCGGAACGGGCACGCGCTGGAGCGCGAAGGCGCCCTTGCAGTACTGGTATTGGTCATCGATGAAATGGATCGCCGCCGCCGGACAGGCACAGAGGTCCGCAGCCATGGCGGCAAGCTCATCCAGCTCCGCGTCGCACGAGGCGTCGAGCGCGGCATAACGAGCCAATGCGATCAGCCGTTCAGCTTCATTCCAGGTCGCTGTGAGGGCGCTGTGTTCGGCGTTCAAGGTGTCCTGCTCGGCTATCCATGGCACTGAGTAATTCAGACGGGTCTGTCAGTCGACCACCCTTCAGCGGCGGGTGTGTCGAGCGGTCAGCAAAAGACTACGCCGAGCCTGCTTGGTTCAGGCAGCAGGCGACGAAACTCCCGACGAACGGAACGCCGCGCGGGTGCCCGCACCGGGTCGTCAGCGTTGCGCTAACGCGCCGCGTCCAGCGCCCTGAGGAGCGCGGCATCGCGCTGGTAAATGTCCGGGCGATAGCGCAGCTGGCCGGTGTCGTCGACGGCCGCGGTCCAGTAGGCCATCAGGATCGGCGTGCGGCGCGCCAGGCGGTACTCGTGGGTCTTGCCGGTCTGCAGCAGTCTGGCGACGGTCTCGCGCTCGTCTTCGTCGAGTAGCAGATCGACCAGCTGCAGCGCCCCTTCGACGCGCACGCAGCCGGAGCTGAGGGCACGCTGGCTGAGATCGAACAGCGGCTTG
This sequence comes from Pseudomonas sp., assembly GCA_007713455.1. Taxonomy (GTDB): domain Bacteria; phylum Pseudomonadota; class Gammaproteobacteria; order Pseudomonadales; family Pseudomonadaceae; genus Stutzerimonas; species Stutzerimonas chloritidismutans. The sequence goes on from VMRT01000010.1 coordinate 24,364, forward strand.
CTCGGCGTATCGTGCAGGTACACCGAGAACGGGTTGGCGAAGCGGATCGCCACCTGTCCGAGCGGATTGGCCGGACCTGCCTCCTGGCGCAGCATGATGTTGCGCGGTGCATGCCAGTCGATGCTGGCCGGGTCCAGGTCGTTGCCCTGGGCATCGAGCACGCGCATCCCGTGACGCGCGAGGTAGCCGGCGTCCTCGCGGATCAACGGCAGCTTGTCCTGCTGCAGGATGGTCGGAGGTACGGTCCAGGTGGGGTTGAGCGTGAGTCGGGTGATCTGCGATTTCAGCGGCGGCGTCTGCCGCGTCTGGCGGCCGACCTGGGTGCGCGTCTGCCAGAACGGACAGCTGTCGCGGTAGTAGATCAGCCGTGCGCCGGCGATATCCACCAGCAGCGATTGCGGCTCGATGTCCCGGCTGATCCAGCGCAGGCGCTCCAGATTGATACGCACCTGATCGAGACGGCTGGCCGGGCTGACGTTCAATGCAGCCAGAGTGCCGGCGCCGATCACGCCGTCGGCTTCCAAGCCATGTCGCGTCTGAAAGCGGCGCACCGCCTCGACCAGCTCGTCGTCGTAGTGCGGCTCCAGCGCCGCCGTACTGGTGGCGCCGGCGAGCAGCATTTCGCGCAGCAGCGGCACACGTTCATCGCTCATTCCGGGTCGCAGCGTCGTGCCGTCCGGCAATGGCCGCCAGGCGGGCAGCGGCGCCAGGCGCAACCGCGCATAGGCGGCGCGCAAGTCGCGGTACAGCGCAAGGGCCGGGCGGGCGCGCTCGAAGGCCTGCGGCAGATCGGTAAGGCCCTGCACGGCGATCTGCAGCAATTGCTGGCTATCGTCGCGCTCCGCGGCGTCGGGGCTGCGCCAGATCGGCTCGACATCGGCCTGGTGCAGGCGACCACGGGCCAGATGGTGCAGCGCTTCCAGATAGGCGTGGCTGGTAAGGATGTCAGCGCATTCGCGATGCAGCGGCGCGGTCGACGACTGATAGAGCTGCTCGCGTATGCGCGCGGGCTGATATTGCGCCGGGTCCAGGCCGTCATCGGCCAGTTGCGCGAGCTGCTGCAGCAAGCCGTCGAGCGTCGCATAGGAATTCCACACCGGCTGGTGATGCACGGCTGCATAGAATGCCGACAGGCGCTGCAGCGCCTCTGGTTCCAGCCTGTCCGGGATCGCCGTGCAGCGCTCTGGCAGGTTCGTCAGCGCGGTTTCGAGCGGCGTCGGCGGCGCGACGAGCGGCTCTGCCGAGACCGCGATCGGGGCGAGGCAGAGCCAGACGGCAAGACGAAATGCACATTTTTTGAACAATTTATCGCTCCAGGCCATTCCCGTGACTGCTAGACTGCGCGCCTGTAGGGCCGCCGTTCCGGTGTCTGCCGGCATTCTTTCGGGCCCATAAAAACATATCCTGCCGGGCATTGGGCGCACGTTCGTCCCGCCCGGCTTCGTTGCGCTGCTGCTGTGTTCGGCAGCGAGTATGCGGCGCCGGCCAGACAGGAAGTCGTCAGGCCGGGCCCGACGAGGTTGCTTGCTCGATGATGTCTATGCTTCGACGTGCCTGCCTGGCGGCGGGACTTTTCGTTCTCGCTTCGCCTGTCTGGGCGGCCGGTGCAACCTATCAGCCGATGGTCGACAGCCTGGCCCGACTGGCGCCCAAGCTCGACCGCCAGGTTCTGACCCACGCCGTCGCGGCCATGCGGTGCGCCGTCAACAACGGTGCAAGTGCTGCCCAGCGTCTGGCGGTGATCGATTTCTCGCTGCCCTCCAGCGAGCGACGGCTGTGGATCTTCGATCTGGAAAAGGAAGAGTTGCTGCTCGAGGACCTGGTCGCCCATGGCCAGAAGTCCGGCGACAATCACGCCACGCAGTTCTCCAATACGGTAGGCAGTCACCAGTCCAGCATCGGTCTGTTCCGCACCGCCGAAAGCTACAGCGGCAAGCATGGCTACTCGCTGCGCATGGACGGATTGGAGCCGGGAATCAATGACCGCGCCCGCGAACGCGCCATCGTCATCCACCCGGCGGCTTACGTGAATCCTTCCTGGATTGCCACCCAGGGCCGCATCGGCCGCAGTCAGGGCTGCCCGGCGGTACGGCCTGAGGTGGCGCGGATGGTGGTCGATAGCCTCAAGGGCGGCCAGTTCATGTTCTCCTGGTACCCCGACCAGCAATGGCTGCAATCCTCGGCGTATCTCAACTGCAAGCCCAACCAGGTCGCGACCATTCTCGCTGCACGTTCGGGCGGCTGATGCAGCATTCGGATCGTCGCTAGGGTCGGCCTCATCGGCGCAAGTGCGGGCACTGACGCAGGTGCGGTCCGAGGTGGCGTAGGGTGGATCACGCTTCACCGATCCACCGGACGGAGTTGTGGTGGATGTAAAAAGCGACACCCACCCTACAAACGCCTCGAGCCTCCGGCTATTTCTGCTCGCTCTGCGGCGTCACCCGCAGCACTTCTTCCACGGTGGTGAGGCCGGCGGCGATCTTCTGGGCGCCTGAGAGGCGCAGGCTGCGCATGCCATCCTTGAAGGCCTGGCGGCGCAGGGCGACGATGTCGGTGTCGGCGGTGATCAGCGGCTTGATCGCGTCGTTCAGCAGCATGATCTCGTAGACCCCGGCGCGACCGCGGAAACCAGTGTCGCGGCATTCCAGGCAGCCTACCGCCCGTTGCGCGGTGGTCGGCAGCGGGGCGTTCCAAGGTTTGGTCAATGCGCTCCAGTCGTCTGCATCCAGCTGCATCGGCGCCTTGCAGTGCGGGCACAGCGTGCGCACCAGGCGCTGGGCCATGACGCCGAGCAGTGTGGCCTTGAGCAGGTAATGCGGCACGCCCAGTTCCAGCAGGCGGGTGATCGCGCTGGGCGCGTCGTTGGTGTGCAGGGTGGAGAGCACCAGGTGGCCGGTCAGTGCGGCCTGGATGGCCATCTCGGCGGTTTCCAGGTCGCGGATCTCGCCGACCATGATGATGTCTGGGTCCTGACGCATCAGCGCGCGCACGCCGCTGGCGAAGGTCAGATCGATGTTGTGCTGCACCTGCATCTGGTTGAAGGCGCCCTCAATCATCTCGATCGGGTCCTCGATGGTGCAGACGTTCACCTCGGGCGTCGCCAGCTGCTTGAGCGTGGTGTAGAGCGTGGTGGTCTTGCCCGAGCCGGTCGGCCCGGTAACCAGGATGATGCCGTTCGGCTGGCTCGTCATGCTCTGCCAGCGGCGCAGGTCGTCGGCGGAAAAGCCCAGCTGGTCGAAGCCCTTGAGCAGCACCTCGGGGTCGAAGATACGCATCACCATCTTCTCGCCGAACGCCGTGGGCAGCGTCGACAGACGCAGCTCGACCTCGCCGCCTTCCGGCGTCTTCGTCTTGACCCGACCATCCTGCGGCTTGCGCTTCTCGGCAACGTTCATGCGACCGAGGGATTTAAGGCGGCTGACCACCGCCATCGTCACCTGCGGCGGGAACTGATAGACGTTGTGCAGCACGCCGTCGATGCGAAAGCGTACCGAGCCCTGCTCGCGACGCGGCTCGATGTGGATGTCGCTGGCGCGCTGCTGGAAGGCGTACTGGAACAGCCAGTCGACGATGTTGACGATGTGCGAGTCGTTGGCGTCCGGCTCCTGATCGCTGGCGCCGAGGTTGAGCAGTTGCTCGAAGTTGCCGACGCCGCTGATTTTCTGATCGGTACCACTGGCGCCGCTGACCGACTTGGCCAGGCGGTAGAACTCGACGGTGAAGCGCTGAATGTCGCTCGGGTTGGCCACCACGCGCTTGATTGGGCGCTTGAGCACGTGGGTCAGGTTGGCTTCCCAGCCGTGCACGAAGGGCTGGCTGCTGGCGATGGTGACGGCGCTGTTGTCCACCGCCACTGCGAGGATGCTGTGGCGCTGGGCGAAGGCGTAGGACATCAGTGGGGTGACGGCGGCGACGTCGATCTTCAGCGGGTCGATGCGCAGATACGGCTGACCGGCGCGTTCCGCCAGCCAGACGGTCAGCGTTTCCAGATCGAGCTTCTTGCCCGGCCGCTGCAGATCATCAAGCTGCTGCGCGGCGAGGAATTCCAGCGGATGCTGCTGGTTGGCCACCGCGCTGCGGCGGACCGTCAGGCATTGTTCGGCGCTGTCCTGCGCGACCCGCCCCTGGGCGACCAGCTCGCGCAACAGATCGGCGAGATCGAGAGGGCGGTCCTGGGAGGGCGAGTTCAGCACGGACATGGGATTCCTTCGACGCAGCGGCGGGAAAAGCCAAGCTTGCCGCTAAAGCCCCGGCGTTGTCTGCCGCCGGGGTTCAACTTTGAGCAGCTTGCGCCGTCTTGGGGCGTTATTTCTCCAGCTGCTTCCAGGCCTTGAGCGTCCAGACCAGGTGCGCCTGCTCGACGCGCATTTCCAGCGCTTGCTCGTCGATGGGCTGGCGGGCCAGTTCATGCAGCTTGGCCAGCTCGCCGTACAGTCGATCGACTTCCGGCAACTCCAGCACGCTGCGGGCCAGATGCAGCCAGACCAGCAGGCGCTCCATGCGCGGGCTCTGTTCGGCGAGGTCTTCGGGTTGTTGCTGGTAGCGCGGCAGTTGCAGGGCCTTGGCTTCTTCCGCCAGCAGATGCAGCAGCCACTTGCCCAGCTCGGCAGCGCCCTGGCGATCGCCGCGCGCATTGCGGCCTTCGGTCCAGCTGCGCTGCAGCAGCCAGAGCGAGGCTTTCAGCGACAGCAGGCCCCAGCGGGTCTGGCCCAGTTCCTCGGCGAACTGCACTGGTGCGGCCTTGCGCACGCCTTCATCGTCCTGGCCGGCTTCGACCCGTGGGCGCCAGTCCTGGATCAGTGCGTCGAGCAGCTCACGCAGCTCACGGCTGCTGGCGCGCGGGGCGGCCTGGCCGAGGCTGCCGAGCAGGGCGCGCAGCTCGATCAGCTGCTGCAGCCAGTCACTCAGCAGTTTCCAGCGGCCATTGAAGCGGTACTGCTCAGCCAGGCGCTGGCTGTTGCCCAGCAGCTGCCAGCCGAGGGCTACCACCGCGTCGTCCAGCGGCATCGTAGCGTCGAGTGCCGGCGCCGGCAGCTGCAGGTTGTAGCCATCGGCGTCATGCAGGCGATAGCCGCGCTCGGCCTTGCTGATGTCGCAGGGCATCAGCGGCAGGTCGGCGGCCAGCTCGGCCGCCAATTCCAGCAGCGCTTCCGGATCGCCCTGGCGCAGCTCGAGCTCCAGTTCGCAGATTTCCTCGGACTGCTTGCCGGCCTTGACCTGGCCGAGATCCAGCGCCGCCTCGATCACCACCTTGGTCTTGCCGCGGCCCCAGGCAATTTCGGCTTTCTCGCGCACGAAGTCGGTGGTGAAGATCGGCTTGAGGCTTTTCTTGTCCAGCTCGGCGAGGCTGGCCGGCCAGCAGTCGTCGTCAAGCTTCTTGGTGTCGAGCTTGGCCTTGTCCAGATACCAGTCCCACTCGTTGCGCTCGGAAAGCCCGGCGACGCTCTGGCCGCGGCTTTTCAGGGTCTGGATAAACTGCTCGCCGTCGCGGCGCAGGCGCAGCGCGACGCGAGCCTGGGCGAGGTCGCGCTCGGCGGTGTCGTAATACTGGTTGAACAGCTCATGGCGCGACCAGCCACTCTTGTTACGCTTCTTCAGCAGCGGGTGATCGCGTAGGGCGAGCAGGGTTTCGCGGCTGGCGCGTAGCTTGATTTCGGTTTCTTTCTGCATGGTGCCGACTGGGTGCCTATGATGTGTGGATGTTGCAGCCTGATGACGCACGGTAGCAGGCGTGATGGCCTGTCCGTATACTTGCCGCCTCTTTCAAGCCGGGGCCATACCCTATGCCAGTCAATCCTTTCGTCAGCTTGTTCGGACGTTCGCCAATCGGCCCGATGCAGCAGCATATGGCCAAGTCGCATGAGTGTGCAGCGAACCTGGTACCGCTGTTCCAGGCGGTCATGGCCGAAGACTGGGAGAAGGTCGAGCAGATCCAGCAGCAGATGGCGCAGCTGGAAAACGAGGCCGACAAGCTGAAGAAGAGCGTTCGCCAGCACCTGCCCAAGAGCCTGTTCTTGCCGGTGCCGCGTTCCGATCTGCTTGATCTGCTGAGTGTACAGGACAAGATCGCCAACCGCGCCAAGGACATCGCCGGCCTGATGCTGGGTCGCTGCATGACCATCCCGCAGGCACTGCAGCCGCAGATGTTGGCTTACGTGCAACGCACCGTCGATGCCAGCGCCCAGGCGCTGAAAGCGCTGAAGGAACTGGATTCGCTGCTGGAAACCGGCTTCAGCGGCCGCGAAGCCACTCTCGTCGAGAAGATGGTCGAAGAGCTCGAGGAAATCGAGCGGGAAACCGACCGCATGCAGATCACGGTTCGCCGTGCGCTGTTCCACCTGGAAAAGGATTTGCCAGCAGTCGACGTGATCTTTCTCTACAAGATCATCGAATGGATCGGTGATGTAGCCGACCGCGCAGAGCGCGTCGGCAACCGTCTGGAACAACTGCTGGCGCGCTGAGGCGCCGGCATCCTTTCTGGGTTCAACAGGTAATTCCTTATGTCTCTTATTGCGGATTACGGCTTCGTACTCCTGATCCTTGCCTGCGCATTCGGTTTCTTCATGGCCTGGGGCGTGGGCGCCAACGACGTGGCCAATGCCATGGGTACTTCGGTCGGTTCTCGGGCGCTGACCATCAAGCAGGCCATCATCGTGGCCATGATCTTCGAGTTCTGCGGCGCCTATCTGGCCGGCGGCGAAGTCACCGAGACGATCAAGAACGGCATCGTCGACGCGGAGGTTATTTCTCCTGACCTGATGGTGCTGGGGATGATGTCGGCGCTATTGGCCGCCGGCACCTGGCTGCTGATCGCCACCATGAAAGGCTGGCCGGTTTCCACCACGCATTCGATTATCGGCGCGGTGATTGGCTTCGCCGCGGTGGGTGTGTCTACCGATGCGGTGCACTGGGACGCCATCGGCCCGATCGTCGCCAGCTGGGTGGTCACGCCGATGCTGTCCGGCATCGTCGCCTTCGGCCTGTTCATGAGCGTGCAGAAGCTGATCATCAATACCGATCATCCGTTCGAGAACGCCAAGCGCTTCGTGCCGCTGTACATGTTCCTGACCGGTTTCATGGTCGCGCTGATGACGGTCACCAAGGGCCTCAAGCATGTCGGTCTGACCCTCAGCAGCGGCCAGGGCATCCTGCTGGCCTTCGGCATCGGCCTGCTGGTGATGCTCGCGGGTATCGCGCTGCTTTCGCGGATCAAGGTCGACGTCGAAGCCGACAAGACCTTCCACTTCGCCAGCGTGGAGAAGGTGTTCGCCGTGCTGATGATCTTCACCGCCTGCTCGATGGCCTTCGCCCATGGCGCCAACGATGTCGCCAACGCGGTTGGTCCGCTGGCCGCCATCGTCGGTGTGATCGAGTCCGGCGGCGCCGCCGACATCGCGGCCAAGTCCGCCGTGCCGGGCTGGGTGTTGCTGCTCGGTGCGATAGGTATCGTCATCGGTCTGGCCACCTACGGCTACAAGGTGATCGCCACCATCGGCAAGGAAATCACCGAGCTGACGCCAAGCCGCGGTTTTGCCGCCGAACTGGCTACCGCGACAACCGTGGTCGGCGCATCGGCCATCGGCCTGCCGGTCTCCACGACTCACACGCTGGTCGGAGCGGTTCTCGGGATCGGTATCGCGCGCGGTATCGGTGCGCTGAACCTGGGTGTCGTGGGCTCGATCTTCATGTCCTGGTTGATCACCCTGCCGGCCGGTGCATTCCTGGCGATCGTCTTCTTCACCGTGCTCAAATTCATCTTCACGTAACTCCGGCCGATGCCGTCTGCGCCCCGCTTCGGCGGGGCGTTTTCGTTTGTGGGTCCCGCCGTGGCGCGTTTCATGCTTCACTGCAGGCTCGTTCCGATTGCATCACGGAGGTAGCCGGTGCCCATTCCATCATTCAAGGAGCAGTTCGCTGCGCTCCTCGCGGCACCCTCGGTCAGTTGTACGCAGCCGGGCTGGGATCAGAGCAATCGTCCTGTGATCGAGTTGCTCGCGGCCTGGCTCGGTGAGCTGGGCTTCACCTGCGAAACGCCGGAAGTCGCGCCGGGGAAATTCAACCTGCTCGCCAGCTATGGCAGTGGTCCCGGCGGGCTGGTGCTGGCCGGGCACAGCGATACCGTGCCGTTCGATGCCGCGCTGTGGCAGTCCGATCCACTGAAGCTGCGCGAGGCCGATGACCGCTGGTACGGCCTCGGCAGCTGCGACATGAAAGGCTTCTTCGCGCTGATCATCGAGGCGGTTCGGCCGCTGCTGGGGCAGCCGTTCCGCCGCCCATTGCTGATTCTCGCCACCTGCGATGAAGAGAGTTCGATGTCTGGCGCCCGTGCCCTGGCCGAAGCCGGCCGGCCGCTCGGGCGCGCGGCGCTGATCGGCGAGCCCACCGGCCTGCGCCCGGTACGCCTGCACAAGGGCATCATGATGGAGCGCATCGATATCCTCGGACAGAGCGGGCATTCGTCGAACCCGACCTATGGTCATAGCGCGCTGGAAGCCATGCACGGCGTGATCGGCGAGATGATGACGCTGCGCCGCCAGTGGCAGGGCGAATACGACAACCCGCTGTTCGACGTGCCCAAGCCGACGCTCAACTTCGGCTGCATCCATGGCGGCGACAACCCCAACCGCATCTGCGGGCAATGTTCGCTGGAGTTCGATCTGCGCCCGCTGCCGGGCATGGACCCGCAGCAGCTGCGAACGATCATCCGCCAGCGCCTGCAGCCGCTGGCCGAGCAGCACCAGGTGCAAATCGACCTGGCGCCGCTGTTCCCCGCGGTGCCAGCCTTCGAGCAGGCGGCGGAAAGCGAATTGGTACGGCTGGCCGAGCGCCTCACCGGGCACCAGGCCGAGGCGGTGGCGTTTGCCACCGAAGCGCCTTATCTTCAGCAGCTCGGCTGCGAAACGCTGGTGCTGGGGCCCGGCGACATCGCCTGCGCGCACCAGCCCGACGAATACCTGCAGCTCGATCGCATCGAACCGACCGTGCAGCTGCTGCGTCGGATGATCGAGCACTACTGCCTGCAGCCGCAGACCGCCGCGAACTGACTCCAATACAGACGAACAGAACCGCCACGAAGGCTTTTACATGCACGACTACGTCACCTGGCTTCGCGACTCCTCGCCCTATATCAACTCGCACCGTGACCGCACCTTCGTCGTCATGCTGCCGGGCGACGGCCTGGAGCACGCCAACTTCGCCAACATCGTCCACGACCTGGTGCTGCTGCACAGCCTCGGCGTACGCCTGGTGCTGGTATTCGGCTCGCGTCCGCAGATCGAGGCGCGCCTGGCCGCCCGTGGCATCGAACCGCGCTTCCATCGCGATCTGCGCGTCACCGACGCGCCGACCATGGAGTGCGTGATCGACGCGGTTGGCCAGTTGCGCATCGCCCTCGAGGCACGGCTGTCGATGGATATGGCGGCGTCGCCGATGCAGGGCGCGCGACTGCGTGTGGCCGGTGGCAACTTCGTCACCGCGCGGCCGATCGGCGTGCTCGATGGCGTCGATCTGCATCACACCGGCGAAGTACGCCGTATCGACCGCAAGGGCATCGGCCGGCTGCTGGACGAGCGCACCATCGTGCTGCTGTCGCCGCTGGGATATTCGCCGACTGGCGAGATATTCAACCTGGCCTGCGAGGATGTCGCCACGCGCGCGGCCATCGATCTGCAGGCCGACAAGCTGGTGCTCTACGGCGCCGAGCCGGGCTTGCTCGACGAAAGCGGCAAGCTGGTGCGCGAGCTGCGTCCGCAGCAGATTCCGGCCTATGTCGAACGCCTCGGCAGCCAGTACCAGGCCGAGCTGCTCGACGCCGCCGCGCAGGCCTGCCGCGGCGGCGTGCGGCGCAGTCATGTGGTCAGCTACGCCGACGACGGTGCGCTGCTCAACGAGCTGTTCACCCGCGATGGCGGCGGCACGCTGGTAACCCAGGAGCAGTTCGAACAGTTGCGCGAGGCGACCATCGAGGATGTTGGCGGGCTGATCGATCTGATCACGCCGCTGGAGGAGCAGGGCATCCTGGTGCGGCGCTCGCGCGAGGTGCTGGAGCGCGAGGTCGAGCAGTTCAGCATCGTCGAGCGAGACGGCCTGATCATTGCCTGCGCGGCGCTCTACCCGATTGCCGAATCGGATGCCGGCGAGCTTGCCTGCCTGGCGGTCAATCCGGAATACCGCCACGGCGGTCGCGGCGATGAGCTGCTCGAACGCATCGAGGAGCGTGCCCGGGCGCTGGGGCTGAAGAAGTTGATCGTGCTCACCACACGCACCGCGCACTGGTTCCAGGAGCGCGGCTTCGAGCCGATCAGCGTCGACCGTCTGCCGGCCGCGCGGGCTTCGTTGTACAACTTTCAGCGTAATTCGAAGATCTTCGAGAAACCGCTCTGAAGTGTGCCGGCGGGCGTTGCGCCCGCCGTTTGTTTAGAGACTAAGACCGCGCTGGTACTCGACGACGAAGCTGTCGAAATCCAGCTCGTCCGTCGCTTCCATCTCCGCCTGGCGCTCCAGCGACTGATGCGCGGCGGATTCGAACTGGTCCAGCTCGCTTGCACTCGGTGCCTGGCTGCGGAAGTAGTCGGCGTGGACCAGGGTCTGGCGCATGGCGAACTGGCTGAAGCTCTCACCGCTGCGGCGCAGCTCGTCAAGTACGCGGGCGGACGGCGTCAGGCTGCTGTCGGCGACCTTGGCGCGCTGCTCGGCGAGCGCCTCGGCGTGCCGGGAGTCAGCATGGCTGCGGTCGAGGAGGGCGGCAACCTGGCCGATCTCGTCGAGCAACTGGTTGGCCCAGTCACTGAGCATGACGTTCTCGCCACAACGCTGCAGCTCGAATCCCGGACGCCGGCCTTCCTTGACCACCCTGAGGAAGTTGTCGGTTGCCGCGCTGCATTCGCCGTCGGCCAGGCAGGGGCTGTCGTCCAGCGCACAGAACAGCAGGAAGGCGTCGAGGAAGCGCGCTTCGTTGAGGTCGATCCCCAGCGGCAGGAAGGGGTTGATGTCCAGGCAGCGCACTTCGATGTACTGGATGCCACGCGCGCGCAGCGCCTGCAACGGTCGTTCGCCGGTCGCGGTGACGCGCTTCGGGCGAATATTCGAGTAGTACTCGTTCTCGATCTGCAGCACGTTGGTGTTGAGCTGCTGCCAGTTGCCGGCGGCATCCTTGATGCCCATCGCCTCATAGGGGGCATACGGCGTGGAGACGGCGCGGAACAGGCTCTCGGTGTAGCTCGCCAGGTCGTCGTAGCAGGGCGTCAACCCGGCCTGGGCATTGTTCTGGTAGCCCAGATCGCTCATGCGCAGGCTGGTGGCGTACGGAAGGTACAGGGTGTCAGCGTCGAGCGTCTCGAGCTGATGCTGACGTCCGCGCAGGAAGCCGGCGTCCAGCGCCGGCGAGGCACCGAACAGGTACATCAGCAGCCAGCTGTAGCGACGGAAGTTGCGGATCACGCCGATGTAGCGCGTCGAGCGATAGTCCTGGGCCGAGCGGGTATCGCCATCATCGGCCTGCAGTACCGGCCACAGCGCCTCGGGCAGCGAGAAGTTGTAGTGGATGCCGGCGATGCACTGCATGGTCTTGCCGTAGCGCAGGGCCAGGCCCTGGCGATAGACGTGCTTGAGCCGGCCGATGTTGGAGCTGCCGTATTCGGCGATCGGGATGTCCGCCTCGCTCGGCAGCGGACAGGGCATCGACGGGCTCCAGAGGAATTCTTCGCCGAGCTTGGCATAGGTGAAGCGGTGGATCGCTTCGAGCTCGGCGAGAGTGTTCTGCGGGTCGCTGTCGGTGCCGGTGATGAACTCCAGCAGCGCCTCGGAATAATCCGTGGTGATCTGCGGGTGAGTCAACGCCGAACCCAATGCAACGGGGTGCGGAGTCATCGCCAGCTGACCGCGAGTGTCGACGCGCAGGCATTCGCGTTCGATCCCGTGCAGGCATTGACTGAGCAGCGGCAGGTGGGACGGCTCGGCCAGCAATGCCAGGCGGTGGGTGAGAAGAGCGCTCAACTTGTGGATTCCTTCACGCGACAGTCGGCCCAATATGGGGATGGAAACGCCGCTTCACAAGAGGCAGCGTTGCTTCGATCGCTGTCGACGCATGCTAACTCCGCGGACGGCTGGTGGCCTGTGCGGTGAGTTGGTTGAGACAAGTTCGGATGAACATGACTCCGAGACAAGGCGCTGCGACGAGTCATAGCGGGTTATGGCAAGGAGCAGCAACGCAGTATCGGGGCCATTGGCGCCGAAATTGACCAACCGAACTTGCTAAACAGGCCACTAGAGGCAGGCGAAGGTCGCCTGGGCCTTGGCGATCAGCTTGTCGCCCTGATGCACCTCGGCTTCCAGCACCTGGGTCCGCCGGCCGCCGTGCACCACCCAGGCGCGGCAACGCAGCTCGCCATCGGTCACCGGACGGATGTAGTTGACCTTGCATTCCAGCGTCACGCTGTTCGGCGAGCCATCGCCGAGGCTGTGGCTGGCCTGGCCCATGGCGGTGTCGATCAGCGAAAACAGCGCGCCGCCATGCAGCTTGCCGTGCAGGTTGCGCAGGCCGTCGTGCATGGTCAGGCCGAGCACCGCCTCGCCGTTGCCAACCTGATGGATTTCCAGGCCGAGCAGGCGGCCGAACGCGCTGGAGCTGCCGACGGCCTCGACTTGCATGCTCATGCCTACTTCCTCAACTGCTTGGCGTTGGCGAACAGCGCGGCCATGGCCGCGTTGGCCGGTGCCGGCTTGTCTTCCTTGGCATGACGCTCGCTGCGCGGCGCGTTGCCGCGTGGCTTGCCGGCGCCGCCACGCGGGCCGTCGGTCTTGGCGCCGGGCGTATCGCTCATGCGCATGGACAGGCCGACGCGCTGGCGCGGGATGTCCACTTCCATGACCTTGACCTTGACGATGTCACCGGCCTTGACCACTTCGTACGGGTCCTTGACGAACTTCTCCGACAGCGCGCTGATGTGCACCAGGCCGTCCTGATGCACGCCGATGTCGACGAAGGCGCCGAAGTTGGTCACGTTGGTCACCACACCCTCGAGCACCATGCCCGGCTCCAGGTCGCTGAGCTTCTCGACGCCTTCCTGGAACTCGGCGGTCTTGAACTCCGGGCGCGGATCGCGGCCGGGCTTGTCCAGTTCGCTGAGGATGTCGGTGACAGTCGGCAAGCCGAAGGTCTCGTCGGTGAACTGCTTGGGGTCCAGGCGCTTGAGAAACGCCGAGTCGCCGATCAGCGAGCGGATGTCGCGGCCGGTATCGGCGGCGATGCGCTTGACCAGCGGGTAGGTTTCCGGGTGCACCGCGGAGGCGTCCAGCGGGTTGTCGCCGTTCATCACGCGGAGGAAGCCGGCCGCCTGTTCGAAGGTCTTGTCGCCCAGGCGCGGCACCTTCTTCAGCTCGCTGCGGGACTTGAACGCACCATTGGCATCGCGGAACTGCACGATGTTCTGCGCGAGCGTCGCGTTGAGGCCGGAGATGCGCGCCAGCAGGGCGGCGGAGGCGGTATTCACGTCGACGCCGACGGCGTTCACGCAGTCCTCGACCACCGCGTCCAGCGAGCGCGCCAGCTTGAGCTGGGACACGTCGTGCTGATACTGGCCGACACCGATGGATTTCGGATCGATCTTCACCAGCTCGGCCAGCGGGTCCTGCAGACGGCGGGCGATGGACACGGCGCCGCGCAGGGAGACGTCCAGATCCGGGAATTCCTTGGCGGCCAGCTCGGAGGCCGAGTACACCGAGGCGCCGGCTTCGCTGACCATGATCTTGGTGAGCTTGAGGCCGGGCACCTTCTTGATCAGCTCGCCGGCCAGCTTGTCCGACTCGCGGCTGGCAGTGCCGTTGCCGACGGCGATCAGGTCGACGGCGTGCTTGGCGCACAGCTTGGCGAGGATCGCCAGGGTGCCGTCCCAGTCGTTGCGCGGTGCGTGCGGGTAGACGGTGGCGGTTTCCAGCAGCTTGCCGGTGGCGTCGACCACCGCGACCTTGCAGCCGGTGCGCAGGCCCGGGTCCAGCGCCAGGGTCGCGCGCGGGCCGGCCGGCGCGGCGAGCAGCAGGTCGTGCAGGTTGCGGGCGAATACGGAGATGGCTTCGTCTTCGGCCTTGTCACGCAGCTCGCCGAGCAGGTCGGTTTCCAGATGGGTATAGAGCTTGACCTTCCAGGTCCAGCGCACCACTTCGCCCAGCCACTTGTCGGCGGCACGGCCGCGGTTGGCGATGCCGAAGCGCTCGCCGATCATGCCTTCGCCGGGGTGCATGCTGCCCGGTGTCTCATCGCCGACCTTGAGGCTGACGCTGAGGATGCCTTCGTTGCGCCCGCGGAAGATCGCCAGCGCGCGGTGCGAAGGGGTGTTCTTCAGCACTTCGTCATGCTCGAAGTAGTCGCTGAACTTGGCGCCTTCGCTTTCCTTGCCCGGCACTACACGGGCGCTGAGGGTGGCGTTGTGCTTGAGAAACTCGCGCAGCTTGGCCAGCAGGTCGGCGTCCTCGGCGAAGCGCTCCATGAGGATGTACTTGGCGCCTTCGAGCACGGCCTTCACATCGGCGAAGCCCTTCTCGGCGTCGATGAAGCGCTCGGCTTCCTGCTCTGGCGCAAGGTCCGGGTTGCCGAACAGCGCATCGGCCAACTCGCCGAGACCGGCTTCCAGGGCGATCTGACCCTTGGTGCGGCGCTTCTGCTTATAGGGCAGGTAGAGGTCTTCGAGGCGGGTCTTGGTGTCGGCGAGGTCGATCTCGCGCTTGAGCTCGGGGGTCAGCTTGCCCTGTTCCTCGATGCTGGCGAGGATCGAGACGCGCCGCTCGTCCAGCTCGCGCAGGTAACGCAGGCGCTCTTCCAGGTTACGCAGCTGGGTATCGTCGAGGCTGCCGGTGACTTCCTTGCGGTAGCGGGCGATGAAGGGAACGGTGGAGCCTTCGTCGAGCAGCGCCACGGCGGCGGCGACCTGTTGCGGGCGCACGCCCAGCTCGTTGGCGATACGGGAATTGATGCTGTCCATGAACCTACCTGGGTCAGTCAAACCATGCAGGCCGGGCCTGCGCGAAAGCCGGCGATTATAGGGGAACTGCGGCGGCCGGCCTCAACCGATTGCCGGTGAGCGGTCGCCGGTCTGGGTCGAATGCTGCGGGAATCGGCCGTGCGACGAAAAATCTGCTAACAATGGCTGTCAGTAGGGCCGATCCACACTGCGCAATAATGCGCCGTCGACCATCTGGGAGTTTCCATGAGCAGCACTGCGCCAGCCAGCGAAGGCGAAAAAATCCTCATCGTCGATGACGATGCCCGTCTGCGACGTCTGCTCGAGCGTTTTCTCGACGAGCAGGGCTACCGCGTCCGTACCGTGGAAAACACCGAGCAGATGGATCGTTTGCTCAGCCGCGAGCTGTTCCAGCTGGTGGTGCTCGACCTGATGATGCCGGGTGAGGATGGTCTGTCTGCGTGCCGCCGGCTGCGCGAGGGCAACAATCAGATTCCGATCATCATGCTCACCGCCAAGGGCGACGAGGCCAGTCGCATCCAGGGTCTGGAGCAGGGTGCCGATGATTACCTGGCCAAGCCGTTCAATCCTCGCGAGCTGCTCGCGCGCATTCGTGCGGTGCTGCGTCGGCAGGCGCCGCAGGTTCCGGGCGCGCCGGCCAGCGAGGACGAGACCGTCACCTTCGGCGAGTACGAGCTGTCCCTGGCGACCCGTGAGCTGAAGAAGGGCAACGAGGTGCACATGCTCACCACCGGTGAGTTCGCCGTGCTCAAGGCGCTGGTCCAGCACGCACGCGAGCCGCTGACCCGCGACAAGCTGATGAACCTCGCCCGCGGGCGCGAGTGGGATGCACTGGAGCGCTCCATCGACGTGCAGATATCCCGCCTGCGCCGGCTGATCGAGCCGGACCCGTCCAAGCCGCGCTATATCCAGACCGTCTGGGGTGTGGGTTACGTATTCGTGCCGGACGGCAACAAGTGAGTTGGCTGCGGCCTGCTGCAGGCTGCGAGCGCGTTAAGCTCGCGGCCTGTCGTCCTGGGCCTGCCGCCGGGACTTCATGAAAACTCCGCTCTGGTTCCCGCAAAGCTTCTTCGCCCGCACCCTGTGGATGGTGCTGATCGTGGTGCTGTTCTCCAAGGTCCTGACGCTGGTCTATCTGATGACCAACGAGGACGTGCTGGTTGACCGCCAGTACAGCCACGGCGCGGCACTGACGCTTCGTGCCTACTGGGCCGCCGATCTCGAAGACCGCGACCGTATCGGTCGCGCCGCCGGCCTGCAACTGGTGGCCGAGCAGAACGTGCCGCGCAGCGAATACCACTGGCCCTACACCGAGATCTTCCAGCGGCAGATGCGCGACGAGCTGGGCGACGATACCGAGGTGCGCGTGCGTATCCAGCCGTCCACGGCGATCTGGGTGCGCGCGCCTGCGTTGGGGCCGGACTGGGTGCAGGTGCCGCTGTACGCCTATCCGCTGCGTGGCCAGCGCATCTGGAGCGTGCTCGGCTGGTTCCTCGGTATCGGCCTGCTGTCTACCGGGGCGGCGTGGATCTTCGTCAGCCAGCTCAATCTGCCGCTCAAGCGGCTGGTCTTCGCCGCGCGGCAGATCGGCAAGGGCCGGCGCGTGCGTCTGCCGATCAGCGATACGCCGAGCGAGATGACCGAGGTGTATCGCGCCTTCAACCAGATGGCCGAGGACGTCGAGCAGGCTGGCCGGGAGCGCGAACTGATGCTGGCCGGGGTTTCCCACGATCTGCGCACGCCATTGACGCGCCTGCGCCTGTCGCTGGAGCTGATGAGCAGCGATGACGAGCTGACCGACGACATGATTCGTGATGTCGAGGACATGAATGCGATCCTCGATCAGTTCCTCGCCTTCGTCCGCGACGGCAGCGATGAACCGGTGGAAACCACCGATCTCGGTGAGCTGATCCGCGAAGTGGTGGCGCCCTACAACCAGCAACAGGAGATCGTGCGCCTGTGTGTCGAGCCGATGCCGCCGTTCGCCCTGCGTCGGGTTTCGGTCAAGCGGCTGCTGGTGAATCTCATCGAGAACGCCTTGCGCTACGGCGGCGGCGGGGTGGAGGTGGCGGCTTATGTGTCGGGCGACCAGCACGCGCCCTACGTGGTGCTGAGCGTGCTCGACCGCGGCCCGGGGATCGATCCCGCCGAGCTGGAATGCATCTTCAATCCGTTCATCCGCGGTGATCGCGCTCGTGGCGGGCAGGGCGCCGGGCTGGGTCTGGCGATCGTCAAACGCATCGCTTCACAGCACGGCGGCATCGTCGAGTTGCGCAACCGTGAGGGCGGTGGTTTGGAGGCGCGCGTCAGCCTGCCGCTGGGATTGCTGCTGCCGCGCGATGCGGTGCAGGGCAAACCGGCCGAGTAGCCGGTTCGCCACGAGGCGGAATCAGCCCTTGCCTTTGGTGCGGGTCAGGTGCGGCCCGCCGTTCTTCTCCAGGTACTGGATGATCAGCCCGGCGACGTCCTTGCCGGTGGTCTCTTCGATGCCGGCCAGACCCGGCGAGGAGTTGACCTCCATCACCAGCGGGCCATGGTTTGAACGCAGGATGTCGACGCCGGCGACGTTCAGGCCCATCACCTTCGCCGCACGGATGGCGGTCATGCGTTCTTCCGGGGTGATCTTGATCAGGCTGGCGGAGCCGCCACGGTGCAGGTTGGAGCGGAACTCGCCGGGCTTGGCCTGGCGCTTCATCGCCGCGATGACCTTGTCGCCGACCACGAAGCAGCGGATGTCGGCGCCGCCGGCTTCCTTGATGTACTCCTGCACCATGATGTCCTGCTTGAGACCCATGAAGGCCTCGATCACCGATTCGGCCGCCTTCTCGGTTTCGCAGAGCACCACGCCGATGCCCTGGGTGCCTTCCAGTACCTTGATCACCAGTGGTGCGCCGTTGACCATCTGGATCAGGTCGGGAATGTCGTCCGGCGAGTGGGCGAAGCCGGTCACGGGCAGGCCGACGCCGCGGCGCGACAGCAGTTGCAGCGCACGCAGCTTGTCCCGCGAGCGGGCGATGGCGACCGATTCGTTGAGCGGAAACACGCCCTGCATCTCGAACTGGCGCAGCACCGCACAACCATAGAAGGTCACCGAGGCGCCGATGCGCGGGATCACCGCATCGAAGCCGTCCAGCGGCTTGCCGCGGTAATGGATCTGCGGCTTGTGGCTGGCAATGTTCATGTACGCGCGTAGCGTATCGATCACCACCACCTCATGGCCCCGCTGCTGGCCGGCTTCGACCAGGCGTCGGGTGGAATACAGGCGCGGATTGCGCGACAGCACGGCGATTTTCATGGAGCACCGGAGGAAGTGAGGATCTGGGGTTTGTCCTGGATATAGGTTCGCGACGGATCGATCAGCCATTGCCCTTCGACCAGTGCCTTTGAACCGAGCAGCAGGCGATAACGCATGGTCTTGCGGCAGGTCAGGGTGAACTCCACCGGCCAGACATGACTGCCGAGTGCAAGCAATGTTCGCACCACGTAGCGCGTCTGCACCTGCCCGTTGGAGCTCTTGATCAGCTTGCGCGTGACCAGCGGTGCCTCGCAGCGGTGGCGGCGCTGTACCAGCGTGCCCAGGTGGGCGGTGAATCGGACCCAGCGCTGACCGTCGCGTTCGAACTCGCTGATCTCGGTAGCATGCAGCGCCGATGTGCTGGCCCCGGTATCGACCTTCGCGCGCAGGCCCACCACGCCGAGATCCGGCAGGGCGATCCACTCACGCAGACCGATCACGGTATGGGGGTCGAGTCTCTTCAATGGGAGCGTCCGAAGAATTTGCCGGCATTCTAGTCGGGGTGCATGACAACTGCATCCGTCTGTAACACCCTAGAACGACGTGTAGAGGATAGAGCTGGACGATGGCCGAAAAAGACGACGACAAGGTGCGCCTGGACAAGTGGCTGTGGGCTGCGCGCTTCTTCAAGACCCGCGCGCTGGCCAAGGCAGCCATCGAAGGTGGCAAGGTGCACTGTCGTGGCGAGCGTTGCAAGCCGAGCAAGGAACCGAAGGTGGGCGACGAGCTGCTGATCCGCATCGGTTTCGATGAGCGCACGGTGGTCGTCCGCGCTTTGTCGGCGGTGCGCCGCGGAGCGCCCGAGGCGCAAACACTCTATGAGGAAACGCCGCAAAGCCTGGCCGCACGTGAGGAAGCGGCGGCCCAGCGCAAGGCCGGTGCGCTGGGGTTGCAGACCTATGGGCGACCGAGCAAGAAGCAGCGCCGAGCGTTGCAGCGCTTTCACACCGAGGGCTAATCAGAGCTCGCTATATGCGATGCGTTGGATATCCGGAAAGCTGCGCCTCAGCAACTCGTCCAGGCGCACATCAGCGGCCAAATATTCGTCACCGAAGCCATCGGGCAGTTGGGTTGGGTGCGCTATGACTTCGAGGGTGCCGCAGCCGGGCAGCCGGGTATTGGTCAGATCGTAGGGCGTACAGGCAAAGTCGGCCGTTCGACCTGCCAGTTGGCGCAATCGGCCATTGAGCAGCCGCTTGAAAAGACGCTTGGGTAGGCTGATGTTGTGTCCGAGATTGCGCGCCGGACGCAGAGGCACTCCGCGCTCGGCGGCGAATCGAGCCAGCTCTTCGCCGACCGGCCACAGATTGTGCACGTGCTGGTGCGAGTCCAGATGGCTCGGCCGTATGCCCTGTTCCAGACAGCGCTGCCATTGGGCCTGAATCTCTTGGCGTACCGCTTGGCGCGCCTGTTGCGATAGCGAAAAACGGTAGCGTGAAATGCTCAAGTCGAACTCGCCGACGGGTGAGCAGAATTCCCGCTGCCGGGCGATGGGCTGAGATAGCGGTCGGCCATGGGTCAGGTTGAGGTGCAGGCCGACCCGCCCGTGCAGGCGCTCCGCATGGATCAGCTGACAGGCTTGGTCAAAACCCAGGGTGTTGGCCATCAAAGTCGCGGAGCTGATAAGGCCTTGGCTGAAGGCGGCCACGATCACTCGATTGTTCGAGCTCGACAAACCGAAGTCGTCCGCGTTGATGATCACTCTGGATGGCATACCTGCTCTCAATGAATCAGCTGGACGGTTGCTTGACATCGCCATGCGCTGCACCCCTGGCCGCACGTCGAGTGCGCCAGGTTTGCAGCTGCGGTTTGATACGCAGCCACATCCTGTAGGCCAGGCCCAGTACGATGCCGCTAGGCCTGCGTGAATAAAAACTCCACCGCAGATGCTCAATTCGATCCGTCATGCGCTCTTGGAGTTGGTGGCTTGATTGGTGCAGGCTTACCCGGGATGCGTCAATGTAATCCCAGCCCTCGTCTAGCCCCCAGTGGAACCACTCGTCCAGCAACAAGCGACCGCTACCCAGCGAGGCAAACTCGGGCAGAAAGGCGAGGTTGTAGTCGTATAGCCGCCCTTGATCGAGCAGACCGAGGCGATAGCTGATGCAGCGGCCCGCAAGCACCAATTGCACCACGCGTACCCGGCCTTCGGCCGCAAGGGCGGTGAATCCGTTGATGACCCAGTCCCGATGAGCGCCAGGGCTGAATATCCCGACCCCGTCGTCGCCTTTCCAGCTTGCCTCCTCGACCATGGCAAGTTGTTCTAGGCACGGGATGATGGTCGTTGAGTCCGGTGTGATTCGCTCCACCACAGCACCGCAGGCCTGCGCCCGTTTGCGAGCACGTCGCAGCTTGTAGCGCGTATCGCCGCTTACCTCCTGACGATCCTCTTCGCTCAGTCGATGCTCCGGTACGTGGCAGCTGGTCCGTGCTTCCGATTGCCAACTACGCCGGGCCCATGGTGTAAGCAGGTTGCGATGCTCAAGGCTTGCCGGAATTTCGCTGAGTTGCAACCGCGCATGGGGGATTCGTCCGCGAATGGCCGCCAGTGCAGGCTCAAACAGATGAACCGCATCCGCATCTAGCATCAGACCGATCCGGTCGCTCAGCGGATGGCCAAGGTGCCTGACTTCCGTCATCGTTACGCCAAGCATGCGAAGTGGGCAGCGAATCAGCGGTATGCAACCGACCAATCGCTCGCTCTGCCATAGCAGTAGCACATGCAGCTTGCATGCAGGCGAGAGTGTCTGCTCAGCAGCCCGCAGCCAGGCTAGGCGATTGAACGGTGTGGTTTGTACCAGACGCTCGCATAGTGCTTCATAAGCTGCGGCAGGGAATGCCGCTGTGCATAGGCTCGTTTGCCATTCCAGACGTTCAGTCATCGTGTAAACGCTCCGCCGCGGCCGACTGGGGGGCTTGAGCACTGAGTCGGGACTTGCGCAGGTGCTGAAGGCGTTTGCCCTTGTAACGGCTATACCTGTGAAAATGTATGCAATTGAGTAAGCAGTAGATGTGAATGCTCTCGCCGGTCTCGTCGAATCCGAGTTTTACGTGCATTTTCAGCGCCGGCTGATTACTCATATTGACTACCGACCGCGTATGACTGAATCCCTCGGCCAGGAAGTTTTTCCACGGCTCGCGCTGCAATAGCACAGCCATGCCGGTGCCTCGATACGGCAGCGCCACTTCCCCAGCAAACTGATAAATGCGTCCTGGCGGCAGGCGTAGCCAACAGTGATAGGCTCGGTCATCGTAATAATCATTTCGACGAAACCACGCCATTCCTATTACCTGGCCGTCGGCGTCGAGATAGGCTTCACCAACACTGTCTGAGCGGATGAGCGACAGAAGCCCTGGCTTATATCGTGAGAAATGCCGATCGAACGCGGGCAACAACGCTTCGGTGATGGATGCCTTGCGCCAGGGACTCTGGCGAGGAAAGTGTGGTGCGGGCAGGTCCAATGCCCGCTCCATCCAGATCAGTTCGTCGTGGCGGTAGACATAGCGTGCCCACAGCAGCCTAGCGGTACCGAACAGGCCTTTGCGCCTGATTTTGTCGAGCAGCGAGGGTGATTCCATCATGGCCGCTCCCACTCGATAGAGAACAGTGTTTCTCCTGGCAGGCTGAAACTGACGATGTTTTGCTCACAGCGCCAATGCCCTTCGCGTGGGGTGCTGTCCGGGCCAAATAGCGTCAACCGGATTGCTCCAGCGCAGCCGACCGGTTCGACGCGGATGTTTTGCTTCCGAGGTGTCTTGTTCACCCCCAGCACGCGCCTCCGTTCCTCACTCTCGGTAGACGCATCCAGTGCCAGAGCGTCGACCTCGAACGCATCGTTATCCATCTTCATGACGCGGGGACCCCAGTGCCTGGCGATGAACGCCTGTGCCAGTCCGACCGGCTTGAGCGAGTATTCGTCTTGACCGTCTGCGTGCAGTAAACCTTTTGGATAGTCCGGCTCATCGGCGGCCTGGAAGTAATTGATCATGTCTAGTAGGCCGTCCTGTGATGCGTTGATAACAACGGATGCCCACCACAGCGATGCGAAGTGCGTGTTCTGCTCGTAGGGGCTCAGGCTCGATCCGCTGGAAATGTTGGTCTGATCCAGAAGCAACGCCTTGCGCGGCCGAGCATTTTCATCCAGCCCGACCAGTTTCGCTGCCGCGAGAACGTTGTCTCGATAGACGCGCGTGGCGAGCAGATCGCGCACCATCCACTCGTGCCAGGCCAGTGCGTCGATGTAAGTGTCGTGGCGCGCCAGTAGTCGCTCGGCCCAGTCAGCACCAAGGCGCCGTGCGGCACCATCGCGCGTCGGTCCGTTGGTCAGGCGCGAACTGGCCGGCATCGCGATGCGAACACCGGCGGCATGGGCGGCAGCGTCGGCGCGGATGTGCCGACTGAGCGTGGCGAAATAGCGTTCGTAACTGTCGAAGTCCGGGTAGTTGAGATTCGGCTCGTCCGCAACGGATAGGTAATGCAGGCCGCCGTCGAGTGCACGGCTGTCATTCAGCCAGGCGGTCAGGCCGGCGAGGGTGGCTGTGTCGGCCTTAAGGACCGCTCTACGGCCGCTGCCGGCGAGCAAGGTGATGCTGCGCTCGATGCCGAAGCGTTGCTGGTATAGCTGGCGAAATGGTCGCTCCCGGTCGGGCTGCCGGCTCAATACATCGACGAAACTGTAGTATCCGCCAGCGTGGGGGTTGAGTATATCCAGCGCAGCAAAGGCCGATTCCGGCGGTAGGGCGTAGGGCAACGCGATGCCGATGGCTGGGGTGGGGCCGAGGACGACATCATGCAGCTTGAGGCGAACCTCGCCTGGGTTCCAGCGTGGTGCGTGCAAATGTTCGGAGCGCTGAGCGAATAGATTGGAGGCCCCGTCCAGCCAGAAAGCTGCTTTGCCACTGCCCTCCAGCTTCAGTTGCCAGACCTGGTTCTGCTCCGACACAGGAAGTGCGACTTGGTCGAACTCTGAGTAGGTGTCGTAGGCTCTCAGGGGCAGCTCGACTCGCTGGCCATCCGTGAGCCGTCGGGCCTGCAGCGCTTTCACACCACCATGATATTTACCAGCTAGCACGGCACGCTCGCCGGCGCGGGTCATGAAGTACAGGATCACCCCATGGCTTACGTCAGCACTGAAGTGCAGTTTCACCGGCTCGAGCATGGCAGCGACGTTGTCGGAATGGCGGATCCGGTAGTCGCGAAAACTGTATCCAGGTACCTCCAAGCGATACGGAGCGGCAGCTTCTGATAACGTCCATTGCTGCTGCCCGCTTGTTTCGCTGGCCATGATCACACGGTCAGCCTGCAACCGACCTTTGCCGTCGACCAGATAAAGCTGCTCAGCGTTAGCTTCCGCTTGCCAGGCCGGAACCCAGCTGACGTGCACCTGTTGGGTGTTCTGCGGATACAGATACAGAGCGCCATCGCGCAGGGCCTGCCAGCTAAGGTCGGCAGCAGCGGCGGATTCTGCCAGCAGGACGGCCAAGAACATGATGATTCGCTTCATGGGCTGATATCTCCACGCTTTAGAATCGGGCGCAGCCGCGCCAAATCGCTTGGCAGGATAAAGAGCGTATGAGCCAGAGATACCTGGCTGATCTGGCGATAAAGCAGCAGCATTGCCAGGCTGACCAGCAAGTAGGCTGTCGACGATGCAATGCCAGCGCCCACGATGCCTATCGACGGGATCAGCAGTAGGTTGAGCAGCAGGTTGATTGCGGCACCGGCGCCCATCATCAGCGATACGCTTCCCGGTCGATTCTTGCCAAGCAGATCCAGGCGCAGGATGCTGGCATAGCACAGCCCGAACAGGCCCGGCAGCAGCGTTAGCAACGCCGGGTAGGCCGGTGCGTAGCTTTCGCCGAACAGGCTCACGATCAGCCAGTTGCCCACGAGCGCCATGCTCAGGCAGGCGGCAAGCATCACGGTGGCTGTGATACGCAGCGCGAACGGAGTGAGTTGTTCGATGCCGTCACCCTGCCTGAGCAGACGCTTCATCAATGGGGTGGTCACGGCCTCAGGTACGATCAACAGCAGTTCTGCCGCCGCTGTGGCCATCGCGTAATAGCCCAGCGCTTCGCTACCCATGAAGGCACCGATAAACAGATAGTCGGAGCGCAGCAGCACCTGCTGGAACAGCACGTCGGGATGACTCTTGCCGCTGTAACGCAGCAGTTCCCTATGGCTGCTCGTGTTCCAGCGCAGCCGCAATTGATGGAAGCGTCCAAGCCAGCACCAGCCCGCTATTGTCACGAGACCTATGCCCACCAGCCAACTGATCACCGCAGCCTGTAATGCAGCGGTTTGCCACATCCAGAAAAGGGCCAGGAACAACACCAGTGGTGCCAGCGATTCCAGCAGACGCAGGGCGTTGAAAGAGGTAACCCGGCCGTCGCCATTGTGTAGCGTCAACAGCCCACTCTTGAGAATGGTCAACGGCACGGCCAGCAGCAGGATCCAAATCAGCGGCCCCAGCTGTTGGGATGCGTCCAGCGCCGAACCGAACTGATCGACGATCAGCACACCGCACAGTGTCAGTAGCCCGGCAGCAAGGCAGCCAAATACCAGCACCTGAGTGAGCAGCAGGTCCATGGGGCGCTGTTGGGCGGCTTGGTAGCCCAGCGCCGTATTGAGGCCCCCGCTGGTGAGCGCTGCAAGCAGGTCCGGCAAGGCACTCAGCAGTGCGAACAAACCGCGCTCGGCAGGGCCCAGGACTCTTGCCAGCAGCACATTGCGCAGCAGTCGCAGCCCGATCATGGCCAGGCGCGTTGCCACGCTCAGCGCCAGGTGGCGCAGATACTGGTTGCGGCTCATTGCGCCAGGCTCCGCATCAACCGCCAGGCAAATAGTCCAGGGTGTCGAGCCATTTGATGACTGACGCCGATGCGGGCCAGCGCTAGCGGATCATCGTTGTCGCGACAGGGCCCAGGACGAGTGCTAAGGGCGTGGCGATATCCGAGCTGCGCGACCGCTTGTCGGACACGAGCGTCGTGATCTCCATTGGGGTAGCAGTAGATCGGTAGCGGCGCTAGACAATGGGTCGCGAGATCCCGATGGCTACGCTGCAGATCTTCGGCCAAGGTTGCGTCGTCCATTTGCGTGAGAATCCCGTGACGCGATCCGTGCGGGCCGAAGCGTACCCAGCCAGAGCGTTCCAGCTCGGCAACCTGTTCCCAGTCCATCGCGTGTTGCGTTTCTTGTGGGCACACGTCGGCCAAACCTTGCAGCGTGGCGGCCGGCAGGGCCTTGAGTGATTGCAGATAGTGCGCCAGGAATCGGCTGCGGCGTCGCTCAGACAAGTTGTCAAAGCCGGCCGGTAAAGGCGCCGCGCCGGTTTCGGCTAACCGCGCCTGCAATAGCCGACGGTCCGGCGCGCCAGGATTGGCCCAAAGCGTCTCGCCGATGCTTTCCCACCAGAAGCCTCGAGTACTACCGATGAAGTCTGTCGAGAGGAAAATGCTCGCGGGTACGCGATAACGCGCAAGTAACGGGTGGGCCACTTCTGCGTTATCGCGCCAGCCGTCATCGAAGGTCAGCGTGACCCGAGCGCGGCCGTCGCAAGGCGCGGCGAGCAGCTCTTCGAGCGGAACGCATGCGAAATGTTGCTGCAACCAGGCGAGCAAGCGGCCGAATGCGGATTGACCGATGCAAAGCTCAGCACGGTGAGGCAGGGCGGCTGCATTATCGTCGGCGAGTACTCGGTGCAGCATCAGAATCAGCCTTACACCACGGAGCTGGCGCCGCCCGCCGGGGCTGTTGAACTGAAGCCAGCCGATTGTGGCTTTGCACGCCTTAGAAGGGGTCATTTAGCGATTCTGCTGGGGATTCCACTGCTGATAGCTGTGTCCCCTGAGGAATTGCCAGAGGCCACCGCACATCCCGGCCATCGTGATGAGCAGGAAAGCCGCCAACCGGAATGGCTTAGGCAGAATGCCTCGCGTGTCCAACAATCCAAGCAGGCCGACTGCATAGCCAGCAAGCTGTGCGATCAGGAAGAACCGATAGAACGGCCCGCTCCCCTGCAGCCATAAGCTGCTGAGCAGCAGGGGAACGAGCAGGGTCGGGGCTAGTCGACGAATCAGTTTATGGCTCACAAGTGCTATTGAATAGAAACCATGGCGTAACGGATTCATCAGCGTGCGGCGACAGGCCAGACTCTGCAGCCCGCCGACGGTGACGCGCAGCCTCCGTCGGAACTGTTTGCCAGCCTCGTCCACACCTTGGTCGAGCACGACTGCGTCGTCGGCATAGACGATACGTTTCCCGGCCATTGGCGCACAGGTACTGAGGAAAAAATCATCGTTGACCTGTCCTGGCACTGGCTGGAATAGCTCGCTGCGCAACGCAAGCAGCGCGCCGTCGGCGGATACCATGCAGCCGGTGCGGTTTTCGGCGTGGCGCAGCCACGCTTCGTAGTGACGGTACAGGCTGTCGCCCAAGCTCAGCGAATGCCCCGGATCGAGAATTATCATCTGGCCGCCGACGCAGCCTACGTCTGGGGCCGCCAGCGGAGCCAGTAACCGACCGAGGGTATGTTCGTTCCACTGGTTGTCGGCATCGGTGAACACCAGAACCTCACCGTCTGCCAGTGCGACGGCGGCATTAATCGCGGCGGCCTTACCGCCGCGCGGCAGATCCAGCACTTGGATGCGCGGGTCCTCCAGCGCACGGGCACGGCTGACGGTGTCATCGCTCGAGCCATCACTGGCAACGATGATTTGCATACGAGCGGCCTGATGGGCCTGGGTCAGCAGCGTCTTTAGCTTCTGCTCGATGTGAGCCTCTTCGTTGTGCGCTGCGATGATCACGCTTACTGACAGTGGCTCGCTCGCTGGTACCGGTTTGGTCGGGGTGAGCCGCGCGAGCAGAGCTAGGGTCAGCGGGTAACCCAGATAGGCATAGGCCGGTAGTAACAGGCATAGCCAGAATACGAAATCAGCCACGGGCAGGTCTCCTGGCGGTCCAGTTGAACAGGCTGAGCAGGAATGCCCCGCCAGCAAGATGCAGGCGCAACCAATGCAGAATCCACAGTTGCAGCGGCAGAGAAAGGTCGCGCTGACGGGCGCTTTGGCGAAGGCTAAGCAGCAATGCCGGTACTGTACTGAGCGACCCGCTGATCAATGCGAGAGGGAGCAGACCACCAAGGGCGGCGGAGAGCGCGAGCAATGTCGGCAGCCAGTTGCTCAGCGCAAGCAATGGAAAACGCAGCAGGCGCCAACGGGGGTGCCCCTGATTGTTCATTAACTGCAAATGGCTGCCCTGGCGCCAGAGTTCCTTGCCGAACCACTCGTGCCAGCTGCCTTCGTAGCCCCAATGCAATACGGTTGGCGATTTCAGCATCAGCTGACGCACGCCCAAATGATGTAGGCGCAGCCCGAGGTCTTTATCCTCTCCTGTGCGCAACTGCTCGTCGAAGCCGCCGGTGGCCTCGAATGCCTCGCGGGTCAGGCAAAGGTTGGCGCTGGGTAGCCAGTTAGGACGAAGCTCAGCAGTGGCTGGCAGGCTGCGGCGCTGCCAGGCGCAGGCATACCAAGGTGCCTGCGCCGGCGTATCGCAGGCCAGGGCGAGCACGTCGGCATCCCCACGTTCATTGCGCGATATCCACTGCTTTAGCCAATCGAGCGGAACTTCGATGTCTGCGTCGAGGAAGGCCAGGCCTTCATATCGGGCAGCAGCAGCGCCGCGGTTGCGGAGCGCGCCGATATGAAGGCCTGGGTGGTGCAATACACGTGCTCCTGCCGCCTCGGCGAGCGCAGGCCCTCCGTCGTGCGAGCCGTTGTCTACCACGATGAGCTCGCAGGCAACTCCTGCGGCATCGGCCGCGGCCCGTGCAGCTTGCAGGGTCCGAATTATGTGCCGGGCCTCGTCGAACATGGGAATGACGACGCTGACACCGTTCATACCAGCTGCCTCATGCGGGCGAGCCGAGCTTCAGCCTCGAGCCGCAAGTAGCCGGAAAGGCCCAGCATGATCCATAGGTATTTGTGGTTGGGGGCACTGAGGAACATCAGGAACAATGCCATCGCCAGAAAACTTAGGGCCAAGTGGGTGGCTAGGTCGGCTCGCTCGGCATCTCCGCAGGCTTGCGACGCCTGTCGTGCTCGTTCGAAGTTGCGAAGGCCGAACAAGATCAGCGCAGCGAACAGCAAACCGCCGGGGATGCCGACCTCGCTGAAAATCTCCAGATAGGTGTTGTGTGCGCGACGGTAGAGATCGGCGGTGCCGGCCTCTTCAGAAAATGCCTTTGCGAAGCCGGTCGCGGCATAGTGCACTGGGAAGGTCCCAGGACCGCTGCCGGCCAGCGGATTATCACGGATCATCTGGCTGCCAACGACCAGGTACGAGGCACGACGCCCGAGCGAAGCATCCTGATGAGCGTTAATGCCAGATTTGAGTTCGACAAGGGATTTGATACGCGCCACGTAGTCGGCCGGCAGGGACATCAGACCCAGCGGTATCACAATGGCCGCTCCCAAGAGGACGAAGCCCAGATGCTGCGAGCGGATTTGGCGCAGCTCGGCGCGATGATGCCAGAGCCCGATCAACAAGCAGCCGACCAGCACCACCAGTCCGGAGCGGGAGTCGGTCTTGGTCATTCCAGCCAGCAGCAATAGGGTGACACCCAGCCAAGCCACCCTTGCCAGCAGGTGGGGCGCGCGCAACGCGAGCCAAGCGGACATCGGCGCGGCGAAGGCGATCAGCAATGCAAAATAATTGGCATCTTCGAGCAGGCCGATTGCCCGACCGCCGATCTGGTGCTTGGCCGATATCAGCGCCAAGGCGCAGGTCGCAGCCACGCTCAACGATACCAGCCTGAATAGCATCTTAATGTTCAGTTCAGCGGCGACCAGCACGGTAATGACGAACAACGCAAGGCCCACGGCCAGCTCACGCAGGTGGCCTAGAGAAAGGTCGTATCGCTCGCTGAACATCAGGCTGATCAGATAGGCGAGCAGGAACAGGGCGAGCGGCCGCCAGAGATTGTTTCGCAGGCGCTCGTCAGGCAACTGTCGCAACAGCAGCTGCAGTGCAAGGATGACGATCATTGAGGCGCCAAGCAGCTTGGCCCCGGTGAAGTCGCTGCCCTTGAACAGACCTTCGAACGGCACCAGCGCAGCGATACCGAGTAACCCCCAGGCGGGGCGGCGATAGAGCCCCGCCAGCCCCGCCAGTCCGACTATCACTACAGGCGAGAGGAAGGGCCACGGGCTCGCCAGTAGTCCTAGACAAACCAGTGCCAGCGCGCCGCCCACGGCTACGGTTGCGATCATCCTGTCAGCCCTCTGGCGCGGTAGTACAGCTGCGACCAGCGCTCCGCGAGCACGGGAAGATGGTAGCGGCTGCGCTGCGTCGCTTGTGCCTGGGCGGAAAGGCGCCCGGCAAGCCCGGGCTCACAGACCAGACGTTCGATTTGCCTGGCAAGGGATGCGACATCGCCAGGTATCGCCAGCAGTCCGTCGTGCTCGTCGCTAAGCATGTCCGGTATGCCACCGACCCCAAACGCGGCAACCGGCGTCCCGGCCTGCATGGCCTCGAGCAGAATCATTGGTGTGCCTTCGGTACGCGAGCTAATCACCAGCACCGACAGACGAGATAGCCATGCCGGCATGTCCTGCTGATAGCCGAGCAGGCGGATACGCTCTGCCAGGCCGGCATCGTCAATCCGAGCCTGTAGAGTTTCGCGTTCCTCGCCATCGCCCAATACAACGGCATGCCAGTCTGGATGGCTCAGGCACAGGGGAATCAGCGCATCGAGAAACAGGTCGGGTCCTTTCTCGGCGCTAAGACGACCGGCATAGCCGATCAGTGGCGTGTCTGCGTTTGTTCCGGCCGGTATCGAGGCTGTCTCGGGGAGGCCATTGGGAATTACGTGTAGCTTGTCCCTGTGAACGCCAGCTGCACGATGTATGCGCTCAATGCTGTCAGCCACGCAGACGATCTGGCGTACTTGGGGAAGACGGCACAGCTGCAAGCTGGCCCAGGTGTAGAACCGTTGCTTGCGACTGCGTGGGGTAAAGCCGTGCTGCGTGGTCACCAGCGGCAGGCTGTACAGAGCGGCAGCGATCGAGCCGAAAATCATCCCCTTGAAGTTATGGGTGTTGATTAAGGGCTGCTCGGTGCGGCGCTGACGCACGTGGCGCAGTAGCTCCGTCAGGTTTCGGCAGGCGAGGCTGTCTACACCTGCCAGGCGGAAGCGCTCGATTAACGCGACGGGTGCGTCGAGAAACACAACCTGATGCTGGCCAGGCGTACCCTGACAATGATCCAGCAGCATACGTTCCGCGCCGTAGAAGCCGCTGCTGCTGATCAAATGAATGACCGGCAGCGTCGCTGGCTGTTCCACTTTGGTCACTGCCGTATCCAGTACCAGACCCATGGCCAACTCCAGGCTTTCGGTGCGGTAGGCTGAGGAACCTCTTTCTCGTTGATCACGATCAGGACCGGAAGGCCCAGATGCTCCGTCAGCTGTGCCGGATGCTTGAAGCGATGGTCGAAGAACTCGCGCAGGTATCCGAGCGACACGGCGAGCATCAGCCCGGTCAACAGGCCTAGCGGCAGGATCAGCATAGGCTTGGGAAAAGCCGGCTCTGACGGTTCGTACGGCCAGCTGAGCACTCGGGCATTGGACGCACTGCCATCGAGCAGTCCTTGCGAGCGGCTCTCCTCATAGCGCTGTGTATAGGTGAAGAACGCCTTATGCAGCGCATCGATCTCAGTATCAAACAGGCGAAGTTGCGCCTGGACGTTCTGCAGGTCGCTTACGCGAGCCTTGTATTCGTCGATGCGTTCAGTTTTCTGTGCAATGACCTTTTGCAACGTCGCGAGCTCGCTGTTGCGCTCGAGGATGCGGTTCTCCACGACGTTCAGGAATTGGTCGCGTGTGCGAGCAATGCGCTCGCGTTGTTGTTGCACCGGCAGGCTGTTTTCCTGGAACGAGGCGGTAGCATTGCCATAGTTGCTGACCTGGTCGATCAGCTTTTCGCCGAGCTGTTTGATTTCGCGGTCTTCGTAGGCGGCATTGTCCACCGTGTGGGTGAAGGTGAACGGAAAGGTGGCGTCATTGAAGCTGGCCTTGCGGGCCGCCCTGAGATTGCTGTTGAGGTAGTCGAGCCAGCGCTGATTTTCAAGGAAACGGTCACGGTAAAGATTCAACGCCTGCTCTTCTGTATTGATTGCGTTCAGGCGAAAGGTGATCTCTTCCTTGGGGTCAGACGCGCCGATGCTTTCTAGCAGACTTCTGCGGCGCTGTTCGAGCTCGCCAATGCGGACCTGGTACTGGCTCTTTTTCTGCTCGAAAAAGGACTCGGGCAAGTCGCTGGACTGCAGGTTCTGACGACTCTTGAGGTAGTTTTCCAATAAGCGGGTGACCAGCCTGGTGCCCAGCTCGGGATCGGCAAAGCTGTAGCTCACCGAGATGACGTTGGATCCGGGCAGGGTCTCGACGGTCAGTGCGGCGCGCGCCCGCTCGGTCAAGGCGTCGACGGTACCGTCGCGCACTGGATCGATCTCAAGCCCTACGGCGCTTCGCAAGGGGTTAATGACATGCTCGCGCAGTGGATTGGCGACGTAGGTGCGCAGCGGATTTAGCGCCAACGTATGAAGGATGCCTTGGCTCGGGCTGTACACACCTTCCTGATGCAGCTGGCGAACAGTTTCGCGCATCAACGAGGGCGAACGAAGAATGTTGCTTTCCGTTTCCATATCGGCCAGCGACGGCGGTAGGAACTTGTCCGTCTCCTGGCTAAGCGCGGTGTTGGCATCGCTCTGGGGCAGCTTCTTGGATTGCACCAGGACTTCGGCAGTGATGTCGAAGGTCTGCTTGAGTAGCAGCGGCATCATTAGCGTGATAACAGCGAATACCAAGAAGACCCGTTTGATGACCTGCCGGTTGGCAAAGAAAATGCGCAGAAACTCATGCAGATAATTTTCTTTCGGGGACATGACCTGCAACCTGTTCAATTGTCGTCATCCTTATTGTCGACCCGGTAAGAGAAGCCGAAGCCGACTCCGTTGAACAGCAGCACATCAGCAACCTGTCGGCTGATCTCCCCCGCCCGCGCAAGCTTGGTCTTGGGTACGTAGAGCAAATCGTCCGGTTGCAGGTAGGCAAAGGTATCGGCCGAGGCGTCAAGTGCTTTGCCAACGTCATACAGCTGCGCTTCCATCTGGTCGCCTTTGCGCCGCATGATCACTACCGAGTCCAGGCGAGCCAGCGGGTTGGCGCCATGTGCCAGGGTCAGCGCCTCAAGCACCGAGACCGGCCGACGGATCGGATACACGCCAGGCTGGGTCACTTCACCGAGTACAAATATCTCGTTTGCGCTGGTGCTCTTGAGTAACGCGTCCACTTGCACGTTGGCTGCATGTGCGGCGTAGCGCTCGTTGAGCGTGGTGTTGAGTTGGGCGAGGGTCATGCCATGGAGCGCAACAGCTCCGATGAGCGGAAACATGGCGCGGCCGTCCGAGCCCACGGTGATTTCTCGGCTCAGTCCGGTAGCGGGATGGTTCAGCGTCAGACGGAGGTTTTCTTCCGCAGTAAGCGGACGGGGTACCGACAGCGATACAACGGGGCGTTTGAGAATCGCCTGATAGCTACCGATGACCTTGTCCTGGGCCTGCAAAGCTGTCATGCCGGCGATTGCCAGCGTACCGACATAAGGCAGCTCGATGGTGCCGTCGGGCATGACCAGTTTGGTGCCGCTGAGCTCCGGTGCGGTGAGGAAGTTGATCTCCACCTGATCACCAGGCTGGATGCGGTAGGGCCGCACGCTGGTATGGTCGATGTAGAAGATCAAGTCCAGAACGTCCTGAGGGCGCAGCGTCTTTTCAATTGTGAACACCTCAGTGCGCAGTGCGTCGGAGGGGGCTGCCGTCACAATTTCCGCGGGCATGTGCTGGACTGCTGGGCTGGAACAGCCGGCTAAAGCCAGAAGCAGGGGTACCGATTTGAAATTCATGATGGCGCCTCAGAGGTGGTCATAGACCCATTTGGGCATGTAGTACTTGCGTGCGTTGAACACGCTCCCCATCAATTTGGCACCAGCCAGCGCCAGGCGCTGCGCGGCGGCCTGGGCGACTTCCCAGCGGGTTTCTTCGGCGCGCACCACCAGGATGACGCCGTCGACCAGTGAACCTATGGTCAGTGTGTCGCCGCCGGTGTAGACAGCTTCACCATCAATCACCACGAAGCGGTAGCGCTCGCTGAGCTGTGCAAGAAGCTGCCGCAACTGCTCAGTCGACAGCCCCCGGCTGTCACTGCTGCGCTGCCCTAGAGGCAGCAGGTCGAACGAATTGGCGGGCAGCTCCGTCAGGCAGTCATCCAGCGCAGTTATGTGACCCGCCGCTAGGTCCAAGAAGCCCGGACGCTCTTGCAGACCGAGCTGACATGTGACGTTGTTGGCCGAGAGGCTCGCATCAATCAGTAGCACCTTTCCGGTACAGGCAGAAGCAAGCTGGTGAGCCATGGTGATGGCACTGGTCGTCACACCGCAGCCTTTATTGGCGCTGGTCAATAGCAATACCTGCTGCTGTTGATCGAGCACGGTGGAGGCGATGTTGATTTCGCTCGGAGTGGTGACGTCCAGACGGATGGTTGGAAGTGAACCGTCCATTAGCTTGCTCCATGGCCGCTGACGACCTTGAAAGGGGTTTTGAGCAGGATCTTTAGATCGAGCCAGGGGCTTTGTTGGGAGATATAGGCCAGATCAAGCGCAACTCGGTCATCGAAGTCGATTTCACTGCGGCCGGATATCTGCCAGAGCCCAGTGATGCCGGGATAGATGCTTAGCCGTCCCAGGTGATGGTTGTGATAGCGATGTGCGTCGAATGAGGTTGGCCGTGGCCCCACCAGGCGCATGTCCCCGCGTACTACGTTGAGTAGGTTGGGTAGTTCATCGAGACTGGAGCGCCGAAGCCATTGCCCTATGGCGGTCACCCGAGGGTCGCGGTCAATCTTGAAGTCGACCGAGCCTGCACCATGCTTGTTCAGGTGCCGTAGGCTCTCTTTCAGCTCTTCGGCGTTCACGACCATGGTCCGGAACTTGACCATGCCGAAACGGCGGCCGCGAAAGCCGGTGCGTTGCTGAATAAAAAAAACTGGTCCCTGGCTCGTAAGCTTGATGCTCGCCGCAACCATTACCAGCAGCGGCGACAACACGATTAACATCACGACAGCACATAGGGCTTCGGTCACGCGCTTGGTGCGCGAAAGGCTCCAAGGGGTCCCTCCAGGCCGACCTAGAAGCCAGCCGCGTTG
The DNA here is from genome assembly GCA_007713455.1 of Pseudomonas sp. Classification (GTDB taxonomy): domain Bacteria; phylum Pseudomonadota; class Gammaproteobacteria; order Pseudomonadales; family Pseudomonadaceae; genus Stutzerimonas; species Stutzerimonas chloritidismutans. Next base: position 58,887 of record VMRT01000010.1, read on the forward strand.
CTGGAGCAGGACGGCAGCGTCGATTTTATCGCGCAGCGCCGGGCTACGGCGCTTTTCCCAGCTCGGCAGCTCCTCTCGGGCGCTCGGGGCAGGCACCAATGTCTCCGCAGGCGTCTCCATCATGCTATCGCTCCTTTAAGTTCGAGCGAGCAGGCTTGTTCGTTGACTACCGGTATGTTGAGCGGACGAAGGTAGTAGCTACGGAACCATGCGACGAAGTGTGCGAGCCCTTCATTCAGGGAGGTTTGCGGTGTGAAGCCGATAGCTTCTTCCAATGCACTGGCGTCCGCACAGGTATTGATCACGTCACCTGGTTGCAACGGCAGCAACTGCAGCTGGGCCTGCAGGCCCAGCAAACGGGCCAGGGTGTCGACGTAGACGCGCAGATGAACAGGGCGGTTGCCGCCAATGTTGTAGAGGCGCCAAGGCGCCGCGCTGGTCGAAGGGTCAGGGTCCCCGTGATTCCAGTATTGATTGGCACTAGGTGGTTGCGGCAGCAGGCGCGCCAGGCTTTCGACGATGTCGTCGATGTACGTAAAGTCCCGCTGATGTTCGCCGTGGTTGAAAAGCTTCAATGGCTGTCCATGGCTGATAGCACTGGCGAACAGCATGGGTGACATGTCTGGCCGGCCCCAGGGGCCATATACCGTGAAGAAGCGCAGGCCGGTTGCGGGGATGCCGAACAGGTGGCTGTAGCTGTGCGCCATCGCTTCGTTGGCCTTCTTGCTGGCGGCATACAGCGACAAAGGATGGTCGGTATTGTGCCGCTCGGAGTAAGGCGTGCAGTGGTTGGCGCCGTATACCGAGCTGGACGATGCGAAGATCAGATGTTGCACTGGATGGCGGCGGCAGGCCTCCAACAGGTTTAGGAACCCTGCAAGGTTGCTATCCAGATAAGCGCGCGGGTTGTCCAGCGAATAGCGCACGCCCGCCTGGGCAGCGAGGTGGATGACTGCGTCCGGACGATGCTTGGCAAAAAGCCGTTCGAGTTCGTCGTAGTCTTCGACATTGATACGGTACAGCGGGAAGTCGCCAGCTGCTTCCTGCACCCACCGCACCCGTGCTTCCTTTAGCTGCGGGTCATAATAATCGTTGAAGTTATCCAGGCCGATAACCTCATGGCCCTCTCGCAGCAGGCGCAGAGTGGTATGCGCGCCTATGAACCCGGCCGCTCCAGTAACTAACGTCTTCATGCTGGGACCGATGCGCTCGAAGGGCGGATATAGGGTAAGCCAATGCCGATGTAGTGCAGCCCGGCGCGTGCCAGCTGCTGTGGGTTGAACAGGTTGCGGCCGTCGATAACCAGTCGCGCGCGAAGCTTTTTCCTCAGCTCGTCAAAATCGACTACACGAAACGCCTTCCACTCGGTGCAGATCACGAGAGCATCGGCATCCTGCAAGGTGTCATCCCGGGTCGCGCAAAGTTCGAGGTCATTCCTGTAGCCGTAGATGCGGCGGCACTCAGTCATGGCCTCCGGATCGAAGGCGCGCACGCGGGCGCCTTCTGCCCAGAGCGCTTCCATGAGATAGCGACTCGGTGCTTCGCGCATATCGTCGGTATTGGGTTTGAACGCCAGACCCCAGACCGCGATAGATTTACCAGCCAGCCCTTCTGGGAATTGGGCCTTTAGTTTGCGCAGAAGGAGCTGCCGCTGATCGTCATTGATCCGCGTGACAGTCTTGAGCAGACGCGGCTCGATTCCGTTCTCTTCGGCGGTATGGATCAGCGCCTTCAGGTCCTTCGGGAAGCACGATCCTCCGAAGCCACAGCCGGGATAGATGAAGTGATAACCGATCCTTGGATCCGAGCCGATACCCTTGCGTACCGCCTCGATGTCCACACCGAGGCTCTCCGCCAGGCCGGCCAGCTCGTTCATGAAGCTGATGCGGGTAGCGAGCATCGCGTTGGCCGCGTACTTGACCAGCTCAGCGCTGCGGTTGTCCATGTACGTCGTGCGATCGTGGTTGCGGTTGAACGGAGCGTACAACTCGGCCATCTGCGCTTGAGCGATCGGATCCTGGCTGCCGATGATGATGCGGTCGGGCCGGCTGCAGTCGGCGACGGCGCTGCCTTCCTTCAGGAATTCAGGGTTGGACACGACATATGTGTTCAGATGAGTTTTATCGCGTGCATCGAGCGTCGCGCGTGTTTCCGTTCTGACCTTGTCGGCAGTGCCAACCGGTACGGTGGACTTGATGACCAGCGTGCGGTCTTGCTCCATCAGGCCTGCGATCTGGCGGGCGACACTTAGGACATGCTGGAGATCAGCAGAGCCGTCTTCATTTGGTGGAGTACCCACTGCGATGAAGATTACTTTTCCGTGAGCTACCGCATCGCTTGCTTGGGTAGTGAAATGCAAGCGCCCGGCCTTGATATTCTCCTCGAGCAAGCCGGCCAGGCCTGGCTCATGGATGCAGGGGATGCCCTGCCGTAACTGAACTACTTTTCGGTCGTCGATGTCTACGCATATGACGTGATGACCTACATCGGCCAAAACGGCGGCTTGAACCAAGCCGACATAACCCGACCCAAAGACGCTAACTTCCATGATGCACCTTGGACGCCAATTTTTGACATAAAAACAATATCACTGGCCAGAAGCCATGTTGATTGTATTTTGTGCGCTAGTAGTCTTTAAGTGACGCACTTGTGGCGCCTTTTTGTTGACAAGGCTGGTGAGTTCTGGGTCGCTTGGTGTCGGGTCGTCCTATAAGAGATAAGGGTCCATATCGGTGCAGGGTGGGCTTGACCTTGGAGGTGATCGAAGCTGGCTCTAGAATGCGGTCCATTAATTCTAGGTTCGAGCGTTCAGCATGTCCGACCAAACTCAGCGCTTTATCTTCGACGATTCCGACGTTCGCGGCGAAATCGCCACGCTGGACGAAAGCTTCCAGCACGTGCTGGCCAAGCACACCTACCCCGAGCCCGTCGCCCAGCTGCTTGGCGAGCTGCTCGCCGCTGCTGCGCTGCTGGTCGGCACGCTCAAGTTCGACGGGCTGCTGATTCTCCAGGCGCGTTCCAGCGGAGCCGTCCCGCTGCTGATGGTCGAGTGCTCCAGTGCCCGGGAGGTGCGCGGCATCGCGCGCTACCACGCCGAGCAGATCGAGACGGGCGCAACGCTGGCCGAGTTGATGCCCGAGGGCATGCTGGCGATCACCGTCGACCCGGCCAACGGCCAGCGCTACCAGGGCATCGTCGGCCTGGACGGGGTCAACCTGGCGGAATGCCTGACCAACTATTTCGCTGCGTCCGAGCAGCTGCCGACGCGCTTCTGGCTCAATGCCGACAGCCGCCGGGCCTGCGGCCTGCTGTTGCAGCAGCTGCCGGCCGATCGAATCAAGGATGCCGACGAGCGTGACGCCAGCTGGGAGCACCTGCGCACCCTGGCCGACACCCTGACGGCCGAGGAACTTCTCGGGCTGGATGCCGAGACGCTGTTGCACCGGCTCTACCATCAGGAGCAGCTGCGCCTGTTCGACGCGCTGCCGATCCGCTTTCGCTGCAGCTGCTCGCGGGAGCGCTCGGCCCGTGCGCTGATCAGCCTGGGCGAGGAAGACGCCCAGCAACTGGTGGTCGAGCAGGGCGGTGCGGTGAGCATCGATTGCCAGTTCTGCAACGAGAAGTACACCTATGATGCCGCGGACGTGGCCCAGCTTTTCGCCGGTGGCGGCAGCGACGCGCCCTCGGGCACCCGTCATTGAGCGGCGCCTGGCGCTCGGCGGCCATCCGCTTAGTGCCAGTACGCTAAGGAATGAGACAGGGATGGACCTGCAGCCAGCCAGTGAACTATTTGGCCATCACGGCCTCATACCCAGCGCGGTGCATTATCTGGCATAATCGCGCGCACTTTTTTCGATGTAGTTCGTCGCTCGGCGGGCTACAACAGCATGGAGGAATCGGCCCAAGGCCGACGGGAACACTCATGACGCAAGCCACCAACGCCGTGTACACCGACATCAGCACCGCTCAACTGATTGAAGAAGCCGTCAAGCGCGGAGAGGGCGAACTGTCCGCCAATGGCTCTCTGGTGGTGAAGACCGGGCACCGCACGGGTCGTTCTCCGGCTGACCGCTTCATCGTCGAAGAGCCGAGCACCCAGCACAAGATCGCTTGGGGCCCGATCAACCGTCCGTTCCCGGCCGGCAACTTCGAAGCACTGTGGAACCGCGTCGAAGCCTACCTCGCCGAGCGCGATAGCTTCGTCTCCTACGTCCATGTCGGTGCCGATCCCGAGCACTACCTGCCGGTCAAGATGACCACCGAGACCGCCTGGCACAACCTGTTCGGCCGTTGCCTGTTCATCACCCCGGAACAGTTCAACCAGGCCAGCCTGAGCGAGTGGCGCATCCTCAACGCACCGTTCTTCCAGTGCGTACCCGAGCGTGACGGCACCAATTCCGATGGCTGCGTGATCATCAACTTCGCCGAGAAGAAGGTGCTGATCGCCGGCATGCAGTACGCCGGTGAAATGAAGAAAGCCATGTTCTCCGTGCAGAACTTCCTGCTGCCGGACGTCGACGTGCTGCCGATGCACTGTGCCGCCAACATCGGCGAAGACGGCGACACCACCCTGTTCTTCGGTCTGTCCGGCACCGGCAAGACCACCCTGTCGGCCGACGAGAGCCGCTACCTGATCGGCGATGACGAGCACGGCTGGGGCGTTGGCCGCGTGTTCAACATCGAGGGTGGCTGCTACGCCAAGTGCATCGACCTGTCCGAGAAGAACGAGCCGGTGATCTGGAAGGCTATCAAGTTCGGCGCCGTGCTGGAGAATGTGGTGCTCGACGAGCGCACCCGTCTGCCCGACTACGCCGACGCCAGCCTGACCCAGAACAGCCGCGCCGCGTACCCGCTGCAGCATGTCGAGAAGCGCTCCGAGAAGAACCTCGGCGGTGAGCCGAACGCGGTGATCTTCCTGACCTGCGACCTGACCGGCGTACTGCCGCCCGTGTCGATCCTGAACAACGAGCAGGCTGCCTACCACTTCCTGTCCGGCTACACCGCGCTGGTCGGTTCCACCGAAATGGGTTCGGGCAGCGGCATCAAGTCGACCTTCTCCACCTGCTTCGGCGCGCCGTTCTTCCCGCGTCCGGCTGGCGAGTACGCCGAGTTGCTGATCAAGCGTATCAACGGCTTTGGCTCTAAAGTCTACCTGGTCAACACCGGCTGGACCGGTGGTGGCTACGGCGTCGGCAAGCGCTTCAACATCCCGACCACCCGTGCGGTGATCGCGGCGATTCAGAGCGGCGCGCTGATCGGTGCCGAGACCGAGCACCTGCCGATCATCAATCTGGACGTGCCGAAGGCCGTCGCCGGCGTTGATACTCAGCTGCTGAACCCGCGCAACACCTGGGCCGACAAGAGCGCCTACGACCAGGCCGCAAAGGAACTGGCAGCCAAGTTCGTCGAGAACTTCAAGAAGTTCGATGTCTCCGACGCCATCCGCAACGCCGGCCCGCAGCTCTAAGCTGCCCGCCGCGTGATCGAAAAGCCGCCTCCGGGCGGCTTTTTCGTTTGTGCCGGGTGGTGATTCGGATCAAAGGCGTCGATGATTCTTATCGGTCAAGGCGCATGGATTCGATTGGTCGGCGCCCTTAGCATGGCGCCACTGTTGATCACGAGGAAGCGTCATGAATACCGTAGAAGCCATCCGCACCCGTCGCGCCGTCAAAGTCTACGACCCGAGCTTCCAGCTCAGCCGGGAGGAGAAGGACGAGCTGCTGCAACTGGCACTGCTGGCACCCTCCGCCTTCAACCTGCAGCACGTGCGCTTCGTCGAGGTGAGCGACCCGGCGCTGCGGGCGCAGATCCGCGAGGTGGGCTGGAACCAGGCGCAGATGACCGATGCCTCGATGCTGGTGGTGATCTGCGCGCAGGTCGACAGCTGGGAAAAGAATGTCCGCCGGGTCTGGGATGGTGCGCCAGGCGAGGTGCAGAACTTTATGGCCGGCGCCATCGATGCCTACTACCGCGACAAGCCGCAGGTCCAGCGTGACGAAGCCATGCGCAGTTGCGGCCTGATGGCGCAGACGCTGATGCTCGCGGCACGGGCCAGGGGCCTGGATTCCTGCCCGATGGATGGCTTCGATTTCGACGCGGTCGGCAAGCTGATCAACCTGCCGGACAACCATGTCATCGCGCTGATGGTCGCGGTGGGCAAGCGTGCTGCTGAGCCGATGCCGCGGATCGGCAAGTTGCCGTTCGACGAGGTGGTGATTCGCGACCGCTTCTGAGTCTTCTGGCGAAGGGCGCGCAATGCGTCCTTCCGCCTGGGCCAGCTGGCCGCCAACTTTGCCCACCTCAAAGTCCCATCCGGCCCGCCCAGGGCCATCGCTGGGCTGATGGCCACGCGCTCCGACGACCGGCCGCATATGTCAGCCGCTTTGCAGTACCGTCTCCCTCCTTTTGCTACCCTCCGGCCTCCAGTCAAAGGAGTGACTCAGCATGATCGAACAGACCCTCAGGCAGACTTTCGGCTACGACGGCTTTCGTCCCGGCCAGGATCAGGCCATTCGCGCCGTGGTGGCCGGGCGCTCGGCGGCCGCTATCTTTCCCACCGGGTCGGGCAAGTCCTTGTGTTATCAGCTGCCGGCGCTGCTATTGCCTCATCTCACCTTGGTCGTTTCGCCGCTGCTCGCGCTGATGCAGGACCAGCTGGCGTTCCTGCACCGGCACGGCATCGCCGCAGCCAACATCGACTCGGCGCAGAGCCGCGAGCAGGCCAGCGAAACCATGGCCCGCACCAAGTCCGGTGAACTGAAGATTCTGATGATTTCGGTGGAGCGGCTGAAGAACGAACGCTTCCGTAACTTCATCAGCCAGGTGCCGATCTCGCTGCTGGTCGTCGATGAGGCGCATTGCATTTCCGAGTGGGGGCACAACTTCCGCCCGGATTACCTCAAGCTTCCCGACTACCAGCGTCAATTCAATATCCCGCAGGTGCTGCTGCTGACCGCCACGGCGACACCGCCGGTGATCGCCGATATGCAGGCCAAATTCTCGATTGCGCCGTACGACGTCGTGACTACCGGCTTCTACCGGCCCAATCTCAATCTGCTGGTGGAGCCGGTCAGCGGCTTTAACAAGCAGCGCCGGCTGGTGGAATGGTTGGCCGACAAGAGTGGTCAGCCGACCATCGTCTACGTCACCCAGCAGAAGACGGCCGAGCAGGTCGCCGAGCATCTGGCGCAGCGAGGCTTTCCAAGCAGCGCCTACCACGCCGGCATGGCCCATGAGTTGCGTGAGTCGATCCAGCGCGGCTTCATGGCGGGCGAGCTGAACTGCATCGTCGCCACCATTGCCTTCGGCATGGGCATCGACAAAGCGGACATCCGCAACGTGGTGCACTACGACCTGCCCAAGTCGGTGGAAAATTACAGTCAGGAAATCGGTCGGGCAGGGCGCGACGGTAATGCTTCGGATTGCCTGGTGCTGGCCAACCGGGACAGCCTCAGCGTGCTGCAGAATTTTGTCTATGGCGACACACCGGAGCGCGAGGGCATCCGCTGCGTACTCGACGAGCTGCTGCAGGCGGCTGCTCCTGATCAAAAGGGCAGCGGACAGTGGGAGCTGATGCTCAACCAGCTATCGGACCAGAGCAACATCCGCCAGCTGCCGCTGAAAACCCTGCTGGTGCAGCTGGAGCTGCGCGGCATCATCGCGCCACGCTTCGCCTATTTCGCCGAGTACCGCTTCAAGTACCTGCTCGAACCCGAGGTGCTGGTGGCGAAATTCGAAGGCGAGCGACGTCAGTTCGTCGAGGCGATCGTGCACAGCTCGGCGCGGGCGCGGACCTGGTGCACGCTGGATTTCGATGCGCTCTACCAGCAGCACGGGGCGGACCGTGGCCGGGTGGTAAAGGCCCTGGAGTACTTCCAGGAAAAAGGCTGGATCGAGCTGGAGAGCAAGCAGATGACCGACGTCTATGCGCTGCTCAATCCAGACTTCGACGCAGAGGGCTTGAGCATCGAACTGCATGAATACTTCAAGCAGCACGAAGCGAGCGAGATCACCCGCATCGACAACATGCTGGCGCTGTTCGAATCCAGTGAATGCCTGAGCCAGCGGTTGGCCGGGTATTTCGGTGACGTGCAGGCGCCGCAGCACTGCGGGCATTGCTCTGTCTGCAACGGACAGGTCGCGAAACTGCCGGAACCGCCGGCAATGGCGCCGCTGGAACAGATTGACCTGGCCGCCCGCTGCGCCGAATTCAGTCAGCGCTTCGCGCAGCTGAAGGGCGGTGCGCCCAGCGCCGAGTGCCTGACGCGCTTTCTTTGCGGCATCAGCGTGCCGGTGTTCACCAAGCTCAAGGCGCGCCAGATCCCCGGTTTCGCCTCGCTGGAGGCTTATCCCTACGCCGAGGTTCGCGCGCGCCTGACGCGTTAGATCAGTGGCGGAGAACCTCAGCGCGCGGTCAGGCCAATCAGCCGGTCGGCGACGCCCTTGGTCTGGCGTGAGGTGCCAGCGGTGAGGTTGCTTGAGTTCTCCAGTGCATCGAGCAGCCCGGTCAGCGAGCCGACACCGGCCGATTGAGTCTCGATGTGTTGCGCCACCGCACGAATCTCGCTGGCCAGGCGGTCGATGTCGGTGCCGATTTCCTCGGCGTTCTTGCCGGTGATCTCGGCCAGCTTGCGCACCTCATCCGCCACCACCGCAAAGCCGCGGCCCATGTCGCCGGCGCGCGCCGCCTCGATCGCCGCATTGAGCGCCAGCAGGTTGGTCTGCCCGGCGATCTGCTGGATGGTCTGCACCACCGACTGGATGCGCTGACTGGACTGCGCCAGGTCGCGGGCGCTGCTGACCACCTCGTCGGCCTGGTGGACCATCTGCTTGACCGAGCTGCCGGCCTGTTCGATGACGGTACCCTGCTGGTTGATGTTCAGCGTCAGATCGTCCATCGAGCCGTGCAGCTCGTTGGCGCACTGGCTCAGCTGCTCGGACATGGACTGCCGCTCATGGTCGGCCTGAGACAGGACCTGGCCAAGGTCGGCCAGGCCGCGGAACACCGGGCGGATGTGTTCGTCGAGGCCATTGATGTCCACCGCGCTGCTGTAGTCCTGGCGCTTGAACTGCTCGATCTGCTTGACCACCACCTGGCTCAGGCCGGTCAGCTTCTTGATCTGCCGGCGCAGGAAAAACGCCTTGAATTCGCCGTGGTAGGCGATGAAGTTGTCGGTGTACTCGTCGTGGAACTCTTCCTTGCCGTTGGTGCGGAAGAAGAACACCGCCGTCAGAGTCTGGTTGAGGTTGAGGCCGAGGATCTCGCCGAAGGTCGAGTAACCGGCCACCGGCACGTCATCGAACACCGGGCCCATGCCGCCCAGTGCCTGCTCGTTGTTCAGCCGGCGCAGGATGCAGTCGTTGAGGATGCCCACCAGCGGCTTGCCGGGCTTGTTGCGCATGAACTGCTGATAGTCGCGGCGGGTGGTCTCGGCCAGCGGGGTGCGCTTGACCATGATCAGCTCTTCGCCGGGGGCGACGTCGCAGAACAGGTGCACGCGCTCGTTGGCGAAGTCGATCTGTGAGATCGAGCGAACGAACACTTCCTCGCCGACGCGAATTGCGAAGGAGTAGTCCGAGAGCCGCTGCTCCAGCTCCTGCGGCACGCATTTGAGCGCCTCGCACAGCGCCTGGACCATCGTGCGGATGTTGCCGCGTGAGTCGACCACCTGGCTGATGTAACGGTCCTCCAGGGAGGCGCTGAGTACGTTCAGGCTGAGTGGCGTCGGCTCGAAGTTCTGGCTCTTGAACACGCCGAAGCGTACGTCCCGCGCGCACTTGAGGAAGACGATCAGCGCGTGGTTCTGGTAGCTGCGTTTGCCGTCATGCAGCTGGGTCTTCTGAAAATCCAGCTTGCCACCGGCCGAGCCGCCGACGAACAGGCAGGGGAAACGACCGGACTCGTACAGCGCCTCCATGAAGAAGGATTCCGAAGCGGAGAGGCCGTCGAAGAAGATGTTCGCCAGCGTGTCGCGGTAATCGATCTTCATCGACACCTGCACCCGCTTGATCGACGCCGTGAGGCGCGCGATGCGCTCGCCCATCGACAGCCGCTGACCCTGGCCGCGGATGTCCTCGCACTCCAGCGGCACACGGACGATCTCGGCGGCGGCGATGACGCTGGCGTCGAACAGCTGCAACACCACCCGATCCCACTGCGCGCCGGTGACACAGTAAAGCCGCTGGCCCTCGCTGGACAGCTCGCCCGCGGTGGTACACAGGCTGATCGTCGCCTGCGGAAAGCGCTGCGCTACCTGCCTGGCGACCTCATCCAGATCCACGTGCGGCGAGACGAAACCGGCAATGTAGGTCGGGTTGAAGCGCAGGGTGGCGAGCTGCTGGGCAAGCTGGTGAGCCGAGCAGAGCAGGCTCGCCGTGCCGCTGGATTGCGTGTGGCCTGGCTTGAATCGGGAGAGCGAAATCATGGGCGTTACTCGCTTGAGGAAGGGAAGCGGGAAACTCGGCCGCTCCCGCACTGATCAGCCGTCGATCAGAGGCTACATTTTTTGTTATCGGCACCCCGGCCGCGAGCTGCATGCCCGTTCGGCGCCGTCACCGTCAGCCACGTTATCGGCCGCCGGATCGAAGATCGCCATGCAACCATGGTCTTCATCCGGAAGTACTGGGTGAGGCGGCGATTACTCTTGATGTGGCGCAACGGAAGTCGCGCGCGGCTGTGCAATTGTCGACCGGTGACCTGTTGCCGCAGTTGTTGTAGCCGATAGCAAGGAAAGCCTCTCGAGGAGCGACGCCATGCCCCGCCTGTTCACCGATCTCGGATTCCGCTGGAAGATCACCTTGCCCATTGCGGCGCTGGCCCTATTGCTGGTGCTGATGGGCGTTTTCGGGATGCGCGGCATCGAGCGCGTCACCGACTCCAGCGAGGTCTTGGCGACGCGCCATCTACCGGCCATCGGTCTGCTGCTCAATGCCGATCGCGACCTGTATCAGGCCTTCGTCGCCGAGCGCAGCCTGCTCGACAGCGATGCTGGCGAGCATGTGCAGGCACTCAAGGCCAGCCATGCGGAAAACCTCAAGCAGGCCTACGACCGTGTGCAGAAGTACGCAGCCATGCAACCGGGCGCCGAGGCACTGGCGCTGGTCGAGCAGTTCAATGGCGGCTTTCAGCAATGGTCCGCGGTATCGCAGCGGGTCATCGAGCAGGTCGATCTCGATCCTCAGGCCGCCAGCGCGCTGAGCTTCGGTGACAGCGAGGTGCGCTTCGATGCCATGCGCGATGCCATCGACAAACTCGGCGAACTCGAAGGCGCAGCCGCCGAGGCCGAGGGCGCGGCGGCGATCGCCGAGGGCGCTGCGACATCGAGCCAGCAAGCTGCGGTACTGGTGATCGGCCTGCTCGGTTGTGCACTGCTCATCCTCGGCCTGCCGCTGGTGGTGCTGCGCCCGATGCGCCGTTTGCTTGATCGGCTGAAGCAGATCGCCGATGGCGATGGCGACCTGCGCACCCGCCTGGAGGTGCATTCGGCTGACGAGCTGGGCCAGCTCGGCAATGCCTTCAACCGCTTTCTCGACAAACTGCAGCCGCTGATCGCCGAGGTAGGACGGGTTACCGCTGAGGTCGAGACCGCCGCGCGTGGCATGGCGGCGATGGCTGAAACCAACGATCAGCTGATCAGCAGCGAACACGCCGCGGTCGATCAGGTGACCACCGCGGCGACCGAGATGAGCGCAGCGGTGCACGAAGTCGCGCTAAATGCGCAGAACGCATCGGACGCCGCGCGTGCGGCGGAAACCCAGTCACGCCAGGGCGCGTCGGTCGTCAGCAGTACCATCCAGTCGATCCGCCAGCTGGCCGGGGAGGTCGAAGGCGCATCGCAGACCATCGGTGCGCTTGCCGAGGAAACCGCCAGCATCGGCGCGGTGCTCGAAGTGATTCGCGGCATCGCTGAGCAGACCAATCTGCTCGCGCTCAACGCCGCCATCGAGGCCGCGCGCGCCGGTGAGCAGGGCCGCGGTTTCGCCGTGGTGGCCGACGAGGTAAGGGCACTGGCCGCACGCACGCAGGATTCGACCAAGGATATCCAGGCGCGCATCGAGCGCCTGCAGAGCGGCGTCGACAAGGCCGTACAGGCCATGCAGACCGGCAGTGACAAGGCGCGAGACAGTGTCGAGCGGGCATCCGGCGTCGATCAGGTGCTTGCGGAAACCTCCGTGTCGGTGCAGCGCATCAACGATATGGCCGCCCAGATCGCCACCGCGTGCGAGGAGCAGAGCAGCGTTACCGAGGAAATCGCGCGCAACATCACTGATATCCGTGACCTGTCCAACGAGGCGGCCACTTATTCCTCGCAGAGCATGCTCGCCAGCCAACAGCTGTCCGGGCTGTCGAAGACGCTGGCGGAACTGGTTGGCCGTTTCCGCACCTGAGGCCGGGCGCGCTGCCGCTACAGCGAGCCCCACAGCAGCCGACCCAGACCGCTGTCGTTCGGCAGCAGAAGCAGGCTGAGAATGAACACCAGCAGCAGTCCGGCGGCATAGCAGAGGCTGCTCAGCCTGGAGCGTGCACGGGGCGGGCGCGACGCGGCAGGTGCTTTGCCGCCGGGGCTCGGCTGGCGCGACTGGGGTAGGTTGCAGGACATGCTCGGCTCGACAGTTATCTACCCGCCGTCAACGCAGCAGGCATCGGAAGCGGCGCAGTAAAGCGCAAATAAAGGCATATTGCCACCACCGTGGCGTCGCTTCCTTACGCCTTGCGTCGCTCTGAAACATCAGGAAAAGCTCCGTACGTCGCCGGGCCGGTATCGCGGGATGGCTCGACCATACTCAGAGGTCGATACCGCAAACGACCGGAGACCCCACCCATGCCGACGCGCCGCCAGATCATTCAACGTACAGCCGTGGCCGCAGCGATGCTGGCGCTCGGTCCGCTGTTGCCGTCGCTGGTGCGGGCAGCCGAGGCGCTGCGTCGACGCGAGATTCCTTCCACCGGCGAGATGCTACCCGTCATCGGCCTCGGCACGTCACGCACCCATGACGTGGCCCTGGACGATCCCGAGATGACGCGGCTGCTCGAGGTGCTGCGCGTGCTGCTCGATGGCGGCGCATCGCTGATCGATACCGCGCCGAGCTACGGCAATGCCGAGCGCGTCGTCGGTGAGCTGGTCGAGCGCCACGGCCAGCGCGACAAGGTCTTCCTCGCCAGCAAGGTGTCCTCCAGCGGTCGCGAACGCGGCATGGCGCAGATCGAAGCGAGCTTCGAGGCGCTGCAGACCGACACCATCGACCTGATCCAGGTGCACAACCTGCAGGACACCCGCACCCAGCTCGGCCTGCTGCGCGAACTCAAGCAGGAGGGGCGGGTGCGCTACATCGGCGTGACCCACTATCTGGAGTCGGCCCACGACCGCCTGCTGGAGACGCTGAAGCAGGAGAAGGTCGACTTCGTGCAGTTCAACTATTCGGTGGGCGAGCGCAACGCCGAGAAGCAGCTGCTGCCGTACTGCGCCGACCACGGCATCGCCACGCTGATCAACCGGCCGTTTACCCGTGGCAACCTGCTGTCCAGGGTCAAGGACAAGCCGCTGCCGGCCTGGGCAGTGGAGATCGATGCCAGCTCCTGGGCGCAGCTGCTGCTCAAGTTCATCCTTGCCGAGCCGGCTGTAACTGCGGTCATACCGGCGACTTCCAACCCGCGCTACATGGCCGACAACCTGCTCGCCGGGCAGGGGCGGCTGCCGGATGCGCGGCAGCGGCAGATGATCGTCGACGCCTTCCGCTGAGCGCCGAATGCCGACTTCGCTAGCCGCTCGCGGGGCCGCGCTGATCAATGCCCGCCCCGGGGAACTGCGTGCCGCGCTGGCCGGGTTCAGCCTGTTCCTCTGCCTGTTCTCTGGCTACTTCATGCTGCGGCCGATTCGCGAGTCGATGGGCATTCAGGGCGGCGTCGAGAACCTGCAGTGGCTGTTTACCGCGACCTTCATCGCCATGCTGGTGGCGGTGCCACTGTTCGCCTGGCTCAACTCGCGGGTCGCGCGCATCCATTACATCGACTGGGTGTACGGCTTCTTCTGCGTCAACCTGCTCGTGTTCGCGGGGCTGTTCTTCCTGCTCGGAGACAGCGTCTGGCTGGCGCGGGTGTTCTATGTGTGGATCTCGGTCTACAACCTGTTCGTGGTCTCGGTCGCCTGGAGCCTCATGGCCGATGTGTTCGACGCTCCGCAGGCGCGCCGGCTGTTCGCCTTCATCGCTGCTGGTGCCAGCGTGGGCGGGCTGGTCGGACCGGCGACGAGCGCGCTGTTGGTCGGCGTGCTCGGTCAGTTCGGGCTGATGCTGCTGGCGGCGCTTTTGCTGGTCGCGGCGGTCGCGCTCAAGCACTACCTGATGGTCTGGCGCGAGGAACGGGGTGCCGGCCGTCCCGGCGCCGAACATGCCGAAAGTCCACGGCGACCGGTAGCGGGCAATCCATTCAGTGGCCTGACGCGGGTGCTGGGCTCGGGCTATCTGCTCGGCATCGCGGCGTTCGTGCTGCTGCTGACGACCGCCAGCACCTTTCTCTACTTCGAACAGGCAAGGCTGGTCGCCGAGCTGTTTCCGGATCGTGCCGAGCAGGTGCGGGTGTTCGGTGCGATCGATTTTGTGGTGCAGGCGGGGGCGCTGTTATCTCAGCTGTTCATCACCGGTCGGATCGCGCAGCGGCTCGGCGTGCGGATTCTGCTCGCCGCGGTGCCGGCACTGGTTTGCGTGGGCTTCATCGGCCTGGCCCTGGCGCCGACCTTTGCCGTGCTGGCCGCCGTGATGATCGTGCGTCGCGTCGGCGAATACGCCTTCGTCCGCCCGGGCCGCGAGATGCTCTTCGCGCCGCTGGATGCCGAGAGCAAGTACAAGGCGAAGAACTTCATCGACACCGTGGTCTACCGCGGCGGCGATGCCCTGAGCGGCTGGGCCAAGAGCCTGCTCGACGGTCTCGGTCAGGGCGTCTGGCTGATCGCCTTGGTCGGCGCCGTGTGCGCGGCGGTCTGGGGCTTGGTGGGCTGGTTTATCGGCGGACGGGCCGACCGCGCTGGCGCCAAGCCGGATGAGCCGCCGCGGTCGGCAACCGGACGAAGCAGCTGAACCTCGCCGACGCGCACGCCTCGAACCCTAGTAGGTACGTCATCTATCAGGAGTAGTCGTATGCAAGTGCAGGTCAATAGCAACCACATCCCTGGCAGCGTCGAGCTGCACGAGTGGGTCGGTACGACCGTTGAGGATCGGCTCGAGCGTTTCGACGACTTCCTCACCCGAGTGGAAGTCCATGTCAGCGATGAAAACGCGCAGAAGGCCGGCGCCGATGACAAGCGTTGCCAGATCGAGGCGCGGCCCAAGGGGCATCAGGCGGTGTCGGTGACGCACAAGGCCGAGTCGCTGCAGCTGGCGGTCGATGGCGCGGCGGACAAGATGCAGCACGCGCTGGAGCATCTGATGGGCAAGCTGGACACCCGCGTACTGTCCAGCGGCGAGCTGAATGATCCGCTGCTCGACGAGCAGCCTCAGGCCGTCAAGGATGCGATGCTCGAAGAGGAATTCCTGGAAAAGCAGGACGAACTCGACAAGTGACCCCGTCGCCCCGGCCGCGTGCCGGGGCGTTTCCACCAGCTTCATTCTCTTTCTATCCCCCTGCTGCCGGGCATGCGCCTTGGCGGCCGGGCCCGTGTATCCGGTAGCCAGATGCAGATCATCCTCGTGCGGCACGGTAGACCCGACCACGGCGCAGCGCGCTGGAGCACGCCGGTTGGCATGAAAACCTGGGTCGAGCGCTACAACGCTGCCGAGGTCGTCGCCGCCGAGCGCCCGGACAGTCTGGTCGCGCTGGCAGGCTCGGTTGGCATCGTGGTCTGCAGCTCCCTGCAGCGCTGCATCGAATCGCGCTCGCATCTGGAATGCGACTGCTGTGAGCTGCCTGATCCGCTGTTCGTCGAGCCGCACCTGCCGTATCCCGAGTGGGGCCTGCCGCTGTTGCCGTCGCGCTTCTGGCGCCTGGCGTTTCGCACCGCCTGGTTTCTCGGCTTCGCCAGCCATACCGAGCACATCCGCGAATCCACCAGGCGTGCCAGCGCAGCGGCCGATCGGTTGATCGAGCTGGCCGAGGCCAATGAAAGCGTGTTGCTGATGGGGCACAAGATCATGAATGCGCTGATCGCCCGACAACTTCGTCAGCGCGGCTGGCGTGGCCCCGCACTGCCGCTGCTCACCGGCTACTGGCAGCCGAGTCGCTACAGCAAGGGCTGAAAGCCAAGCTAGAGCACTCCGTCCAGCTACGTTCCGCCTCCCTTCGGTCATTCAGCAACCGCTTTGGCTTGCCAGATGAAACGTTTCAGCTACCTTGAGCAGGAGTCATAACAACAAAGGGACCCCCCATGACCCGTTTGCAGCTTCTCCTCGGCCTGGGCATCTGCCTGGCCACTCCTGCCATGGCCTGGGAACAGGTGCTGATCGACCACGACAAGCCGGCGAAGAACTGGCGCATCACCAGCGAAGAGCTGGGCATCGACGCGCCGACGCCATTCTCGGTCAGCATGCGTACCTTGCATGGCGGCCGGCAGGAAGGCGTCAGCCTGATCGAGATCGACAACGGCAGCATGCGCATGACCGTTGTGCCCACGCGCGGCATGAATGTGCTGGAAGCGGTGGCCGGCGAGGTACGCCTGGGCTGGGATTCGCCGGTGGATGAAGTGGTCAACCCGGCCTTTATCGAGCTCAACGGGCGCGGCGGGCTGGGCTGGCTCGAGGGCTTCAACGAGCTGGTCACCCGTTGCGGCTTCGAGTGGGTCGGCCACCCCGGCGAAGACAACGGCGAACTGCTCACGCTGCATGGCCGTGCGGCGAACATTCCGGCCTCGCGCGTGGTGCTGCAGATCGATGAAAAGCCGCCCTATGCCATTCGCTTGCGAGGCGAGCTGCAGGAGAAGGCCTTCAAGAAACTCGACTTCGCGATTCTCACCGAGCTCAGCACCGAGCCGGGTCGTGCCGGTTTCTCGCTGCACGACACGCTGACCAATCAGGGTGACTATGCAAAGGAATACCAGGTGCTGTACCACACCAATTTCGGCACGCCGCTGCTGGAGGAGGGCGCGCGCTTCGTGGCGCCGGTCAAGCAGGTCTCACCGTTCAACCCCCGCGCGGCGAAGGAGCTGAGCGACTGGCAGCGCTATCGCGGCCCGACCAGGGACTACGACGAGACGGTGTTCAACGTGGTGCCCTATGCGGACGAACAGGGCCAGACCCTGACCATGCTGCACAACCGCGCCGGCAATCTCGGCGTCAGTGTCGGCTTCAATACCGCCGAGCTACCAGTGTTCTCGCTGTGGAAGAACACCGATACCGAGAAGCAGGGCTACGTGACCGGCCTCGAACCGGGTACCAGCTTTTCCTACAACCGCCGCTATCAACGGCCGTTGGGATTGGTGCCGAAGATCGAGCCGGGTGAGCAGAAGCATTTTCGCGTGAGTTACGAGCTGCTGGTCAATAGCGCCGCAGTCGACGCCGTGCGCAAACGGATCGAAGCGGTACAGGCCGGTCGCGACACTGAAATTCGTGACGAGCCGTTGGTTGACCTGTCCAAGGACTAATACGTCTGCTGGACAGGTTTCGCGCGTTTTGGATCTCGTCGCAGCGATGCACCGTCGATACGGTGCCTCGCTTGCTCAGGATGGCTCTACGTCGGGCCTTTCAGGGCGACTGCGAGGCGTTCCTTGGGTCTGAAAGTTCCTTGGCTCCTGCAGCTATAGCAAAAGGCTTACAAGAGGCTGCGGCGTTCGACCCTTTTACCTACCAAGGCGTGTAATTAATCTACACCCACTCTGAAGCGCAGGACGCGCTCAGGATCAGGAAGATCGACCATCGCCAGGACGGCAATCGAAGGGAATTCGGAAAGGTCAGAAAAAACCCGCTTCGGCGGGTTTTTGCTTTTCTGACGTATTCATATGCCGCTGGCGCTGAACGTCGACCGCGCCTATCTGAGACATTCAGAATTCGCACCATTATTTCCCGATCATGGGAAAAGCCATTGCGTCAGATATTACGGACGAAAAAAAGCCCCGCCGAAGCGGGGCTTTTTTGTATCAGGCGTCTTAGGAGACTTGAACCTGATCAGCCTGCATCCCTTTCTGGCCTTTGGTAGCCATGAAAGAGACCGCTTGGCCTTCGCTCAGGCTTTTGAAGCCTGTGCTTTCGATTGAACGATAATGAACGAACAGATCTTCGCTGCCATCGGTCGGCGTAATAAAGCCGAAACCTTTTTCATCGTTGAACCATTTGACTGTGCCATTTTGACGAGTAGACATGAGTATCTCCCAAGGTGTTTTAAGGCTGCAGCACTGAAGCATTCGGTGCCGAGACTGAGAAGCGAGAAGCAAAACGAACCGAGGAGATGAAACGGAGAAACATCATGCCGGGTGTCGAAGTGTTAATTGCGAAGCAGTGGGGCGAATATACGTAGATTTAAATATATGTACAGCTTTTATTTGCGATTTAAATAAATTGGCTCCTTTAAGTAAGCCCGCGAACTCAAATATTTAGGGCTTAACTAGTTGTTAATCATCAATATTGTATGGGCTATGGAGGCAAGAGAAATAATTCAACAAATGTTCCACGCTAATAATTCGTAGCGGGAGCATCGCTTGCCGACAAAGCAGCGGGGTGCGTGGCCGCGCAAAGGCGCCTTCTGTCCCGCCAGGCTGGTAAGCACGACAGTGAAACGACACGTTCGTTTTAGCTATAGCGAAAGGCTTACAAGAATCCCGGTTTTTGGCTCTTCAGTGCCTGCGGCCTGATGATTAATCTAGGCCCACTCTGAAGCGCAGGACGTGCTCAGGATCAGGATGATTGACCACCGCCAGGAAGGCAGCCGGAAGGATTCGGATAGGTCAGAAAGAACCCGCTTCGGCGGGTTTTTTGTTGCCCGCGCCATGCGCATCAAGCGCAGATCGGTGATTTTTAAGCGGCGGTGGATGGCCGGTCGGCAACGTCAGGCTTCGTCGAGCAGGCCGCGGATCTTGATCAGCAGGTCTGCACCTTCGAACGGCTTGAGCACCAGCTCCATGCGCTCATCGACAAAGCCCTCGCGACTGGATGCGCTCTCCGCATAGCCGGTCATCAGCACCACCGGCAATGTCGGGCGCTCGCGGCGTGCCCATTCGGCCAGCTGGCGACCGGAAAGACGGGGTAGCCCGACATCGCTCAGCAGCAGGTCAATCGACGGGTCGGCCTCGAGCAGAGACTGGGCGGTTTCCACGTCTCCCGCCTGGCTGCAGCGGTAGCCGGCTTCGATCAGCGTCTCGGCGATCAGCATGCGCACGCTGGGCATGTCTTCCACCACCAGCACGTGCTCGTGGCCGACCAGCCGCATCGAACTATCCGGCGCTGCGGCGGGTGTCGCTGCCTGTTCGCCGTTGGCGGCGGGCAGCAGGAGGGTGACTTCGGTTCCGGCGCCGAGCGTGCTGCGAATGCTCGCGTCGCCACCCGACTGCAGGGCAAACCCGTAGATGCTCGACAGGCCAAGCCCTGTGCCGCGGCCCTGCGGCTTGGTGGTGAAGAAGGGGTCGAAGACCTTGTCCAGCACTCCGGGCTCGATACCCGTTCCGTCATCGCTCACGCACAGACCGATGTAGCGCCCTGGCGCGAGTTCCGCCTTCTGGCTGCCATCCGAGGGAAAGGTACTGATGCGGATATGCCCGCCTTCGGGCAGCGCATCGCGGGCGTTGATCACCAGATTGAGCAGGGCGCTCTCGAACTGGCTGACGTCCACGCGCGCCACTGCGGGCTCGGCGGTGAAGTCGAAGGTCAGTGTGATGCGTTCGCCGATGGTGCGCCGCAGCAGGTCTTGCAGCGAGCGGATGCGTTCGTTGATATCCAGCGCCCGCGCATCCAGCGGCTGTTTGCGAGCGAATGCCAGCAGGCGATTGGTCAGCGACGCTGCACTGCGCGCCGAGCTGAGCGAGGCATCGGCAAAGCGCAGCACGCTGTCGGCGCGGCCTTCGATGATGCGCTGCTTCATCAGCTCGATGCCGGTGATGATGCCGGTGAGCAGGTTGTTGAAGTCGTGGGCGATACCGCCAGTGAGTTTGCCCAGGGCGTCCATCTTCTGCGCCTGCAGCAGCTGCTCTTCGGTGCGCGCTCGCTCGGCGACCTCGTGGGCGAGCTGGCTGGTGGTAGTCGCGATTTCCTGGCGCTGTGCGCGTTCACGCAGACGCTGTTCGGTTACGTCCTCAACGAACACCAAGCCCAGGCCCTGTGCGCGGTACGGGGAAATTTGCCACTCGGTCTCGCGGGTCTCGCCGTTGACCTGCATTTGCAGCGGCGTATGCCAGCGCTCGCCGGCCTGAAGATGTGCGCTCAGCTCGGCGAGAATCGTCTCCTGCCCGGCGGCAACGCTTTGCGATAG
The DNA here is from genome assembly GCA_007713455.1 of Pseudomonas sp. GTDB lineage: Bacteria > Pseudomonadota > Gammaproteobacteria > Pseudomonadales > Pseudomonadaceae > Stutzerimonas > Stutzerimonas chloritidismutans. The sequence continues at coordinate 79,267 of VMRT01000010.1, forward strand.
GGGCGAAGCCGGGCTGGCACCGCCAATCAGCAGTTCGAACGCATGATTGCACTCGTGCAGCTGCAACTCAGCGTCGAGCACCGCGATGGGCGCGGCGACATGGAAGAAGATTTCCCGGAAGCGCGCCTCGCTGTCACGCAGTGCGCGCTCGGTATCGCGCACCCGCAGCAGGGTGCGCAGCGTCGCCAGCAGCACGTCGGGATCGACCGGGTGGATCAGGTAGGCATCGCCGCCGGCATCGAGGCCGGTGATGATGTCGTTGGTCTCGATGGAGGCGGCAGACACGTGAATCAGCGGCAGCAGGGCGGTGTTCGCATCGGCGCGCAGCTGGCGGGCGATGTCGAAGCCGCTCATGTCCGGCAGGTTGACGTCGAGGATCAGCGCATCCGGCGCGGCGTTGGCCACCAGTTCCAGGCCTTCGCTGCCAGTGCCGGCTTCCAGCACCTGATAGCCATGGCGTTCCAATACCCGACGCATCGCATAGCGCGTCGGCGCGTTGTCGTCGACGATCAACAGACGGCTGTCACGCTCCATCGGAAGGCTCCGTATCAATCGCCAGAGGCAGAACTACATAGAACTCCGAGCCTTTGCCTGGTTCGCTTTCCACACCGACACGGCCGCCGAGCAGTTCGGCGAAACGCTTGCACAACGCCAGGCCGAGGCCGGTGCCGCGTAGGCGCTTCTGCAGCGGCGAGTCGACCTGGGCGAAATCTTCGAAAAGCCGGTCGTGCAGCTCGGGGGCAATGCCGATACCGGTGTCGCTGACGGCGAAGCGGACCTGCTGCGGGTTTTCCATCCGTGCCGACACGCGCACCACCCCCTGGGGCGTGAACTTCACCGCGTTGGAGATGAAGTTGCGCAGGATCTGCGCCAGCTTCTTGTCATCGGTATAGAGCCGCGGAATGCCTTCGGGCTCTTCGAAGATGAGGTCGATCGGCGAGCCCTCGACGATGGGGCGGAACATGCCGCGCAACGCCGAGAACAAGTCGAGCATGTCGAACCAGGCCGGGGAAATGCTGACGCGGCCGGCTTCGATCTTGGCCAGGTCGAGCAGATCATCGACCATTTCGCTCAGCTCGCTGGCGGCCGAGCTGACGAAACGCACCTGCGTGTGCTGTTCCGGGCTCAACGGGCCGTCCAGTTCGTCGCTGAGCAGGCGGGTGATGCTGAGGATCGAGCCCAGCGGCGTACGGAACTCGTGGCTCATGTACGACAGAAAGCGACTCTTCAGGTCCGAGGCCTGGCGCAGCTGCTCGGCCTGGGTGTCCAGCTCGGCATACAGCGCCAGTACACCCTGATTGGTTTCTTCCAGTTCGGCGCGCAGCGATTCATTCGCCCGGCGCAGCTGTTCGAGCTGGCCGGCGTCGCCGGTCTCGGGGGACGTCGGATCAGCCACGGGGAGCCTCCAGATTGAGTGCCAGCACGGTCACGTCGTCGCGACCGCGGCAGAAGTCGCGATGCAACAGTGCGGCGATGATGGCCGGGTGACGGTGAACGAGACCGGGGTAGTCGCGCAGATTCCAGCGTGTTTGCAGGCCATCGCTGTAGAGCACCAGGAGCCGCGCCTCGCCCAGCGGGTAGTCGAAGACATGCGCCTTGCGAAAGCGCACGCCGACGATGCCGGGATGCGAGGCCAGGCCACGCGAGCCCTCGCTAGCGATCAGGCTGGCGCCGATATTGCCGATGCCGGCGAAATCCAGCGTCTGACGCTGGCCGTCGAAGTGCGCGATGGCTGCGGCGCCGCCGCGAGTGCCGTTCATCGCCTGGTGCATGTTGCTGAACAGGGCGAAGGGGGAATCCAGTGGGGATTCTGCAAACGCCACCGCACCTGCCAGCGCGGCCTGCTGGGCAAGCTCGCCATGGCCGATGCCATCGATGACCAGGGCACTGCAGCGCTGCCCATCGAAGGCCAGCTGCCAGGCGTCGCCACAGGCTGTTTCGCCTGGATAGGGATGCTGACTGACGCCGTAGCGCCACGGCGGCGGCTGCGCGCCGCGAGGAAACAGCTGCGCCAGCACCACCGAGCCGCGGGTATCGGAATAGGCATCGAACACCTGGGCCTGACGCGCCAGCGCGCCGAGCCCGATGCCCTGGGTGCCGCGGGTGGAAAATCCGTCGGTCAGGCATTGATCGAGGTCGAAGCCCGGTCCGCGGTCGATCGCGATGATTTCGACGCCGCGCCCCTCTCGTCCAGGAATTACGCGCAAGTGCAACTCGCCGCGCCCGGCGTGCTTGAGCAGGTTACTGCCCAACTCGGTGGCGAGCAGGGCGACGCGCCCGGCATCGGTGGTGTCGAAGTCGTGCTGTTCGGCCAGCCGCTGGGCGACCCGGCGGGCGTGGCCGATCTGGCTGTTGTCTTCGATCAGCAGGACCTGGGTGACGCTTCCCTGAACGTTCATGTCCACCGCGTGATGGTGATTCGGGTGCCCGCGCCGACCGTGCTGTCGAGTTCGAACTCGTCAACCAGCCGCTTGGCGCCGGTCAGCCCCAGGCCGAGGCCGCTACCGGACGTCCAGCCGTCGGTCATGGCCAGCTTGATGTCGGCGATTCCCGGGCCTTCGTCGCGAAAGGTCAGGCGCACGCCGACCCGCGTGCCGTCCTCGATCAGCTGCCAATCCATGTCGCCACCGCCGCCGTAGACCACGGTGTTGCGGGCCAGCTCGCTGACCGCCGTGACCAGCTTGGTCTGGTCGATCAGGCGCATGGCGCATTCCTGGGTCAGCTTGCGCACGGTCTGCCGGGCCAGCACGACATCCTGTTCGAGGCGCACCGGCTGGCTGCCGCTGCTGCGCACGATCATTGCGCGGCCACGCGGGCGCGCAGCAGCTGCATGCCACGCTCGACGTTCAGCGCGGTGCTGACGCCGGGCAGTTCGAGGCCGAGTTCGACCAGGGTGATGGCCACGGCGGGCTGCATGCCGACCACCACGGTCTCGGCATCCATGATCCGCGACAGGCCGGAGATGGTGCCGATCATGCGGCCGATGAAGGAGTCGACCATGTCCAGTGCGGAGATATCGATCAGCACGGCCTTTGCCGACGTCGCGCTGATGCGTTCGGCCAGGTCGTCCTGCAGGGTCATCGCCAGTTGGTCGTGCATGTCGACCTGGATGGTGACGAGCAGAAACTCGCCCATCCGCAGAATGGGTATGCGATCCATTAGACGGCCTTCGTCACGGTGAGGCCGGAACGGCGCAGGGCCAGGGCCAGGGCGTCGGCCAGGCTGGCCTTGGTGACGATGCCTTGCAGGTCCAGGCCCAGGTGCACGATGGTCTGCGCGATTTGTGGACGCACGCCGCTGATGATGCAGTCAGCACCCATCAGGCGAATCGCGGTGACCGTCTTCAGCAGATGCTGGGCGACCAGGGTGTCGACCGTCGGCACACCGGTGATATCGATGATGGCGATTTCCGAACCGGTATCGACGATGCGCTGCAGCAGCGATTCCATCACCACCTGGGTGCGCTGCGAGTCGAGGGTGCCGATCATCGGCAGGGCGAGCACGCCGTCCCACAGTTTGACCACCGGAGTCGACAGCTCCAGCAGCTCTTCCTGCTGACGCTTGATCACCTCTTCGCGGGACTTCTGGAAGGTGCGTACGGTGTACAGCCCCAGGCTGTCGATCAGCTCGGATACCGCCCACAGCTGCTCGGCGAATACTGCTGGCTCATTGGCGTACTCGCTCTGCAGCAGGGCCATCAGCGGACGCTTGATGGCGAAGATGAAGCCGGCGGTCTGTTGCGAATCCATGCCCAGCAGCGCGCGGCTGCGCGAGAGCTTTTCCAGATACAGACGCATGCCGTCCCAGGCCGGACCGTTGATATCGGCCGAGCCGTCTGCCGTTCCGCTGATCAGCTGACGGATGAAGTCGACGGTCTGCTGGGCCAGTTCTTCGGGCTTGACGTTGTGATAGCCGCCCAGATTCTGCAGGTCGGACTTCCAGCTGCTGAGCAGTTCGGCCTGATTGCGAGTGATGGTGTCGGTGGTACGTTGCAGCAGGGCCGCCATAGGTCTAGCTCCGGATTTGATTTGATCGTCCATGTTCACCATGGCGCACTAGCAAGAGTAGATATCCACCTTGCTGCGATGTTCCGCGCAGCCGGCCGCAGTCGCCTGCTTTCGGGAAATTCCCGACGGAAACGCTGGGAGATACTAGCAAATGGATATTAGCCAGGCGTGAGATTCGTTGCGCTCGATTCGCGCCTCAGCCAGGCGCCACTGCGTCGATCTGCTCGATCAGCCATTGCAGCGCCGAGTCGTTCTGTCGCTGTGCGACGCTGACGATATCCAGCGCGAAGGTGCCGAGATCGAACGGCAGATCGAAGATTTGCAGCGGTAGCAGCGTGGCGAAATAGCGCGCCAACTGGGTCGGCAGTACGGCAGCGAGGTCGCTGCTGGCGACGATATGCGCGGCCTGCAGGTAGTTCGGCGTGGTGTAGACAACCTTGCGTTCAAGCCCTTGGGCTTCCAGCCACTGGTCGACCATGCCGCGGGTCTGGCCACCATGCACCCACAGGTGGCGCAGGCGCAGAAAGGCATCCAGGTCCAGCCCCGCCGTCAGCAGCGGGTGGTCGCGCCGCGCCGCCACCTGCAGTGTCTCGCTGGCCCAGCGACGTACGTGAAAGCGTGACGGCACCTCGAGAAAGCGCCCGAGCACCAGGTCGACCTCGCCGTTGTCCAGCGCTTCGACCGGCAGCGTCGGCGTCAGGTGCTGGATCGCCAGCTGGATGCCGGGTGCGTGCTCGGCCAGGCGCCGCATCAGCGCGGGCATGCAGATCAGCTCCACATAGTCGGTCACGGCGATGCGGAAACGCTGGTGGCTGCGCGCCGGATCGAAGGCTTCGCCGGCAATCAGGCTGTGCTCGATCTGCTGCAGCGCGTGACGGATCGGTGCTTCCAGTGCCAGCGCCCTTGGTGTCGGCTGCATGGCTCGGCCGGCACGCACCAGCAACGGGTCGTCGAGTAGTTCGCGCAAGCGGGCCAGGGCATTGCTGACCGCCGGCTGGCTTAACGACAGGCGCTCGGCGGCACGCGAGACGTTGCGCTCGCGCAGCAGGGCATCCAGCACGCGGAGCAGGTTGAGGTCGAAGTTGTAGGTATTCATTCGATGAATCCGAAACATCACAAGACTAAATTTCAAAAATAGTAGCGTCTTCGTCTATGGTTGGTCTCCAGTTTTTCCAGCCTTGCAACGAGGACATCTGCAATGAGCCAAGACCGCTTCGATATCCAGACCGCCGCCGTGATCGGCGCGGGCACCATGGGCCGCGGTATCGTCATGAGCCTGGCCAACGCCGGCGTGCAGGTGCGCTGGCTGGACAACAATCCCGAGATGCTGGAGCAGGCGCTGAACGTGGTGGCTGACACCTACGCGCACAATGTGCGGCAGGGCCGGATCGACGAGACTCAGGCGCAGGCGCGCCGGGCCTGCATCAGCAAGGCGGCCGATTACCAGGCGCTGGCCGATGTGGATCTGGTGATCGAAGCGGTCTACGAAAACCTCGAGCTCAAGCAGAACATCTTCCGCGAGCTGGACGGCATCGTGAAGCCGAGCGGCATCCTTGCCAGCAATACCTCCGCGCTGGATATCGACGCCATCGCCGCAGTCACTGGCCGCGCCGAGCAGGTTGTGGGTCTGCACTTCTTCAGCCCGGCGCACATCATGAAACTGCTGGAGATCGTCCGCGGCGCAAAGACTTCCAAAGCGGTGCTCGAAGCATCCACCGAACTGGGCAAGCGCATGGGCAAGGTCAGCGTGGTCGCCGGCAACTGCCCGGGCTTCATCGGCAACCGCATGCTCGCCACCTACGTGCGGGAGGCGCGGATGATGCTGCTCGAAGGCGCCTATCCCCATCAGGTGGACGCCGCGCTGCAGGGCTTCGGTTTCGCCATGGGCCCGTTCCGCATGTACGACGTGGTCGGCATCGATCTGGAGTGGCGCGCCCGTGAACTGTCCGGCAAGGGCCAGGATGAGCCTGAGGTGCAGGTCGACAATCGTCTCTGCGAGCTGGGCCGCTTCGGGCAGAAATCGCGCATGGGCTACTACCGCTACGCCGAGGGCAGCCGTCAGGCCGAGCACGATCCGGAAGTGGATGCCCTGGTGCAGCGCGAGTCCGAGCGGCTCGGCTATGAGCGTCGTGAGATTGGCAGTGAGGAAATCCTCGAGCGCTGCCTGCTGGCACTCGTCAACGAAGGCGCGAAGATCCTCGAGGAAGGCATGGCCGAGTCCAGCGCCGATATCGACACCGTCTACCTCTACGGTTACGGCTTTCCTGCCGAAGTCGGTGGGCCGATGACCTGGGCCGATCGTCAGGGCCTGCCGGCCATTCGTGATCGCCTGAACGCCCTGGCTGAGCAGTACGGCGAGCACTGGAAGCCTGCCGAGCTGATCGACAGCCTGGCGACGCTCGGCGGCCGCTTCGTCGATTACAAGAAGGAGGCTTGAGCATGGAATACAAGGCCCCGCTGCGTGACATGCGCTTCGTGTTGCACGAACTGTTCGATGCCACCGGCCATTGTGAATTGCTGGGCAACGGCCTGGACCGCGAGCTGATCGACGGCGTACTGGAAGAGGCCGCCCGCTACACCGGCGGCGAAATCGCGCCGCTCAATCGCAACAGCGACGAAGAGGGCGTGACCCTGGAAAACGGCGAAGTCCGCACGCCACAGGGCTTCGTCGAGGCGTATCGACAGTACGTCGACAACGGCTGGGCGAGCATGACCGGGCCGACCGAATACGGTGGCCAGGGCTTCCCACAGCTGGTGGCCTGCAACTTCCACGAGATGCTGATGGGCGCTTCACTGTCCTTCCGCATCTATTCCGGCCTGACCGAAGGTGCGGTGCTCGCGCTGTACAAGCACGGCAGCGACGAGTTGAAAGATGCCTATCTGGAGAAGCTGGTCAGCGGCAGCTGGAGCGGCACCATGTGCCTGACCGAACCGCAGGCCGGCACCGATCTGGCGCTGTTGCGCACCCGCGCCGAACCCCAGGCGGACGGCAGCTACAAGGTCAGCGGCAGCAAGATCTTCATCTCCGGTGGTGAGCACGACATGAGCGAGAACATCGTGCACCTGGTGCTGGCGCGCCTGCCGGATGCGCCGGCCGGCGTGAAGGGCATCAGCCTGTTGCTTGTGCCCAAGTTCATCGCCAGCGCTGACGGTACGCCGGGCGAGCGTAACGCGCTGTCCTGCGGTGCCATCGAGCACAAGATGGGCATCAAGGGCGCCGCTACCTGCGTGATGAACTTCGATGACGCCACCGGTTGGATCGTTGGCGAGCCCAACCAGGGCCTGGCATGCATGTTCACCATGATGAACGACGCGCGGTTCCAGGTCGGTCTGCAGGGCCTGGGCATCGCCGAGCAGGCCTATCAGGGCTCGCTGGCCTATGCACGTGAGCGGCTGCAGTCGCGCGGTCTGGCCGGTGTTCAGCATCCGGACAAGGTGGCTGATCCGATCATTGTTCACCCGGACGTGCGGCGCATGCTGCTGACGCAGAAGACACTGGTCGAAGGCAGCCGGATGTTGGCGGCGTATTGCGCCCGGCAGCTGGACCTTGAACATGGCCATCCCGAACCGAGCTACCGCAAGGCCGCAAGCAAGCGCGCGGCGCTGCTGATTCCTATCGTCAAAGCCTTCTTCACTGACATGGGCCAGGAGGTCGCGAGCCTCGGCGTGCAGGTCTACGGCGGCCACGGTTATATCCGCGAGTGGGGCATGGAGCAGCTGATGCGCGACAGCCGCATCACTCAGCTGTACGAGGGCACCAACGGCATCCAGGCGCTCGACTACATCCGCCGCAAGTTGCTCGGCGATGGCGGCACTGAACTGTCAGCGCTGCAGGCCGAGTTCAGCGAGATTTGCGACCAGCAGGTTGACCGGCCAGCACTGCACGACATGGCCAGCAAGGTGCAGACACGTATCGGCGAATGGCGCGAGCTGACTGCCGAGATCATTGCTGCCACCGGGCGTGATCCGCAGGAGATTGGCGCGGTGTCGGTGGATTTCCTCCAGTACTCCGCCTATGTCTTGTTGGCCGGGTTGTGGCTGCAGGCCGCGGCGCGCGCGCAGGATGCGTTGGAGCAGGGTGCGGGTGAAGAGGCGTTCTATCAGGCCAAGCTGGCAAGTGCAGATTTCTACCTGCGTCGTGTACTGCCGCGGGCCAGTTCGCATCGGGAAGCGATTCAGGGTGGGGCCGAATGTTTGATGGCGCTGCCGGAGACGGATTTTGCGTTTTGAGTGAGGTTGGAAGGGCGAGTGCGACAGCCCCTCACCCCAACCCTCTCCCCAAAGGGGAGAGGGGGTCGACCGAGTGAGGGCCAGGCCCCGCGGTTGGGCAACAACACAGAACTACCCCCTCTCCCTCCGGGAGAGGGCTGGGGTGAGGGCGCTTTTTTCACGTTGACTGCCTTTGCCAAAGCCGAATAAAAACAGTCAGGAGGCAGCATGCATCCGTTCAGCTTTGCCACAACCGCGCAATTGATCTGTGAGCCCGGCTCTTCTCGCCGTTTGGCTAGCCTCTGCAAGGAGCGCGGGGCGCGTTCCGTATTGGTCGTCACCGATCCGGGCATCACCCGTTTCGGCCTGCTCAATGATGTCTTGCCTGGCTTCGAAAGCGAAGGCTTGGCAGTTGCGATCTACGATCAGGTCATCGCCGATCCGCCGGAACACATCGTCATGACGGCGGTGGAGCAGGCTCGGGCAGTGGGAGCCGATCTCATCATCGGTTTCGGCGGTGGCAGCTCCATGGACGTCGCCAAGCTGGTGGCGTTGCTAGCGCATCCGGCCAGTGCGCAATCACTGCAGGACATCTACGGCGTCGGCAATGCCAAGGGCCAGCGCCTGCCGCTGATTCAGGTGCCGACCACCGCCGGCACCGGCTCGGAAGTCACGCAGATCGCCATCATCACCACTGGCGAAACCACCAAGATGGGTGTGGTGTCGACCCTGTTGCTGCCCGATCTGGCATTGCTGGATGCCGATCTCACCCTTGGCCTGCCATCTGCAGTCACCGCAGCGACTGGCATCGACGCCATGGTGCACGCCATCGAGGCCTACACCAGCGCGCTCAAGAAAAATCCCATGTCCGATCTGTTGGCTCGCGAGGCGCTGCGCCTGCTGGCGGCGAACCTCGACGAGGCGGTGCACAACGGCAGCAACCGGGAGGCGCGTCAGGCCATGCTGCTCGGCGCGTGCCTGGCCGGGCAGGCGTTCGCCAATGCGCCAGTAGCGGCGGTGCATGCCTTGGCCTATCCGCTGGGTGGCAATTTCCATATCCCGCACGGGCTGTCGAACGCGCTGGTACTGCCGCAGGTGCTGCGATTCAACGTCAGCGCGGCGACCACGCATTACGGCGAGCTGGCGCCGATCATCCTCGGCGACCGACTGCGCACGGACGACCCGTCGACCTACGCCGAACAGCTGATCGAGGAGTTCGAGCAGATGAGCGCACGCGTTGGCCTGCCGACCCGGCTGCGCGATGCCGGCGTGCCGGAGGAGATGCTGCCGCAGCTGGCCAAGGAGGCCATGCTGCAGCAGCGCCTGCTGGTCAACAACCCGCGCGAAGTCACCGAAGCCGATGCGCTGGCGATCTATCAGGCGGCGTATTGAGCGCCTTTTTACTACTGCACGCGGAAACCACCCATGCCTGAGCAACCTAAGCACCTGCGCCACGATTACCGGCATTTCCAGCCCATCACCACACGCTGGCACGACAACGATATCTATGGCCACGTGAACAACGTCGTCTATTACGGTTTCTTCGATACCGCGGTGAACAACTATCTGATCCAGCAGGGCGGGCTGGATATCCAGGGCGGTGAGATCGTCGGTTTCGTGGTCAGCTCCGCCTGCGACTACTTTGCGTCGATCGCTTATCCGGACGTCATCGAGGTCGGGCTGCGGGTGGCCAGGCTGGGCAACTCGTCGGTGCAATACGAGCTGGCTATCTTCCGCGAGGGTGAGCAGGAGGCCTGCGCCGCGGGCCGCTTCGTGCATGTCTTCGTCGAACGCGCAAGCAACCGTCCCATCACCATTCCCGGGCGCTTGCGCGCCGCGCTGGAAGCCTTGAGCTAACCCGCTCGGCGCATACAGCAGAAGCCGTAAAAACGAGATCGCCCGGAGCGGCTGGGCCGGTCCGGGCGATGCGGTGGCGCTGCGAGACGGCAATGCCTGCCGTCTGCGGCCCTCAGTGATGCTTGTGTTTGTGCTTGTAATGACCTTTGGCTTTGCCTGGATGGCCGTAGTAGCGGCGATCATCCCGGTAGCGACGGTCACGCCGGTAGTCATCATCATCGTCGCCGTAGGCATTGCCGATCGCGCCGCCAGCGCCGCCGCCCACGGCTGCGCCGATCAGCCCACCCGTGCTGCCACCGACCTGCTGGCCGATGACATTACCGCCAGCGGCGCCGAGGCCACCACCAATGGCCGCTTCGGTACGGCTGCGTTTGTCCGCACCGACCATGCCACCAGCCGCGCCGCCAACGCCGGCACCGATGGTGGCGCCGGTCGAGCCCCCCAGATGCTCTCCCACCACTGAACCCAGTGCGCCGCCAAGCGCGCCGCCGACGGCAGCTTCGGTGTTGCTGCCGGCGAAGGCTGCCGCGCTGAGCAGGCTGGTGGACAACAGGAAAATCGAGGCGTACTTCATGGAGTGATCCCGTATGTGGATTGCGCCGCGATCCTCACGCGCCGCTGCGCTTGCGGCAAGAGTGTTCCGATGAAATGCGTGATCCGGTTGGCGTTTGCTAACTATTTGATTTCGCTAAGGAACAAGAGGTGCTTCGAGTGGTCTTAGCTCGCTTGTGGTGGGCTGCGCGCAGGGCCTTTACCCGCTCGGAATCAGCATCAGCCTTGCGCGCGCACCGCTGCGGCAGGGCTGTAGATCCGCGGCGGGCTGTGCTGCGGCAGGGCTGTAGATCCGCGGCGGGCTGTGCTGCGGCAGGTGGATGAGGTTGAGGTTATGTCGCTGCGCCCACTGGGCGGCCAGGCCAGTGGGTGAAGACAGGCTCACCAGCGCTGGAATCCCGGCCCGCTGCACTTTCTGCACCAGCTCCAGGCTGCAGCGGCTGGTGACGATCGCCAGACCACCGGCCGCTGCACAGCCGGAGCGGGCCATGGCACCGATCAGCTTGTCCAGCGCGTTATGCCGCCCGATATCCTCGCGGCCCAGGCGGATCTCGCCGTTGGCGTCCATGAACAATGCGGCGTGCACCGCCCCGCAGTCGCGCCCCAGCGGTTGAAACGCTTCGATTCGTTGACGCAGGTCCTGCAACCAGTGCGAGGGCGGCAGTGGCGCTGCCGGCATGACGGGCAGGCGCGGCAGTGCCTGCTCCAGCGCTTCGACCCCGCAGAGCCCGCAGCTGCTGTTGCCGGGTAGCTGGCGGCGTTGCTGCTTGAGGCGCCAGAACGCGCGGCTGGCAATGTCCAATTCGGCGCGCCGCGCACTGCCTCTGCCGTGCAGGCGAATGTCGTAGATATCATCCAGCGACTCGACGAAGCCATTGGCCAGGCTGAAACCAACCACGAAATCTTCCAGATCGGCCGGCGAGATCATCATCACCGCCTGGCTCAGCCCGTTGTAGGCGATCGCCAGCGCGCACTCCTCGGCAAGATCGACTGCGCATTGCGCGACATCGTCGATTGGCTGGTAGCAGTAGCGCTGGCTGGCGCCGGCAGGTGGTTGCGCGGCAGTGGCGACGCCGGCATTCAGGCGAGACGGGGCGTTCATCGGCGATTCGGTCCGGTTAGTCGCCTGCTTGGCAGGTTCGGTTGGTCAATTTCGGCGTCCATGGCCCCGATACTGGGTTGCTGCTCCTCGCCATAGCCCGCTATGACTTGTCGCAGCACCTTGTCTCGGCCATTTACATCCGAACCTGCCTCAACCACTCACCGCACAGGCCACGAAGTCTGACGAGACCGGCGTTCTGCAACGCTGCAACTGCAGTGCATGCTCGCCGCCGGTGGATAGGGTTATGACCCCAGCCGGCTACGGACGATTCACCGCTGGTCGTTATCCGCCAGCATGTCGCGTACGCGCTTGGCCAGCGCATCGAGGTTGAACGGCTTGCTGATCATGTCCATGCCCGGTTCGAGGAAGTCCGCGCTGGCGGCCTGCTTGGCATAGCCGGTCATGAACAGCACCGGCAGATCGGGGCGATGCTGGCGCGCGACATCCGCCAGTTGCCGGCCGTTCATGCCGGGCAGTCCGACATCGGTGACCAGCATGTCGATGGTGGGCGTGCTCTCAAGCAGGCGGATCGCCGCATTGCCGTCGGCGGCTTCCAGCGTCTGATAGCCGAGCATCTGTAGCACGTCGATGACCAGCAGGCGCACCGCCGGATCATCCTCGACCACCAGGACGGTTTCGCCTTGCTGGGCCTGAAGCGGGCCGTCGTCTTCGCCGGCTGGCGCGACGCTGGCGCCTTGGTCCTCGAATACGGGAAGGTACAGGCTGACCTGGGTGCCTTCGCCCGGTTCGCTGGTGATCTGGATATGGCCGCCGGCCTGCCGGGTGAAGCCGTAGACCATGGAAAGGCCGAGCCCGGTGCCCTGGCCGATGGGTTTGGTGGTGAAGAACGGTTCGAAGACGCTGGCCAGCACCTTGGGGCTCATGCCGCAGCCGCTGTCGGTCAGGCAGAGGATGACGTAGCGCCCGGCGGCCAGATCGCCCACATCGCCTTGCCTGTACAGTTCGACATTGCGAGTTTCCAGCAGCAGGGCGCCGCCGTCAGCCATGGCGTCGCGGGCGTTGATGACCAGGTTGAGCAGCGCGCTTTCCAGCTGGTTTTCGTCGCTGGAAACCGGCCACAGACCTTGCTGCAATTGATTGCGGATGTGGATATGGCTGCCCAGCGTGCGGCTGAGCAGGTCGTGCATCGACTCGATCAGCTGGTTCAGCTCGACACGCTTGAGATTCAGCGGCTGGCGCCGGGCGAAGGCGAGCAGGCGGTGGGTCAGTGCCGCGGCGCGATTGGCCGAGGTGACTGCGGCATCGATGAAGCGCTGGGTTTCGCCGTGGCGGCCGGACTGGATGTAGCGCTGGATCAGGTCCAGGCCGCCGATGATACCGGTCAGCATGTTGTTGAAGTCGTGGGCGATGCCGCCGGTCAGCTGGCCGACTGCTTCCATCTTCTGCGCCTGACGCAGCGCTTCCTGTGCCTGCTCGCGGCTGGCCATTTCCTTGAGCAGGCGTTCGTAGACTTCCGCCAGTGCCTGGGTGCGCTCCTGAATACGGCTTTCCAGCGTCTCGTTGAGTTCGCGCAGAGCCTGTTCGGCGCGCCAGCGCTCGGTGACATCCAGTGCCATGACGAAGAAGCCGAGCACGTTGCCCTGGCCGTCGCGGCGCGGCAGGTAGTGCACCAGCATGCGTCGGGCCTCGCCGTCGCGGTGCGGGCTATGCGCCTCGAAGGTCACGTCGCGGCCGGCGAGGGCGTCACGGATGCTTGTCTGGCGCTCGGCATAGCCGCGTTCACCGAGCACTTCGCGGGCAGTCTTGCCCAGCAGCCATTCGGTCGAGTGGCCGAACCAGTCGGAGTAGTAGCGGTTGTTGAAGCGAAAACGCTCCTCGGCGTCGACGTAGCCGATAAGCACCGGCAGAGCGTCGGTGACCATCTTCAACTCGGCTTCGCTCTGGCGCAGGGCATCTTCGCTGGCCTGCTGTCCGGTGATGTTCATCACTGCGCCGGGGAAGCGCTGTGGCCAGCCCTGCTCATCGCAATGGCAGCGCCCGCGCGCCAGCGCCCAACGGGTGGCGCCATCGTCGCTGCGCAGCCTGTAGCGCTCGTCGAGCGTACCGCGCTCGACGATGCAGCGCTCCAGCGCGGCGCGCAGGCGTGGCACGTCGTCGGGATGGACATGATCGAAAAAGGCTTCGCTGCTCAGGCCGTTCGGCCCGGACTGGGCCACCGGCAGGATGCGGGAAAGCTCCGCGCCCGTCGGAATCTCGCTGGCCTGGATGGCCCAGTCCCAGATGCCGATCAGATCGCTGGCCTCGAGCGCCAGTTGCAGGCGCTGTTCGCTGGCGCGGTGCACCTCGGCGCTGAGTTTGTAGTGCAGGGCGGTCTGCGACAGGCGGGTTTCCGTGCGCACGCGTTCGCTGGTCTCGCTGAGGCACAGCAGCAGACCGCCGATGCCGTGCGAGGCGTTGCGAATGGGGCTCAGGGCGAGGTCGAACCAGGCTTCCACCGGAGCGCCATCGCGTTCGATGACCAGTTGCTGATTGCGCAGTACCCGTGGCTCACCGCGGCGGGCAGTGTCGCAGGCCGGCTCCAGCAGGGCCCAGGTCGCGCCCCAGCGGTGGCAAGCGGGCTGGCCGAGTTCGGCCGGGTGGCGATCGCCGATCAGTGCGGCGTGGGCGTCGTTGTACAACTGCAGCGCCTGGTCGCCCCAGAGGATGCACATCGGCAGGGGCGCTTCGAGAATGGTGTCCAGCAGCAGCCGTAGCGAAGCCGGCCAGGCGTCAGGAGTTCCGAGCGCAGTCGCACCCCAGTCATGCCGGCGGATTCGCTCGCTCATCTCGCTGTGACTATGGGGCCAGAATTCGGCGCCTACTGCTGCCATGTTGCTTCCTATCGATCATCCGTGGGCGAACTACGAGCGGCAGGGCATGTGCTGCGCACCGCTGCGCTGTTTCGATGCGTGCCGGCCCGGGCTCATCCTGAGCCGGTTCCCGCCGACGGCAACTGTTGCGTAGTGTAAAGCTTCCTGCTGCCTGAAGGCAGCGCCAGCCGTCACGCTGGACCGCCCTGCAGGCTGCGGATCAGGTCGAGGTAATCGTCAACCGCGGCGAATTCCTCGGTGTCCTTCGGTGCGCGGCGGCTGTCCGGCTCGCGCACCGCCAGCAGATGCGCGATGCCGAAGCGCTGCGCACTACGCAGGATCGGCAGGCTATCGTCGATGAACAGTGCGCGTGCTGGCTCGAACTCCAGATCCTGGCGCAGTGCGTGCCAGAACTGCGGCTCCTCCTTCGGATAGCCGTAGTCGTGGGAGCTGATCAGGCGGTCGAACCAGGGCGCCAGTTCGATCTTCTCCAGCTTCAGCGACAACGAGTCGCGGTGCGCATTGGTGATCAGCACCACGCGCTTGCCGGTCTGGCGCAACGCGGCGAGAAATTCGTCGGCATTTGGTCGAAGGGCGATCAGCTCGGCGATCTCGCGTTTCATGTCGCGGATCGGCAGGTTGAGTTCGCGGGTCCAGTAGTCCAAGCAATACCAGGTGAGTTTGCCGACGTGCTCGTTGAACAGTGGCGCCAGTTCCAGCTCGGCCATGGCGCGGCTGATGCCGTGCAGCTCGGCGTAGCGTTGCGGCAGCAGTTCGAGCCAGAAATGATTGTCGAAATGGAGATCCAGCAGCGTGCCGTCCATGTCGAGCAGGACGGTATCGATGTCGGACCAGGGCAGGTTGGAGGTCATGTGCGGGCTCGCGTCAGCGGTGTATGGACGGGACGGCGTCGGTCAGCTGGTCGCAAAGCACTCACGGCCAGCGCAAAAAGCCGGGTTATGATAGCCGCTCGCGTTTCCAGGAGTTTCCCATGCGCCAGAAACCCACCGTGCTAGCCCGTGAGATCGTCGCCAGCAGCCGACTGTTCCGTGTCGAGGAGCTGCAGCTGCGTTTTTCCAATGGTGTCGAGCGCACCTATGAACGCCTGGTCGGCAAGGGCAGCGGTTACGGCGCGGTGATGATCGTGGCGCTGGCCGATGCGGAGAATGCACTGCTGGTCGAGGAATATTGCGGCGGCACCGACACCTATGAGCTGTCGCTGCCCAAGGGCCTGATCGAGCCGGGTGAAGACGTGCTCGAAGCGGCCAACCGCGAACTCAAGGAGGAGGCCGGCTTCGGCGCGCGCCGCCTCGAGCTGCTTACCGAGCTGTCGTTGTCGCCCGGTTACATGAGCCAGAAGATTCAGGTGGTGCTGGCGCGCGATCTGTATCCGGAGCAGCTGCCCGGCGACGAGCCGGAGCCGATGCGGCTCGACAAGGTCAACCTGCACGAACTGTCCAGTCTGGTGCAGCATCCGCAGTTCAGCGAGGGGCGCGCATTGGCCGCGTTGTACCTGGCCAAGGATCTGTTGACCCAGCGCGGAGAGTTCGGCCAATGAGTCATCCCTATCTGTCGTCGGTCATCGATCTGGTGCGTCAGGCGGGCGAGGCGATCCTGCCGCACTGGCGCAGCGAGCTGGATGTCCAGACCAAGACCGACGAATCGCCGGTGACCGTCGCCGATATGGCGGCGCATCAGGTGTTACTGGACGGCCTGAAGGCGCTGGATAGCGCCATCCCGGTGCTGTCCGAGGAGGATTGCGAGGTGCCGCTGAGCGAGCGCGCCGGCTGGACGCGCTGGTGGCTGGTTGACCCGCTGGATGGCACCAAGGAATTCATCGCCGGCAGCGAGGAGTTCACGGTCAACGTCGCGCTGATCGAGGCGGGCAAGGTGCGCTTCGGCGTGGTCGGCATTCCGGCATCCGGACGCTGTTACTACGGCGGCGAGGATTTCGGCGCCTGGCGCAGCGAAGTGTCCGGCGCGACTCAGCCGCTGCGCGTGCGCCAGCAGCCGGAGGAAGCGTTTACCGTGGTCGCCAGCCGGCGCCACAGCAGTCCGGCGCAGGAGCAGCTGTTGAGTCGTCTGGGCGAACGTTTCGGTGAGCTGGCGCTGGCGAATGTCGGCAGTTCGCTGAAATTCTGCCTGCTGGCCGAAGGTGCTGCGGACTGCTACCCGCGCCTGGCGCCGACCTCGCAGTGGGATACCGCTGCCGCGCAGGGGGTGCTGGAAGGTGCCGGTGGCGAGGTGCTGGATGTCAGTGGTGCGGCGCTGCGCTATGACGCGCGGGAAAGTTATCTGAACCCGTCTTTCCTGGCCCTGCCCAGAGGCGTCGACTGGCGCGACTGGCTGATCGAGCTGGCCAATCGCGAGTAACCCGGCGCGCCTGCCTGGAGCGGGCATTGCGCCGACTGAGCAAGCCGTCGCAGACGCGTGCAATGTAATCCTTCGCTTATTTGTGCAGCACGAACTGCCCGGTGAAGCGCACCGCGTCACGGCCGTCGGCCGCCAGAATGCGGCTTTTCAGCTCCAGCCGCGAACGGCCACGGCGACGATAGATCGATTCGAAGCGCTCCCAGGCCTCGGGGCTCGGCGCTGAACAGATGGCGATTGCATCGTCCACCACCGGCAGCGGGTACTCGATCTGCCCTTCGTGGATGACGATGTGCCCATCCTCGATGCCCGCCTCGCGCAGCCGCAGATGCAGCCAGCCCCAGCCTGCCAGCACCGAAGCGCAATACAGACTGCCGCCGAACATGCTGCTCTTGTGGTTGATGTTCGGCTGCAGCGGTACCTGCAGGCGCAACTCGTGGTTTTCCCACTGCTCGACGCGCAGCCCGAGCGAGCGGGTCAGCGGAATGTCGTGATGGAGGATGGCTTCCAGGTAGCGGCTATCGCGGCTCATGCCGGGGAGGTTCCTAAACGTTACGAAGATACAGACAGACGCCAAGCATGACTCCTGAGTCACGCTTTGGCCAGTCCGTTCAGGCTATCCGTGGCAACGAATCCGGGCACGCCGCGCTGCTGTCTGCGGTGTTCCGCATCGGTGCTGGCGGGTGCAGCGGCGATGTCCGATGGTGCGCCGCGTCAGCCGGCGGTTTTGCTTCGGTAGGCGCAATAACCTGGGCGCGGGCCGATACGCGGGTGGTTGCGGCAGGTGTCCGGGCGCTTGGCATAGACCGTGCAAAGCCGGGTCTTGCGGTCCAGATAGAGACAGTCGCCATTGGCCAGGCGGGTCAGCGTGAAGATCTCGTGCTTGTAATTGAAGTGCTCGACGATGCCCGGCCTTGCTCAGGCGCTTGGCGATGTTCTTCGCCGGCTCGTCGCGCTCGAAGGCATCGACCAGCTCCAGCCGGATCAGGTCGTCGATGCGTACCTCCACCGGCAGGGTGCAGCAGGTCGCATGGCAGTCGCGGCACAGGCCGGCGCTGTAGCGCACCCAGGTTTCCAGGCGTTCCGGGTCGGCGGAGGCGATCAATCTTGTCTTCACGGGCAGTCTTCGGTGCGTTCGGGCGCGCGGATCATAACGAGTCGCGCGGCGATTACCAGCGTCTTCCGACGGCGGCGACCGGACGGGCGGTAGCGCAGATGTAAAGGAAACCTGCAACGCTTTTTCTGGAATGTCGAATGGAGGTGAACGGGCATGGCTGCCGCGAGTCCCTCTTGTGTGTCTTCGCTAACCGAGGTCTGTCCATGACGCAGGAAACAGCCATTGCCACCGCTGAAGAAATTGCCGCTTTCCGTGAGCGAGTGTTGCGCAAGCTCACCTACTCGGTTGGCAAGGATCCGGAGAACGCCTCCGATTACGACTGGTTCCATGCGGTAGCCTTGGCTACTCGCGACAGCACCATCGACCGCTGGATGGATTGCACGCGCGAGGCTTACACCAGCGGGCAGAAGCGGGTTTATTACCTCTCTCTGGAGTTTCTCATCGGCCGCCTGCTGGTCGACAGCCTGAGCAACCTCGGCCTGTTCGACGTGGCGCGTGAAGCGCTCGCCGGGCTCGACGTGGATATCGAACGCATCCGCCTGCTGGAGCCTGACGCGGCGCTCGGCAATGGCGGCCTCGGCCGGCTCGCGGCCTGCTTCATGGAGAGCATGGCGACCCTCGGCGTGGTCTCCCATGGTTACGGCATCCGTTATGACCACGGCCTGTTCCGCCAGGCCATCGTCGATGGCTGGCAACACGAGCAGACCGAGACCTGGCTGGATTTCGGCAACCCCTGGGAGTTCGAGCGCTCCGAGGTGAAGTATCTGATCGGCTTCGGCGGCAGCGTCACGGCGGCCACCAACGAGAAAGGCGAGGTCCAGCACTTCTGGCACTGGGCCGAAGGGGTACGGGCGATCGCCTATGACACCCCCATCGTCGGTTGGCGCGGCGCCGGGGTGAACACGCTGCGCCTCTGGCGTGCGCGACCCGAGGCGGATTTCCATCTGGCGCGCTTCAACGCCGGTGACCATATCGGTGCAGCGGCCGAAGAGGCCCGCGCCGAAAGCATTTCACGGGTGCTCTATCCGGCCGATAGCACCGAGGCCGGGCAGGAGTTGCGCCTGCGCCAAGAGTATTTCTTCGTCGCCGCTTCGCTGCAGGACCTGCTGCGTCGCCACATCAAGCAGCGCGGTTCGCTGGACAGCCTGCCCGAGTACACCGCCATCCAGCTCAACGACACCCACCCGGCGATTGCCGTGGCCGAGCTGATGCGCCTGCTGGTCGACGTGCACAGCTACGAGTGGCAGCACGCCTGGCGGCTGACGACGGCCACGCTGTCCTACACCAACCACACGCTGCTGCCCGAAGCGCTGGAAACCTGGCCGGTGGGCCTGATGGAGCGCCTGCTGCCGCGGCACATGCAGATCATCTACCTGATCAACGCCTACCATCTCGACCAGCTGCGCGAGCGCGGCGTCCACGATGCCGAGCTGCTGCGCTCGGTATCGCTGATCGAGGAAGATCACGGTCGCCGGGTGCGCATGGGCAATCTGGCCTTCCTCGGTTCGCACAGCACCAATGGCGTATCCGGGCTGCACACCCAGCTGATGCGCAAGACCGTGTTCACCGATCTGCACAGCCTTTACCCGCAGCGGATCAACAGCAAGACCAACGGTATTACCTTCCGCCGCTGGCTCTACCAGGCCAATCCGCAGCTGACCCAGTTGCTGGTGGAGCATGTCGGCGAGGAGGTGCTCGATGAGCCGGAAACCCGCCTGCGCGAGCTCGAACCCTTTGCCGAACAGGCCGCGTTCCGTCAGCGTTTCGCCGAGCAGCGGCTGGCCAACAAGCGTCACCTGGCCAATGTGATCCAGGAGCGGCTGGGCATCAGCGTCGACCCGACCGCGCTATTCGACGTGCACGTCAAACGCATCCACGAGTACAAGCGCCAGTTGCTCAACCTGCTGCACACCGTCGCGTTGTACCAGGCGATTCGCTCCGATCCGGGCGGCAACTGGGTGCCGCGGGTGAAGATCTTCGCCGGCAAGGCGGCGGCGAGCTATCACCAGGCCAAGCTGATCATCAAGCTGACCAACGACATCGCCAATACCATCAATGCCGACCCCACCGTGCGCGGCCTGCTCAAGGTGGTGTTCCTGCCCAACTACAACGTCAGTCTGGCCGAGGACATCATCCCGGCGGCGGACCTGTCGGAGCAGATTTCCACCGCCGGCCTGGAGGCTTCGGGTACCAGCAACATGAAGTTCGCCCTCAACGGGGCGCTGACCATCGGCACCCTGGACGGCGCCAATGTGGAGATGAGCGAGCAGATCGGCCTTGAACACATGTTCATCTTCGGCCTTACCGCGCAGCAGGTGAATGTGCGCAAGCAGGCCAACGAGTACAACGCCGAAGCCATCATCGGCGCGTCGCCGCGGCTCAGCGAAGTGCTCTCGGCGATTCGTGGCGGTGCCTTCTCGCCGGGTGATCCGGGCCGTTACACCGGGCTGGTGGATGGCATCAGCTGGCACGACACCTTCATGGTCTGCGCCGATTTCGAGGCTTACTGGCAGGCGCAGCTGGATGTCGAGGAGTGCTGGCGTGATCCGGCACGCTGGTGGCGTTCCTCCGTGCTGAACACCGCCCGCACCGGCTGGTTCTCGTCGGACCGCACCATTCGCGAGTACGCCCGGGAGATCTGGAAAGTGCTGTGATGGCCGGCGCGCCGGAGTGTCATCCGCCGGCGCGCAGCCACAAATGGCGAGGGTTGCCGACCGTGCTGGCAATCTGGCCGCCGCTTCGCTGAACTCTGCAGGGGGCGGACCTGTCTGAGGGGAGTTAGTTTTCCTACGGCCTGCTAAACTGCGCGGGTTTATCCTTCCTCCGGAGTCATTTCCATGTCACGCGTAACCCTCAGTCGCTACCTCATCGAGCAGACTCGCAGTAACAACACGCCTGCTGATCTGCGCTTTCTCATCGAGGTCGTGGCACGAGCGTGCAAGGAAATCAGCCACGCGGTATCCAAGGGCGCCCTCGGAGGCGTACTGGGTAGCGCCGACAGCGAGAACATCCAGGGCGAAGTGCAGAAGAAGCTCGACGTGCTCTCCAACGAAATCCTGCTGGAGGCAAACGAGTGGGGCGGCCACCTGGCCGGCATGGCGTCCGAGGAAATGGACAACGCCTACCAGATTCCCGGCAAGTACCCGAAGGGTGCCTATCTGCTGGTCTTCGATCCGCTGGACGGCTCGAGCAATATCGACGTCAACGTCTCGGTCGGCACCATCTTCTCCGTGCTGCGCTGCCCGGATGCCTGTTTCAGTCAGAACGACGCACTCGGCGAGGAAGCCTTCCTGCAGCCGGGGACCAAGCAGGTTGCCGCCGGCTACGCCATCTACGGCCCGCAGACCATGCTGATTCTGACTCTCGGCCACGGCGTGATGGGCTTCACCCTGGATCGTGAGCTGGGCAGCTTCGTGCTTACCCACGAGAACCTCAGCGTTCCGCAGAGCACCGCCGAATTCGCCATCAACATGTCCAACCAGCGCCACTGGGAAGAGCCGGTGCAGCGCTATGTCGGCGAGCTGCTGGCCGGCAAGGACGGCCCGCTGGGCAAGAACTACAACATGCGCTGGATTGCCTCGATGGTGGCCGACGTGCATCGCATCCTCACCCGCGGCGGCCTGTTCATGTACCCGCGTGACAACCGCGACCCTTCCATGGCCGGCAAGCTGCGCCTGATGTACGAGGCCAACCCGATGGCGATGATCGTCGAGCAGGCCGGCGGCGCCGCCACCAACGGTACGCAGCGCATCCTGGAAATTCAGCCGGAGTCCCTGCACCAGCGCGTGCCGGTGTTCCTCGGTTCGAAGGAAGAAGTCGAGCGCGTCACCGGCTACCACCAGGGCTGACCGATGCAGGCGCCCTGGCAGGACTTGCTCCACTGGTGGTTCGGCCAGGGCACCAGCGCCAGCGAGATCGCGGCTGAAAAGCAGCGACTCTGGTTTGGCTATCGCGCAGAACAGGACGACGAGGCGCGCCAGCGCTTCGGCGCACTGGTCGAACAGGCTCTGAACGGCGAGCTGCAGGACTGGGCCGAATTGCCCGAGGGCTGGCTCGCACTGGTGCTGCTGCTCGATCAGCTGCCGCGCATGATCCATCGCAACACGCCGAAGGCTTTCGCCGGCGACGAGCGCGCCCAGTACCTGGTTCGCGATGGCCTGGCCCACGGCGGCGACATGCTGTTGGCGCCGATCCAGCGTGTGTTCATCTACCTGGTGCTGGAGCACGCGGAGAACCTGGCAACCCAGGATCTGGCCGTCGCGCAGTTCACTGCCTTGCGCGACATCGCCGACGAGGCTGAACAACCGCTGTTCGTCGGCTTTCTCGACTATGCCGAGCGCCACCGCGAGGTGATCTCCCGCTTCGGTCGCTTCCCGCATCGCAATGCAATTCTCGGCCGCGAGTCCAGTGACGCCGAGCGACTATTTCTGGAACAGCCGGGCTCGTCCTTCTGAGCGCGGATGCCATTTCCGGCCAACGCTCCGCGGCACCGCTTCCGCGGGGCATTGAACCTTAGAACAAGCAAGGAGCTCGATATGCCATTACGTACCCCATTGCTGATTGCCTGCGTCGTCCTGCTGGCTGCCTGCAGTCCGATCACCCAGGAAAACTTCGCCAAGCTCAAGCCCGGCATGGAACGGGTGGAAGTCGAGCAGTTGCTCGGCAAACCCTCCGAATGCGCCGGGGCGCTGGGGATGTCGAGCTGCACCTGGGGAGAGAAGAATCGCTTCATCAGCGTCCAGTTCGCCGGCGACAAGGTGATGATGTTTTCCGGCAAGGGGCTGAAATAACTGCTGATGTAACTCAGGAGATATCCCATGCGTGCGAGTGTCGTTGCCCTGCTGTGCCTGATGCTGTTGAGCGGCTGCGCAGGAGGCGGGCGCGAACAGCCCCCTGAAACGGTCGGCGAGGTCGACCTTCAACGCTATCAGGGGACCTGGTACGAGCTGGCGCGCTTGCCGATGTTCTTTCAGCGCAATTGCATACGCTCCGAAGCGAATTACCAGTTGCAGGCCGATGGCAGCGTGGCGGTGACCAACCGTTGCGAAACAGAAGACGGCGACTGGCAGGAAGCCAAAGGCGAAGCGGTGCCGCAGGAAGCCGGTATTACCGATCGGCTGTGGGTGCGCTTCGACAACTGGTTCAGCCGGCTCTTTCCCGGTCTGACCAAGGGCCACTACTGGGTGCTCTATCTGGACGAGGGCTACAGCACTGCGCTGGTCGGCAGCCCGGATCGCAAGTATCTCTGGCTGCTTGCGCGGGACACCGAGGTCGACCAGGCGACCCGCGATCGCCTGCTCTCCGAGGCCGAGCGGCGCGGTTACGACACCAGCGAACTGATCTGGCGCCAGTAATCGTTTGGCCTGCTCAGTCCCATTCCAGACGCGCCAGCTGCCATTCGCCTCGGTCCTGGCGCCACTCGAGTCTGACCTGATAATGCCCCGCCTGCTGCGGCAGGAGTGATTCGGCGCCGGCGAGCGTCACCTGTGCCTCGGTATGGCCGCGATCGGGATAGGTCGGATCGACCCAGCTGCGCTGGCTGAGGGCGATTACCCGGACATTGCGATGGCGCAGGAACATCAGTGTTGCCGTGCGCCGCGCCCATTCCTGATCGTACTGCCGCTGCGCCTGGAAATCTGCGTGCAGCAGTTCCATCAGGTCGCCGACCTGCTTGTTCTCCAGGGTCGTCTGCAACTGCTCGGCGGCCTGCTGCAGCGCTGCTTCCGGGTCGTCCCGGCCGCAGCCGGCCAGAGTCATTAATAGCGCCAGTGCCGCTATTTTCCATGCTGACATGCTCAACTCCGTGAACCTCGTTATGATGCCGCTAACGTCATGGGGGCCAGCCGGCCCGCCGCAGATCAGGAGTGTGCCATGCAGACCTTGTATCCGGAGATCAAACCCTACGCCCGACACGAGCTGGCGGTGGAAGAACCGCATGTGCTCTATGTCGACGAGAGTGGGTCGCCGGATGGTCTGCCCGTATTGTTCGTCCATGGCGGTCCCGGCGGGGGCTGCGATGCCCTCAGCCGCCGCTTCTTCGATCCGACCCTGTACCGCATCATCACCTTCGATCAGCGTGGCTGCGGACGTTCGACGCCCCATGCCAGCCTGGAGAACAACACCACCGCACATCTGATTGCCGACATGCAGCGCATCCGCGAGCATCTGGGCATCGACAAGTGGGTGCTGTTCGGCGGTTCCTGGGGCTCGACGCTCTCCCTGGCCTACGCCCAGCGCTATCCCGAGCATGTGCATGCGCTGATCCTGCGAGGCATCTTCCTCTGCCGTCCGCAGGACCTCGCCTGGTTCTATCAGGAAGGCGCCAGCCGGCTCTTCCCGGACTACTGGCAGGACTTCCTCTCGCCGATTCCGCTGGAGGAACGCGACGATCTGATGCAAGCGTTCTACCGCCGTCTCACCGGCAACGACCAGATCGCCCAGATGCACGCCGCCAAGGCGTGGTCCTGCTGGGAAGGTCGCACCGCCACGCTGCGGCCGAATCACAACGTCGTCGAGCGGTTTGCCGATGCGCACCGGGCGCTGTCGATGGCGCGGATCGAATGCCACTACTTCGTCAATCAGGCCTTTCTCGAGCCGGATCAGCTCTTGCGCGACATGCCGAAGATCGCCCACCTGCCGGGCATCATCGTGCACGGCCGTTACGATGCCATCTGCCCGCTGGACAATGCCTGGGCGCTGCATCAGGCGTGGCCGAACAGCGAGTTGCAGATCATTCGCGACGCCGGGCATTCGGCGGCGGAGCTAGGCATTACCGATGCGCTGATTCGGGCGACCGGTGAGATCGCCCACCGCTTGCTCGATCTGCCTCCGACAGACGCCTGACGGAGCCGCCCAGCGATGAAAGCATTGATCCAGCGTGTCCGTCAGGCACGGGTCGAGATCGCAGGCGAGGTGGTCGGTGCCATCGATCAGGGGCTGCTGGTATTGGTGGGCGTCGAGCGCGAGGACGATCATGCCCGCGCCGACAAGCTGTTGCACAAGCTGCTCAACTACCGCGTCTTCAGCGACGAGCAGGGCAAGATGAATCGCTCGCTGAAGGATATCGACGGTGGTCTGCTGCTGGTATCGCAGTTCACCCTGGCGGCCGACACCCGCAGCGGGCTGCGGCCGAGTTTCTCCAGCGCCGCGCCACCAGCGCACGGCGAAGCGCTCTACGACTACCTGCTGGCCCAGGCGCGCCAGCAGCATACACAGGTGGCCTGCGGGCGTTTCGGCGCCGAGATGCAGGTGCATCTGGTCAACGACGGTCCTGTGACCTTTCTCCTCGAAAGCTGACGCGCGTGAATCAGTGCCGGACCGGTTCCAGGTCGTTCTCGCGCAGCCAGGTGATCGCGTACTCGCGCAGCTGCACGGTCTGGTAGTCCAGCCAGGCCTCTCTCACCGCAGGGAAATCCTCCAGCTTGAAGTCGAAGGTGCGCAGCGGCTTGCGGCCGTTCAGCGCACTGCTCAGCACCGCGTGGGCGATCGGGTCGTGTTGGGTGAAGAGGAAGGCCTCACGCATCGCCATGGATTGCGCGAGCTCCAGCGGTTCGATGTGCAGATAGCGATCCTGCTGTACGTCGTATTTCTCCATGACACCGGGGGCTGGCTCGCGGGGAAAAACGGCGCGGATGGCACCGCTTTCAAGGTCCAGGTAGTACTCGGCGCTGTCGCGTCCATCCAGAGCGTACTCCAGACGGTGCATGTCGATGGTCAATGGTCGCATGGCAAGAACGGCTCTTTTAGGGATTCGTTGGAGTGTCGAGGCCGCAGCGCAGACGCGCTGAAGCGTGAGCAGTCCTTATCTGTGACTCCCTTGCACCGGGTGGGTGCGTTACGTTCATCGGGGCGCATCGGCCGGGCGGCGAGCGGCGAAGGTAGTGCGTCAGCCGTTCAGGCTCAGAACAGCCGGGCAAGCAGGGCGCTGACCGCCGTTTCCACGCGCAGGATGCGCTCGCCCAGCTGGACCGGCTGCAGACCGGCCGCGGCCAGTTTGTCCACCTCGTAGGGAATCCAGCCGCCTTCCGGGCCGATCGCCAGGGTGACAGGCTGCGTTACGGCACGGGGGCAATGGGGAAAATCGCCGGGATGGCCGACCAGCCCCAGGGTGTCTGCGGCAAGCTGAGGCAGGCGATCCTCGACGAAGGGCTTGAAGCGCTTCTCGATAATGACCTCCGGCAGGACGGTGTCACGCGCCTGTTCCAGGCCGAGGATCAGCTGCTCGTGGATGGCGGCGGGCTCGAGGAATGGCGTTTGCCAGAAGCTTTTCTCGACGCGATAGCTGTTGAGCAATACCAGCCGCGGCACGCCCATGGCGGCCACGGTCTGCAGCACGCGGCGCAGCATCTTAGGTCGTGGAAGCGCCAGTAGCAGGGTCACCGGCAGCTTCGCCGGCGGTGGTTGGTCGAAGCTGACCTGCAGCTCTGCCTCGTGAGCATCCAGGCGCAGCAGCTGTCCGCTGCCCATGTTGCCGCCCACGCGGCCAACTCTGAGCTGCTCGCCCGCCTCGGCGCGATGGACCTGTTGCAGGTGAGTCAGGCGCCGGTCACGCAGCAATACACGGTCATCGGCGATGAAATCGGCCGTGTCGAGCAGCAGCAGGTTCACGGACGCGGCGCGGGGGGCTGGTCGCTGGCTTCTGCAGGGTCTTCCTCGGCATCGCCACGGAACTGCGCTTCACGCGTCTTGATCATGCTGCCGCAGATCACCCCGGCTTCGAACAACAGCCACATCGGTATCGCCAGCAAAGACTGAGAGAACACGTCCGGTGGCGTCAGCACCATGCCGACGGCAAAGCAGCCGACGACCACATAGGGTCGGCTCTTGCGCAGGGTGGCGACGTCGACGATGCCCACCCAGATCAGCAGAAAAGTCGCCACTGGAATCTCGAATGCCACGCCGAAGGCGAAGAACAGCGTGAGCACGAAGTCCAGGTACTGGCCGATGTCCGTCATCATCGCCACGCCTTCCGGCGTCACGCTGGCGAAGAAGCCGAACATGATCGGGAACACAACGAAATAGGCGAAGGCCATGCCGGCGTAGAACAGGAAAATGCTCGACACCAGCAGCGGCACGGCGATGCGCTTTTCGTGCTTGTACAGGCCTGGGGCGATGAAGCCCCATATCTGGTACAGGATGATCGGCATCGACAGGAACAGCGCGACCATCAAGGTCAGCTTGAACGGTGTCAGGAAGGGCGAGGCGACGCCGGTGGCGATCATCGTCGCGCCTTCCGGCAGATAGGCGCGCAGCGGTGCGGCGACCAGTGCGTAGATCTGCTGGGAGAAGTAGAACAGCCCGCCGAACAGCAGGCCGATGGCCACGACGCAGCGCAGCAGGCGCTTGCGCAGTTCGGTCAGATGAGCGATCAGGGGCATTTCCTGATCATCGATGGAAGACTGGCTCATGGTTCTGGCGATCTGTCGGGGCGAGGGGTAGGTGCGGGTTCAGCAACAGGTGCAGCTGGCGGCACTTCCGGGCTGGGGCTGGGCGTAACGGCGGCGCCGGTACTGTCCGCAGTTTCGCTCGCCGTGTTTTCGGTCGGCGGTGGCGTGGCGGTGCTCGAGCTGGTGGTCGAAGTCGGCGGCATGATGCTTTGCTTCATTTCCCGCTCCAGGTCGAGGATGCGCTCGTTGTGCAGCTGCCGACGGATCTCGTCGGCACCGATCTCGCGCTCCACCTCGGCCTTGATGTTGCTGAAGCTGCGTTTCAGCCGGCCAACCCACAGTCCCGTAGTGCGAACTGCACCGGGCAGGCGTTCCGGCCCGAGCACCATCAATGCCACCAGGCCGACCAGTAGCAGTTCGGTGAAACCGATATCGAACATCAGGACGTGCTCACATCAATAGGGAGAGCGGCCGGGCAGCGAAGGACGCCGCTCGGCCGCATGGAACGTTATCACTGGTCTTTCTTGGTCGGTTCTTCGACCTTGCGCGCCTGCGCGTCAATGGTCTGGTTCTGCTTGTCTTCGACGCCGGGCTTTTCCTCGTCGGTGCCCATGGATTTGCGGAAGCCCTTGATCGCATCACCGAGGTCGGAGCCCAGGCCCTTGAGGCGCTTGGTGCCGAACAACATGATGACGATGAGCAGAATGATCAGGAGTTGCCAGATGCTGATGCCGCCAAAACCCATGGTGATATCTCCGATGTGAATCAGGTTTGCGGACGCGCGGCTTTTTCCGCGTGTCCGGAGAGACCGAAGCGCCGGTCCAGTTCATCCAGTACGGCCTGGGGGTGCTGGCCGAGCGCGGCGAGCATGACCAGGCTGTGGAACCAGAGGTCAGCGGTTTCGTAGATCAGGTCGCTGGAGTCGCCACTGACGGCGGCGTCCTTGGCGGCGAGAATGGTTTCCACCGATTCCTCACCGACCTTCTCAAGAATCTTGTTCAGGCCCTTGTGGTACAGGCTGGCAACGTAGGAGCTGTCCGGCGCCGCGCCTTTGCGGGCTTCCAGCACCTCGGCCAGACGGGTCAGGGTGTCACTCATGCTTGTGCTCCGCATAGATGGCGTGCGGGTCCTTGAGGACCGGCTCGACGACCTTCCAGGCGCCGTTTTCGAAAACGCGGTAGAAGCAGCTTTCCCGACCGGTGTGACAGGCGATGCCGCCGATCTGCTCGATCATCAGGATGATCACGTCGGCGTCACAGTCCAGGCGCAGCTCGTGCAGCTGCTGCACATGTCCGGACTCCTCGCCCTTGCGCCACAGCCGATTACGCGAACGCGACCAGTAGATGGCGCGGTTTTCCTGCGCAGTCAACGCCAGGGCTTCGCGATTCATCCAGGCCATCATCAGCACGCGGCCGGTCTTGTGGTCCTGGGCGATCGCCGGCACCAGACCGTCGGCGTTCCAGTTGATTTCGTCCAGCCAGTTCATCGGATTCTCCGCTCAATGGGCCAAGTGTGCCAGCCTGCACCAGGGATGGCTATCGGCGCACCACGATGAAGATGCCGGCTACCAACATCACCCACGCCGGCCAGGCGGTTACGGCGGTCAGGCTGTCGGCGCTGGCCGCCAGGGTCGCGCCGCTGCCGAGCAGTACGGCGCCGATCAGACGCAGCGGCCAGCCGTGGTGACGCTCGCGCCAGGGCGGCGGTGGGTTGTTCGCGTGCGGGTGCGCCATGCGCTCGAGCAGCTCGCGGGTCATGTTGGCCAGGTGCGGCAGTTGTTCAATCTGCGCGTGCACGTTCTTGATCAGCTGCTTGGGGCTCATGCGCTCGCGCATCCAGCGCTCGAGGTACGGCTGGCCGGTGCTCCAGAGGTCGAGATCCGGGTACAGCTCACGGCCGAGACCTTCGATGTTGAGCAGGGTCTTCTGCAGCAATACCAGCTGTGGCTGCACTTCCATGTTGAAGCGACGCGCCACCTGGAACAGGCGCACCAGCAGCTGGCCGAAGGAGATGTCCTTCAGCGGCTTCTCGAAGATCGGCTCGCAGACGGTGCGGATCGCGGCCTCGAATTCGTTGACCTTGGTTTCCGCCGGCACCCAGCCCGAATCGATGTGCAGCTGCGCGACCTTGCGGTAGTCGCGCTTGAAGAAGGCCATCAGGTTGCGCGCCAGATAATCCTGGTCCTCCGGCGTCAGGCTGCCGACGATGCCGAAGTCCACCGCGATGTACTGCGGGCTCCAGGGCTGGTGGGTGCTGACGAAGATGTTGCCGGGGTGCATGTCGGCGTGGAAGAAGCTGTCGCGGAACACCTGGGTGAAGAAAATCTCCACCCCGCGCTCGGCCAGCTGGCGCATGTCGGTGTTCTGTCGTGCCAGCCCAGCCATGTCGGTCACCGGTACGCCGTAGATGCGTTCCATCACCAGCACCTGCGGGCGGCAGTAGTCCCAGTACACCTGCGGCACGTAAAGCAGCGCCGAGCCCTCGAAGTTGCGCTTGAGCTGGCTGGCGTTGGCCGCTTCGCGCAGCAGGTCGAGCTCGTCGTAGATGGTCTTGGCGTAGTCGTCGACCACTTCCACCAGGTGCAGGCGGCGCGCGTCGATGGAAATGCGTTCGGCGCTGTTGGCCAGCATGAACAGCCAGGCCAGATCCTGGCTGATGATCGGCCGGAGGTTCGGGCGCACCACCTTGACCACCACTTCCTCGCCGGAACGCAGCTTGGCCGCGTGCACCTGCGCCACCGACGCGGAGGCCAGCGGTTTGCTGTCGAAACGGGCGAAGATCTCCCCTACCGGAGCGCCCAGCTGGCGCTCGATGAGTGCCGTGGCGACGGCTGAATCGAAGGGCGGCACGCGGTCCTGCAGCATCGCCAGCTCTTCGGCGATATCCGGCGGCAGCAGGTCACGGCGGGTGGAGAGGATCTGCCCGAACTTGATGAAGATCGGCCCCAGGCCCTCCAGTGCCAGACGCAGGCGTGCGCCGCGCGACAGCTCGCTGTGGCGTCGCGGAATCCAGCGCCAGGGCAGCAGGTAGCTGGTGGCGCGCAACCACCAGGGCATCGGCAGGTCGAGGATGATGTCATCGAGGCGGTAGCGGATCACCACCAGCAGGATGCGAAACAGGCGGCGTGCGGCGGCGAACAGCTTCATTCGGGGTGATCTGGATTCAGGTTGAGGGCGAGGCGCTCGATGCGGGCTTCGAGTCGGTCGAGGGCAAGTTTCATGTCATCCAGCTCGTCGAAGCGTGCCTGGGCTTCGGCCTGGCCGACCAGCATCCGCGATTCCTCGCTGAGGTAGTCGGCAAGGTCCTGACGCAGCGAGTCGGCGCTGTCGCGTACCCAGTCCACTGGGCTGCGCAGGCTGGAGCCGAGCAGTTGTGCGCCGACCGGTCCGAGCCAGCGGGAAATTTCGTATTCCCAGTCCAGCTCCAGATCCTGCAGCACCTCAGCGAGGTTCATCAGCAGCCCACTGTCGCCGTCGATCTCGACCTCGGGGCCATGCAGCACGGCGGTCTTGTTGCGACTGACGGCCAGGCGCAGCAGGCTGCTCGCGGGCGCGCGCAGGCGGCAGTCGGCATCCGCGCCCCAGTTGCTGGCCAGGCGCAGGCCTTCGTCGTCGGCAAGGATGAACAGCCGCCAGGCCGGCGCCGTGCAGTCGATCTCGATGATCCGGCCGCTCAGGCGTGCCAGTCGCGGCAATGCCGTGGGGTCCAGGCGCAGGACGCGATTGATGCCACGCTCGGCACCGGCCAGCAGGGCAGCGCGCAACATCAGGGTTTGATGCCGCGGTGCAGGGCGACGATGCCGCCGGTCATGTTGTGATAGCTGACGCGCTCGAAACCGGCGGTCTCCATCATGCCTTTGAGCGTTTCCTGATCCGGGTGCATGCGGATCGACTCGGCCAGGTAGCGATAGCTCTCGGCGTCGTTGGTGATCAGCTTGCCCATCATCGGCAGCAGGCTGAACGAGTAGGCGTCGTAGGCCTTGGAAAACAGCTGGTTGGTCGGCTTGGAGAATTCCAGTACCAGCAGGCGGCCGCCCGGCTTGAGCACGCGCAGCATCGACGCGATTGCGTCTTCCTTGTGCGTCACGTTGCGCAGGCCGAAGGCGATGGTGACCACGTCGAAGTGATTGTCCGGGAAGGGCAGCTTCTCGGCATCGGCCTGAACGAACCTGACGTTGCCGGCCACGCCCTTGTCCAGCAGCTTGTCGCGGCCGACCTTGAGCATCGAAGCATTGATGTCAGCCAGCACCACCTCGCCGGTGGGGCCGACGATGCGCGAGAACTGGCGGGTCAGGTCACCGGTGCCGCCGGCGATGTCCAGGATGCGATTGCCGTGGCGGGCGCCGGACAGCTCGATGGTGAAGCGCTTCCACAGGCGATGCACGCCACCGGACATCAGGTCGTTCATCAGGTCGTACTTGGCGGCCACGGAGTGGAACACCTCGGCCACCTTCTGCGCCTTCTGGCTTTCCGGCACGTTCTTGTAGCCGAAATGGGTGGTCGGTTCTGCGTCATGCGCTTTGCGAGGGTCGGTCATGTCACTTTCGCCGGAAAGAATGTGCCCGGCATTCTAAACCTAAATAGGCGGCTGATAAGCGTCGAGCTGGCGGTCGCGGGCAAAAGGGCTAGCGGCGACATGTCGCAGGATGGCGCTGGCGGTGACAGGCCTGGGGGACAGAGGGTTCACTGGCATGAGCAGGCGGGGCGGCCAGGCGATCGACGGCGCCGCTTTGCTATAGTGCGCGCCTTTTCGGGCGCAGCCAGGAGTCCTCATGGCCCAGATCATCGTCGAACGTACCCACAATCTTGGCCGCGAGGCCGCACGCGAGAAGGCCGACGAACTGGCTGCACGCCTGGCTCGCGAGTTCGGTGTGAGCTGTCAGTGGCAGGGCGATGTGCTGGCAGTCAAGCGCAGCGGCGCGGATGGGCGTATCGAAGTCTACGAGGACAGCGTGAAGGTCCTGCTCAACCTCGGCCTGCTGCTCTCGGCCATGGGCAGCAGCATTCAGGGTCAGATCGAGCGGGCGCTGGACAAGGCGCTGGCCTAAGCTGGCGGTCAGCCTGGCGGGCGCCTCGATAAGGTGCCGGGCGTAGGGTGGATGTCGCTATTTACATCCACCGCGACTCCAATCGGTGGGCCGCCACCCGGTGGATCGTCACCCGGTGGATCGGTGAAGCGTGATCCACCCTACGGGTTCGCCCTCACAACATCAGCTTGACGACCGATTCATTTGGGTCGCGCGACTTGCCGGCGGCCGCCAGTGCCGCGAGATAGTCCTCCCACAACGTCTGCTGATTCAGCGCCAGGCGCTCCAGGTAATCCCAGGTGAACAGGCCGCTGTCATGGCCGTCGCTGAAGGTCAGCTTCAGCGCGTACTGGCCGGCCGGTTCGATCTGCTCGAGGCCTACGTTCAGCTTGCCGGTCTGCAGCACCGGATTACCGTGGCCCTGCACCTCGGCCGAGGGTGAATGCACGCGCAGGAATTCGGCGGACAGCACATGGCGCTCGTCGCTGCCATATTCCAGCTCCAGGGTTTTCGACGCCTTGTGCAGCTTGATTGCGGTGGGGATGCGCATGCAACGCTCCGGAAGAACCGGCCGTGGCGATTGCCACGGCCGCGACGGTTAGAGGATGTAGCGCGACAGGTCTTCGTCCTGCGCCAGCTCGCCGAGATGCTCGTTGACGTAGGCAGCGTCGATGCGGATCGCCTCGCCGTCCTGCTTGGCGGCGATATCGGCAGCGCTGAAGGAAACCTCCTCCAGCAGACGCTCGAGCAGCGTGTGCAGGCGACGCGCACCGATGTTCTCGGTCTTTTCGTTGACCTGCCAGGCGATCTCGGCGATGCGCTTGATGCCATCTTCGAGGAATTCGACGTGCAGGCCTTCGGTCTTCAGCAGCTCGCGGTACTGCTCGGTGAGCGCCGCGTGCGGCTCGGTGAGGATGCGCTCGAAGTCTTCCGGTGACAGCGCCTTGAGCTCGACTCGGATCGGCAGGCGACCCTGCAGTTCCGGCACCAGGTCGCTGGGCTTGGACAGGTGGAAGGCGCCGGAGGCGATGAAGAGGATATGGTCGGTCTTGACCATGCCGAGTTTTGTGTTGACCGTGCAGCCTTCGATCAGCGGCAGCAGGTCGCGCTGCACGCCCTCGCGGGAGACATCGGCGCCGCTGGTGTTGCCGCGCTTGGCGACCTTGTCGATCTCGTCGATGAAGACGATGCCGTGCTGCTCGACCGCTTCCAGGGCGCGGGCCTTGAGGTCTTCTTCGTTGACCAGGCGCGCGGCTTCTTCGTCGCGGATCAGCTTGAAGGCTTCCTTGATCTTCAGCTTGCGGCTCTTCTTCTTGCCCTTGCCCATGTTGGCGAAGAGGTTCTGCAGCTGGTTGGTCATCTCCTCCATGCCGGGCGGTGCCATGATTTCCACGCCGGCCGGGCTTTCGGCGACCTCGATGTCGATTTCCTTGTCATCCAGCTGGCCTTCGCGCAGGCGCTTGCGGAACAGCTGGCGGGTGTTGGAATCGCTCGGCTGCATTGGCTCCTCGGAGAAGCCCACCGGACGTGCCGGCGGCAGCAGGGCGTCGAGAATGCGTTCCTCGGCGGCGTCCTCGGCGCGGTGGCGCATCTTGTGCACCTCCTGTTCGCGCAGCATTTTCAAGGCTGCATCGGCCAGGTCGCGGATGATCGACTCGACGTCGCGGCCGACATAGCCGACCTCGGTGAACTTGGTCGCCTCGACCTTGAGGAAGGGCGCATTGGCCAGCTTGGCCAGGCGTCGGGCGATCTCGGTCTTGCCGACACCGGTCGGGCCGATCATCAGGATGTTCTTCGGGGTGACTTCCTGGCGCAGCTCGGCGGGCAGCTGCATGCGCCGCCAGCGGTTGCGCAGGGCGATGGCCACGGCGCGCTTGGCGTCGTCCTGGCCGATGATATGGCGGTTGAGTTCGTGGACGATCTCGCGGGGCGTCATGGACATTTTTTCAATACTCCGGGAGCTGGGCAGGGAACGAGCAGGCAGCTTGAAAAACCTAGGCGAGGCGGGCAACGCAGTATTGCCAACGCAGCCAGCTTCTCATCGGCCTGTCAGATCGCGCTGTCCAGCTCCTCTATGGTCAGATTCTGATTGGTGAACACGCAGATGCTGCCGGCAATGTTCAGAGCCGTTTCGGCGATCTCCTGGGCCGACATGTCGGCGCCGGCCTTGAGCAGCAGAGCCTTGGCCGCGGCCTGGGCGAAACCGCCGCCCGAACCCATGGCGATCAGGTCGTCTTCCGGCTGCACCACGTCGCCGTTGCCGGTGATGATCAGCGAGGCGTCCTTGTTGGCCACCGCCAGCATGGCCTCCAGGCGGCTCAGCGAACGGTCGGTACGCCAGTCCTTGGCCAGCTCGACGGCGGCGCGGACCAGATGACCCTGATGTTTCTCCAGCTGCCCTTCGAAGCGTTCGAAGAGGGTGAAGGCGTCGGCGGTGGCGCCGGCGAAGCCCGCCAGAACCTGGCCGTGATAGAGGCGGCGGACCTTCTTGGCGTTGCCTTTCATGACGGTGTTGCCCAGGGAAACCTGGCCGTCGCCGCCCATGACGACTTTGCCGTTGCGGCGCACTGAAACGATGGTGGTCAAAGGAAAATCTCCACACTGCGGGGCGATGAATGCCCGAATGCGGTTGATATGGGGGACTGCTGCCGGCTTTTCAACGGCTGTCGGCGAGGTTCATCGACAGCCGTGGTTCTGCACGAGGCGCTAGGCAGGCCCGGGTTGTTCGCTGCGCTGCGGGCGACTGGGCTGGCGCGGCACGTCGCCGGCAACCGACGCGGCGATCAGCTTGCGCAGGCGCACCGGAATCGACTTGGCCGCCGGCACCTTGCTGCGTTCGGCATGGTGCCAGACCGGCAGCAGGGCATTGCATTCCGGGTAGTAACCGGCGCAGCAGCCTTCGGGGATATCGTACGGCGTGACCCGCAACGGGCTGACCGCGCGGTGCACGCCATCGTCGACCACGGTGATCGCCTCGATGCGGTCGCCTTCGGCCAGGCCGAGGCGGACGATGTCGTTGCGGTTCATCAGGATCACCGCGCGGGTGCCATGGATGCCGCGGAACCGGTCGTCGTAGCCGTAGACGGTGGTGTTGAACTGGTCGTTGCTGCGCAGCGTCATCATCTGCAACACGTCGTGCTGCTCGTGGCCGTCTTCTTCGGTGTCGGGGTCGGCAACCAGCGATGGCGGGTTGATGAAATTGGCTTTGCCAGACTCGGTATCCCAGCGTCGTTCGCTGGCGCCAAGCGGGCGATGGAAGCCGCCGGGCTCCATCATGCGCACGTTGAAGTCGTGGAAGATCTCCGGGTAGCTCTCGGCAATGGCGTCGCGTATCAGGCTGTAGTCCGCGACCCAGGCGTCCCAGTCCAGCATCGGGTTGGGTGCCAGTGTGGCCCTGGCCAGCCGCGCGATGATTGCCGGCTCCGATAGCAACAGTTCGCCGGCCGGCTCGGCGGCGCCGCGCCAAGCGCGGATGCAGCCGGTGCTGTCCTCGGTGGTGTGACGCTGCTCGCCGGTGGCCTGACGGTCGATCTCGGTGCGCCCCAGGCAGGGTAGGATGTAGGACACCTCGCCGGTGATCAGGTGGTTGCGATTGAGCTTGGTCGACACCTGCACCGACAGCCGCAGCCTGCGCCAGGCCGGCTCCATCTGCAGGGTGTCGGGAATGGCGCGGACGAAGTTGCCACCCAGGCCGATGAAGCCACGGACGCTGCCATCGAGAATGCCCTCGCAAGCCTCCACGGTGTTCACGCCGTCATCGCTTGGCGGCTCGAAGCCGAACTGCCGGCGCAGATTGTCCGCCGGCACCTTTGCCGCCTTTTCGGTGATGCCGACGGTGCGCTGGCCCTGCACGTTGGAATGACCGCGCACCGGCAGGATGCCTGCGCCTTCCTTGCCGATGTTGCCGCGCAACAGCAGCAGGTTGACCAGCATCTGGATGGTCTGCACGCCGTAGCGGTGCTGGGTCAGGCCCATGCCATAAGGCGCGATCACCCGTTCGCAGCGCGCATAGACGGTCGCTGCCGCTTCCAGCGCGGCGCGGCTGAGCCCCGAACGGCGTTCCAGCTGCGCCCAACTGTAGCTGCGGATGCGCTGTTCGAAATCCTCGAAGCCATGGGTGTGCTGCTCGATGAAGTTCACGTCGAGTACGCGCTTGCGACCCTCGGCGACGGCCTGGTCGTCCATTTCGAACAGCGCCTTGCACATGCCGGCGATGGCGGCCATGTCGCCGCCGATGGCGAGCTGGTGATACTGGGTGCTGATCACCGTGCTGTCCGGTGTGAGCATTTCGCGCGGTGACTGTGGATTGACGAAGCGCTCCAGCCCACGCTCGCGCAGCGGGTTGAAGGTGACAATCTGCGCGCCGCGTTCACGGGCTTCCTGTAGCTGATGCAGCATCCGCGGGCTGGAGGTGCCGGTGTTGTGGCCGAAGAAGAACAGCCCGTCGGTGTGCTCGAAATCGTTCAGGGTGACGGTCGCCACCGGCACGCCGATGCTCTCCGGTAGCGCCACCGAGGTGCTCTCGTGGCACATGTTGGAGCTGTCCGGCAGGTTGTTGGTGCCGTACATCCGCGCCAGCAGGCCATACATGTAGGCCGTTTCCAGCGCCGCGCGGCCGGACATGTAGAACACCACCTGGTCGGGATCGGCCATGGCCTTGAGCTCGGCACCGATCTCGGCGAAGGCTTCATCCCAGCTCACCGGCTGATAGTGATCGCTGGCGGCGTCGTAGCGCAGCGGATGGGTCAGCCGGCCCTGCTGCTCGAGATCGTAGTCGCTCCAGTTGAGCAGCTCGCTAACGCTGTGCCTGGCAAAGAATTCCGGGCCGCAGCGCAGCGACGTGGTTTCCCATGCAGTCGCCTTGGCGCCGTTCTCGCAGAACGACAGTGGTCGTGACGGATGCGGCTTGGCCCAGGCGCAACTGACACAGGCGAAACCGTCGATAGGTTTGTTCTGCTTGAGCAGCAGGCCGATACCGGCCGGCGATACGCGCTCACGCAGCAGGATATTGGCGACGGAGTAGGCTGATCCCCAGCCGCCCGCGGGCGCGTGGTAGGGCCTGAACTTGGTCTGGGACACGTCGTTTCTCCTGCTGCCAAGGGAGCTTGTCTGTTTACGACGGGGACCACGGCGGATCGTTCAGGACCCTTTGTCACAAGGTTGTACCGCTCACTCCATGGCGAAGCCGTGCTGGCGCCAGGCCTCGTATACCGTGACGGCCACGGTGTTCGACAGGTTCAGGCTGCGGCTGTCGGGGCGCATCGGCAGGCGCAGGCGTTGCTCGTTGGGCAGTGCGTCGCGGATCTCCGGCGGCAGGCCGCGGCTCTCCGGGCCGAACAGCAAGGCGTCGCCGCGTCGGTAGTGCACCTCGTGAAACGGCTGCGAGCCCTTGGTGGTGAATGCGAACAGCCGCGGGCCGTCTGCGTTTGCGGCGTCGATGCCGATCCGCGCGAGGCAGCTCGGTAGGTCGGCGTGGCGCTCCAGCGTGGCGTACTCGTGGTAGTCGAGGCCGGCGCGGCGCAGGCGCTTGTCGTCCAGCTCGTAACCCAGCGGCTCGATCAGGTGCAGGTGACAGCCGGTATTGGCGCAGAGCCTGATAATGTTGCCGGTATTGGGCGGAATTTCCGGTTGGAACAGGATCACGTGAAACATGCGCAGCACCGAGGTTGAAGACCGGCGGCATTCTACCGGGGCGCAGGACCCGATGCGCCGCATACGCCGGACCTTTTTCGGTTCGCTGGTGCTGATCGGGCTGCTGGTGGGGCTGATGATCGGCCGGCTCACCGCGCCCGGGCCGGTGCAACTGGCATTGGTGGAGGTGCAGCCGCAAGGCCTTTCGTTGCAGTTCGACCGCGAACCCGAGGTATATGACGAGCACCTAGAAGGGGCGTTCGCCCTGCTGTTCCAGGCCGAAGGCGAGCCGCAATCCGGACAACTGCAGATCGACGGCATGCCAGTGGCCTGGCGCGTGCAGCAGACCGGGAAAGGCCTGTTGCTGCATCTGGTGGCGGCGCGGCGACTGCAGGGGCAATGGCAGGGCGAGCGCCACGATGGTGGCTGGCGTATCGCCGTGCAGGTGGCGGCCGACAAGCAGCCATGATTCAGGTGACGCCCTTGGCAGCGCGTTAAACACGATGCAGTGTCAGCCGCGCTCAGCTGTCGTCGCCGTCATCGTCATCGCTGCCATCGACGCGCATGCCCAACTCCTTGATCTTGCGCGTCAGGGTGTTGCGTCCCCAGCCGAGCAGCAGCGCGGCGTCGCGACGGCGACCAGCGGTGTGCTTGAGCGCGGTCTCGATCATGATGCGTTCGAAGGCTGGCACCGCCTCGTCGAGCAGGTTGCTCTGGCCGCGCGCCAGGGCCTGATCGGACCAGTTGCGCAGCGCCTGTTCCCAGTTGTGCGCCGGCTGCGCCTCGGCCTGCTGGTTGAGCAGCTCCGGCGGCAGGTCGTCGACATGCACTTCACGGCCGGATGCCATCACTGTGATCCAGCGGCAGGTGTTCTCCAGCTGGCGCACGTTGCCCGGCCAGGGCAGGTGCTGCAGGTATTCCTTGGTTTCCGGCTTGAGCACCTTGGTTTCCACCGAGAGCTCCTGCGCGGCGCTGGCGAGGAAGTGCTCGGCGAGTGCCGGGATGTCCTCGCGGCGATCGGACAGCCTGGGAATATGAATGCGGATGACGTTCAGGCGGTGGAACAGGTCCTCGCGGAACTTGCCCGCCTGCACCAGGGTTTCCAGGTCCTGGTGGGTTGCGGCGATGATGCGCACGTCGACCCGCACCGGCGTGTGGCCGCCGACCCGGTAGAATTCGCCATCGGCCAGCACGCGCAGCAGACGGGTCTGCGTATCGGCCGGCATGTCGCCGATCTCGTCGAGGAACAGGGTGCCACCGTCGGCCTGCTCGAAGCGGCCGCGGCGCTGATTGGCCGCACCGGTGAAGGCGCCTTTCTCGTGGCCGAACAGCTCCGACTCCATCAGGTCCTTGGGGATAGCCGCCATGTTCAGCGCGATGAATGGCGACGCCGAACGCGGGCTGTGGCGGTGCAGGGCATGGGCCACCAGCTCCTTGCCGGTGCCGGACTCGCCGTTGATCAGTACGGTGATGTTGGAATGGCTGAGCCGGCCGATGGCGCGGAACACCTCCTGCATCGCCGGCGCCTCGCCGATGATCTCCGGAGTGTGGTGGCGGTTGGCCGGTTCCTGCTGGTTCTGCTGCTCCTGGGCGTGCTGATTGGCGCGCTTGACCAGCGAGACGGCGTCGTCGACGTCGAACGGCTTGGGCAGGTATTCGAAGGCGCCGCCCTGGTAGGAGGCCACCGCGCTGTCCAGATCCGAATGCGCGGTCATGATGATCACCGGCAGGCGAGGGTACTGCTCGCGGATCTGCGAGAGCATGTCCAGACCGCTGAGGCCGGGCATGCGGATGTCGGAGATGATCACATCCGGCTGCTGGCGGGCGAGGCGGGCCAGCACACCGTCGGCGCTGTCGAAGCTCTGCGTGGCCATGCCTTCCTGTTGCAGGGCCTTTTCCAGGACCCAGCGGATGGAGCGGTCGTCGTCGACGATCCAGACGTTTTCGCTTCGGCTCATGCTGATGTGGCTCCTTGTTCCAGCGGTAGGAAGATCGAGAACACGGTGTGGCCAGGATGGCTCTCGCATTCGATCAGACCCTGGTGCTGACTGATGATGTTCTGGGTGATGGCAAGGCCCAGGCCGGTTCCGTCCGGGCGGCCGCTGACCATCGGGTAGAAGAGCGTGTTTTGCAGTTCGGCGGGAATCCCCGGGCCGTTGTCGATGATCTCGATGCGTGTCACCAGGCGATGACGAATGTGGCCGATGGTGAACTGCCGCAGTGTGCGGGTGCGCAGGGTGAGACGGCCGAGGCCCAGCTCGTTCTGCCCGGCCAGTGCCTGCATGGCGTTGCGCATGATATTGAGCACGGCCTGGATCATCTGTTCGCGGTCCATCAGGACTTCGGGAATGCTTGGATCGTAATCGCGCACCAAAATGATGCTTCCCTGGCATTCCGCCTCGATCAGGCTGGCGACATGTTCGAGCACTTCGTGAATGTTGGTCATCGACAGTGATGGCAGCTTGTTAGAGCCGAGCATGCGGTCGACCAGATTACGCAGACGGTCGGCCTCCTCGATGATGACTTCGGTGTAGTCCTTCAGGTGTTCTTCGGGCAGCTCGCGGGCCAGCAGTTGTGCCGCACCGCGAATGCCGCCCAGCGGATTCTTGATCTCGTGGGCCAGGCCGCGCACCAGCATCTTGGTGGTTTCCTGCTTGGACAGCTGGGCCTCTTCCTTGGTGATGCGCAGCAGGCGGTCGCGTGGCAGCACTTCCAGCAGCAGCATGGTTTCCTGCCTGGTCAGTACCGGGGTCACCGCGTAGTCCACGGTCAGTGTCTGGCCGGTGGCGGAGGTCAGGGTGGCTTCGCGCTTGGTGAACGGATGGGCTTCTTCAACCGCCTGGCGCAGGGCCGCCAAGGCTTCCGGCGACTCGGTGAACAGCTCGCTGATGAACTGTCCGTGGCTGCGTTGGCCACTGACGGCCAGCAGCATTTCGGCAGCCGGGTTCATGTACTCCAGGCGCAGGCGCGAGTTGAGCAACAGCGTCGCGGTAGTCAGATTCTCGATCAGCAGGCGTTGCAGGGCTTCGTTGATCATGGCTGGTCTGCGTCCGGAAGTTCTGGCAGGAAATGCAAGAACCAAACCAAACGCGCCATTGCGGCGCGGATCGGCGTGATGCTGCAGCCCTACGGGCTGTCCGGTGACCCAAATTGGTGACGAACGAGTTGGTCACCTTCAGGGCGCACCAAACAGGTGCACCCAGTGATCATAGAAAGGGCACGAAGGGAATGTCGCGTTTTTCTACCGGCTTATCCTTCAGCGGGCATTCCGGGCGAACGCCGTAATCGGCCTTCTGGCAAGGACTGACCATGCGCCGCTGGGCTAGCGAGGTGCGGATCAGGTGAAAGGGCTGGTTCGCGGTGCGTTGCAGGACGCGCTCCTGTTCATCCACGACAGCCACCGCCAGCTGATGGGTGCCACGATCGACGTTACTCAAGGCGAAGGAAGTATGTTCGCCGGGTGCGCCGAACGGCTGGTCATCGAGCAGTACCTGATAGGCGTGGCCGGGGTGCAGCGTCGGTTCGGCCTGCACGGTGACGCTGACATTGCCGGCGTTGTTGCGGATCGCTTCGTCCGCCGTCGGGCTGAGGATGTGCAACTGATAGATGATGCTCGCGGCTTTCGGTGCTGCCGGTTCCGTAGGGCGTGCGGCCGACATCGGCGGCGCAGGCATGCTGTTGGACGGCTTGAGGTGTACTTCTTCGGCCGCCTCGCCGGCCGGGCGATCGGTGAAGACCCGATTGCCCTCGGCGTCGACATAGGAGTAGACGCCGGCAAGGCAGGGCAGGGCGGCCGCCAGCAGTGCGACGGCCAGGGTCTGCCGCAGGATGATCAAGGAGCAGGCCTCGGAGGCTTCGGACGCAATGCCGGGCTGGAGGTATTCACCCGTTGCACAGTGAACAGCTCCGGCTGGCTGCGCTGGATGACCTTCTCGCCGCTCAGCACCTCGATGTGTAGACGGTGCTCGCCCCGCTCGACATTGTTCAGTTGCAGCGAGGTTGCGGCACTGGCGGCAGTCTGGGGAATGCCGTCCAGCACGAAGCGCAAGCTGTGGCCGGGTCGTAGCGGCGGCTCCAGCAGCGCGCTGACGACGAAGGTGCCGTTGTTGGCGCGCAGGGCTTCTTCATCGGGAATCCCGCTCAGCATCAGCGTCTGGTAAGGGGCCGACTGCGTCTGCTGGCTGTCCGGCAGCGGTGGCGGCGGTTCGGGCGTGCGGATATTTACCGTATTGGCTGGTGGCAGGTCGACGGTATCGGCCTGGACACCCTCCGGCGGCTGATTGGTGAACACCGTATTGCCTTGTGCATCGGTGTACTTGTAGATCTCGGCGAAGGCCGGAAGGCTGAGAATGAACAGCAGGCTGAACAGTGCGCTACGCATGGGAGGCTCCGCGGAGTTGGACTGCCGAAGCCTTGCACTGCGCCGAGTTGCAGGCAAGTGCGATCGGTGGGATTTGCGAGGCGTGACAAGCTGCACGAATCGCCGCCGGACTGCAGAAACGAAGAAGGCCACCCGAGGGTGGCCTTCCTGTCACGCGAGCTGGATCAGACGCTGTAGTACAGGTCGTATTCCAGCGGGTGCACGAAGGTGCGCACCTTGATCTCTTCCTCGGACTTCAGCTCGATGTAGGCATCGATGAACTCGTCGGAGAACACGCCGCCCTTGGTCAGGAACGCGCGGCCCTTGTCCAGCTCTTCCAGGGCTTCCTTGAGGCTGCCGCACACCTGCGGGATCAGCTTGCCTTCTTCCGGCGGCAGGTCGTACAGGTTCTTGTCGGCTGCATCGCCAGGGTGGATCTTGTTCTGGATGCCGTCCAGGCCAGCCATCAGCAGTGCAGCGAAGCACAGGTACGGGTTGGCAGCCGGGTCCGGGAAGCGCGCTTCGATACGACGGGCTTTCGGGCTGGAAACGTACGGAATACGGATCGAGGCGGAACGGTTGCGGGCCGAGTAGGCCAGCATGACCGGTGCTTCGAAGCCCGGGACCAGACGCTTGTAGGAGTTGGTCGACGGGTTGGTGAAACCGTTCAGCGCCTTGCCGTGCTTGATGATGCCGCCGATGAAGTACAGGGCGGTCTCGGACAGGCCGG
Organism: Pseudomonas sp.; assembly: GCA_007713455.1. GTDB lineage: Bacteria > Pseudomonadota > Gammaproteobacteria > Pseudomonadales > Pseudomonadaceae > Stutzerimonas > Stutzerimonas chloritidismutans. Next base: position 122,424 of record VMRT01000010.1, read on the forward strand.
CATAGCCTTCGCCAGCGAAGGTGTTCTTGCCATCCTTGGAGATGGACATGTGTACGTGCATACCCGAACCGTTGTCGCCATACAGCGGCTTCGGCATGAAGGTCGCGGTCTTGCCATAGGCGTCGGCGACGTTGTGTACGCAGTACTTCAGGGTCTGAACTTCATCAGCCTTGGCAACCAGGGTGTTGAACTTCACGCCGATCTCGTTCTGACCGGCAGTGGCCACTTCGTGGTGGTGAACCTCAACGACCAGGCCCATTTCTTCCATGGCGTTGCACATGGCGGTACGGATTTCGTGGTCGTGATCGCACGGCGGAACCGGGAAGTAGCCGCCCTTGACGGCCGGGCGGTGGCCCTTGTTGCCGCCTTCGACATCCTGGTCGGTCATCCAGGAGCCCTGCTCGGAGTAGATCTTGAACATCGAGCCGGAGATGTCCGACTTGAACTTGACCTGGTCGAAGATGAAGAACTCCGGCTCCGGGCCGACGAATACGGTGTCACCGATGCCGGTGCCTTTGAGGAACTCTTCGGCGCGCTTGGCGATGGAGCGCGGATCGCGGTCGTAGCCCTGCATGGTGCTCGGCTCGACGATGTCGCAGACCAGGATCAGGGTCGGCTCTTCGGTGAACGGATCCAGCACGGCGGTTTCGTCGACCGGCATCAGGATCATGTCGGAGGCTTCGATGCCTTTCCAGCCATGGATGGAGGAGCCGTCGAACATCTTGCCGTGCTCGAAGAAGTCTTCATCCTGGGCATCACGAGCCGGAACGGTGACGTGGTGCTGCTTGCCTTTGGTATCGGTGAAGCGCAGATCAATCCACTTCACATCGTAATCTTTGATCAGTTGAAGCGACTTCGACATGGTGTTCTCCAAGTGGTGGAAGCGTGACAGTGAGCTTCCGAATCAGGGTGAAGCCGGGCGGCGATGTTCCGCCAAGGCGACCTGCCTCACAAGGGAGCAAATTGCATGCCAGTGCTCTTTCTTGGAACTGCAGGCCGCTGGCAGCGCTGCGGAAGCGTTTGCGCGTCTCAAAGCGTAGCTGCTGCACTGGATTGATGCGCGGTATTGGTGCGGCTCGCCGGTCATGTGCATTCTTTTGGTGCGTTCTGCTGCGTTTGAAGAAAGCGGTTAAATGTTGAGCAGTTTCCGCTATACTCCGCGCCCCTCTTTTCCTGCCACATCGGCGCCGCGCTGTTTCCATGAAGCTGATCGTCAAGGTTTTCCCCGAAATCACCATCAAGAGCCCGCCGGTGCGCAAGGGCTTCATTCGCCAATTGGCGAAGAACATCCGCACCGTGCTGCGCGAGCTCGATCCCGACCTGCGGGTCGAGGGCGTGTGGGACAACATCGAGGTGGAAACCGTGCGCAGCGAGCCGAAGCTGCTGCGCGAGATGATCGAGCGCCTGCGCTGCACGCCCGGCATCGCCCATTGCCTGGAAGTGCACGAGTACCCGCTGGGCGATCTCGACGACATTGTCGCCAGATGCAAGGTGCACTACGCCGAGCGCCTGCCGGGCAAGATCTTCGCCGTGCGCTGCAAGCGTGCCGGCAAGCATCCGTTCAGCTCCATGGACGTCGAGCGCCACGTTGGCAGCCAGCTGCGCCAGCAGTGCGGCGCCGCCGGTATTTCGCTGAAAACACCGGAAGTCGAAGTGCGCATGGAGATCCGCGACCAGCGCCTGTTCGTCGTGCACGAGCAGCATGACGGCATCGGCGGCTACCCGCTGGGTGCGCTGGAGCAGACCCTGGTATTGATGTCCGGTGGTTTCGATTCCACTGTCGCCGCCTATCAGATGATGCGCCGTGGGCTGATGACGCATTTTTGCTTCTTCAATCTCGGCGGGCGCGCCCACGAGCTGGGCGTGATGGAAGTCGCTCATTATCTGTGGAAGAAGTACGGCAGCTCGCACCGTGTGCTGTTCATCAGCGTGCCGTTCGAGGAAGTGGTCGGCGAAATCCTGCAGAAGGTCGACAACAGCCAGATGGGTGTTGTCCTCAAGCGCATGATGCTGCGCGTCTCGACGCAGATCGCCGAGCGCCTGCACATCGACGCGCTGGTCACCGGCGAGGCGATCTCGCAGGTCTCCAGCCAGACCCTGCCGAATCTCTCGGTAATCGACTCGGCCACCGACATGCTGGTGCTGCGCCCGCTGATCGCCAGCCACAAGCAGGACATCATCGACACCGCCTTCGAGATTGGCAGCGCCGAGTTTGCCAAGAACATGCCCGAGTACTGCGGCGTGATCTCGGTGAACCCGACCACCAAGGCCAAGCGCTATCGTATAGAGCACGAAGAAAAGCAGTTCGACATGGCTATCCTGGAACGTGCGCTGGCGAATGCCCGCCAGGTCGCCATCGACCGCGTGATCGACGAGCTGGGCCAGGATTTGCAGGTGGAAGAAGTCGTCGAGCCGAGCGCTGGCCAGGTCATCCTCGACATTCGTCACCCCGACAGCACCGAGGACGAACCGCTCGAGCTGCCGGGCATCGAAGTTCAGACGCTACCCTTCTATGCGCTGAACAACCGCTTCAAGGAGCTGGATGAAAACCGCCAGTACCTGCTGTATTGCGACAAAGGTGTCATGAGCCGCCTGCATGCTCACCATCTGCTGAGCGAGGGGCATGTCAATGTACGCGTCTATCGTCCGGCCTGACTCATCGGTGAAACAGCCGGGGCTGCTTGGCGGCAGCATCCGCCACCGCCCTCCCGACCGGCACTGATCGCAAGGCCAGGCCGTACAACCCTCGGACAGACTGTCTTCGTCCGGACTACTTCCAGCTTCCAGCCTCAGCTTGAAGCTATCTACAGAGAAAAGAATCAGTGATCGAGAATCTACGCAACATCGCCATCATCGCCCACGTCGACCATGGTAAGACCACCCTCGTCGACAAGCTGCTGCGTCTGTCCGGCACCCTGGACCGCAAGGAGCTGGAAAACGAGCGCGTGATGGACTCCAACGACCAGGAAAAGGAACGCGGCATCACCATCCTGGCGAAGAACACCGCGCTGAAGTGGAACGGCTACAACATCAACATCGTCGACACCCCCGGCCACGCCGACTTCGGCGGTGAAGTCGAGCGCGTGATGAGTATGGTCGACTCCGTACTGCTGGTGGTCGACGCTCAGGACGGCCCCATGCCGCAGACCCGCTTCGTGACCCAGAAGGCGTTCAAGGCCGGCCTGCGTCCGATCGTCGTGGTGAACAAGATCGACCGTCCGGGCGCGCGTCCTGACTGGGTTATCGATCAGATCTTCGACCTGTTCGACAACCTCGGCGCCACCGACGAGCAGCTGGACTTCCCGATCGTCTACGCCAGTGCCCTGAACGGCATCGCCGGCATGGACCACGAGAAGATGGACGACAACATGGATGCCCTGTTCCAGGCCATCATCGACCACGTTCCGTCGCCGAAAGTAGACCTCGACGGTCCTTTCCAGATGCAGATCTCGCAGCTGGACTACAACAGCTTCCTCGGCGTGATCGGCATCGGCCGCATCGCTCGCGGCACCATCAAGGCCAACAGCCCGGTTACCGCCATCGGTGCTGACGGCAAGAAGCGCAACGGCCGCATCCTGAAGATCATGGGCCACTCCGGTCTGCAGCGCGTTGAAGTCCAGGAAGCCGAAGCTGGCGACATCGTCTGCGTATCCGGCATGGACGAGCTGTACATCTCCGACACCCTGTGCGACCAGAACGCCGTCGAGGCCCTGCCGCCGCTGACCGTCGACCAGCCGACCGTGAGCATGACCTTCCAGGTCAACGACTCGCCGTTCGCCGGCAAGGAAGGCAAGTTCGTCACCAGCCGCAACATCAAGGACCGTCTGGAGAAGGAACTGCTGCACAACGTCGCCCTGCGCGTCGAGCCAGGCGACAGCCCTGAGAAGTTCAAGGTTTCCGGCCGTGGCGAGCTGCACCTGTCGGTGCTGATCGAAACCATGCGTCGTGAAGGCTTCGAGTTGGCCGTTGGCCGTCCGGAAGTGGTGATCATCGAGAACGAGGCCGGCGACAAGCAGGAGCCGTACGAGAACGTCACCATCGACATCGAAGAGCAGCATCAGGGTCCGGTAATGGAGCAGATGGGTCTGCGCAAGGGCGACCTGAGCAACATGGTTCCGGATGGCAAGGGCCGTGTCCGCCTGGAATACACCATCCCGGCGCGTGGCCTGATCGGCTTCCGTAACAACTTCCTGACCATGACCTCGGGTAGCGGCATCCTGACCTCGACCTTCAGTCACTACGGCCCGATCAAGGCCGGCGAAGTGACCAACCGCCAGAACGGCGTGCTGGTTTCGATGGCTACCGGTACCGCACTGACCTACTCGCTGGAAACCCTGCAGGCGCGCGGCAAGCTGTTCCTGGCGCCGGGCGACGAGATCTACGAAGGCCAGCTGTGCGGCATCAACAGCCGTGACAACGACCTGGTGCTCAACCCCACCAAGGGCAAGAAGCTCGACAACATGCGCGCTTCCGGCAAGGACGAAGTCATCGCCCTGGTTCCGCCGATCAAGTTCACCCTCGAGCAGGCGCTGGAATTCATCGCCGACGACGAGCTGGTGGAAGTGACGCCGAAGTCGATCCGCCTGCGCAAGAAGTACCTCAACGAGAACGACCGCAAGCGCTTCGAGCGCAGCAAGGTCTAAACACTGTTGCAGTAAGACAAAGGCGCCTTCGGGCGCCTTTGTTGTTTTAGGCTTGATTGCAATCCAGGCGGTGCCTGGCCTTAGATCCTATGGGGCATGGTTTTGATCAAAGGAGCGAATGGCAGGCTGGCATCAACACTTCGGTCGGGCCTTGGGCAGCGCTTCTCTAGTAGGTAGCAGCGCCAATTACAGAGTAATGCCGGTACCGTCAGGCCAAGACCGATCCAGGGGGCCAGCCAACGTCAGCAAGCGCAATGACGAGCCCGCCGATAGCCGCACCCAGGCCCATCCCAAGGTGCCTCACCGAGGTGTTCAGGGAGGCTCCGGTACTGCTGCTGGCTGGGGCGCTATGGAGCCGGAAGCTTTGCACGACCGGAGAAACCATACAGCTGATGGTCTCCAGGGCATCACGCTCGGGATGAAGATGGCGCTGTGCAAGCTCAGCGGAATGTCGCAGTGCCAGGCAGAAGGTGAGAAAAATCACCATGGCTAGACGAGGCCGACGCGCTCGGCCAGCCGGTTGCCCAGATAGCCGCCCAGAGCCGCCAGGCCGATCAGCAAGGGCAGTCCGCTCACCGTGGAAACGTCGGTCGTTCCAAGCATCGTCGCTAGATACGGCGTGAAATAGAGGATGAGATGTCCACCGAGCAGCAAGATAGAGACGGCCTGCGCCAGCTAGCGCGGTCGATGGCTCAGTTGTCTCAGAAAACCGCGCGACCAGCAGGGTGCTAGAACGGCTGTCGGGTATGGGGCTTGCGGTGCACGCTCCGCTCTCGCCGCTGCGCGGCGAAAGACGGAACTGGCTACCCAGGCCGTGCCGCGTCGCTTCAGAGTAGTGCCCAGTGCTGCGCTGCCTGCCATCCCAGCGAGGCGATGGACAACACGGTGGCGCCGACGAGCACCAGGCGCTGATGCGACAGGCTCAACGCTTGCTTGGCCACCAGAGCGCTCAGATGGTCGGCCAACTGCTCCTGTGAATTCGTCAGGTTTTCACGCTGGCTTTCGAGTGACCGGACCAGGGATTCTTCCATTGCCGCTGAGCGATGCTTGACGTCGGCTTCGTGGGCTTCGATTCGTTCCTGCATGCTGTGGCTATGAGCCAGCTGCCACTGGTCCTGCCTTTCAGCCTGGGCGGCATGCTGTTCGCTCAGCGTAGCGATGCGGCTGTCCTGTGAGGCAGCTCGTTCGCTCTGTTGCACCTCGAACGCTTGTGCATCCTGCAGAAGCTGCTTGTGAAACGTCTGGTTTTCCTCTGCCAGTTGGGTGAACTCGGTGCGGTTCTGCTGCGCCTGTACGTCCATCGCATCGGCCAGGCGCCTTTCGTTTTCCACCTGGCGCCGCTCCACCTCATCGAGCCCCGCCGCCAAGCGATTCAGACAGTGCTTTTCAACTTCCTCCATCTGCTGTTCCAGGTTGTTGCGCAATGCCTGGCCGGCGCTGTCGATCCGCTGTTCGGCTTCGGTCACGAGACGTACGCAGCCCACCAGTTTCTGTGCCTGCTCCTGAGTCAGGCCCTTGGCTTCCAGAAGTCCCTGATTCGCGGCATTGATCGCGTCCTGTTGTTCGCCCAGCTGAATCTGTTGCGCAAGGATTCTCTCGTTCTGCGCCTGGAGTTCTTCAGCCTGCTTCTTCAGCAGATTCTGCTGTTGCAACAGCAGAATCTGCTGGTCGCTCAGTACCTTTGAGATGGCGGTGTTGACCACCAGTAACTGGGACGATTTCTGCGTCAGTTGACCGATCGAGGCGTTGAGGTCCAACTGTGCTTCCTGGATCTTGTCGCTGCGACCGTAGAACCAGTTGCCGACGAAGTTTCCCTCTTTTTTCTCCTGCCTGAGCTTGGCCAGGCGCTTGGCTTCGGACTGGACCTTCTGCTGGTCGTCGTTGAGGCCGTGCAGCAGTTCCTTGATGTTGCTCTGCTGGATGATTCGCTCGGGCACGCTCAGGTTGGAAAATGCCTGCACGATCTGCAGTTCTTGGGAGTTTTCCGCGCCGGACTTGGTGACGGCGGGCGCTGTGGTTTCGAGGGGCATTGGCTGTCCTGTCGAGGCTGCATGGGTTGGGGCGGTCGAATACGCGGTGCATCACGCCCTTCGCGCGATGAGCCCGCGTGGGCTGGTTCAGAGGGGTTTCAGGAATTCTTCGATTTCTGCCTGGCTCTCGTTGATGTAATTGATCATGCGTCGGCTTTTCTCGACCTGTTCTCGGGTGCTGGCCACGGCGCTGTCGAGGCTGGCCAGTGCTGCGGCTGATGCAATGCCTGCATTGCCCAAGGTTGCGCCCGTCTGGCGGTACAGCTCGATCGATTGGGTATAGCGCTCGACATTGCCGAGCGACGCTTCGGATAGCGTCACCAGTTCGGCGGCAAAGACCTCTCGCCTCGCTGCATCTGCTATCAGTTCGTCGAGCAGGCGCTCCCCCCGGGCATGGCGATCGAAGAGGCAGTCGATCTGGTACGCCAGAAACGCCGACAGCAGGCCGCTGGCGATGCCTACCAGCACGGGCGTGAGCAAGTCGGCGAAGGGCTTGAGAAAGGGAATGGTGGCCATGAAGGTGGCGACAGTTTCCGACAGCAGGATGCCCACCGAACTGATCACCACGGTGCCGAGAAGCTTGAGGCCTTCCTGCAGGGCCTGGGCCTGGGTCATGTGTGCAGGTGGAAAGAGCATCATCCTGGCCGCACGGAACAGGCCAAGCAGGCCTTCGCGGATCATGCTGACGAAGCGCTTGGCGGTGGACAGGAAGTTGTTCAGCAGGAAGGTCAGCAGGTTGCTGACGAAACCGCTGACACCACCCTGGATCATCTGCGAGAGCGCCGTCGGCACCTTCCGTGCCACCTGTTCGGCCACATGCATCAGGCGCTGGCTGATCTTCCTCAAAAGCGACTCACCCAGTTCGACGCCATGCCGGATGAGCGCTTTCACCTCGTTGAACAGAGCGTTGACCAACTCGGTCAGCAACATGCCAAGCGCTTGGCGAGCCCCCATCAAAGCGGCCTGTTTGCCGCCCGTAGCAAGCAGCTCCGTGGCCTGCTTCTTGAGCAGTGCCCGGTTCGCCGTGCTATCGATGTGCTTGCGGGCAGTATCGTGTTTTTCCTGGATCAGTTCCTCATCCGCGCCGAATTTCTGCGCGTTGGTTTCGCCGTTCTCACGTTCCTTGGCAGCCCACTCGCGCAGGTCCTCGTCGCCTTTCGACCCGTTGAGGGGCTGGTTGGTAAGGGCCAGGTTCTCATCGCTGTTGACCACTTCACGAATGCGGCTGACGTCTACGGTCTCGCCGTCCTCGGACACCTGCCCAAGTGCGAGATGCATTTTGGGGTCACTGTGCGTTTCCGAAATGGAGACGACGTGATCCAGTTCGGCACGCGCTTCTTCGCCGTTCTTCAGCTCCACTGTGCCGTCGGCGCGCACGGTTTGTCCGGTGTACTCGTCCCGGGATTGGGCTATCCGCTCGTCGCGCTTGTCATTCCAGGTTTTTCCGCCTGCCGTATCGGCGTTTTCCTGCGTCTTGATCTCGTACTCCGCGCGTACCTGCTTGTCGTACTTCTTGCGCGAGTGTTCGTGGAGTTTCTTGTCGGAGTCGGTAGCGACGTAGTCGTCGTCTTCGCGCGCGAAGTTATGAAGCGTGGTGACGTTCCCGCCGTTGCGGTCGACGTCCTTGAACATGGCGGTGGACAGGCCGAACGTGCCGATGACTTGGGAAAGTACCTGCTGCTGGCAGTCGTCGAACAGCTTCTGCAGGCGCTGCTCGCGCGTCATCGTGGTGAGCGTAGGTTCCATGGGAGTTATCTCAGGCGGTCTTGCGCATGATGAAATTACCGAACCAGTCGGCGAAGGAGGGTGCGAGTAGCGTGCGCTGGGGCATGTCGTGAAGTACCTCGATCACCTGCCCGTAATGGCCCTGATCGGCCGGAGCGAGGTCCAGGCACAGATAATCGCCGCCGCCGTCGGAGGCGAAGGGCAGCCATGCCTTGTCCCACCAGGACGCTCTGATGCCGGTATCGGATTCGGGGGTACGCGCGGCGAAGTCACCACCTTCCAGCAGGGCCGTCCAGGCGGACCAGCTCAGCGTGATCTGCCGGCTCGAGAGGAATTCGTAGTCGTCGAACAGCCAGCCGGCCTGCCCACGCTGGCCATCATGGACTTTCAGGCAGGCGGTGAAGTCAGCGGGCAAGGGCTTGCCCAGCAGCTGTTCCAGAGCCGCTATGGCGGTGTCGTCAGCCGGAGGGTTGAGGTCTGCCTGGCGAGCCGGGTCATATGTGGCCAGCCAGGCTTCCAGGTGTTGCCAGAGCTCGTTCATGGTGTTGCCTTGAGGGTCGGCGCCGTCGCTTCGTAGCGACGACGCATCAGTTCCAGTTTGGAGCGGATCTGTGTTTGCCATACCGTCGGTTCGTGAACCTGGATGTTGTCGTTCAGCCCGAAGATCCACCAGAGCGTTTCCTGATCCTGCGGGACCCGAGCGCGCAGGCGCTGCCAGTCGCCCTCGGCAAGTGGTTCCAGGCTCTGGTCGGTGCTCAGCAGGGTTTCCTTGAGGAGCCAGGCGATCTGTGGTGACACGTCCGCTACCAGTTCCACATCGTCTATCAGGGGCGAGGCATTGAGGCCGTTTCGGATGTAATGGTCGACAACGAGGGGCTCGCTGCAATCGGCGGCGACCTCCAGGCATTCAGCCTGCTGAATGCGATGCATCGCGAACTGGCTAAGGTCGCCATAGCCGTCGACGGTGCCTATCAGGTAGCTGATGGAGTGACGGGAAACCAGGCCAGCGGGGTGCAGCAGCAGCTCCTTGCGCTCGGCCTTGCTCCGGCTGAGGTAGGAGACCCTGAGCCGCCGGCGCTCCAGCAGGGCGGTCGACACTTCTCGCCAGACAGCGGCATGCACCTGGGCGGGCAGCAGGGCCTTGTCGTTGGGATGGGCACGCACACGGCGCGCCCAGTGTGCGAGATCGTTCTGGCCGAGGTCTTCCAAGTAATTGCGTGCCTTGTTGAACTGCGGACCCAACAGATTGATGACCGACTGCGGCAGCAAGCTCTTCAGATGACTTTCGGCCAGGACGAGCGCGAGTGCCGTCGACGGCTCCATGTCTCTGAGGTCGAGCGGGGTGTCCTTGGTGTGACTCCAGCGATAACGGCCACTACTTTCATCACTGATCAGCGAGAAGGGGATGGAGAGTCGATTCAGGTCCCGCTGGACGGTGCGCAGATCCACCGAGAATCCACGCTCGTGCAGTTTTTCCAGCAGCGTGGGAGAGGAAACATATCTTGGGTATTCGGGAATCAGGCGCAACAAAGTGAACAACCTGAGTAGCGTATCCTCCGCTTCGGACATGGGTTACTACCTTACATATTTCCTGTAACTGCCAGATACGTGACGCCACGAATATAGCCAGCTTATCCTGCTTGATGGCTACTCGCCATGATTCGTTTCAGCCGATGGTTTCCGCATTCCGCTGGCTTCATCTGGCGGACCACTTGTCCTTCTCCTTGAGCTGACGAAATTCGTCATGAAACGCATAGGCTTTGCGGAGAACTACAACGAGACCGATCATGGCATGAATGTTTTTCATGCTGGATTCCTCTGCTGGGTTTATGGCTGGTTGCGAGCCGAGCGGGTATTGGCAAGTGACAGCTGGCGCGTAGCCGTCATCTCTGACGGCGGGAGCCGGAATCAAGCATGGCGCAGCCGCACGACAGTTCATGTCGTGTTCGCGGGTTCCGTTGTTTGTCGGGCGGGGCGATGGGCTTAACGCGTCGGCGACGTGTGGCGAATATTGCGATCATTCAGGCCCGTTTCGTGACCCAGAAGGCTTTCAAGCCCGGCTTGGTTCGATCGTCGTGGTGAACAAAATCTACCGTCTGGGCGCGCGACCTGACTGGGCCATATGCCAGATCTTCGACCTGTTCGACAACCTCGTCGCCACCGACGAGCCTCGACTTCCCGATCGTCTACGCCAGCCTCCGAACGGCATCGCCGGCATGGATCACGACAACATGGATGCTCATTGCTGACGACGAGGCTGGTTGAAGTGACGCCGAAGTCGATCCGCCTGCGCAAGAAGTACCTCAACGAGAACGACCGCAAGCGCTTCGAGCGTAGCAAGGTCTGACACCGTTGCGAGACCACAGAAAGGCGCCTTCGGGCGCCTTTTTGCTGTCTGGCGATTGCCGGGCCCGGTGCTCCGGTGTGGTGATCGGGACAGTTGTCACACTGGCCGGTGGGCGATTTCAGAAAAATTGTACAAGACCTCTGCAAGCAGTGTATTTGAGCCTGCGATATTTCACTGCGAACACTGGAGCGCTCTTATTCCGCCGCTTTCGGCCGGCAGTTCGTCGATAAAACTTGTACAAGTAATGTCACGGTGACATTATGTTGTACAAGTTTTGCCCCGCTCTGAGTATCGCTCGGAGCATCAACGACTGACTGAATGGCTGCCTCGCAGTCTGGCTAGAGGAGTGTTCGATGAACAAGCAGATGTCGGTATCCATGCGCCTGGGCCTGGGGTTTCTGGTGATCCTGGCGCTTATGGTGGCGGTTGCCGTGGTCAGTGCGCTCAAAGTCGACGTCATCGACCGCAGCATGAGCCAGATCAGCTCGCAGGCCGGCCTGAAGCAACGCTATGCGATCAACTTCCGCGGCAGCGTGCACGATCGTGCGATTGCCGTGCGGGACGCCGTCAGTGCGGCCGATCCGGCGTTCGCCCGTGAGCAGGTGGCGGAGATCGAGCGGCTGGCGCAGCTGTACACCGATTCGGCGCAGCCGATGAAGGCGATGCTTGCGCAGCCCTCCGCCGATGCCGTGGAAAAGCAGCTGATGCTGCAGATCGAGACCATCGAGGCGAAGACCAACGCGCTGACCCAGCAGGTGGTCGAACTGCGCTTCAGCGAGGGCTCGGGGCGCGCCTACGAATTCCTCCTGGAAAACGTCGCCGGGGCCTATAGCGAGTGGCTGCGGCTGATCAATGCGTTCATCGATCACCAGGAAGCGAGCATCAATCAGGACGTGACCGTGGTCCGCGAAACCGCCAGCGGCTTCCTCGCGCTCATCGTCGCGGTGACCGGTGTGGCGGTTCTGCTGGGTGTGGCCATCGCCGTGGTGATCATTCGCAAGCTGCGTTCGACCCTCGGTGCCGAGCCCGACGAGGTGGCGCGCGTGATCGGCAACCTGGCCAATGGCGATCTGGGTCAGCTGATCGTCACGCCATACCCAGACAGCGTCATGGGTGCGACGGCGAAGATGGCCAGCCGGCTGACCTCGATCATCGCCGAGGTGCGCGCGGCCGCCGATGGCGTCGGCGTCGCCTCGGGTGAATTGCGTACCTCATCGGCGAACAGCAATCAGCAGATCCAGCACCAGTCGGCCGAGGCTGAGCAGGTCGCCACGGCGATCAACCAGATGGCCACGACGGTGAACGAGGTGGCGAGCTTCGCCGCCCGTGCCGCGGCTGCGGCGAAGAGCGCCGACGAGCAGGTCGAGACCGGTACGCGGATCGTCGGCGAGACGGCCATCTCCATCCATAACCTGGCCAAGGTGCTGGAGAGCGCGACCGAAACCGTCAACCAGGTCTCGGCGCAAAGCGGCGACATCGAGAAGATCCTGCAGGTCATCACCGCTATCGCCGAGCAGACCAACCTGCTCGCGCTCAACGCCGCCATCGAGGCGGCCCGTGCCGGCGAGCATGGCCGTGGTTTCGCGGTGGTAGCCGACGAGGTGCGCTCGCTGGCCAATCGCACGCAGCTGTCGTCCAGCGAGATCAGCGAGATGATCGCCTCGCTGCAGGCCGGCGCTGGCAGGGCGGTGGAGGTAATGCAGTCGAGCAAGCTGCTGGCTCAGCAGACCGTCGAGCAGACGCTGCAGGCGGAAAATGCGCTGACCAAGATTCGTCAGGAAGTGGGCTCGATCAACGAGATGAACGCGCAGATCGCGACGGCTTCCGAGGAGCAGAGCGCGGTGGCGGAAGAGGTCAACCAGAGCGTCACGCGCATCCACGACTCGACTGTCGCCAGTTCCGCTGCATCGAATCAGGTGGCGTCCTCCAGCCAGGACCTGACCATGCTGGCCGAGGAGCTGAATCGGCGGGTCAACTACTTCCGCGGTTGACGCAGCCCGTTCGCCGAACAAAAAAAGCCCCGACCGCAAGGCCGGGGCTTTTTCATTCCAGGATCACCGTCGCTCAGGTAAAGAACAGCGGCACCACCACGCTGGAGATCAGCAGGATCAGCGCGCCGCCCAGGCGCGAGGATATCTGTGCGAAGGGCATCAGCGACATGCGACGCGCGGCGGACAATACCGCGACATCACCGGTGCCGCCCATGTTGGCCATGCACAGCCCGGCGGTGATCGCCGATTCGATCGGGTAGAAGCCCACCAGTTTGCCTACCAGGCCCGCGCCGAATGCCGCACCGGCGACCACGGCGAAAACGATCAGCACATAGGTCAGCGAGATGGCGTCGATCACCTGACCGAGGTCGGTGAAGGCCACGCCGATGCCGAACAGCAGGGCGAAGGTCCAGTTGCGCGCGACGAAGCGGAACCACTGGGAGGCGGCGTCGTTGATCGACTCGGGCACCAGATTGGTCACCTTGAGCAGCGCCACCAGCACGATCATCAGGGCGTAGGGATGCAGCGGCACGAACTCGCCGAGAATCTGCCCAGCGACGAAGAAGCTCAGCGCCGCGACCAGACCGACGCCCAGCGCCGGCAGGGTGATAGCCCCTTCCTTCTCGTTGACGTCCACGCCGGGCATCATCTGGCCGTTGCCGGTCAGCGATGGATAGCGGTTGCCGAGGCCATTGAGCAGCCCGGCGATGATGATCGCGAAGACGTTGCCCAGCGCCAGGGCCGGCACCAGGATCGAGATGTAGTAGCTGGCCGGCTGGCCGAGCAGCTGCTCGTAGATCTGGCTCATCGGTACCGCGCCGGCGCCCATGCCGCCGCCCATGATGGGCATGGCGATGACCACCACCGCATCCTGCGGCGAGAAACCCAGCAGCGCGCCCACGGCCATGGCGAACAGCGCGGCGAACAGCACCGAGCAGAGCAGCGGCAACGCGTAGCGCGAGCCGACCTTGACCAGCACCTTGGCGTCCATGCCGAGGATGCTGCCAGTGATCAGCGCGGCGATATAGAAGTCGAGAAAGCCGCCGCCCTTCATGAAGCTGGCGACGTCATCGGCCACGGCTGCCGGCAGCCAGCCGAAATAGACCATCGCCGCGGCGCCGAACAGCGCCAGGATCGCGCCGCCGCCGAGGTAGGTCTTGATGATCGGTAGTCGGTCACCGGCGAAGCCAAGCAGCTCGCCGAGCAGCATCATCACCAGCAGCGCGCCGATCATGCCGCTGGGCAGCGTGTCGGTAGCGATGGCGGCGGCCATGACGAGCAAGGCGATGGCGAACAGAGGCAACGGCAGGTTGAAGATGCGTTGGGACAGCAGGGGAATGTTCGGGCTGCCTTCAGGCACGGCAGCGCTCAGCGTGGTCCGATTCATTGTTGTACTCCTTCGAACGTGGCGGCCAGGCGGCGCACGTACGGGTGATGTTTGCGAATGCGCGGTCGGACAACCACGCCGGGGCTACCTTAAGCAGAGATGCTTCGCGGCCAATGTTTGGCGAAGTTAAAAAACCATTACGAAACTAAAAAAAGTGGAGCCGAGCTTGACCCTGGAGCACAGGGCTGGCTCGATCCGGCCCTCTAGCGCGACGCGTCGAGCGTCCGCTCATGCACTGGAGTGATGGCTGTGCGCTTGCGCCTGAATACGCTGATCTCGCTGCTGGTCGCCGTCATGGTGGTGCTGGCGCTGGCGCTCGCCCTCTAGCTGTTCAACGTGCAGCTGCAGGACACCCTCGAAGAGGGGCAGGCTTCGCGGGTGACCAACCTGGCGCAGAGCGTGGCCGCACGCGCCGACGTGCAGCGAGCGCTGGCCAGCCCGGATGTCGACTTCAGTCCCGGTAATCCGCTGCAACGGGACATCGATGGCCTGCGCCAGCGCCTGGGCGTGGACTTCATCGTGGTGATGAACCCGCGCGCCCTGCGCCTGACGCACCCGGAGCCGGCCCGCGTCGGCCAGGCCTTTCGTGGTGACGACGAAGGTCCGGCGCTGGCCGGCGAGACCTATGCCTCGCGTGCCGATGGCAGCCTGGGGCGCAGTATTCGCGGCTTTGCGCCGGTGCTGAACGACGAGGGAGCGGTGCTCGGTGCCGTCTCGGTGGGGGTCACCCTGGCTTCGCTCGGCGAACTGCTCAAGGCTCATCAGCGCGGCGTGGTGCTCGGTGTACTGGCGCTGATGCTGGTCACCGCCCTCGGTGCGCACCTGCTGGCACGCTATATCAAGCGCGTGCTGCTGGGGCTGGAACCCTACGAGATCACTTGGCTGGTGGAGGAGCGTCAGGCGATGCTGGCCTCGGTGCGCGAAGGGGTGCTGGCGGTCGACGACCAGGCGCGCATTACCCTGGTCAATCCCGCCGCCGAGCGCCTGCTGGCCAGCACGGGCCTCGGCAAACCACCGTTGGGCCAGCCGATCGCCGAGTACCTGCCCAACAGTGGCCTGCCCGAGGTGCTGGCCAGCGCAACCGAGCAGCGGGACCGTGAATTCAGCCTCAACGGTCGGGCGATCCTCGCCAATCGTGCGCCGATCCGTCATCAGGGCCGGGTGATCGGTGCCATCGCGACCTTCCGCGACAAGAGCGAAGTCAACGCGCTGGCCGAGCAGCTGACCGGTGTCAGCCGCTATGCCGAAGCGCTGCGGGCGGCGACCCACGAATTCAAGAACAAGCTGCACGTGCTGCTCGGGCTGGCACAGATGGGTGATCTGGATGCCCTGCGCGCCTATCTGCGCGACCTCGCCGATCACCAGCTGGCGCCGGCGACGTCCCTGGTCGAGGGGATCGGTGAGCCGGTGCTGGCGGGCTTTCTGCTCGGCAAGCAGAGCGAGGCCCGCGAGCGCGGCATCCTCTTTCAGGTGGATGTCGAGCACCCGGTGCCTGCCGCCGCGCCCGAGCAGATCCATGGCCTGGTGACCATCCTCGGCAACCTGCTGGAAAACGCCTTCGAAGCGGTGGCCGAAGAGGACGAGCGACGGGTCAACCTGACGCTGGACTACGACGAAGCGCTGCTCTCGCTGCACGTGCAGGACAGCGGTGGCGGAATCGAAGCCGCAGTGCGCGAGCAGATCTTCCAGCGCGGCGTATCCACCAAGGGCGAGCGACGTGGCATCGGCCTGGCCGCGGTGCAGGAGCAGGTCGAGGCCTGGGGCGGTAGCCTGGCGGTGTATTCCGAGGCCGGTCGTGGCAGCCTGTTCGAGGTTGAATTGCCCTATCGGAGCGCCGCGGGAGACGTCGAATCATGAAAGCAGTCATGCGCGTGCTGATCGTCGAGGACGACCCGATGGTCATGCGCCTGAACGTCGATTACCTGGCCCGGCTCGAGGGCGTCGAGCTGGTCGGCCAGTGCGAGAGCGTGCCGGCCGCGCTCGTATTGCTGGAGCGCGAGGCGGTGGACCTGCTGCTGCTCGACGTCTACCTGCGCAATCGCTCCGGGCTGGAGGTGCTGCGCCATCTGCGCGCGCAGGACCGCAACACCGATGCCGTGCTGATCACCGCCGCTTCGGAGATCGAGACCGTGCGCGCGGCGCAACGCCTCGGCGCGCGGGATTACCTGGTCAAGCCGTTCAGTTTCGAGCGCTTCCGCGATGCGGTCGAGGCCTGCCGCCGTGCCCGCGAGGCGCTGTCCCGCCTGCCGGATCAGCTCGGTCAGGGCGATATCGACCGCCTGTTCAGCCAAGCGCCCGCCACCGACCTGCGCCGCCCCGGCGACCTGCCCAAGGGGCTGACACCTGCATCGCTGGCGCAGGTGGCGCAGGCGATCCTGGCGCTGGACGAGGACAGCTTCACCAGCGAAACCCTGCTGCCCGCCACCGGCATGTCGCGCGTCTCGGTGCGCAAATACCTCAAGCACCTGAACGACATGCAGCTATTGGAGGAGTCCTTTCACTACGGGCAAATCGGCCGGCCCTCGTTTCGCTATCGCTGCCTGGACCGCGCCGCGTTGCTGCGGCTGGTGCAGGGCTAGGGACGCGTGCCCGCTGCAGAGGACGGCCCGTGCAGCGCGCCGATGATCTCGCCAAGCAGCCGGTGCAGCGCGTCGCGATGCCCCATGGCACCGCTGGAGGGCTGCTGGGTGTTGGAGGTCATCACCACCGTCATCTCGAGGCCCGGCACCACGTAGACCATCTGTCCGCCATAACCCCAGCCATAGCGCACCGCCTCTCCGCCCAGCTCGGTGATGAACCAGCCATAGCCGTAGCCGTGCCCGGTGTAGCGCGAGCGGGTGCGGGGTGTCCAGGACGCTTCTATCCAGTCCTGCGACAGCAATCGCTCGCCGGATGCGCTGAGCCCACCGCGGCGGTAGAGCTCGCCGAAGGCCAGCAGCGAGCGTGGCGTCATCGCCATCTCGTTGCCGCCCAGGTAGATGCCCTGCGGGTCGCGCGTCCAGGCGCTGATGGCGAAGCCGTCGAGTGGCGCCAGCCACTGTCGCGCCAGCTGCAATGTGGATTTGCCGGTGCGGCGCGTAAGGATTGCCGAGAGCAGATGGCTGGAGCCCGTCGAATAGATCATCGCCGTGCCGGGGTCGGCCTCGAACGGTCGTGCCAGTGCCGCACGAACCCAGTTGCGACTCGCCACCCAGGCGCCATAGTTGCGCCCGGAGGTCGATCCGAGCCCGGCCTGCATGCTCAGCAGATTGCCAACCGTCACCTGCTGCAGACGTGGATCGGGCTTGCTCGGCAGGTCGCTTTTCAGCAGACCGGCGATGGGTTGTTCGACGCTCTCGATGACGCCCTTGTCGATAGCGATGCCGACCAGTGCGGAAATCACCGATTTGGACGCGGATTTGATGTTGCTCGGCGTGGTCGTGCGATGCCCGCGGTAACCGCGCTCGGCAAGGATCTCGCCACGCTGGGCGATGATCAGGGTGTGCAGCTGCTCCAGGCGCTCGGCCTGCTCGAGTACGGCGGTCAGCCGGGTATCGGCGACTGCCAGGGGGCAGAGAAGAAACAGCATCGCCAGGCAGAGTGCGCGGCGAGGGCGGGGGCTCGATGGGTGCAGGAGGCGCAGGGCAAGTGAGTGCATGCAGGGTTCGACCCTGGCCTGGCGCCACCGTGCAGTCCGGGAGCCGGGCGGCGGTCCGGCTCTCGGATGCCGAGCGAGGTTACTGGCGAATCCAGGTCTGCGTACGGCCCAGCGCCTCGATGCCGATGTAGCCGCGGACCTCCAGCTTGTCGCCGCCTTCGACCAGCCTGGCCTTTGCGCGGTAGGTTTTGCCCTTGGCCGGGTCGAGGATGGTGCCGTCGCTCCAGGCCTGTTCGCCGTCCGGCTTGAGGTCCCAGAGAATGGTCATGCCGGTGATGGGCTGATCCTTGCGCTCGCCGTCGCATTCGCTGCAGACCGGGTTCGGTCCGTGATCCGATTTCAGGATTTCGGCGACCTCGCCGCTCAGCGTGCCGTCAGCGGCCTGCTGGATTTCGACGATGGACTTGGGCTTGCCGGTTTCGTCGTCGATGGTCTGCCAGCGGCCGGCAGGCGATTCGGCGGCAAAAGCCAGTGAAGAGAGCGAGAGTGGCAGGGCCAGCAGCAGGGCATTGAAAAGAGGACGCATGGTGTCTCCAGTGATGGAAAAGGCAGCGCCGACTCTAGCACCGGGCATTTGCCTGCACTTGCCCTGGCCGGCTGACCGGTCGGTTCTCGTCGCTTTCGTCATCCTCAGTCGTCCTGATCGCGGGATGGCTGGCGCCCGATCGCGGCCGCCAACGCCAGTGCCACGACCGAGCTGTGTGCGGCGTTGGTGCCGTGGTTGGCTCCCGGAAACAGCTGGAATTCGCTGTGCAGGCCGTGGCTGGACAGCCGCTGGAGACGGTCGACCAGATCCCGGGCATTGCCGACCATGCGCCGCTCGGCCATATGGCGCTGGCGCGGGTCGTCCATGGCGGCATCCGCCGCCGGCTGTTCGGCACCGCCAGCGGTGACCAGCAGGCGCGCATCGACGGGCTGGCCTGCGAGACGCCGTTCGAACGCTTCGAGCGTGCGTTCGACATAGCCCTGGTACCACCAGATCGACGGACTGGCGGCCACATAGCCCTGAAATGCCTGCGGCTTGGTGAACAGTGTGTAGAGGGTGAACAGGCCGCCGTAGGAATGGCCGAACAGCGTCTGCCGTCGCGCGTCGACCGGGTAGCGCTTGGCGATCAGGGGTTTGAGTTCGTGCTCGATAAAGGCCAGAAAGTCATCGGCACCGCCCGATGGCGGCGGTTCGCGGCCCGGCAGGCGCTGGCGATCCTCGGCTTTGGGCGTGTAATCCTCGGCGCGCGCCTTGAAGTCGTACAGGGCCTCGCCGGGGTAGCCGATGCCGACCACCAGTACCGAATCGCGAAGATTAGGGTCGGGCCGATCCTCCAGGGCCTGGGCCTGGATCGCCAGCCCCGGAAACAGGGCGTTGCCATCCAGCACATAGAGCACCGGATAGCCATCCGGCGGGGGCGCGTGTCGCGGCGCAGAGACGAAGATGCGGTAGTTCTTGCCAGTGCGTTGCGAATGCAGGTCACGCTGATTGCTGTGCGGCAGTCGAACCGGCTGCCAGCCGGCTTCTTCCCCGGCGTGTGCCTGTACTGCGGCAAGCCCCAGACTGGCGAGCACGGCGAGCAGGGCGCCTTTCATGGCTCGACCTGCCTGTGGCGTGGCGGCAGTGGCCCGTCCAGCCAGTTCACCTTCAGTGCTTCCTCGCCGGAAAAGCGGTGGAGGTGGTCGTCGATGACGAAGCGCAGGCGCTTTTCCGCCTCGCCGGCCTCGGCCTGGCAGTCGATCAGCAGTCGCTCGTCATCGGCGAGCATCAGGCACTGGCCGAAGGCGAATTCGACCTGCGCCTGACGTTCGTCCAGCTGGACTTCGGCCTTGTGCGCGAAGTGTTTGCACAGCCGCATCATGTTGCGTGACGCGCGGGGTGTCGCCACCTGGGCGTGAAACTGGGGCATGGTGATCTCCGGAAGTCAGCCGCCGACGCCTACGGGCGCAGGCGGCCAGGTGGATCAGAACTCGTAACGGGCGCCCACCGTGAAGCTGCGCGACGGGCCGTAGAAGTTGAAGGTGCCGACGCTGCCAACCCGCGAAACGTATTTGCGGTCGAGCAGGTTGTTCACGTCGAAGGTGCCGGTCAGCTTGTCGGTGATCGGGTAGGACAGCTTGGCATCCACCACTGCATAACCCGGTGCGCTGAGGCGCGGGCTGCCGGTGCGTTCGATGTAGTAGTCGCTCATCGCGGTCACGCCACCACCGATCCCCAGGCCGCGCAGGGCACCCCCGGGCAGGGTGTACTTGGTCCACAGCGAGGCCTGGTGCTGGGGCATCAGCGCGAAGAGCGCGTTGTCGTCACCGGCCAGGTTCTCGGTCTTCATGTAGGTGTAGCCGGCCAGCACTTCCCAGTCGGAGGTCAGGTAGCCGCTGATTTCCAGTTCGCCACCGCGGATGCGGGTCTTGCCAGTAGCCTCGTAGACGCCGCTGATCGGCGCGCCGCTGTCATCGATGGCGCCGGCCGCGCGGTTCTCGTCGGTGAGCTGGAAGGCGGTGATGCGCGCGTTCAGGTCGCCGCCGAAATAGCTGCCCTTGATGCCCACCTCGTATTGCTCGCCTTCGCGCGGGTCGATGATGCGGCCGTCGGCACCGGCCTCGCTCTGCGGCTTGAATACCTGCGAGTAGCTGGCGTAGAGGGAGTGCTGGTCATCCAGATCGAACACCAGGCCGCCGTAGGGGGTGACATAGCCGGACTCGCGCACATCCTGCGTGGCGCTGCTGTTCTCGCCTTCGAAGCTGCTGACCCGCGCGCCGCCGATCAGCGCCAGGCGCTGGATCGGGCGGAAGGTCAGCTTGGCGTAGAGGCCGGCTTCGCGCTCGTCGGTTTCGGTCGGCGTACCGAAGGTGACGTTCGGCTTGCTGGTGTCGCCCGGCTGGTAGCTGGCGACGTCGATGGCGCCGAGATTGCCGCGGGCGTCCGCGTACTCGGTCTCGTAGCGTTTGAAATCGCTGCCGATGACGAACTCGCTGACCTGCCCGAGCAGCTCGAACGGCTGGCTGTAGTTGGCATCGACGGCGAGGGTGTCCTGCTCCAGATCGCGGGCGGTGTAGGCCAGGCTGGTCGCGCCGCTGTTGACGTTGCGTGCGGTGAAGGCATAGAGGTAATCGGTCGCGCGCCTGGAGCCGCGCACCGCCACGCGACCGTAGCCGCCATTGTCGAAGCGATGGGTCAGCTCGGCGACGGCGTCGGTGCCGCGACTGTCGAAATCACCCCAGTCGGCGCCCAGGTAGGTCGAGCGGCTGAAGTCTTCCAGGCTGCCGTCGGTGGCGGCCGGATAGCCGTTGTGCGGAAGGATGTCCTTGGTCTGGTGGATCAGCCCGAAGGACATGACGGTGGCGTCGGACAGGCCGATGTTCAGCGCGCCATAGAAGCTCTCGCTGGTGTTGGCGTTGTAGTCGACTTCGCCGTTGGTGTCGGCGCGGGAGATGACCGTACGGCCGCGCACGCGCCCCTGCTCGTCGAGCGGGCCGGACAGGTCGGCTTCCAGGTAATTGGTGTCCCAGCTGCCGTAGCGCCCGGTCAGGCTGCCCTGGAATTCGCGAGTCGGGCGCTTGCGCACCATGTTGACGATGCCGCCCATCTCGCTGGTGCTGTTGAACAGCCCGGACGGCCCGCGCATGACCTCGACCCGATCGAACGGCGACAGCGACGGCAGCGTGCCGTTGATGCTGGCCATCGGCGCGGGCAGGCCATCGATGTTGAATTCGTCGTACTCGTAGCCGCGCGCATAGATCGACGAGCGCCCGCTGTCGTTGCTCAGGGTGCGCAGGCCGGTGGAGTATTTGGCCAGGTCATCCAGGTTCACGAACTGGCGGTCGCGGATGTAATCGCTGGTGTACACGCTGATCGACTGCGGGATGTCGCGCAGTTCGGCCGGCGTCTTGGTGCCGACGGTGGCGGCCGGCACGGTGTAACCGCCGCTTTGCTCCGAAGACGGCATGTCGTACAGGCGGTTGCCTTCTACGGTGATGCTCTCCAGCTGCACCGGTTCGGCCTGAGCGGCGACACTCTGCGCCAGGGCGCTCAACGGAAACGGGGCGAGCAGGCCGGCGAGCAGCAATGGCCTGAGGCTTGAGGTGCGGAGAATTCTGTCCATGGGCGGCTCCTGTCGCGGCGGCGGCGACGTGTTGGTAAACGTTCGCGCTACTTAATGATAATGATTTGCATCAAAAGATGTCGGCGCGTAGTCTGCCACCCAGCCGCTTCGCGAACCTTTGCGGGGCCGAACATTTGCTTTGCAATCCCGTCAGTTCGAGGCGCAGCGCCGCATGAATCAAGCCGATCACATCATTCGTGGCGATGAGTTGCCGGCCATGAGCAGGCCGGGGCTGCGCCTGCCCAACGAGGATGACGACCGCCTGCTCTACGGCCGGGTGAAGTGGGCGCAGCTGCGGGATGGCCTGTCGCTGCACTGGTCCGATTGCGAAGAGCTGCAGGATTTCGTCACCGAAAATGTGGTTGGCCCGCGGGTGTCGTTCGTGCTCTTTCTGCAGGGCCAGAGCCGGGTCAGTTATGGCGACCTGTCGCTGACGCTCGGTCAGCCGGCGTCGCAGCGTGCCCCCGAGGGTGTGGCGGTTTCGATGAACGAACCGGTGCTGTTCCGCCGCCAGGCGCGCCGCGGCAGTCATATCCGCAAGCTGGTGGTGAGCCTGACGCCGGACTGGTTCGAAGGGCGCGGGGAGGGCGTCGACTCGAGTGATGCCGCGATCCGCCGCTTCATGGATAGCCACCTGGCGCCGCGCATCTGGAAGCCCTCGGCGCGGCTGCTGACCCTGGCCGAGCAGATGCTCAACCCGCCCGGCTATGACCCGCTGCTTCAGGGCCTGTACCTGGAAAGTCGCGCACTGGACATCGCCTGCGAGGCACTGATCAGCCTGGGTGATGGCTCTGCGTCGGCGGGACAGGGCCTGCGCCCGCAGGAGTACCGCCGCCTGCAACGCCTCCTCGCGCTCCTCGACAGCGGTGAGGCCGACGACTGGACGCTGGAGCGCATCGCCCGGGAGGTGGGCGTTAATGCCACCACGCTGCAGCGGCAGTTTCGCCTGTTCAAGGGCATGACCGTGTTCGAGTACCAGCGTGCCCGCCGGCTGCAACTGGCGCGGGATGCGTTGGAGCGTGAAGGTGCCAGCGTCAACGAGGCCGCCTGGCGCGCCGGCTACAACAGTCCGGCCAACTTCGCCACGGCGTTCAAACGCCAGTTCGGCATCAGCCCGCGGCAGGTGCGGGCGCGGCTTTGAATGCTCGGAAGGTGTGCCGTAAGACTTTTGCCCGCGGCCACATCTCGCGGCTGCTTGTTAAGCCGCCACCGCCGCGCCATGCTCGCCACCGGTATTCAAAGGAGCGATTCGATGAAACAGGGATTGTTGGCTACGGTGCTGCTGGCTGTGTTGGCGACACAGGCGCAGGCCGGTTTCCAGAAAGACAGGGAGGCGTTCGACAGGCGCCAGGCCGAGCTCGACCAGCGTTGCGAGTCGGCCCGGGAGGCGAAGCTGGCGCCGCTGCGCGAAGCGGCGTTTCAGGACTGCATGAGAACGACCCGCAACAGTCGCGCCGAGACCGAATGTAGGCGCAAGACCGCCGGTGAAAACGGCAACCGGGCCGGCGGTGCGCCTCGCTTCTATGACTTGCCTGCCTGCGTAGAGGCGTTCGAGCACAAGCGACAGCGGCCCTGAGCGGGAACCGCGGGCGTGACGCGTAACGCGTGATATAGCCCGGCTGACGGTTGAACAAGCTGGCCCGGCGATCTACGCCATGTGAGCGGCGCCTCCTCCCCCACATTCCCGCCCCCACCGGGCTCGCCATACGTCGGAGAGCTGTGGACGGGCACGCCCATCTGCTCAAGTGTGATGGGCTGGCGCCGAGAAAGGGGGTATCTGATTGATTCTAGTGGCCTGCCCCCGATGCCGGCATCCCTCCGAGGACACTGCATGCGTTCGTCCTGGCTCCGCGATCTGAGCGTCGCCCTTGTCCTGCTAGTGTCCGGGGTCTGTAGCGCGCTCACCTATGCCCATGCAATCACCGCGGTCACCGAAGAGCTGCCGCCCTACAACATGACCGTCGATGGCGAGCTGACCGGCATGGGCACCGAGGTGGTGAAGGCGGTGCTGGAGGAGGCCAGCGAGGACGTGCGCATCCGTTCCATGCCCTGGGCCCGTGCCTATGACATCGCCTTGAACAACGAGAACGTGCTGATCTATTCCATCGCTCGCACGCCGCAGCGCGAACCGTTGTTCAAGTGGGTCGGGGTGATCGCGCCGACCCGCTGGTTCCTGTTCTCGCTGCCCGGCACCAAGTTCGATCTGAAAACCCTGGACGATGCCCGGCAATACCAGATCGCCACGGTCAAGGCGATGTCGGCGAGCAGTACCTGATCGACAAGGGCTTCGCCGTCGGCCGCAACCTGCAGTCGAGCAACAAGTACGAGCACAACTACCAGAAGCTCAAGGCGGGGCGGGTGGATCTGTGGATATCCAACGAGCTCAACGCCCATTACCTGGTGCGCCAGGCCAGTGGTGATCCGAACGAGGCGGCGGTGCCGCAGCTGAGCCTGGACGACCTTGGCGGTGCGGATGGCCTGTGCATGGCGTTCAGTCGCGACACGCCGGATGAAGTCGTTGAGCGCTTCCGCCAGGCGCTGGCTCGCGTGCGGGCCGATGGGCGCTACGACGCGATTGTCGCGAAATGGCTGAAATGAACGACGACTCAACCACCACGATCAGCGAGCCGGTGCCGCGGCCGGTGGGTTCGCTCGGCCGCCGGCTGGTGCTGGCCACACTCGGTTTCTGCCTGCTGTTCACCCTCGCCACCGTCGGGCTGCGGACCTGGACCGCCTGGCAGAACAACCTGGCGGAGATGAACGCCGAGTTGGCGCTGATCGATCAGGTGTTCCGCAGCACCCTGTCCAAGGCGATCTGGGAAATGGACAGTGATTCCCTGCATTCGCAGCTCGACAGCGTGGTGCAGGCCGCGCCCATCGGCCGCGTCGAGCTGCGGATCATCCGCGCCGGCCGCGAGCCGGAACTGGTTCAGCGGCAACGCGGTGAGCAGCCGGCCAAGCACCGCGCGCCGCGCCTGCAGCATCAGTTGAGCTACGAACCCTACGCCGGCGCCAGTGAGACGGTGGGCGAGCTGGTGCTCGAAGGCAATGAAGAACTGCTCTGGGAGCGCATGCTTGCTGAGGTCTACGACATCGTCATCACCCAGGTCATCCAGTCGCTGTTGCTGGCCGGGCTGATCATGTGGATGTTCAACCGCACGGTCACCCTGCATGTGCGGCGCATTGCCCGTCACCTGACGCGGCTGACGCCGGACAATCTCGATCGCAGCCTGCGCCTCGATCGTTCGCCGAAGCGGCACGACGAGCTGAGCCTGCTGGAAGGCGGCGTCAACAGCCTGCAGGCGAAACTCTCGGCCTATCTCGAGCGCCAGCACCAGGATGAGCTGGCCCTGGCCGCACACCGGGACCGCCTTGCCGAGCTGGTTGAAGAGCGCACTGCCGAACTGCGCGCCGCCAATGTGCAACTGGAAGAGCTGTCGCGCAGCGATCCGCTTACCGGACTGGCCAACCGGCGCCAGTTCGACGAGATCAAGGAAGTCGAATTCCGCCGTGCCCTGCGTCAGGACCAGCCGTTGGCGGTGCTGATGTGCGACGTGGATTTCTTCAAGCGCTACAACGACCACTACGGTCACGCCCAGGGCGACCAGTGCCTGCGAATGGTCGCCGACACGCTGCAGTCCGTGTTCGCCCGCGCCGGCGAGGTGGTCGCGCGGCTTGGCGGCGAGGAATTCGTCGTGCTGCTGCCCGGCGTCGATGCCGAGGCCGCGCGGCGGGCGGCGGTGCGCCTGCAGCAACGCCTGGCCGAGCGCGAGTTGCCCCACGAGGCTTCCGCCGTTTCACCCTACGTGACCTTCAGCATCGGTCTGGCCGTGCTCGATCCGGACACCATGGACCAATTCGACCAACTGCTGCATCGCGCGGACGAGGCCCTCTACCGGGCCAAGACCCACGGGCGCAACTGCATTTCCGCCTGATCGCATGAGGACTGCATGATGCATCCGTTTGCCTGGACCGCTTTCTTCCTTGCGTTGCTCGGCACCACCACGGCCAACGCCGGTCCGCTGCGCGTGGTGACCGAAGACACCGCCTACAGCTACCTGGAGAACGGCAAGGTAGCCGGCACGGCGAGCCGGGTCGTTGAGGCCACCCTGCAGCGCGCCGGCCTCAACGACTACCAGGTCAGCCTCTACCCGTGGGCGCGGGCGTATGACATGGCCCTGCGCGAGCCCGGCGTACTGATCTACCTGATCGCACGCACCTCCGAACGCGAAGCGCTGTTCCGCTGGGTCGGCGAGATCATGCGCATCGACTACCACTTCTACAAACTCAGCGGGCGGGGCGATATCCGGGTGCCGGACCTGGAGGCGGCCAAGGCCTACCGGATCGGCGTCATGCGCGACGACGTCCGGCACCAGTACCTGCAGGCCAACGGCTTCAGCAAGATCGTGGTGAGTGCGCACAACAGCGACAACTTCAAGCGCCTGGTCAACGGCCAGGTCGACCTGGTGCCGATGCCCGAGCACGACATGCTCGCACTGTGCGCCGAGGCCGGCGTCGACCCGGCCACGGTCGAGAAGGTCTTCAGCCCGCACACCTCGACGCAGCTCTACATGGCCTACAGCCGCCAGACCGACGACGACACTGTGCTGCGTACCCAGGCAGCCTTCGAGCATCTGCAGGCCGAAGGCGAGGTGGCGCGGATCATGGCGGGGCAGCCGTGAACTGTCCTGGTGACGCGGTCTGGCGGTAACCGTTCCAGGCGGCCGAGAGGGGGTTGGGCGAACCTTGGTTCCGTCGCAGTAACGGTGTTTTCCGCGTATGCAGAACCATTGATTCGCCCCCCGTTTTTCCTCCCAGCAGCGCCCAGCTGACTCGCCGGGCCACCAAGCTGGCCGGCACGGCAAGTCGTCATTCCAAGCCACCCCGCTAGACTGGCTTCGTCTCCATGAAAACAAGAAGAACGAATGAGTAGCACCGACGGCATACCTCTGGATACCTGGCGCGCCAGCGCTCGCGAGTTCGATTTTCGCGGCAAGCGCATCCGCTACTGGACGGCCGGCGAAGGTGAGCCGCTGCTGCTGATCCATGGATTTCCCACTGCCAGCTGGGACTGGCACAAGGTCTGGCAGCCACTTGCGGCGCGCTATCGGCTGATTGCCTGCGACATGCTCGGCTTCGGCTATTCGGCCAAGCCGCGCGGGCACGCTTACAGCCTGATCGAGCAGGCCGATCTGCAGCAGGCACTGCTGGCGGAGCTGGGCATCGACAGCGCGATCCATGTGCTGGCGCATGACTATGGCGACAGCGTCGCTCAGGAGCTGCTGGCGCGGCATTGCGAAGGGCGGATCGCGCTGACCAGCTGCGTGTTCCTTAATGGCGGGCTGTTCCCGGAAACCCATCATCCGGTACGGGTGCAGAAACTGCTGCTCGGGCCGTTCGGCTTCCTGCTGGGCAGGCTGTTCTCGCGGCGTACGCTCGGGGCGACCTTCGGCAGGGTGTTCGGTGCGCAGACGCAGCCGAGCGACACCGAGCTGGACGATTACTGGCGGCTGATCGCGGAGAGCGACGGACCGGCGGTGATGCACCGGCTGATCCGCTACATGCCCGAGCGGGTCAGACAACGCGAGCGCTGGGTCACGGCCATGCAGCGCTGCAATGTTCCGTTGCGGGTGGTCGACGGTGCGGCCGATCCCATCTCTGGTGCACACATGGTGGCGCGCTACCGCGAGCTGATGCCGACGCCCGACACCGTGCTGCTGGAGGGCATCGGTCACTACCCACAGGTCGAGGCGCCGCAGCGGGTGCTCGAACACTACTTCGACTTTCGTGCGCGCCTTGCCTCTGTAGACCGCGGCTGTTGAGCCGGCGGCACGCTAGCCTGTTCGGTGGTGCATCCGCGTGGGAGTGGCTCCAAGGGCTATAGGCCTTGCTGAATGAGGACCTGGGGAGGTCGCCCGGCCGGTTATTCCCGTCAGATACCGTTTGAATCCAGCAACTTCAGGGTTCCGGCATCCAGACGCAAGAAGCCCCGCTGGCATCAGCCAAACGGGGCTTTCTCGTTACCCTGCGCGAGCTGCCTCAGGCAGCGCCGCGCGGTGTCGGTGATGTAATCACTGCTGCATCATCGCGATCACACGGTTACGCAGTTCCGGGTCGGTCTGCACGGCTTCGTTGATGGCGTTATATTCGTCGATGCTGATGTCCTTTTCCTCGATCACGCCGAGCATTTTCTCGTTGGCCTGCTGCTGAAGCTCACGGGCCTTGTCGGCGTCTTCGGTCTTTTGCAGCTTGCCGGTGAATTCCTCGCGGATCTCCATGATCTCGCCAAGTGATTCGGCGAAGTTCTCCAGTTTCTTTTCACTGAACTGCTGCGCCTGTGCGCCGGCGGCTGGCTGGGCGGTGGGTGCCGGGTTGGCTGATTGCGCCGATGCAAGGGGGGCGGCCAGGCCGAGGAACAGCGAGAAGATTCCGGCGAAGGCGAGACGAGCGTTGTGCTGGGTCATGTTCATTCCTGCTTCGGTTAAAGACGTATTCGTCATTGCAGCAGCTGTGCCAGTTTTGGGCCGGTGTGTCTAATTGCTTGTTATTAAAATGGTTTTGCTTTTCGTCGGGGCAGGGTGGACCGGCAAATAGGGCGTCTGTAGTGTGCCCATATGACACATGTATCAATCTGGCAGCGACCCTCCAGCCTGCGCGGCGCACTCCTGCTCAAGGTTGTCGTGCCGCTGATGGCGATCATGTTCGGCTTCAGTTCGGTGGTGCTGTGGACGGTCGAGCGCAACAGCGAGCGACGCTTGCAGGCGGAGGTCGAGCTGGTGGCGCGGGCGGTACGTCTGCCGCTCAGTGCCAGCCTGGAGAAGAATCATGAGCGCACCCTGCAGCAGGTTCTCGAATCGGTGCTCGGCGTCGGCCGCGTCTATGGCGCCTATGTCTACGATCGCGACGGCAAGCTCGCGGCCTATGCCGGCGCGGTGGAGCCGGATCAGGACGAGTCGGCGATTCAGCAGCTCACCGCGGGCGGCGAGCTGACCGGCACCTATCAGCGCATCAATGGCCGCCCGGTTTATTCCTATTTCGTCCCGCTGGAGGAAAGTGGCGGGCAGATCAACGGCCTGTTGCAGGTAACGCGGCGCTGGGGCGATTTCGAGCAGGACATTCGCCGTCTACGCCTGATTGCGGCCGGGATGGGCGGCTTGCTGGCCGGGGTGGCGCTGGTGGTGATCCTGCTCGGCCATCGCTCAGCAGTGGGCAAGCATCTGCAACAGTTGGCGCGAAGCATGGCGCGGGTCGCGGCCGGTGAGCGCGAGCATCGTGCACCGCATAGCGGACCGCAGGAGATCGTCGTGCTGTCCGGCGCGTTGAATCAGATGCTCGACAGCATTTCCGCCGCCGAACGGCAGGTGGCCGAGCAGCAGGCCCGCGAAGAGCAGCTGCAGGCACGCCTGCGCCAGAGTCAGCAACTGGCGGCGGTCGGTCGGTTGGCGGCCGGGGTGGCGCACGAGCTGGGCAGCCCGCTCAGCGTGATCGATGGCAAGGCGCAGCGCGTGTTGCGCGACGACGAGCTGGGCGAAAGCCACCGCCGCGCGCTGTTGCAGATCCGCCAGCAGGTGGCGCGACTCAGTGCCATCGTCCGTCAGCTGCTGGATTTCGGTCGTGCCGCCGGTTCGCCCCCGCGCAAGGTTCCCGCCGAGGTGCTGGCGCATTCGGCAGCCGCGGCGGTGGCCGATGAGCTGGCCGCGCTGCAGGTTCGCCTGGAGCTGCAGGCGCCGGGGCAGACGCTTTGTTGCCGTGTCGACCCGCCGCGTTTCGAGCAGGCGCTGACCAATCTGCTACGCAATGCCGCCCAGGCCAGCCCTGGCGGATTGGTGCGCCTGCGCTGGTGGCGCGATGCTGCCGAACTGCTGTTGCAGGTCGAGGACGATGGCCCGGGCATTGCCGAGTCGAACCGCGCGGCGCTGTTCGAGCCGTTCTTCACCACCAAGCCGGTGGGTGAAGGCTGCGGGCTGGGACTGGCAGTGGCCCATGGCGTGGTCAGCGAGTGTGGCGGACGTATCGAACTGGTCGACGGCGGCCTGCCGGGCGCGGCCTTCCGTATCGCATTGCCATTGATCGACGAGGAGGTCGAGCATGACTGAAGTGACGCAGGAGCGAGTGCTGCTGGTCGAGGACGACGACAGCCTGCGCCAGCTGCTGGTCGAGGAGCTGGAAGACCGCGGCCTGCAGGTGCGTGCGCTGGCCAGTGCGGAGGAGGCGGTCGGCTCGCTGGAAAGCTGGGAGCCGGCGCTGGTGGTCAGCGATTTGCGCCTGCCCGGTGCCGATGGCATGGCGCTGTTGCGACGGGTCAGGACGATGCAGGCGGCGCCGGCATTCCTGGTGATCACCGCGTTCGCCAGCATTCAGCAGGCGGTAGCGGCGCTCAAGGAAGGCGCCGACGAGTTCCTTACCAAGCCGCTGGACCTCGAGCACTTCGGCCTGGCGGTGGCCCGCGCGCTGGAGACGCGACGCCTGCGCGACGAGGTGCGGCGCTTCCAGCAGCTGCTCAGCGACGACCGCTTCCACGGCATGCTCGGCCGTAGCCGGGTGATGCGCGGCTTGTTCGACCAGATCCGCCAGCTTGCCCGCGCCGAGGGGCCGGTGCTGGTGATCGGCGAGAGCGGCACCGGCAAGGAGCTGGTCGCCCGCGCCGTGCATGCGGAAAGCGAACGTGCCAGCGGGCCATTCCTTGCGATCAACTGCGCCGGGCTGCCGGCCGAATTGCTGGAAAGCGAATTCTTCGGCCATGTCTCTGGCGCCTTCACCGGCGCCAATCGCGCGCACAAGGGACTGTTCCAACAGGCCGACGGCGGTACGCTCTTTCTCGACGAGATCGGCGAGATGCCGCTGCCGCTGCAGGCCAAGCTCCTGCGCGTGCTGCAGGAAGGCACGATCCGCCCGGTGGGTGCCGAGCGTGAGCTGAGCGTGGATGTGCGCATCATCGCGGCGAGCAACCGCCCGCTGGAAACCGAGGCCGGCCGTGAGGCCTTCCGCGAGGACCTGTTCTTCCGCCTGGAAACCTTCATCCTGCAGGTGCCGCCGCTGCGTGATCGCGAGGAGGACCTCGAACTGCTGGCCGCCGGCTTCGTCGCCCACTTTGCCGCGCGCAGCGGGCGGCCGGTGCGGGGCATCGCGCCGGCGGCACTGGCGCAGCTGCGACGCTATCCGTTCCCGGGCAACGTGCGCGAACTGCAGAACGCCATCGAGCGTGCGGTGACCTTCTGCCACGGGCGCAGCATCGAGCTGGAGCACCTGCCCAGCCGCATCGCCGACTATCGTGATGACAAGGCGCGCAGTGCCGGCGCCGAACTGCTCACTCAGCTCAGCGATGGCCCGCTGCTACCGACTCTGGAGGAGCTGGAGCTGCGTTATATCGAGCATGTGCTAAAGCTGGTGGACGGCAACAAGCGCCGCGCCGCGGCCCTGCTCGGCATCGGCCGGCGCACGTTGTACCGTCGCCTCGGCGAGCGTGAAGACGGATGATCGGACTCGCCGCAGGGCGCCCGAAAGCGCACACTGCCGGCCTTTTCTCAGTGAGGAGCGAACATGCTCAATAACGACGTCCTGCGCAGCCTGCGCTACACCCTCAAGGCCAGTGATGCACAGATGGCTGAAATTGCCGCCCTGGGTGGCTGCACGGTAGACGAGGCCGAGGTTCGCGCCTGGCTCAGCCGCGAGGACGAGGACGGCTATCAGGAATGCCCGGACGAAGCGATGGCGCGTTTTCTCGACGGGCTGATCTACTTCAAGCGCGGCAAGGACGAAAGCCGTCCGGCACCGCCGCTGGAGCTGCCGGTCAGCAACAACCAGATCCTGAAAAAACTGCGGGTGGCCTTCGAGCTGCGCGACGAAGACCTGCAGGCGATCCTGCATGCCGCCGACCTGCAGCTGTCGAAATCCGAACTTGGCGCGCTGTTCCGCAAGCCCGGGCACAGCAACTACCGCGCCTGCGGCGATCAGCTGCTGCGCAATTTCCTCAAGGGCCTTTCGCTGCGCCAGGGTTGATCCACACCGCACGGCACCTCAAGTGGTAAATGGCCAGGCGGCCGCTACGCTGAAGCAGGCAGCTAGCCGCATGCCCGGTGCGCAGCTCGTCGCCGGGAACGCCATAACAACAAGATGACCGCCCCACGCGGCGGTGCCCTGAGGTGCGTGCCATGAAGATTCCCTGCCTGACCCTGAGCGCCTTGCTCGCGATGAGCTGTGCCGCTGCGATTGCGGCACCGACCAGTGATGAAGCACTGGAGCGCATGCGCTCGATGAAGACCACCGGCCAGTCGCTTGACATGAAGACCATCCCCCAGGATGGACCCACCGCCGACGCCATCCGCGACAACCTCAAGCGCATCAAGCTGCCGGAGGGTTTTCGCATTGATCTCTACGCCATAGTTCCGGATGCCCGTCATATGGCGGTTGGGCCTTCCAGCGGGGTCGTGTTCGTCGGCACCCGCAAGACCGATCTGTGGACGGTCACCGACCGCACCAAGAACCGCACGGCCGATGAAGTGAAGCGCTTCGCTCCGGCGATTTCCTTCACCCAGCCCGGCCCCTGCTTCAGCCCGGACGGCTTCCTCTTCGTCGCCGAGCACAACCGCGTGCTGGTGTTCCCGGCGGCGGAGTTCTTCTACGAGGGGCCGGACGTGGCAGCGGACATCGTGGTGCCGACCGGCGAGCTGATCCCAAAGGACGAGGAGAGCTACAACCACGGGGCGCGGGTCTGTGCCGTGGGCCCGGACAACAAGCTCACCATCTCCCTCGGCCAGCCACACAACGTGCCACCCAAGGACAAGCTCGACCTGTACGCCAAGCACGGCATCGGCGGCATCGTGCGCATGGAGCGCGACGGCAGCAAACGCGAGGTCTACGCCACCGGTGTGCGCAACTCCGTGGGCATCACCTATAACCCGACCAGCAAGGAGCTGTGGTTTACCGACAACCAGGTCGACGGCATGGGCGACGATACGCCGCCGGGCGAAATCAACCATGCGCCAGAGGCAGGCATGCGCTTCGGCATGCCCTGGTACGGCGGTGGCCAGGTGCGCACCAACGAGTACGCCGACGAGACCCCGCCCGAGGGCCTGACTTCGCCGGTAGTGGAAACCACCGCTCATGCCGCCGACATGGGTCTGATGTTCTATACCGGCAAGCAGTTTCCCGAGCAGTACCGCGGCGGCCTGTTCAGCGCCCAGCGCGGCAGCTGGAACCGCACCGTGCCGGCTGGCGCACGGGTGATGTTCACGCCGTTCGAGGCCGATGGCAGCGGTCCGTCCGGCGAGACGGTGCCCTTCGCCGAAGGCTGGCTGGACGAGGAAACCGGCGAGTACTACGGCCGCATCGTCGATGTCGCGCAGCTCAAGGACGGCTCGCTGCTGGTCAGCGACGACACCGCTGGGGCCATCTACCGCATCTCCTTCCAGGGCAAGTGAGCCGCTTTGCCGCTGCGCCGGGCTGCCGTTCGCGGTAGCCGGCGTCATTCGAGGATTTCTGCATGTCGATGGATTTCAAGCGGTGGCTATTCCTGGTGCTGGCATTGCTGGTGGGCAGCGCCTGCCTTCCGGCGCTGGCGGCCGATCTGACCGCTGCCAAGACCAAGGCCAAGATGTGCGCCGCGTGCCACGGCATCGATGGCATCGCCACGGTCGCCGATGCACCGAACCTGGCCGGCAACGGCGAGCTGTACCTGGCGTGCCAGCTGCAGGCCTTTCGCTCCGGTGAGCGCAAGCATCCGCAGATGAGCGTCATCGCCTCCGGGCTGAGTGACGAGGATATCGCCGCGGTCACGGCCTGGTATTCGGCGATCAAGGTCAGTGTCGAATTGCCTGAGTGAGCCGCCCGCTCTGAACGTTTGCCGCTCGGCCCGGGCCTAAGCCCTGACGAATCCAGAGAGCACGCCCATGACCTTTTCCATCATCGCCCGCTGCCCGCGCACCGGTCAGTTCGGCGTGGCCGCGGCCACGGCGATGCCCGCGGTGGGCAAGTTGTTGACCCACGCGGCGGCCCATGTGGGGGCGGTGGCGACCCAGGCACAGATCAATCCGTACCTGGGTATCGACGGCCTGCGTTTCCTGCGCCAGTTCAGCCCGGCGGCCGAGGTGCTGGAGCGGCTGCGGTGCACCGATCCCTGTATGAGCCAGCGCCAGTGCGCGGTGATCGACAGCAAGGGCCGCACGGCCTGCTGGACTGGAGAGAAGTGCCTGCCCTGGGCGGGCTCGATCGCCGGCGAACAGTTCTGTGTGCAGGGTAACCGGCTCAAGGGGCGCGAGGTGCTGGAGGCCGCCTGCGAAGCCTATGAGCGCAGCGCACACCTGCCGCTGGTGGAGCGTTTGATGGAGGCGATCGCCGCCGGCGATGCCCAGGGCGGCGATCGCCATGGCGAGTCATCGGCAACGGTGTATGTGGTCGATAACGAGGAGTACCCGCTGTGGGATATCCGCGTCGACCATCATCCCGACCCGTTCGCCGAGCTGCGCCGGCTGCACGATGTGTTCGCGCGCGACGTGGTGCCGGAAATCCTCGCCATGTCGACGCGCGCCAATCCTGCCGGCGCTGCCGAGGAGGATTCCATCTAGTAGTCGCTGCTGACTGCTGCCGGGTTGGCTAGCGGGCTAGCCGATGGCGGCAGCGGCTCCAGACGCAGCGCGCC
The DNA here is from genome assembly GCA_007713455.1 of Pseudomonas sp. Classification (GTDB taxonomy): domain Bacteria; phylum Pseudomonadota; class Gammaproteobacteria; order Pseudomonadales; family Pseudomonadaceae; genus Stutzerimonas; species Stutzerimonas chloritidismutans. The sequence goes on from VMRT01000010.1 coordinate 156,909, forward strand.
GTGGGCGCGGTTGCGTACCGCCATCCAGTCCTCCAGTGCTGCCAGCGAGCGCGGCGGCGAGATCAGGTAGCCCTGGAACAGGTCGCAGCCGGCTTGCAGCAGTGCCGACTGTTTTTCCATGTTGTCGACGCCCTCGGCATTCACGCGCTTGCCCTGGGCGTGGCAGAAGGCGATGAGGGCGCTCAGGCTCTGCTGCATCTCCGGGCGGGTCAGCCGGGTGATAATCGCCATGTCCAGCTTGATGGTGTCGGCGGGGTACTCGAGCAGCTGCTGGATCGAGGTATAGCCGACGCCGAAGTCGTCGATGGCGACGCGGAAGCCCGCGCGGCGAATCGCCTGGACCACTTCCATGGTGTTCTTGCACAGCTCGGCGGCGTAGGTTTCGGTCAGCTCGATCTCGATCCTGCCCGGCTCGACGCCGTGATGGGCGGCGCGCTCGACGAGGTAGCGGCAGATGCGGTCGTCGTTGAGCTGCGCGGAGGACACGTTGATCGCCAGCAGCACGCCTTCGCCGAACAGCTGCACCAGTTTCGGGTACTCCGCCAGGGCATGATCGATGACCCAGCTGTCGATCTTCGGGAACAGCCCGGCGCGCTCGGCGATGGGGATGAACTCGCCGGGCGATACCGTCCCGAGGATTGGTGAATGCCAGCGCAGCAGCACTTCGCAACTGACCACTGCGCCTTCGCGATCCAGCGCCGGCATGTAGACCAGCCGCAGCTGGTCGTCGCCGTCGAGCTCGCGCAGCTGGTCTTCGATCAGGCGGATTCGCTCGTTGCGTCGCTCCAGCTCGCCGCTGAAGGCCACCGCGGTGTTCTTGCCCTCGGCCTTGGCCTGGTACATGGCGGTGTCGGCGCGGGTGAGCAGCTGGGTGATCGAGTCCGCATCTTCCGGGTAGCAGGCGGTGCCGATGCTGACGCTGACCGGATACAGGCGATCCTCCAGACGAAACCCGCCGCGGCAGAGGCCGAGCAGCGCGTCGCACAATTGCTGGAGGCCGCCGTCGCCGGTTTCGCTCAGCAGCAGGATGGCGAACTCGTCGCCGGACAGGCGCGCCAGGGCCGTTTCCGTCTGCGGGTAGTCGGTGCGATGACGTTCGAGCACGCCGCGGGCACGCTGGGCGAAGATTCGCAGCAGGGTGTCGCCGGCCTCGTGGCCGTGCTGGTCGTTGACCTGCTTGAAGTTGTCCAGATCGAGAAACAGCAGTGCCAGCCGCTTGTGCGTGCGCATGCACTGCTCGTACATGGTATTGGCCAGCACGCCGAAGTGCGCCCGGTTGCTGACCTGGGTCAGGCTGTCCTCCCAGGATATTTCGCGGATGCGTTGCAGCGCCTCGGTGTTGCGGTCGTGCAGGGTCTTCATGTTCACCGTCAGCCGGCCGATCTCGCCGCCATCGGTCGGCTCGTCGAGCGCGTCGCGCTTGCACAGCAGCAGGTCGGTGAGCTGGTCGTCCAGCTGGCTGATGGGGCCGGTAATGGAACGGCGGATCAGCCACAGCAGCAGGCCGATGGAGATAAGACAGATCAGCGCGCCGCCGGCGATGAAGGCGAGCCCCAGCGTCTGCAGACGCTCGGCGGTGTAGTGTGGCGCCGGTGTCAGCCGTGCATGCAGCGAGCGCGACAGCGAAACCCTGGCGGATAACCCCGCGGCCGCCGGCAACGGCTCGTCGGCGATTTCGACAGGCGCGCCGTATTCGCTTTCCAGGCTGCGCTTGAGCTTGAGGAAGCGCTCCGGGCGCACCGCCAGCTGAATGGCGAAGGCTTCGGCGCGCTGGCTTGGCAGTGGCCGGCTGCTGGAGGCCGGCAGGATGAAGTCGGTGTTCATCAGCAGCGGGTCGTCATTGGCCTGCTCGACGTAGAGGGTGTTGCCGGATGCCGAAGACCGTCTGGCTTCGCTGACGATACGCTGCTGGCTCGCATTCATCGAGGCGAATGGCGACAGGCTGCTTTCGAAGTAGTAGGCCGGCCTGCCATCGGGCTGCACGACGGCGAGGGAAACGAAGGTCAGCTCGGTATTGGATAGCGAGCGGATGCTCTGCTGGATGCGCAGCCCGAGGGTGTCGTTGCGAAAGTCGGTGTCCGACTCGCGCAGGAACAGCAGCAGCGCCTCGCTATCCATGATCGAGTAGAGCACGCTGCGATTGAACGCCTCATAGTCCAGGTAGGCGGAGGTCAGCGCCGAGAGCTGCTGCTCCAGGCGCGCCTGCTCCAGCCCCAGCAGCGAGGCGCGCTGGGTCAGGTAGGCGGTGGTCGAGGCAACCAGCTGGATGATCAGAATGACCGGAAAGATCACCAGCAGCGTGCGCTTACCTAGCGTCATGGGCGTTGATCAGTGCACTGATGATGCGCCGCCGCGTCTGCGTGCCCTCCAGCGGTCGCGTCTCGTAGACCTGGCGTCTCTCAAGCACCGCTTCCGGCGGGTAGATGGTCGAATCCGCGCGGATATCCGCCGGTAGCAGGGCCTGCGCCGCAGCGTTCGGTGTGGCGACGCCCAGATCGGCGGCATTCAGGGCGGCGATTTCCGGCTGCTGGAGGAAGTCGAGGAAGCGCCGCGCCAGCGCCTTCTTCGCGGTGCCGGTCGGTATCGACAGGCAATCGACCCAGAGCAGCGTGCCCTCTTCGGGCACCACGTAGCGCCAGGGCCCGCCGTCGACCCCTTCGACTTCGTTGAGCACCTGCTGGTCGCCGCTGTAGGCCAGGGCCATGTCGGCCTGGTCGAGGTAGCGCTGGCTGCGCAGTGAAGTGATCACGTACTCGTAGGTCAGCACGGCGCTGGACTGGGCCATGAGCAGATCGAAGGCGGCCTTGAGTTCGTCGTTGTTCGAGGTGTTGATCGAATGGTTCTGCAGGATCAGCGGACTGGCGAGGATGTCCTCGTGGTCCTCCATCATGATGATGTGTGGCTCGTCGGCGCGAGCCGGTTGCAGCAGGTCCTTCCAGGATCGTGGCGCGCTTTCCAGGCGGTCGCTGCGATAGGCGATGCCGAGCGTGCCCCACAGGTAGGGCACGCCGTAGCGCCCGCAGCTGTTGCGCCAGCGTTGCGGGACATGACGCAGCGTCGGCAGCTGCTTGTCGTCGATCGGGTCCAGCAGGCCGCGGGCGCCAAAGCGCGAGGCGCTGATCAGCTCCGTCAGGGCGATATCGATCTGATGCTCGGGCTTGGCGAGGACTTCGTCGCGCTTGTCGCCGCTATCGAAGTAGATTTGCCTGATCTCGACCCCGGTTTCGGCTTGCCAGCGTTCGATCACCACCTCGCTGAGGTATTCCTCCCAGGTCAGCAGCGTCAGGTGTTCGGCCGCGTGCACGGGAGTCGAGGGAAACAGCAGACTGACCGTCATCAGCAGGGTGCTGCGCATACGCCATGGCGCCGGTTTGTTGTTCTTCTCGGTCATTGGTCATCCATCCCAGGCATTGGCCGCCGTCGCAGTGGGCGCACATTCGACGGGTCTGCCCGGGTTATCGGCAATGGGTGATGGCACTTTAATGGCGTCAGAGAGTCGGCGGCAACGAATTTGTAATCTTGGCCACATCCGTTCCGATCGGCGGTGCGCTGAGACCGTCAGTCAAACGGGTTGTTCGTCGCAGATGGCCTGCCGGCGCTCGATTCTTGAGCCAGACTCCAATACAGCCCGTGCCGGAACCAAGGAGCCTGCCATGACCTTCAAGATCCCCTTTTTCGATCGAGTCCAGGCAGGTGCGGCGCTGGCCGAGCGCCTGGCGGAGGATGCCGACTGGCGCAATGCGCTGGTCCTGGCATTGCCGCGCGGCGGTGTGCCGGTAGCATTCGAGGTGGCACAGCGGCTGGGCCTCGAGCTGGACATTCTGGTTGTGCGCAAACTCGGCACGCCGGGCAATCGCGAACTGGCCATGGGCGCCATCGCCAGCGGCGGCGTGCGTGTGATGAACGACGACATAGTGCAGTACATCCACGTCTCCAGGGCCGAGATCGCCGGCACCATCGCCCAGGAAACCCACGAGCTGCAGCGGCGCGAACAGGCCTATCGCGGTGAACGACCGCCGCCGCTCATCGCCGGACGTGGCGTGATCCTGGTCGACGACGGGCTGGCGACCGGCGCGACCATGCGCGCCGCGGTGCAGGCGGTGCGCCACCTGGGCGCGACGTGCATCACCGTTGCGGTGCCGGTGGCGGCTGCGCAGAGCATCGCGCAGCTGGAAAAACTGGCGGATCGCGTCGTTTGCCTGCATGTACCCCATGACCTGTATGCCATCGGTCGCTGGTACGAGCATTTCGAGCAGACCCCCGACCGCCAGGTGGTGGAGCTGCTACAGCGCGCGTGGACCAAGGGAGGGCAGGCGGCATGACCGCGCTTCCGGCGACACCCATGCGCTTCACGCTCGGCAAGGCACGCCTGCACGGCGAGCTGTGCTTGCCGCCCGCGGCCACCGGCCTGGTGGTGTTCGTCCACGGCAGCGGCAGCAGCCGGCACAGCCCGCGCAACCGCAGCGTGGCGCATTGCTTCAACGAAATGGGGCTGGCGACCCTGCTCTTCGATCTGCTCACCAAGCACGAGCAGCCCATTGACGAGATCACCCGGCAGCTGCGCTTCGACATCCCGCTGCTCAGCCAGCGCCTCAGCGGCGTGGTCGACCAGCTGAGCAGCGATGCGCGCTTGCACGATCTGCGCATCGGCCTGTTCGGCAGCAGCACCGGCGCCGCCGCGGCACTGACCACCGCCGCCTCGCGGCCGGCGGACATCGCCGCGGTGGTTTCGCGTGGCGGCCGGGTCGACCTGGCGGATCTGTCGCTGGCGCGGGTCAAGGCGGCTTCGCTGTTCCTTGTCGGCAGCGGCGACCTCGAGGTGCTGGAACTCAACCGTGCCGCTGCTGCCCGTCTGCAGTGCGTGCATCAGCTGGTGGTGGTACCGGGGGCGACGCACCTGTTCGAGGAGCACGGCACGCTGGAGGAGGTGGCGCGGCTGGCCGGCGACTGGTTCCTGAGACACCTGTGCTGATCCTGCCGCGGGCCGCAGCTGGGAGAAACAGGCGGTGCAGCGCCGCTGGCCAGGCCGAACGGCAATTTGCTGATACAAGGCTCTTCGCGGTGTTTGGTGGACAGCGGCGAACTCTTGGCCTCGACTTGTAACAAAGATCGGAATGCCAAGGAGGTTGTGATGACACAGGCCGCATGGCGTCGCGGAGCCACCGACGCACTCTTCTGGTCACTGCTCTATACCGCACTCTGGGCGCTGTTCGCTGCCGGACAGGGCTGGGTGCTGGGTGTGCCGACGATCACCCTGGCCGTCGCGCTGAGCCTTTGGCTCGGCCTGCGCCCGATGACCTTGCGCCTGGCGGCGCTGCCGGCGTTTCTCGGCTTCTTTCTCAAGCACATGCTGCTCGGTGGCTGGGATGTGGCGCGGCGTGCGCTGCAGCCACGCTGTCCGCTGCAGCCGGCGTGGCATCCCTATCCGCTCACCAGCCAGTCGCCGCGGGTGCGCCTGTTGCTCTCGGCGATGGTCGGGCTGTTGCCCGGGACCCTGGCGTCGCGAGTCGATGCCGACGAGATGCGTGTGCACGTGCTGGATGAGCGCCTGCCCTGGCAAGCCACCGTGGCCGAACTGGAACGGCGCCTGGAGCGGCTGCTTGGCGTGGATGGGCGGCCTTGATGGCAGTGTTCTGCGCACTTCTGCTGCTGACCCTGATCATCGGCCTGTGGCGCGTACTGCTCGGCCCGCGGCGGGTCGACCGGCTGCTTGCCGTGCAGCTGTTCGGCACCACCGGCACGGCGCTGCTGCTGGTGCTGGCGCAGTGGCAGGGCGCGCCGGCACTGCGCGATGCGGCGCTGGTGCTGGCGCTGTTGGCGGCGATGATCAGCGCCGCTCTGGTACAGCTGCTGCGACGTAGCCGCCATGAGTGAACTGCTCGACCTCTTCAGCTGGCTGCTGCTGGCCGGTGGGCTGGGGTTTTTCGCTGCCGGCAGCATCGGCCTTCTGCGCTTTCCCGATACCCTGAGTCGCCTGCATGCGCTGACCAAGGCCGACACCCTCGGCCTCGGGCTGGTGGTTGCCGGCCTTTCGCTGCGCGCTGGCGGCGTGCTGGAAGTCGCGCAGATGCTGCTGATCTGGCTGCTGGTTCTGGCCTCCGGCGCCACTGCCTGCCAGCTGCTGGCCCGTCAATCCGACGAGGAGGACGGCGATGACTGACTGGCTGCTGGATGCGGTCCTCGGCCTGTTGCTGCTCGGCCTGTTGCTGCTCGGTCTGGCCGGTGGCGCGCTGCATGTGCGCCAGCTGTATGCCGGCGTGTTGCTGTTCATCGCCTTCGGCCTGGTGCTGGCGCTGGTCTGGGCGCGACTGGGCGCGGCCGACCTGGCGCTGGCCGAGGCCGCCATCGGCGCCGGGCTGACCGGTGTGCTGCTGTTCGCCGCGCTGGCGCGCCAGCCACGGGCCGGCAGCGAGCCGCAGCTGTCGCGCCGCCGGCGTCTGGCCGCGGTGGCGGTGCTGCTGCCGCTCCTGCTGATGGTTTTGCCGCAGCTGGCGCCGCTGGCCGAACTGCAACCGAGCGTGCCGACGCAGATCGATGCCGCGCTGGCGCAGAGCGGCGTCGAGCATCCGGTCACTGCGGTGCTGCTCAACTTCCGTGCCTGGGACACCTTGCTCGAGCTGGCCGTCCTGCTGCTGGCCCTGCTCGGCGCACGGCAGCTCGGCGCGCCGCAGCCGCAGCTGAGCGAGCCCTGGCCATTGCTGCGCGCCTGGGGCCGAACCCTCGCGCCGCTGCTGGTGCTGGCCGGCGGCTATGTACTCTGGCGCGGTGCCGCCTCGCCCGGCGGTGCCTTCCAGGCCGGCGCGCTGCTGGCCTCCGGCATCGTCCTGCTGCGTCTGGCCGGTGCGTTGCCGGCGTTGCGCTGGGGCTTCTGGCCGCTGCGCCTGCTGGTGCTGGTCGGCCTGCTGTTGTTCGTCGCGGTGGCGGCAGCCTGCGCCTGGTTTGGCGATGGCTGGCTGCAGTACCCGACCGGCTGGGCCAAGCCGCTGATCGTCGTCATCGAGGCTGCGGCGACACTCTCCATCGCCGCCAGCCTGAGCCTGCTGGTGATCGGCGACGACCCGGAGCCGCAGCCATGAGCGCCACGCTGTTCTGGATCACCGTCGGCTTCGCCCTCTGGCTGCTCGGCCTGCACGGGTTGCTCACATTGCGCCATGCGCTGCGACGGATCATCGCCATCAACCTGATGGGCAGCGGCGTGTTTCTGGTGATGATCGCCCTGGCGGCGCGTCACGACCCGAGCGATCCGCTGCTGGTGGCGCTGGTGGTTACCGGGCTGGTGGTGGCGGTGAGTGCGACCGCGCTGGCGTTGCGCCTGAGCAGTGCGCTGGCCGCGTCGAAGGAGCACGAGCGATGAACGCCGCCCTGGTCAGCCTGCTGCTGCCCCTGGCCGGCGCCTTGCTGCTGATCCTGCTGCGCCCGGCACGCAGCGGCCGCTGGGTGATCGCGCTGAGCCTGGGCGCGCTCCTGGCGGCGATCATGGCGCTGCAGGTGGTGCTCGATCATGGCGAGCGCAGCCTGCTGGTCGGTGGCTGGGAGGCGGGGCTGGCGATCCGTTTCCGCCTGACCCCACTGGCCGCGCTGCTGCTGGTGTTCACGTCCGGGCTGCACCTGCTGGTGGCGCTGTACGCGGCGCGCATCGCCCATGCCGCCGGGAATCAGGATTACTGGCCATTGTCCTGCCTGCTGCACGCGGCACTGGCCGCGCTGTGGCTGTCGGCGGACCTGTTCAACCTCTACGTGACGCTGGAGTTGCTCAGCCTGGTCGCGGTGGCGCTGGTGTCGCTGGCCGGGCGCAAGGCCTGGAAGCCGGCGCTGAACTACCTGCTGCTGTCGCTGGCCGGCTCGCTGGCCTACCTGCTCGGTGTGGCGCTGATCTACGGGCGCTACGGCGTGCTCGACCTGGCCGTGCTGGCGCAACTGACTGAGGCTGATGGCGTTACCCATCTGGCGCTGCTGCTGATGACTCTCGGGCTGATGCTCAAGGCCGCGCTGTGGCCGCTGCACCTGTGGTTGCCGCCGGCCCACGCTGCGGCACCGACTGCGGTCAGCGCGCTGCTCTCGGCGCTGGTGGTCAAGGGGCCGCTGTACATCCTCTGGCTGATCTGGAGCGAGATTGCCCCGGCTGAATTCGGCCGCGACGCCGGCCTGCTGTTCGGCGCCGCCGGTGTGCTGGCGCTGGTCGGCGGCGGCTGGTCGGCGCTGCGCGCGCCGCGACTGAAGACGCTGGTGGCCTACTCGACGGTCGCCCAGCTGGGCTACGCGCTGCTGGCGCTGGGGCTGTTGCTGCATCTGGACGAACCGCGCCTGCATGCGGCCCTGTGGCTGTTCGTGCTGGCCCACGGGTTGGCCAAGGTCTCGATGTTCCTCGCGGCCGGCGAATTGCAGAGCATTCTCGGCAGCAAACGGGTGAGCGGCATGAAAGGCGCGAGTCAGAACGTGCCGATCGCCCTGGCGGCGTTCGCCGTGGCCGGCGGCAGCCTGATCGGTTTGCCGCCCAGTGGCGGTTTCCTGGCCAAGTGGCTGTTGTTGCAGCCGCTGTTCGAACGGCCGCAGCACTGGCCCTGGGCCTTGGGCGCATTGCTCGGCACGCTGATGTCGGCGGCCTACGTGTTTCGCGTCGTCGCCCATGGATTCGACCGTGCCCGGCCGAATCCACCGAGCATTCATGCCGACCGTCTGGCGCAGTGGCTGGCGTTGCTGCCGGCGCTGCTGGTCTGGGGGCTCGCGCTTATCAGCGAGCCGCTGCTGCTCTGGCTGGGAGGGCTCGGGCGATGAGCTGGCATGCGTTTCTGCCACTGGGCATCGTGCTCAGCTCGCTGCTGCCGGGCCTGGTGATCTTCGGCCTGCGCGAGGACCGGCAGCGCCTGCGCGTGACCCTCAACCTGCTCGGCGTGACGCTCAAGCTGGTGCTGGTCGGCAGCATGCTCTATGGCGTCAGCCAGGGCAGCGAGTACCGTTTCAGCGTGCCGCTGTTGCCGGGCGTGCCGTTGGTACTGCAAGCCGATGCGCTGGCCCTGCTGTTCGTCGCGCTGTCGTCGCTGCTGTGGGCGGTGACGACGATCTATGCCATCGGCTATCTGGAAAACTCGCCGCTGCGCTCGCGCTTCTTCGGCTACTTCAGCCTCTGCGTAAGCGCCACGGTGGGCCTGGCGCTGGCCGGCAATCTGGTCAGCTTCCTGCTGTTCTATGAACTGCTGACCCTCGCCACCTTCCCGCTGGTGGTGCATCGCGGCACGCCGGAGTCGCTGGCCGCGGGGCGTGTCTATCTGGCCTACACCGTCGGTGGCGGGTCGCTGGTGCTGATGGGCGTGGCCTTGCTGCACAGCCTGGCCGGTACGCCGGATTTCCAGGCCGCCGGCTACCTGCTGGACGCGGTCGGCGAGCATGATGTCGGGCTGCGCGTAGCCTTCGCCCTGCTGATTCTCGGCCTCGGCGTGAAGGCCGCGCTGATTCCGCTGCACGGCTGGCTGCCGCAGGCGATGGTCGCCCCGGCGCCGGTCAGTGCCTTGCTGCACGCGGTGGCGGTGGTCAAGGCCGGGGCCTTCGGCATCGTGCGGGTGGTCTACGACGTCTTCGGCGCCGAGGCGCTGACGCAACTGGATCTCACCACGCCGCTGCTCTGGCTGGCGGCGGCGACCATTCTCTATGGCTCGCTGCGCGCCCTGCAGCAGCAGGAGCTGAAGAAACGCCTGGCCTACTCGACCATCAGCCAGGTGTCCTACGTGACCCTCGGCGTCGCGCTGCTCGGGCCGATCGCGGCGGTCGGCGGCCTGGTGCATCTGGTCCATCAGGGGCTGATGAAGGTCACGCTGTTCTATTGCGCGGGCAATTTCGCCGAGACGCTGGGCATTCACCGTATCCGCGAGATGGACGGCGTCGGCCGGCGCATGCCCTGGACCATGACCGCGTTCTCCATCGGCGCACTGGGCATGATCGGCATTCCGCCGATTGCCGGCTTCATCAGCAAATGGACGCTCGGCCTCGGCGCGCTGGAGGTCGGTCAGGACTGGGTGCTGCTGGTGTTGCTCGGTTCGGCGCTGCTGAACGCCGCCTACTTCCTGCCGCTGCTGTGGCGGGGCTGGTTCGCCGAGCCGGCGGACTGGCACCAGAACCGCTGGGCCGATGAGCGTTTCGAAACCCACTGGATGCTGTTGCTGCCGCCGCTGCTCACGGCGCTGCTGTCGCTGCTGGTCGGCCTGCTGGCGGCCACCGCGCTCAGCCCGCTGGGCTGGAGCCAGTTGATCGTCGAGCGGGAGTTCGCCATATGAACGCCTGGCTCTGGTTGCTGGTGCCTTTCGCACCGTTGCTCGGCGGCGTTCTGCTGTTGTGGCTGCGCGACCGCAGCTTGCCGTGGCTGTGGATGGCCTGTGCGCCGGCGCTGCTGGCGGCGCTGCAAACGCCGCCAGCGTTGGAGTTGCCGTGGCTCTGGGAGGGCGTGCGCTGGGGTGCCAGCGATATGCTGACCCGCACCTGGCTGGGCTTTACTGCCGTGCTCTGGAGTTGTGCGGCGATCTTTGCCAACAGCAGCCTGGCCACCGATCGGAAGCGGCTGCGCTTCTGGGCGTTCTGGCAACTGGCGCTGGCCGGCAACCTGCTGCTGATCATCGCCACCGACGCATTGAGCTTCTACCTTGGCTTCAGCGCCATGAGCCTCGCGGCCTACGGGTTGATCGTGCAGCGCGGTGGACCGGGACCGCGGCGGGCCGGACGGCTCTATCTGCAACTGGCGATCTGCGGCGAGATGCTGCTGCTCGCCGGGCTGCTGCTGCGCAGCCACAGCACCGAACAGGCCTTCGACTTCGCCACCTGGCAGGCGCAGCCGATCGACCACCTGACCCTGGCCCTGCTGGTGCTCGGGCTCGGCCTGAAGGCCGGTTTCTGGCCGCTGCACGTCTGGCTGCCGCTGGCCCATCCGCAGGCACCGGCGCCAGCCAGCGCGGTACTTTCCGGGGCGATGCTCAAGGCCGGCATTCTCGGGATCTGGCGCTGCCTGCCGGAGAGCGATCCGACGCTGGCGGCCTGGAGCACGCCGCTGCTGATCGCCGGCCTGTTCGGCGCGCTCTATGCGGCTGCGCTGGGGCTGTGCGCGGCCAAGTCCAAGGCGGTGCTGGCCTGGTCCTCGGTGAGCCAGATGGGCTGGATGCTGATGATCCTGGCACTGGCCTGGAGCCCGGAGGCGCCGTCTGCGGCGCTGCTGACGGTGCTGGTGCTGTTCGGCGTGCATCACGGGCTGGCCAAGGGCGCGCTGTTCCTTGCCGCCGGGATGGTCCACGAAGGGCGGCTGTCGCGTCCGGGCTGGGTGCTGCTGATGCTGCCGGCGCTGGCGATCATGGGCGCGCCGTTCACCAGCGGCGCGGCAGTGAAGTACCTGCTGAAGGAGGCCTGGCATGAAAGCGCCTTCGTCGCCTGGTTGCCCTGGCTGACCCTGGCCAGCTTCGCCACCGCGTTGCTGCTCTGGCGCGCGCTCTGGCTGATGTGGCGCGATCAGCCGCACGCCAGCACACGCGCGCCACTCGGCCAGTGGTTGCCGTGGGCGCTGCTCAGCATGGCGTCGCTATTTGTGCCCTGGTTCTGGCCGACCATGCGCGAAGCGCTGCTGGCTGGGGTGTATCCCGCGGGCCTGTGGTCGGCACTCTGGCCGCTGCTGGCAGCTCTGGGTCTGACGCTGCTGACGCTGCTGGCGCTGCGCCGTGGCTGGAGGGTGCCGTCGCGGCTGGCGCAGTTGCCCAATCCGGCAATTTGGGCGTCGCTGTACCTCACCCGCCTGCTGCGCCAGCCGCCACTGCCCGTACCCGGGGTGCAGCTTGAGCGGAACCGCTGGCGGGCGCGCGAACGGCGCTGGAATCGGCAGTGGGAACGCGGCGTCCTGACCCTAAGCGCCTGGCTGCTGGTGGCGCTGTTGTGGCTGGGCTGGCTGTGGTGAGCGATCGGATCAGGGCAGGGCTTTCTCTGCGTAGGGCCGGGTATCCAGGCCCAGCTGGGCGCGGAAGCTCTCCATGTCGAACATCGTGCAGATCTCCTGCACCTGCTGCGTCGGGGTGATGCTCCAGAAGGCCATGGCGGAAATGCTGAGCACCTTGTCGCTGGGCGGATAGCCGAACGCCGGCTGCTCGATGGTGCCGATCAGCGTGCTCCAGGTGACCACCCGGTTGCCTTCGGCGATGCATTCCTCGACCACCACTTCCAGTTCCGGCATGGCGTGGCGGATCTGCCGGACCATGTCGAGAAACTCGGCGCTGGCGAGCGGCCGGCCGATGAAGGAGCTCTTGTAGAGAAAATCCTTGCTGTGCAGGTGCTCGGCCAGCGCCAGGCGCCCTCCAATGGGCTGCAGATAGCTCGGCAGCGAACTCTAGCAGCGGCCAGGGCCGTGCGGGAGTGCCGTTCGGTCAGTCGGTCTGCAGCCGGATGCGGAAAGCCGCGCCACCGAGCGCCGACTCGCCGAGACTGAGCTCGCCACCGTAACTGTCGAGGATGTCCTTGACCACCGCCAGGCCAATGCCCTGGCCGGGGTGCTGGCCATCGAGGCGCTCGCCGCGGCGGATGATGCGCTCGCGCTGGCCGACCGGCACACCCGGGCCGTCGTCCTCGACGCCGAGCAGCAGGTCGCCTTCGTGATGGCTGGCGCTGATTCGCACCTGCTGCAGGCACAGGCGGTAGGCGTTCTCCAGCAGATTGCCGAGCAGCTCCATCAGCGCGCCCTGTTCCATCGGCACCAGACAGGGCTCTGCGAGCTGCATCTCGACCTGCACGTGTTTGTCGCGGTAGACCTTGTCCAACGTGCTGCAGAGGCTGATCAGCAATGGCTTCAGTTCGACCCGGTGTCGCACCAGGCCGCTCTTGCCGAGGCTGGCGCGCTGCAGCTGGTAGCCGATCTGCTGGCTCATGCGTTCGATCTGCGCCTGCATCACCTGCGCCTGCTCGCGGCTCTGCGTCTGCGCGGCGAGGGTTTCGCCGACGCCCTGCAGCACGCTGAGCGGGGTTTTCAGGCTATGCGCCAGGTCACCCAACGAATTGCGGTACTGCTCGCGCTGGCGCCGTTCGCTGTCCAGCAGGCGGTTGAGCGAACGGGTCAGGCGCAGCAGCTCGCGGGGGTGTTCGTCGCTCAGGTGCTGGCGCTGGCCTCCTTCGACCTGATCGAGCTCGGCGCTGACGCGTTTCAGCGTGCGAAAGCCCCAGGTCAGGCCGAGCCAGAGCAGGATCAGCAACACCAGCAGGCCGCTGCCGAGCCACAGGTAGAGCTGCCGGCGAAACTCGTCGAACAGGCTCAGGTATTCGCTGGTGGGCTGCATGGTGACGAAACTGAAGGCGTTGTCGCGGCTGCCGGCCAACTGCAGTTCGACGTCGTAGACGAAGTACTCAAGTCCCGCCGCATCGCGGGTGCGCAGAAATTCGCTGGTGCGGCCCTCGTAACGCGGGCGGTAGTCGATGCGCTCGTCGGCGGCCGAGCGGGAATGCCAGACCAGCTCGCCGCTGCGGTCGTAGATGAAGCCGAGCAACTGCGCGTCGGGCAGGTTGAATTCTTCGTCCGGCATCCGCTCGGGCATCAGCAACCGGCCGTCTTCGACATGGGCGGCAGTGATCAGGGTGCTGGCATCGGCGGCCAGGCGTTGCTCGATGACGCGTTCGAAGGTCAGGCTGAAAGCGCCCTGCAGCGCCGGCAGCAGGGCCAGCATGAACAGCGCGGCGAGGCCTGCGGCGCCGAGCATCAGCCGCAGGCGCAGCGACATGGCACCTCTCAGTCGGTGGCGCACGCGCGCTTGCAGACGGCGCCAGCGTCGATTCATCGGCAGCGCTCGGTGAAGAGGTAGCCTAGGCCGCGCACGGTTTCGATGGGCTTCATCGCGCACTGCGCCTCCAGCTTGCGCCGCAGCCGGCCGACCAGCACTTCGATCACGTTCGGATCGCGCTCCTCGTCACCGCTGTAGAGCTGCTCCATCAGCCGCTCCTTGGCCACCACCTGCTGCTGATGGCGCATCAGGTATTCGAGGATGCGGTATTCGTAGGCGGTCAGCGCCAGCGGCGCGCCATTGGCCGTGGCCTGCTTGCGATTGAGGTCGAGCAGCAGCGGGCCGGCTTCGATGGTGGCCTGGGTGAAGCCGCTGGAGCGGCGTAGCAGCGCATTCAGCCGGGCTTCCAGTTCCTCGAACTGGAACGGCTTGACCACGTAGTCGTCGGCGCCGGCGGCCAGGCCTTCAACCTTGTCCTGCCAGTTGCCGCGCGCGGTAAGGATGAGAATAGGGAAGCTCTTGCCGCGGCTGCGCAGCTGGCGGATCAGGTCCAGCCCGCTGATGCCCGGCAGGCCGAGATCGATGATGGCCAGGTCATGGATGAATTCGTGGGTCTGAAACAGCGCTTCCTCGGCGTTGGGCACTGCGTCGACGACATGCCCGCTTTCGCCGAGTCGGGCCTGCAAGTGGTGGCGCAACAGCGCCTCGTCTTCCACCACCAGCACTTTCATTGGCTTGCTCCCCGTGCAAAAACGGCCAGGTTCTCGCCCTGGCCGTCGTTCAACGTTCTGTCAGCGTAACGCCATCAGAAGTGATAGTTCAGACCCAGATAGGCCTGCTTGCTGCTGTGCAGGTCGATCGAGCCGAGCTTGCCGACGCCGCGCTCGGACACTTCGGTACCGGCGTTGCTGCGCAGGTAACGGTAGCCCGCTTCCACCGAGGTGTTGTCGCCGAGCTTCTGCAGGATACCGGCCTGCAGGCCGACCAGGTAACCGATGTCGCTGTCACGGCTGTAGCCCCTGGACTCGTTCTCCAGCTTGGTCAGGCCGGCGCTGGCGCCGCCGAACAGGCGGGTGGTGTCGCCCAGTGGGAGAAACAGGTCGTAGCTGCCGAGCAGGTTCTGCTGACGCAGCTTGTAGGTGCTGCCGTAATCGTCCGAGACGTTCTCGTAGGTCATGTAGTAGCGACCCTCGTCGGTCATCTGGCCGGCGCGAACACCCCAGGTTCCGCTGTTCCTGATGGTGTCATCGAAACGGTTCTCGCCACCCATGCTCTGCTTCAGGGCGCTGGAACGATCGGTATTGACGGTGGTTTTGCCCCAGGTGAGACCGGCGAAGTTCTCCGCGGCGTGGGCGCCGAAGCTGAGGATGCCGAGGGACGTGGCCAGGGCCAGGGTGCTGAGTTTTTTCATCGGTGACTCCTTTTCAGGCAGCGGGATACTGACGGCCCCTAGCCTGAACGGGTGTCACTGAACCCTGCCTGAACCCCAGCTGAACCTGCGCTGAACGAGCGCCACCTGGTGCGCCGTCGGTCCGCTTTCGGCCTTCACGCGATCTGTTCCGGCTCGCTTTCGTCGTCCACATCGGCGTCGTCGTCCGGGTAGCTGCGCAGGATCGGCGGCTGCTCGGCATCGTCGATCCACCACTGCAGCTCGGCCTCGACACGGGTGTCGTCAGCGATGCCGAGGCGGTTGTTCAGCGGGCATTGCTGCGTCGGGGTGGCGATCAGCGTGCCGCTCTGCGCGGTCTGGGCATTGCCGGCCCTGCCACTGGAGCGCACCTTCAGACGAAAGCGGACCTGCTGCCCGCTGCCCTTGAAGCACAGGGCGAGCGAAAGCCGGCTTTGCTCGGCCGGTTGCAGCTCGAAACTGACGGCTACCGGTGCATCGGCAGGGGCGGGGGTGGCTGCGAGCAGCCAGGTGGTGAGGGTCATGGTCAGCATCCGTTCTGTTTCCGTTGAAGCCGGTCCGTGGCTGGAGGGTGGTTGCGCTACTGCTGGACGATGGTGGCGCTGTTGCCGGTGCCGCTCTGGTGGATCGTCGCGACGCCGGGCAGGCGGGTGAAGTCATTGGCCGGCAGGCTCTGGCGGATCATCGCCTCGTTGGCGCTGCCCAGTTGGGTGATGGTGGCCTGATGACCGTAGTTGCCCTGTTCGATGCTCGCCAGGTTGTCGTTGCCGTTCTGGATCACCGTGGCCTGGTTGGACATGAAGCTCTGGGCGATGTCGACGCTGTTACCGCTGCCGGTCGACGAGCCACTGATGCGGCCGCCGAAGCCGTTCTGGTCGACCGTCAGCCGGTTGCTGTCGCCGCTCTGGGTGAAGTCGAGTTCGTTGTGGTAGTCGTTCTGCTGAATCTCGGCGATGTTGTAGGTGCCGGCCTGGGCGATGTTCATGCGATTGCCGTCGCCCTGGTAGATGTCGGCCAGGTTGCCCAGACCGTCCTGGGACACGTTCATCCGCGACCCTTCGAAGTAGCCCTGCTGGTCGAAGGTCAGCACGTTGTCGTCGCCGCGCTGCTCGATCTGTGCCGTGACGAAGGCGGTCTGGCTGCCGGTGATCTGGTTGCCGTTGCCGATGCTGCTGGCATCGACCGTGCTGGTACGTCCGGTCTGTTCGATGGTGGCGACATTGGCGTTACCGATCTGCTGCAGGTTGGCGACCTTGAAGTAGGCCTCGCCGATCTGCGTGATGCTGGCGGTGTTGAGGTTGCCGATCTGGCTGACATCCATGGTGCTGGACTCGACCAGGCCGGTCTGTTGCAGCTCGGCGACATTGTCCGTGCCGACCTGCTCCAGTTCGATGCTGTTCTGCGCCATGGCCTGAGTGGCGGCGAGGGTGAGCAGGGTGGCAATTGCCGTAGGCTTGAACATGAACTCTCCTGATCGCTAGCGACCCTGCACGATATTGATCTGCTGGCCGACGCCGTATTGCGTCACCGCGCTGCGCAGGCCCTGGCCGGTCTGCTCGATGCGCGCATCGTTATAGGCGCCGTACTGGCTAATGCTGGCCTGGTTGTCGCTGCCGGTCTGGCGGATTTCGGCGTAGTTGCCCTGGCCGACCTGCTCGATGACCGCCATCAGGTTATCGCCGTGCTGCAGAATGAAGGCTTCCTGGTCGCCGCCCTGCTGCAGCATCTGCGCGCTCAACGCCTGGCCGTTCTGAGTCAGCTCGGCGAGATTGCCCTGGCCCAGCTGCTGGATGTAGGCGGCCTTGGCGTCGGTTAGCTGAACCGCAAGCTGGGAGGTGGTGCTGGTGCCGAGGGGCGATAGATCGCCGTTGTCCATCAGGTCGGCGGCCATCAGCGGCGCGCAGGCCAAGCAGGCAACCAGGGCAGACAGTGATGTGGCGCGGGGCAGGGCGTAACGGGCCATTGGCATGTACCGGATGACAGTGGTCGCGATTCTTGAACGCGGCGGACGCCCTTGAACATCCATCGGATGATGTAAAAGGCGTAGCACGAGCAATTCGCTCGGGATTAATGCCTGGCACGGGCGTGACGCTTTCGCACCGTGCCAGAGCGTCTCAGTGACCTGCCGTTCCGCTAGGCCGCCCGTCGCTGCGGGACGCTACTCAAGCGCTACAGGACTTGTCCCAGTCGAGATGACTGCGCAGCAGGTACGCCGCCTCGGCCCGATTGGAGGCGCCGATCTTGCGCAACAGATTGTGGATATGACTCTTGATCGTGTGCGGGCTGAGGCACAGCTGCTCGGCGATTTCCGCATTCGACAGCCCCTTGCCGGCGAGGCTCAGGATCTCGCGCTCGCGCAGCGTCAAACTGGACTTGGTTTCAGCGAGCTGGCGCATGCGCCGCCACTGGCCCAGCAGCCTCTCGGTGAGGACCCTTGGCAGCCAGTCGCCACCCTTGAGCAGCACGCGGATGCCCTCGAGCAGGTGCTCGCGGGTGGCGTGGCTGTAGAACACTCCGCGAATCACCGGGTGTCTTTCGACCAGCTGCTCGGCCTGCTCGGGGACGATATTCACCAGCGCCACCGGTATGTGCTCGTCGAGCTGGTCGATCAGGCTGGATATCTGTTCGGCTTCGCTATGGCCGGCGTCGACCAGAAACAGGTCGGCTCCGCGATTGTCCGGTGATTGCAGTCCGGTCAGCGCAACTTCGACTTGCGCCTGTTCGCCTAGAAAGTGGCGAAAGAACAACCCAAGCAGTTCATTGCCGGTTAACAGCGTGACAGTTGGGGAGGATGTGTCCCGTGTAAGCTCCGCGTCCATGTTCGGTACCTAGTCAGTCGGGCGTGATTGATTAAAAAGTTACTAAACGACCAGCACCTTGCAGCGAAGTTCAGCCGAGAGATGGCGAACGGGCATTATCCAGCCAGCACGTGCACAACTCCGCCAGGGCGAACGCGAGGTATCGAAAAGGGCGCGCGTTTTTGCACCGGGCGGCTGCTAAGGTAGGGGAATGATCGCGACCACCTCTGCCGTTTCGTCTCGTGAACTGACCCTGCGTGCCTTGCTCACCGGTCTGCTGCTGGGTGCGCTGCTGGCACCGTCGAATGTCTACTCGGGCCTCAAGATCGGCTGGTCGTTCAATATGTCGATCATCGCGCTGCTGATCGGCTTCGCGTTCTGGCAGAGCATTGCCGTCGCGTTCGGCCGCCCGCGCTGGTCGCTGCTGGAAAGCAACATCAACCAGACCACCGCCTCGTCCTGCGCCTCGATCATCTCCGGCGGGCTGGTGGCACCGATTCCCGCCTATACCCTGCTCACCGGTCAGCAGCTGGACAGCCTGCCGCTGATGGCCTGGGTGTTCTCGGTGAGCTTTCTCGGGGTCTGGGTGGCCTGGTACCTGCGACCCTCGCTGATCGTCGAGTCGGGGCTGCGCTTTCCCGAGGGCATGGCGACCCTGGCGACGTTGCAGCAGATCTACAGTCATGGCGCCGAGGCCGGGCGCCGGCTCTGGGTACTGGGCGGTGCCGCCGTGCTGGCCGCGGGGAGCAAACTGGTCGATACCTTTTTCTGGACGCTGCCGCGCTGGGCACCTTCAGCGCAGCTTGAGCGCCTGACGTTCAGCTTCGAACCCTCGCTGCTGTTGCTCGGCTTCGGCGGCATCATCGGGTTGCGCGTCGGCCTGTCGCTGCTGCTCGGCGCCGTACTGGCCTGGGGCCTGATCGCGCCCTGGCTGCTGGCCGAGGGACTGGTGCGCTTGCCGGCTGCCGCCCAGGGGCCGCAGTTCGCCGCGCTGATCGAATGGCTGTTGTGGCCGGGCGTGAGCCTGATGGTCTGCGCGACGCTGACCTCGCTGGGCCTGCGCCTGCTGCGCTCACGCTCGCCAACGACACGCCGGCGGCCGGTGCTGCAGCGCCCGCACGGCTGGCCAGCGGCCGGTTTTGCGCTGTCGGTAGGACTGGTGCTGGCGCTGCAGGTCAGCCTGTTCGGCATCGATCCCTGGCTGGCGGCGCTGTCGATTCCGCTGGCGCTGCTGCTGGCGATGGTTGCCGCACGGGTGGTCGGCGCGACCGGGATTCCACCGATCGGCGCCATCGGCCAGCTGTCGCAGCTGAGCTTCGGCGTGTTCGCCCCGGGCCAGGTGCCGGTCAATCTGATGAGCGCCAACACCGCCGGTGGCGCGGCGGGGCAGTGCACCGATCTGCTCAACGACTTCAAGGTCGGGCATGCCATCGGCGCTGCGCCGGGGCGTCAGGCGCTGGCGCAGTGCTTCGGCATTCTGCTCGGCAGCGTGGTCGGCGTACTGGCCTATCAGCTGCTGATTCCCGATCCACAGAGCATGCTGATCACACCCGAATGGCCGGCTCCGGCGGTTGCCACCTGGAAAGCAGTGGCCGAAGCCTTGACTGGCGGCCTGGGCGCGCTCGCTGCCGACATTCGCTGGGCGATGCTGGCTGGTGCACTCTGCGGGGTGCTGCTCGGGACGCTGGAAGGGCTGCTGCCCGAACGCCGGCTGCGCTGGTTGCCGAGCTCCGCGGCGCTCGGCCTGGCATTCATCATTCCGGCGTCGATTTCGCTGATGATGACCTTCGGTGCCGTGCTCGCCTGGGCCTTCGCGTCACGCTGGCGCAGTCTCGGCGAGCGCTTCGTGATTGTCGCCGCGGCCGGCCTGGTGGCCGGCGAGAGCATGGCTGGCGTCGGCGCCTCGCTCTGGCAGCTGCTGCGCTGATTGGCGGTAACAGCTGAATTAATGCGCGGCGCGGTCTGTCGTACCTCTTGTACTCACGAGGGGGAGCATCATGTCCACGTCGACACCGCAGAACGATGCCAAGACGGTCGCCAATCGCACGATTGTGCAGGCCGCGGTGCTGGCCGTCGTGGTGCTGATGAGCATCGTCGCCTGGCTGGCGTTCGATTTCATCCTGCTGCTGTTCGCCTCGATTCTTTTCGGTGTGCTGATCCACGGCGTGAGCCGCTGGCTCTGCAGCAAGACGGCGCTGTCCTACAAGCTGTCCATGGCGGTGTTCTTCGTGCTCTTGCTGCTCGGCCTGGGGGGCGGCGGCTGGCTGGTCGCGCCGAGCATCGCCGAACAGGCCGATGTGCTCTCCGATTCGCTGCCCGAGGCCGTGGAGCGCCTGCGTGAGCGTGCCGAGCAGTTGCCTTGGGCGAAGGAACTGCTGCAGCAGCGCGAACGCCTGGAGGACTCGCTGCCCGACGGCTCTAGCGCGTTCAGCGTGGTCACCAAGGTGATGGGCTCGATCGTCGGTGCGCTGAGCAGCTTCGCCATTGCCTTCGCCATCGGCATCTGCCTCGCCATCAATCCGCAGATATACGTGCGCGGGCTGCTGAAGCTGATTCCGCTGGGCTATCGACCGCGCGCAGCGGAGGTGCTCGACGAAAGCGGCTCGACGTTGCGGGCCTGGCTGCTGGCCAAGCTGCTGGAAATGCTGCTGATCGGCGTGCTGACCACGCTCGGTCTGTGGTTGCTGGGCATCGAGCTGGCGCTGGTGCTCGGCCTGATCGCCGGGTTGCTGTCGTTCATTCCCAATATCGGTCCGGTGCTGGCGGTGATACCGGCGCTCCTGCTGGCATCGCTGGAGGGCGGGCGCACGGTGCTCTACGTCGCCGCGCTCTATCTGTTCATCCAGGCCTTGGAAAGTTATGTGTTCACGCCGTGGATGCAGCAGCGCATCGTCTCGGTTCCGCCGGCGCTGACCATCGCCGTGCAACTTCTGTTCGGCCTTCTGGCCGGTACTCTGGGTCTGCTGCTGGCGACGCCACTGGCAGCTGTCGGCATGGTGCTGGTGCGCATGCTCTACGTTGAGGATCTGCTCGGCGATCGGCCGCAGTCGACCGACGGTCCTAGTGCCTAGCCGCTCTGGCCGGGCGTTCTACAGGGCTGTCATGTTTTGTAAATGCTGACGACGAAACCCCTGACCCGTCCCGCTGCCGGATTACATGAACCCCCTGAAAATATGCAGGAGTCATCATGAACATGCACAAGATTGCGGCACTCACCCTGGCGGGACTGCTTTCCAGCGCGGCATTCGCTGCCGGCAATACCGATACCGGCCACCGTGATTCGAAGGGACACAGTACCGAGCAGCCTGGGACCATGGGCGGCACGGGCAACGGAATGGATTCGACCTCCGATACCGGCAAGATGCCGGACGAGACTGAGCGCCCGGCGACCACACACGGTAGCGATCACGGTACCGGCGTCGATGCTGGCGGCGATGGTGCGGCTGGTAAGCAGGGCACGACCGGTACAGGCGGCGAGGGCGGTGAACGCGGCGCCTACTGATCCATCGGTTGCACCTGAACGGCCCGGCAGGCTCAGCTTGCCGGGCCGTTCTGCGTTCAAGCTGACCGCTCGGCTGTTGCCGGCAGTCGTGCGGAAACCTTTGTCGGTGCCGGCGTGCCGTGCACGATGGGCATGCTGCGTTTGAGCATTCTGCTGGTGCCACTGCTGGGCGCAACGAGCGCCCTGGCCGAGCCTACCGGGCCGACCAATCCGGAAAAGGCGCGTCAACATCCGCTGGAAAACCGCGAGCCGCGGCCGCAGTCGGATCAGCAATCGGACGAGATGGAACAGATCGAAGCACCGGTGCTGCAGCCGCGCCAGGCGCCAATCGAGACCGATGTGCCGCCGACGCCCGAGCCGCGTGACGAGCAGCCAGGGGCGGATGTCGATGCTGCGGGTAATCGGGTGCTGCGCAGCTAGCGGAGAGCGCTCGGGTTGAGTCAGTGCGCATGAACGAAAAAGGGAGGCCGAAGCCTCCCTTTCAATGCACCGCGTCAGCGAATCAGAACAGCACGCGGCTGCGGATGGTGCCGTTGACGTGCTGCAGCTTCTCCAGCGCCAGGTCGGAGTACTCCTTGTCCACGTCGATGACGACGTAACCGACCTTCTCGTTGGTCTGCAGGAACTGGCCGCAGATGTTGATGCCGTTGTCGGCGAAGACCTTGTTGATCTCGCTCATCACACCCGGAATGTTCTGGTGGATGTGCAGCAGGCGGTGCTTGCCCGGGTGCGACGGCAGGGCGACTTCCGGGAAGTTGACCGAGGACACCGAGGTGCCGTTGTCGCTGTACTTGACCAGCTTCTCGGCGACTTCCAGGCCGATGTTGGCCTGCGCTTCGGCGGTCGAACCGCCGATGTGCGGGGTCAGGATCACGCGATCCAGGCCACGCAGCGGGCTTTCGAATTCCTCGTCGTTGGACTTCGGCTCGACCGGGAACACGTCGATGGCGGCGCCGATCAGGTGCTCGTCCTTGATCGCGGCGGCCAGGTGATCCAGCTCGACCACGGTACCGCGCGCTGCGTTGATCAGGATGGCGCCCTTCTTCATGGCGCGAATTTCCTTCTCGCCAATCATCCACTGGGTGGACGGCAGCTCAGGTACGTGCAGGGAAACGATGTCGCACATGCCAAGCAGCTCGTACAGCGAGCCGATCTGGTTGGCGTTGCCCAGCGGCAGCTTGGTCACTACGTCGTAGAAATAGACCTGCATGCCCAGCGCTTCGGCCAGCACGGAGAGCTGGGTGCCGATGGAGCCGTAGCCGATGATGCCGAGTTTCTTGCCGCGGATTTCGAAGGAGTTGGCCGCCGACTTGATCCAGCCGCCGCGGTGGCAAGAGGCGTTTTTCTCCGGAATGCCGCGTAGCAGCAGAATGGCTTCGGCCAGCACCAGTTCAGCCACCGAACGGGTGTTCGAGTAGGGCGCGTTGAACACCGCGATGCCGCGCTCGCGGGCGGCATTCAGGTTGACCTGGTTGGTACCGATGCAGAAGCAGCCGACGGCGATCAGTTTCTTGGCCGCGTCGAAGACCTCTTCGGTGAGTTGGGTGCGCGAGCGGATGCCGATGAAATGGGCGTCGGCGATCTTCTCCTTCAGCTCCTCGGTGGACAGCGCGCCCTTGAGGTACTCGATGTTGGTGTAGCCGGCCGCCTTGAGGGTGTCGACGGCGTTCTGGTGCACGCCTTCGAGAAGAAGAAACTTGATCTTGCTCTTGTCGAGAGAGGTCTGGCTCATCTGCATTAAAACCTTAAGGCCGAAGGATAGGACTGAAGTGTCCAGCGAAGGCTGGCCGACCCGTCATTAGCGGTGTCGGGAGTCTGCCGAGGCACGTTTCAAAGGGGTGCGTATGCTAGCATACGAGCCCCGCGAAACACCCCCACCCCTGTGCTGAAGCGTGTTCAGGGTGACCATGAATCGTATGAGAGTTCCCGTGATGACCGACCCCGCCCTGATCGATGAGCTGAAAACCCTGGTCGAGCCCGGCAAAGTGCTGACCGACGCCGAATCGCTGAATGCCTACGGCAAGGACTGGACCAAGCATTTCGCTCCTGCGCCCTCGGCCATCGTCTTTCCCAAGAGCATCGAGCAGGTTCAGGCCATCGTGCGCTGGGCCAACGAGCGCAAGGTCGCGCTGGTGCCCTCGGGCGGTCGCACCGGGCTTTCCGCAGCGGCCGTGGCGGCCAATGGCGAGGTGGTGGTGTCGTTCGACTACATGAACCAGATTCTCGAATTCAATGAGATGGACCGCACCGCCGTCTGCCAGCCGGGCGTGGTCACTGCGCAGCTGCAGCAGTTCGCCGAGGACAAGGGTCTGTACTACCCGGTGGACTTCGCCTCCGCCGGCTCCAGCCAGATTGGCGGCAACATCGGCACCAACGCCGGTGGCATCAAGGTGATTCGCTACGGCATGACCCGCAACTGGGTCGCCGGCATGAAAGTGGTGACCGGCAAGGGCGACCTGCTCGAACTGAACAAGGACCTGATCAAGAACGCCACCGGCTACGACCTTCGCCAGCTGTTCATCGGCGCCGAGGGCACCCTGGGTTTCGTCGTCGAGGCCACCATGCGTCTGGAGCGCCAGCCGACCAACCTCACTGCGTTGGTGCTGGGCACCCCGGATTTCGATTCGATCATGCCGGTGCTGCACGCCTTCCAGGACAAGCTTGACCTCACTGCCTTCGAGTTCTTCTCCGACAAGGCGCTGGCCAAGGTGCTCGGCCGTGGTGACGTGCCGGCGCCGTTCGAAACCGACTGCCCGTTCTATGCGCTGCTGGAATTCGAGGCCACCACCGAGGAGCGCGCCGATCAGGCGCTGGCGACCTTCGAGCATTGCGTCGAGCAGGGCTGGGTGCTCGATGGCGTGATGAGCCAGAGCGAGCAGCAGCTGCAGAACCTGTGGAAGCTGCGCGAGTACATCTCCGAGACCATCAGTCACTGGACGCCGTACAAGAACGACATCTCGGTGACCATCGCCAAGGTGCCGGCCTTCCTCAAGGAGATCGACGCCATCGTCGGCGAGCACTACCCGGACTTCGAGATCGTCTGGTTCGGCCACATCGGCGACGGCAACCTGCACCTGAACATCCTCAAGCCCGATGCGATGGACAAGGACGAGTTCTTCGGCAAGTGCGCCACGGTGAACAAGTGGGTGTTCGAAACCGTACAGAAGTACAACGGCTCGATCTCCGCCGAACACGGCGTCGGCATGACCAAGCGCGACTATCTCGAATACAGCCGTTCGCCGGCGGAAATCGAGTACATGAAGGCAGTCAAGGCGGTGTTCGATCCGAACGGCATCATGAACCCCGGCAAGATCTTCGCGGCCTGAGTCGCCCACCGACCCAAGGAGTCATCGATGAGCTACCAGCACCACTACACCGACGGCACGCCGATCCACTACCCGCTGGGCAAGGTGGTCTGCATCGGCCGCAACTACGCCGAGCACGCCAAGGAACTGAACAACCCGGTGCCCACCGAGCCGCTGCTGTTCATCAAGGCCGGCAGCTGCACCGTGCCGCTGGAAGGCGGCTTCAGCATCCCGAGCGATCGTGGTGCGGTGCACTACGAAGCGGAAATCGCCGTGCTGATCGGCAAGCCGCTGTCGCGCAAGCCCAACGAGGAAGAGGTGCGCGATGCCATCTCCGGCTTCGCCCCGGCGCTGGATCTGACCCTGCGCGACGTGCAGGCCAGGCTCAAGGAAAAGGGTCACCCGTGGGAAATCGCCAAGAGCTTCGACGGCGCCTGCGTGCTGGCACCGTTCGTGCCGGGCGACGCGGTGGAGGATCTGGGCGACATCGGCATCCGCCTGAGCATCAACGGCGAAGTCCGCCAGGACGGCAACAGCAGCCAGATGCTCAACGCCATCCTGCCGCTGCTGCAGCACATTGCCGGGCATTTCAGTCTGCAGCCGGGCGACGTGGTGCTGACCGGCACGCCGGCTGGCGTCGGCCCGCTCAACCAGGGCGATGAGCTGGTGCTGGAGCTGGTCGGCCTGTCCCGCTTCGAGAGCCGCGTGCTCTGATCCATCGACGCGGCGGGATTCACCCGCCGCGTTTGCCGCTTCTTTGCGAACCGTTCTCGTGTTGTAATCCAGCACCCTCCGCTGGAACGCTTTCCATGCCCGTTCGTTATTCCCGTTGGCGCCTGCTCGTGGCTGGCGTCCTGTTGCTGCTGTTCGTCGCGCTGCTCGTCGCAGGCCGCCTGCTGCACTGGGATGACCAGCTGCGGCTATACTGGGGCGAACGTTCGGTCACTGCCGAACAGCGTGCTGCCGGCATCTGGCTGCCGGACTACGAATTGGCGCTGGAGACGACGCTGGCCGGGCTGGAAGACGAGGAAACCTCGGGGCTGACCTGGAATCCGCTGAGCGGCACGCTGTTCACGGTCACCGGTGAGCAGCTGGTCGAGTTCAGCCCTGCTGGCGTGGTGCTACGCCGGATCGCGCTGAATGGCTTCGCCGACCCGGAAGCGGTGGAAGCGCTGAGTGATGGCCGTCTGGCAATCGTCGACGAGCGTCGCCGGCTGGTGGCGGTGTTCCATCTGCAGCCGGACGTGGAAACCCTGGAGCTGGACGACTTGGCCAGCTACGACCTTGGCTTCGCCGATGCCGGCAACAAGGGCTTCGAGGGACTGGCCTGGAACCCGCGTACGCAGCGCCTGCTGCTGGCCAAGGAACGTGACCCGCAGGGCTTGTTCGAGCTGCCATTTCCGGGTGAGGACGGCGCGCCCGGCGCACTGCAGGCACTGTCCAGCCAACCGCTGCTGGTACGCGACATTTCCTCTGTCGCCATCGACCCGCGCAGCGGCCATACGCTGATGCTTTCCGACGAGTCGCGGCTGCTGGTGGAGCTGGACCTGCAGGGCAAGCCGCGCAGCTTCATCAGCCTGTTCGGCGGACTCAATGGGTTGGTACACGGGATCGAGCAGGCCGAAGGTGTGGCGATGGATGGCGAAGGCAACATCTACGTGGTCGGCGAGCCCAACCGCTTCTACGTATTCAGCCGCAGGCGCTGAACGGCCGCATTAAGCTTGGTGTAAGCCTCACTGAAGACAATCGCTGCCCCAATCCAGGTGAAAGTGGGCCTTATGCGTGCGTTGAAAAGGATCTTGGCGGGGTTGCTGACCGTGGCCCTGCTGCTGGTGCTT
Source organism: Pseudomonas sp. (assembly GCA_007713455.1). GTDB lineage: Bacteria > Pseudomonadota > Gammaproteobacteria > Pseudomonadales > Pseudomonadaceae > Stutzerimonas > Stutzerimonas chloritidismutans. Next base: position 183,487 of record VMRT01000010.1, read on the forward strand.
GCCGCCGGCGTTCATTACCGGTTGTTCGAGCGTGGCTGGTTCCATCTCAACCAGTGGCATCGCGGCGAACCGGCGGAGGACGCCTCATTGTGGCTGCCGGATTACCAGGCGACGATCCAGTGCAAGGTGGTCCGTGGCATTGAGGACGATCTCTCGGCGCTGACTTTCGACCCGGATCGCAACAGTCTGATCGCCGTCACCAATGGCAGTCCACACCTGCTCGAACTCGGCCTGGAGGGCGATCTGCTGCGCGCGATCCCGCTCGTTGGCTTCGGCGACCCGGAGGCTGTCGAGTACATCTCTGCCGGCGTGTATGTGATCAGCGACGAGCGCCGGCAGCGCCTGTTTCGGGTCGAAGTCGACGAGCAGACGACCATTATCGATGCCACGCACGCCTCACAGCTTTCGCTGGGCATCGACCTCAACGGCAACAAGGGCTTCGAGGGCCTCGCGTACGATACGGCCGGCGGACGCCTGTTCGTCGCTAAAGAGCGCAACCCGGTCAAGATTTATGAAATCGCGGGCTTTCCCTATTCTGCCGAAACGCCAGCAGTACATATCAATGAACACGAAGCCAGACTGTTCGTGCGTGATCTGTCCAGTTTGCAGTTCGATGAGCGGAGCGGGCATCTGCTGGCGCTGTCGGATGAGTCGCGGCTTGTGGTCGAACTGGATGGCAGCGGGCAGCCGCTCAGCAGCCTGGCGCTGGATGCCGGCAAGCATGGGCTGGAACAGGATGTGCCGCAGGCGGAAGGCATTGCGATGGGGCCGGACGGCACGCTGTATGTCGTCAGCGAGCCGAACCTGTTCTACGTCTTCAGCAAACAGGCCAGGTGATCGGTTACCGCCTCGATCACCGGCTTTGAAGGCGGTCAGGCGGTCGACGCGCTTTCGTCCTGCAGGGCGGCATTCGGTGCGTGGCGTAGTACCGAGTCGCAACCCTGCTCGGCACTGTGCAGGCTGGCGTACATCTGACTCTGGCCGATGACCTGCCCGTTGGTTGCCTTGAGCACGAAAAAGTACTTGCCGTTGCTCGACTCCTTGACCTCGAACGCACCTTCGCGCACCGCGTTCTTGCGCACCGAATCGATGCCGTTGAGCGCCGAGGCATGGGCCTTGTACTGCTCGCTGGACAGGATGACCTGACCGTTGCCGGCCAGAAGATTGAAATGGAACTGGCCGCTGCTGGATTTCTTCAACTGGAATTTGCCGGACATGGCGACACCTCCTGTGATGAGCTGCGGCGGACTCGTCGCAGCGCACCTAAAGCGTAGTCGCCAGTTCGGCGTCGCGCCGTTGCGCTTCGCCGCGGCGGATCAGCGCTTAAGTGTCTGCACGCCGTCCTTGGTGCCGAGCAGTAGCAAATCCGCCGGGCGCATGGCGAACAGGCCGTTGCAGACCACGCCGACGATGTCGTTGATCTTGCCTTCCAGTTCCGGCGCGAAGCCGATCATCAGGTTGTGCACGTCGAGGATGACGTTGCCGTTGTCGGTGACCACGCCGTCGCGGTAGACCGGGTCGCCGCCGAGCTTGACCAGCTCGCGGGCAACATGACTGCGCGCCATCGGGATGACTTCCACCGGCAGCGGGAAGGCGCCCAGCTGCTCGACCAGCTTGCTGCCGTCGGCGATGCAGATGAAGGTCTTGGCTACCGCGGCGACGATCTTCTCGCGGGTCAGGGCGGCGCCACCGCCCTTGATCAGCTCCAAGTGCTTGTTCGCCTCATCGGCGCCGTCGACATAGAACTCCAGTTCGCTCACCGAGTTCAGGTCGTAGACCGGGATGCCGTGCTGCTTCAGGCGCTCGGCGGTGGCTTCGGAGCTGGCCACGGCGCCGTCGAAGAAGCCCTTGTGCTTGGCCAGCAGGTCGATGAAGAAGTTGGCGGTGGAGCCAGTGCCGACGCCAATGATGCTGCGATCGCTGAGGTGCGGGACGATATGGTCGACGGCGGCCTGGGCGACGGCCTGCTTGAGCTGATCCTGGGTCATGGCGGGAATCCGGGCGGGAAAGACGAAGGCTCGGATTATAGCCCTCTGCCGGCGGCGGGTCTTGTCATGCCGAAGCCGTGGTGGATTGCCGGTGGTCGCCGAGGGCGTGCGGGGGGTAGACTCCTCGTTCCCTCGCAATGCCTGCCAAGACAGCCAGAATGCTCGAACATTACGTCAAGAAGATCCTCACTTCCCGCGTCTACGACGTCGCCATCGAAACCCCGCTGCAGCCAGCCCGCCAGCTTTCCGAGCGAATCGGCAACCAGATTCTGCTCAAGCGCGAGGATCTGCAGCCGGTGTTCTCCTTCAAGGTCCGCGGCGCCTACAACAAGCTGGCGCAGCTGTCCGCCGAGGAGCTGGCGCGTGGCGTGGTCACGGCATCGGCTGGCAATCACGCCCAGGGCGTTGCGCTGGCGGCCAAGCAGCTGGGGATCAAGGCCACCATCGTCATGCCGCGAACCACGCCGGAGCTGAAGGTCCAGGGTGTACGCGCCCGCGGTGGCAAGGTGGTGCTGCATGGCGATGCCTTCCCCGAGGCGCTGGCCTACTCGCTGAAGCTGGTGGAAGAGAAGGGCTACGTCTATATCCACCCCTATGACGATCCCGATGTGATCGCCGGGCAGGGTACCGTGGCGATGGAGATCCTCCGTCAGCATCAGGGGCCGATCGACGCGATCTTCGTTCCGGTGGGCGGCGGCGGCCTGGTGGCGGGCATCGCCGCCTACGTGAAATATCTCTATCCAGAGACCAAGGTGATCGGTGTCGAGCCGGACGACTCCAATTGTCTGCAGGCCGCAATGGCCGCCGGCGAGCGCGTGGTGCTGGAGCAGGTCGGGCTGTTCGCCGACGGCGTGGCGGTGGCGCAGATCGGTCAGCACACCTTCGAGCTCTGCAAGGATCATGTCGACGAAGTGATCACCGTCAGTACCGACGAGATCTGCGCGGCGATCAAGGATATCTACGACGATACCCGCTCGATCACCGAGCCGGCAGGTGCGCTGGCGGTGGCCGGGATCAAGAAATACGTCGAGCGCGAAGGCATCAGCGGCCAGGTGCTGGTGGGCATCGACTCCGGCGCCAACGTCAATTTCGACCGCCTGCGCCACGTCGCCGAGCGCGCCGAGCTGGGCGAGAAGCGCGAGGCGATCATCGCCGTCACCATCCCCGAGCAGCCGGGCAGCTTCAAGGCCTTCTGCGAGGCGATCGGCAAACGCCAGATCACCGAGTTCAACTACCGTTTCCACACCGACCGCGAGGCGCACATCTTCGTCGGCGTGCAGACGCACCCGGAGAACGACCCGCGTGCGGCGCTCGTGCAGGGGCTGCGCGACAAGGGCTTTCCGGTGCTCGACCTCACGGATAACGAGCTCGCCAAGCTGCACACGCGGCACATGGTCGGTGGCCACGCCGCCGGCGTCAGCAACGAGATGGTGCTGCGCTTCGAGTTTCCCGAGCGGCCGGGTGCGCTGTTCAACTTTCTCAACAAGCTCGGCGGGCGCTGGAACATCTCGATGTTTCACTACCGTAACCACGGCGCGGCTGATGGCCGAGTGGTGGCGGGGCTGCAGGTGCCCGCCGATGAGCGCCATCTGCTGCCGGCTGCGCTGGACAAGATCGGCTATCGCTATTGGGATGAGAGCGAGAACCCGGCCTACAAGCTGTTTCTCGGCTAAGCGAACCTAAAGGAAGGCAAATGGACCACTACCTCACCCTCAGAATCATTCATGGCGCGACGGCGGTGCTGTTGTTGCTGGGTGTCATCGTGCATCTACTGATGCTGTGGAAGGCCGGCCGCGGTGGCGATCAGGCCGTGCTACAACGCAAGCTGCAGCGCACCCGCCGACTGTCCTTGCCGCTGCTGGCCGTGATCGGCCTGTCGCTGCCGGTGACCGGCTGGTGGCTGACGCATTTGGCCGGGTGGCCGCTGGGCCAGTTCTGGCTGCTGGCCAGCTCCGTGCTGTTCCTCGTGCTGATCCCGCTGGTCCTGCTGCTGGCCGGGCGTCTTGCCGCCTGGCAGGCGCCGGGCAACGCCACTGCGGCGCGTAACGCCGGCATCTATGCTGTGCTGGTGCTGGTCGTGCTGATTGCCATCACCGCCCTGATGGGCGCCAAGCCGGTCTGATTCGACCGGCTCGGGCATGAGTGCTGCGCTGGCTCAGCGCAGCGAGATGATCTGCCAGCCACGTTCGGTGGCGAAGTCGCGCAGCAGCGGGTCCGGGTCCACCGCCACTGGGTGAGGGACGCGCTGCAGCAGCGGCAGGTCGTTGCGTGAGTCGCTGTAGAAATAGGCGTCTTCGAGAGTCTGCTCGGTTTCCGCCAGCCAGCGCTCGATGCGCTGGACCTTGCCTTCCTGGAAGCAGGGGATGTCGGTCAGACGGCCGGTGTAGCGCCCGTCACGCATCTCGCATTCGGTCGCCAGCAGGGTATCGACGCCCAGGCGTGCAGCGATCGGCCCGGTGATGAAGCGATTGGTGGCGGTGATGATCACTACCTTGTCGCCCGCCTCCAGATGCTGGCGTAGCAGGGCCTCGCCCTTGCTCAGCACGATGGGCTCGATGAAATCCTGCATGAATTCGTCGTGCCACTGCTGCAGCTGCGCCATCTCGCTGCGGCCGAGCAGTTCCTGGCAGAAATTCTGATAGGCGTGCACGTCGAGATTGCCGGCCAGGTAATCCTGATAGAAGGCGTCGTTGCGCGCCTTGTACTGGGTCGGATCGACGATGCCGCGCTGGCAGAGGTATTCGCCCCAGGCGTGGTCGCTGTCACCGGCCAGCAGGGTGTTGTCGAGATCGAATAGAGCCAGGCGCACGGATGTTTTCCTCGATGATGGTCAGGGCAGCCCCAAGCATACCGGTTGCAGCGTCTTGCGCGCAGCCTCGAGCGGCCCCTCACCGAGCGCGTGGGTACGTGCCGAACGGCGGCTTGCCGTGCTTTCGGCTTATCGCGGTTTTGTGGAACAATGCCGCGACATGCGTCTGCGAGGTTGTATGCCGTGATCGACTCCGATGGTTTTCGCCCGAACGTCGGCATCATCCTGACCAACGATGTCGGTCAGGTGCTGTGGGCCAGGCGGATCAATCAGGATGCCTGGCAGTTCCCGCAAGGCGGAATCAACGCCCGTGAAACGCCGGAAGAAGCCCTGTTTCGCGAACTCAACGAAGAAGTCGGCCTGGAAGAGCAGGATGTGAATATCCTCGCCTGCACCCGTGGCTGGTTGCGCTATCGTCTGCCGCAACGCCTGGTGCGTACCCATAGCCAGCCGCTGTGCATCGGACAGAAACAGAAGTGGTTCCTGCTGCGCCTGACCAGTGCCGAAGAGCGTGTACGCATGGACCTGACCGGCAAACCGGAGTTCGACGGCTGGCGCTGGGTCAGCTACTGGTACCCGCTGGGACAGGTGGTCACCTTCAAGCGCGAGGTCTATCGTCGCGCACTTAAAGAACTCGCACCGCGTTTACCGGTGCGGGACTGAGATTCGGGGAGAAAGCCTCTGAGCATGCTCGGCACGCTGCGCAAGATTGTCCAGGAAGTGAATGCCGCCAAGGACCTCAAGGCGGCGTTGGGCATCATCGTGCTGAGAGTCAGGGAGGCCATGGGTAGCCAGGTCTGCTCGGTCTATCTGCTCGATCCGGAAACCGAACGCTTCGTCCTGATGGCCACCGAAGGCCTCAACAAGCGCGCCATCGGCAAGGTCAGCATGGCGCCCAACGAAGGCCTGGTCGGCCTGGTCGGCACCCGCGAAGAGCCGCTCAACCTCGAACACGCCTCCGAACACCCACGCTATCGCTACTTCGCCGAAACCGGCGAGGAACGCTATGCCTCCTTTCTCGGTGCGCCGATCATCCACCACCGTCGGGTGATGGGTGTACTGGTCATCCAGCAGAAGGAACGCCGCCAGTTCGACGAAGGTGAAGAAGCGTTCCTCGTCACCATGAGCGCGCAGCTTGCCGGTGTTATCGCCCATGCCGAGGCGACCGGTTCGATCCGCGGGCTTGGCCGGCAAGGCAAGGGCATCCAGGAAACCCGCTTCATCGGCATTCCGGGCGCGCCGGGCGCCGGCGTCGGAACCGCCGTGGTGGTGCTGCCGCCGGCCGATCTGGATGTGGTGCCGGACAAGAACATCGACAACATCGATGCCGAGCTGACGCTCTTCGAAGCTGCGCTGGAGGCCGTGCGCGCCGACATGCGCACTCTCTCGGAAAAGCTCGCCACGCAGATGCGCAAGGAAGAGCGCGCGCTGTTCGATGTGTACCTGATGATGCTCGACGACTCCGCCCTGGGCGGCGAAGTGACCAAGGTCATCCGTACCGGCCAGTGGGCGCAGGGCGCGCTGCGCCAGGTGGTCAGCGAGCACGTGCGGCGCTTCGAGATGATGGACGACGCCTACCTGCGCGAGCGCGCATCGGACGTCAAGGACATCGGCCGGCGCCTGCTTTCCTACCTGCAGGAGGCGCGTCAGCAGACGCTGACCTATCCCGACAAGACCATCCTGGTCAGTGAGGAGCTCTCGCCGGCGATGCTCGGCGAGGTGCCAGAGGGCAAGCTGGTGGGCATGGTTTCGGTGCTCGGCTCGAGCAACTCCCACGTCGCCATTCTCGCCCGTGCCATGGGCATTCCGACGGTCATGGGCGCGGTCGACCTGCCGTACTCCAAGGTCGACGGCATCGAACTGATCATCGACGGCTATCGCGGCGAGATCATCACCAACCCGGGCAAGGTCCTGCGCGAGCAGTATGAAGTGCTGGCCGAGCAGGAGCGCCAGCTCTCCGCCGGGCTCGACGTGCTGCGCGAGCTGCCGTGCGAGACCACCGACGGTCATCGCATTCCGCTGTGGGTGAATACCGGCCTGCTCGCCGATGTGGTGCGCGCGCAGGAGCGCGGCGCCGAGGGCGTCGGCCTATATCGCACCGAAGTGCCGTTCATGATCAAGGAGCGCTTCCCAAGCGAGAAGGAGCAGATGGCGATCTACCGCGAGCAGCTGGAAGCCTTCCATCCGCTGCCGGTAACCATGCGCAGCCTCGACATCGGCGGCGACAAGTGCCTGCCGTACTTCCCGATCAAGGAAGAAAACCCGTTCCTCGGCTGGCGCGGTATCCGCGTCACCCTCGACCACCCCGAGATCTTCCTGCTGCAGACCCGCGCCATGCTCAAGGCCAGTGCCGGGCTGAACAACCTGCGCATCCTCTTGCCGATGATTTCCGGCATCCGCGAACTGGAAGAGGCGCTGCATCTGATTCACCGTGCCTGGTGCGAGGTGCGCGACGAGGGGCTGGACGTGATCATGCCGCCGGTCGGCGTCATGATCGAAGTGCCGGCGGCGGTCTACCTGACGCGCGAGCTGGCGCGCATGGTGGACTTCATCTCGGTCGGCTCGAACGACCTCACGCAGTACCTGCTGGCGGTGGATCGCAACAATCCGCGGGTCGCCGATCTCTACGACTATCTGCATCCGGCCGTGCTCGAGGCGCTGCAGCGCGTGGTCAAGGAAGCCCATGGCGAGGGCAAGCCGGTGAGCATCTGCGGCGAGATGGCGGGCGACCCGGCGGCGGCCATGCTGCTGCTGGCGATGGGCTTCGACAGCCTGTCGATGAACGCTACCAACCTGCCCAAGGTGAAATGGCTGCTGCGTCAGATCAGCATGGATACGGCTCAGCAGCTGCTGGCGCGGGTCATGCTGCTGGACAGCCCGCAGGTCATTCACAGCACGGTCCAGCTGACCTTGCGCAACCTCGGCCTGAGCAAGCTGATCAACCCGTCCGCCGCCGTCTGAGCAATCCGCCGCTCGCCAATCAGCTCGTTGGCGGGTGGCGGTAGCGCACCTCGCCCACTGGGCCGTCCGGGCCAAAACTACGCTCCAGGATGTCGAGCGCTCCGTCGGCATGACGGATCAGCGCTGTGCTGGCGCGCGTGCCGTACTCCGGACTGGCGATGAAGATGCTCGACAGCCGCCTTTCCCATTCCAGCGGCACGCCGGTCTGCGGCAGTTCATGCTCGGCCGCTGGGCTTGGGTCCGCCAGCAGGGCGAGCAGGTTCTCAGGAGTCGCCGGGTCGAGGTTGGTCGCCAGTGCTGCGCGGGCTTTTCTCAGCTTGGGCCAGGGCGTGTCGAGGCCGGCGTTGGACAGACCGTAGATTCCGGGCTGCAATGCCGTCGCCTCACCGCTGTGTGAGTTCAGGTGCCAGAGTGCCTGCCGATCGCCGACCAGCAGGTTGAAGCCGGCGTAGTCGGCGCAGCGGCCGGTCAGCTCGGCGAGGTAGTCAGCCGGCGGCAAGTTTCCGCGCAGGTACTGTTCCGGCAGCTCGCCGCGTGAACGTGAGCCGATCACCTGGCCGGGTGCGCGAATGTTGGTCAGTGCGGCGAAGCGTCCGCCGGTGGTGACGCCCATCCAGGTGCCGCCTGCCTGCAGGTCGCGCCCGCCGACGATCCAGGGTGCATCCTCCCAGTGCCCCAGCGGCAGGCTCGGGCGGGCGTGGAACTCGTCGCGGTTGGCGGCTACCACCAGCGGTTGGGTGTGGCCGGGGCGCCAGGCGAAAACGATCAGGCACATGGGAAAGCCAAACTATGTCCGGACCGCCAAGAGTACAGGCGCGACCGGCGTATGAGCCACCGCCGGTTTCTTCACGCTCAACGTCGGGCGCGCGGGGCGGGCGCATTTTCCGCTAACATGCCGCTTTGTTTCGCCGGGACGGGGCGCATGGAGTTTCTGCTGTATCTGCTGCTGGGCGGCTTCGCTGGTGTGCTGGCCGGGCTGTTCGGCGTGGGCGGCGGGCTGATCATCGTGCCGGTGCTGGTATTCAGTTTCAGCGCCCAGGGATTTTCTCAGGAAATCCTCACCCATCTGGCCGTCGGTACGTCCCTGGCTACCATCGTCTTCACCTCGGTCAATTCAATTCTCACCCACCATCGCAAGGGTGCGGTGCGCTGGCCGATGGTGCTGTGGATGACCTTTGGCATCCTCCTTGGCGCTGCTCTGGGCAGCCTGACCGCGGCGGCGATCCAGGGTCCGATGCTGCAGAAGATCATCGGTGTGTTCGCCCTGGCGATGGCGGTGCAGATGGGCTTCGACCTGCGGCCCAAGGCCACCGGCCAGGCGCCGGGACGGCCGGAGCTGTCGCTGGTGGGCGTGGTGATCGGCTGGGCTTCGGCGATTTTCGGCATCGGTGGCGGCTCGCTGTCTGTGCCCTATCTGACCTGGCGCAGCGTGCCGATGCAGCAGGCGGTGGCGACTTCCGCGGCGTGCGGCCTGCCGATCGCCATTGCCGGGGCGCTGAGTTTCATGGTGGTCGGCTGGCACGAGGCGCAACTGCCGGACTGGAGCCTGGGCTTCGTCTATCTGCCGGCGATGCTCGGCATCGCGGCCACCAGCATGTTTTTCGCCAGACTGGGTGCGAAGCTGGCGCATCGGCTGTCGGCAAAGGTTTTGAAACGGCTGTTCGCTCTGCTGCTGCTGAGCGTCGGCATCAATTTTCTGGTTTGAGGAGTAACGGATGCTGCCCTATCCGCAGATCGATCCGGTGGCCATCGCCATCGGCCCCTTGCAGATTCACTGGTACGGCCTGATGTACCTGATCGGCATCGGCGGCGCCTGGTGGCTGGCCTCGCTGCGGGTGCAGCGTTTCGCACCGGAATGGCCGAAGGACAAACTCTCCGACCTGGTGTTCTGGGTGGCCATGGGCGTGATCGTCGGCGGCCGTCTGGGCTACGTGCTGTTCTATGATCTGGCTGCCTACATCAATGACCCAAGCCTGATTTTGCAGGTCTGGAAGGGCGGCATGTCCTTCCACGGCGGACTGATCGGCGTGCTGCTGTGCAGCTGGATCTTCGCCCGGCGCAACGGCAAGAGCTTCTTCGAGCTGATGGACTTCATCGCGCCGTTCGTGCCGATCGGTCTGGGCGCCGGACGAATCGGCAACTTCATCAACGCCGAGCTCTGGGGCAAGGCCACCGATGTGCCCTGGGCGATGGTCTTCCCGACCGACCCGCAGCAACTGGCGCGGCACCCGTCGCAGCTCTATCAGTTCGCCCTGGAGGGCGTCGCGCTGTTCCTGATCCTCTGGTTCTATTCGCGCAAGCCGCGGCCGACCATGGCGGTCTCCGGACTGTTCGCGGTGTGCTACGGCACCTTCCGCTTCATCGTCGAGTTCGTCCGTGTGCCGGATGCACAGCTGGGCTACCTGGCGTTCGGCTGGCTGACCATGGGCCAGCTGCTCTGCGTGCCAATGGTGCTGCTCGGTGCCGGGATGATCGCCTGGGCCTATCGTCGCGACGCCGGCCGGGCTCCGGCCTGATTCCGTTGCCCTGCCTGTCGCCATGAGGGCGACAAGCGGGGCGCAGGCCTTTTACTATTCGCGCAGCCTTTTCACCGCGCTTCGGCGCCTGCTTCGAGTCAATCGATGAAACAGTACCTCGACCTGATGCGCCACGTGCGCGAACACGGCACCTTCAAGACCGATCGTACCGGCACCGGCACCTACAGCGTGTTTGGCCATCAGATGCGCTTCGACCTGGCCGAAGGCTTTCCGCTGGTCACCACCAAGAAGTGCCACCTCAAATCCATCATCCACGAGCTGCTGTGGTTCCTTCAGGGCGACACCAACATCAAGTACCTGAAGGAAAACGGCGTGCGCATCTGGGACGAGTGGGCCGACGAGAACGGCGAGCTGGGCCCTGTCTACGGCTACCAGTGGCGTAGCTGGCCGGCGCCGAACGGTGAATCCATCGACCAGATCGCCAACCTGCTGGCGATGATCAGGAAGAACCCGGATTCGCGCCGCCTGATTGTTTCGGCCTGGAACCCGGCGCTGGTCGAGCAGATGGCGTTGCCGCCATGCCACGCGCTGTTCCAGTTCTACGTCGCCGACGGCAAGCTCAGCTGCCAGCTGTACCAGCGCTCGGCGGATATCTTCCTCGGCGTGCCGTTCAACATCGCCAGCTATGCGCTGCTGACGCTGATGGTGGCGCAGGTCTGCGACCTGCAGCCAGGCGAGTTCATCTGGAGCGGCGGCGACTGCCATCTGTACGCCAATCACCTGGAGCAGGCCGACCTGCAGCTGACCCGTGAGCCGCTTCCGCTGCCGACCATGAAGCTCAATCCGGACGTGAAGGACCTGTTCGCCTTCCGCTTCGAGGACTTCGAACTGGTTGGCTACGAAGCGCATCCGCACATCAAGGCACCCGTTGCCGTCTGACTTTGGTCGGTTTTGCCGTCGTGGATAACCCGGCTGTCATGTTTGCCGTATAGACTCGACCGCTCAGGGACTGTCGGGAGGCGAATCATGCGTAGGGTCGTGTTCAATCAGAAGGGCGGTGTCGGCAAGTCGAGCATCGCCTGCAACCTGGCAGCGGTAAGTGCATCGCAGGGCTACCGCACGCTGCTGGTGGATCTGGACGCCCAGGCCAACTCCACGCATTACCTGACCGGGCTGACCGGCGATGACATTCCCACCGGCATCGCCGATTTCTTCAAGCAGATTCTCGCCGGCGGTACCGCTGGCAAGAAGGCGCGCCCGCCCATTCTAGAAACGGCCTTCGACAATCTGCATTTGATCAGCGCGACGGCAGAGCTGGCCGACCTGCAGCCCAAGCTGGAGGCCAAGCACAAGATCAACAAGCTGCGAAAATTGCTCGACGGTCTTGCAGAGGACTATGACCGGATTTACCTCGACACCCCGCCGGCGCTGAATTTTTATACGGTCTCTGCGCTTATCGCAGCTGATCGCTGCCTGATTCCCTTCGACTGCGACAGCTTTTCCCGCCAGGCGCTGTACAGCCTGCTCGACGAGATCGAGGAAATGAAGGAAGACCACAACGAGACGCTCGAGGTCGAGGGCATCGTGGTCAATCAGTTCCAGCCGCGTGCCGCGCTGCCGCAGCAAATGATCGATGAACTGCTGAGCGAGGGTCTTCCGGTGCTACCGGTCTACCTGATGAGTTCGGTGAAGATGCGCGAGTCGCACCAGGCCTGCACGCCGCTGGTTTACCTGGACCCGCGGCACAAGCTGAGCCAGCAGTTCGTCGAACTGCATGAGCTGATCGAAGCGAACGGCTGAGCCGGTTCGGCTTCAGTCCTCGGCACGCCGCTCCAGCTTCTTGCCCAGCCGCGAGGCATAGAGTTCGCCGATCATCCCGCGGCGGAACACCAGCACGCAGACCATGAAGATGATGCCGGTGACCAGCGTCACCGGTAGCTCCGATGTGGCGAAGTAGTTGCCCAGGCTGGTCACCAGCGCGGCGCCGAAGATCGGCCCGACCAGCGTGCCAATACCGCCGAGCAGGGTCATCAGCACCACCTCGCCGGACATCTGCCAGCTGACATCGGTCAGCGTGGCGAACTGGAACACCAGCGCCTTCAGTCCGCCGGCCAACCCGGCCAGCGCGGCGGACATTACGAAGGCGCCGAGTTTGTAGCGCGACACCGAATAGCCGAGGGAAATGGCGCGGTTCTCGTTCTCGCGGATCGAGCGCAGGATCATGCCGTACGGCGAATGGATCACCCGCCAGATCAGCAGCATTCCGGCGAGGAACACCGACAGCACGAAGAAGTACATGTACAGCGGCTCCTCGAGATCGATGAAGCCGAACAGATGCCCGCGCGGGATGTTCTGAATGCCGTCCTCGCCGTGGGTGAACGAAGCCTGCAGGCAGAAGAAAAAGAACATCTGCGACAGCGCCAGGGTGATCATCGTCGAGTAGATGCCCTGCCGGCGGATCGCCAGGAAGCCGATGATCAGCCCGAGAAACGCCGCGCCGGCGACGCCGACGAGAATGCCCAACTCCGGAGGCAGCCCCCATTCCTTCACCGCGTGGGCGGTGAAATACGCCGCGCCGCCGAAGAACGCCGCGTGGCCGAAGGAGAGGATGCCGGTATAGCCGAGCAGCAGGTTGAAGGCGCAGGCGAAGAGGGCGAAGCACAGCACCTTCATCAGGAAGATCGGGTAGAAGTAGAACGGTGCCAGTGCCAGCGCGACCACGCCGATCAGGATCAGCACGGTCTCCAGGCGCAGCAGCGGGCGTTTGGTGGTCGGCGTGACGTTCACCTGGCTGTTCATCAGGCGTCCCTCCCCATCAGGCCGGCCGGGCGCACCAGCAGTACGATCGCCATGATCACGAAGATCACGATGTTGGAAGCCTCCGGATAGAACACCTTGGTCAGCCCCTCGAGGATGCCGAGCATGTAGCCGGTAATGATCGCACCGAGAATCGAGCCCATGCCGCCGACCACCACCACCGCGAACACCACGATGATCAGGTTCGAACCCATCAGCGGGCTGACCTGGTAGATCGGCGCGGCGAGCATGCCGGCCAGGCCGGCCAGCGCTGCGCCCATGCCGTAGGTAAAGGTCAGCAACAGCGGCACGTTGATGCCGAAGGTGCGCACCAGCGTCGGGTTTTCCGTGGCGGCGCGCAGGTAGGCGCCGAGCTTGGTCTTCTCGATCAGCAGCCAGCTGGCGATGCAGATCACCAGTGAGGCCAGCACCACCCAGGCGCGGTACTTGGGCAGGAACATGAAGCCCAGGTTGTAGCCGCCGGCCAGTTCTTTCGGCACGGCGTAGGGCTGCCCGGAGGAGCCGTAGAAGTAGCGGAACGCGCCTTCGAGGGCGAGCGCCAGGCCGAAGGTGAAAAGCAGGCTGTAGAGGTGATCGAGGTTGTACAGCCGTGATAGCGCCAGGCGCTCGATCACCGCGCTGCATAAGCCGACGATGATCGGCGCGAGGATCAGCGCCGGCCAGTAGCCGATGCCCAGGGTCGCCAGCAGCAGGTAGCCGGCGAAGGCGCCGATCATGTATTGCGCGCCGTGGGCGAAGTTGATGATCTTCAGCATGCCGAAGATGATCGCCAGGCCCAGGCTGAGCATGGCGTAGAACGAGCCGTTGATCAGGCCGATCAAGAGCTGGCCGAGGAACGCCTGGATCGGCACATCGAAAATTGTCGTCATCAGACCCCCAGGGCTTCGTTGAGCATGGTCATGCGGCCGGGCAGATCGGCGATGTCAAAGGTGTCGATGACCTTGCCGTGATCGACTACATAGAAGCGGTCGGCCACCTTGCTGGCGAAGCGGAAGTTCTGCTCCACCAGCAGGATGGTCATGCCGCGCTGCTTGAGCGTCTGCAGCACCTCGCCGATGCGCTGGATGATCACCGGTGCCAGGCCTTCGGTGGGTTCGTCGAGCAGCAGCAGCTTGGCTCCCGTGCGCAGGATGCGCGCCATGGCCAGCATCTGCTGTTCGCCACCGGAAAGCTTGGTGCCGGGGCTCTTGCGGCGCTCTTCGAGGTTGGGGAACAGCTGGTAGATCTCCGCCAGGGTCATGCCGCCCTTGGCGATCACCGGCGGCAGGGTGAGGTTCTCCTCCACCGTCAGTGTGGAAAAGATGCCGCGTTCTTCCGGTACATAACCGATGCCGTGGCGAGCGGTGCGGTGCAGCGGTACGCGCAGCATGTCCTTGCCGTCGAAGCGGATGCTGCCGCTGCGCTTGCGGATGATGCCGACGATCGAGCGTAGCGCGGTGGTCTTGCCGACGCCGTTGCGGCCGAGCAGGGTCACCGTCTCGCCCTGGTGCACGTCGAGGTCGATGCCGTGCAGGGCATGGCTTTCGCCATACCAGGCGTTGAGGTCGCGCACGCTGAGCAAGGGTTCAGTCATCGTCGGTCCCCATGTAGGCCACGCGCACGCGCTCGTCCTGGCTGACCGTGCGGTAGTCGCCGGAAGTAAGGATTTCGCCGCGCTGCAGCACGGTCACCTGATGGCAGAGGTCAGCGACCACCTTAAGGTTGTGCTCGACCATCAGCACCGCGCGCTGGGTGGCCACCTCGCGGATGATCTCGGCCACCACGTGCACGTCTTCGTGGCCCATGCCGGCCATGGGTTCGTCCAGCAGCAGTACCTTGGGCTCCAGCGCCAGGGTGGTGGCGATCTCCAGTACGCGTTTGCGACCGTAGGAGAGATCAGCCGCCAGCTCGTTGCGCTTGTCGGCCAGGCCGACCGACTCGATCAGCTGCATGGCGCGCTCGTTGAGGCGGTTGAGCGAGCGCATCGGCAGCCAGAACTGCGTGGCCAGCCCGCCCGGCCGCTGCAGGGCAACGCGCACGTTGTCCAGCACGCTAAGGTGCGGGAATACCGCCGAGATCTGGAACGAGCGAACCAGCCCCATGCGCGCCACCTTGGCCGGGTCGGTGCGGGTGATGTCCTGGTCGAGCAGGCGGATGGTTCCGCTGGTGGGCTGCAGGAACTTGGTCAGCAGGTTGAACACTGTGGTCTTGCCGGCGCCATTGGGGCCGATCAGGGCGTGCACCTGTGCATGGCGCACGTCCAGGTCGACGTTGTTGACGGCGACGAAGCCGCCGAACTCCTTGCGTAGACCTCGCGCCGAGAGCATGACCGGCGCGTCCGTGGCTGTGCCGGCGGTCGGTCCGCCGGCGTTTAGGCTTTGCGCTGCAGCCATGCTCACTGCCCGACCAGTTCACAGCCGCTATCGGCCGGCTTGATGTAGGCCTCGTCGCCCGGCACCGTGGCCAGCACCTTGTAGTAGTCCCAGGCGCGCTTGCTTTCCTCAGGCTTTTTCACTTCCATCAGGTAGACGTCGCTGATCAGTCGGCCATTGGCGCCTACCTTGGCGTTGCGCGCGAAAACGTCGTCCACCGGCATCTCGTGCATCGCCTTGGCGACCGGCTCGGTGGCGTCGGTGCCGGCCTTCTCGATCGCCTTGAGGTACTGCATGACGCCGGAGTAGGTGCCGGCGTGGACCATGTTCGGCATACGGCCGGTGCGCTTGAAGAAGCGTTCGCCGAACTCGCGGGATTAGTCGTCGCGGTCCCAGTAGAAACTTTCGGTCAGGGTCAGGCCCTGGGCGGCGTCGAGGCCCAGGCCGTGCACTTCGGCGAGGGTAAAGAGCAGCGCGGCGAGGCGCTGGCCGCCGGCGACGATGCCGAACTCGGCGGCCTGCTTGATGCTGTTGGCGGTGTCCAGGCCAGCGTTGGCCAGGCCGATGACCTTGGCGCCGGAGGATTGCGCCTGCAAGAGGAACGACGAGTAATCGGTGCTCGCCAGCGGATGGCGTACCGCGCCCTTGATTTCGCCGCCCTTGGATTTGACGAACTTGCCAGTCTGCTCTTCCAGCGAGTAGCCGAAGGCGTAGTCGGCGGTGAGGAAATACCAGCTGTCGCCACCCTGGGAAACCAGTGCGCCGCCAGTGCCGACCGCCAGCGCATGGGTGTCATAGGCCCAGTGGAAGCCATAGGGTGAGCACTGCTTGCCGGTCAGCTCCGTGGTGGCGGCGCCGGTCACCAGGTTAATCTTCTTCTTGCTCTTGGAAATGCCCTGTACCGCCAGCGCCACCGAGGACGTGGTCAGCTCCATGATCGAGTCGACCTGCTCGCGGTCGTACCACTGCCGCGAGATGTTGGAGGCGATGTCCGGCTTGTTCTGGTGATCGGCGGTGACGATCTCGATGGGCGCGTCGAGTACCTTGCCGCCAAAGTCCTCTGCAGCCATCTTCGCTGCCTCGAACGACCACTTGCCGCCGAAATCGGCATACACGCCGGACTGGTCGTTGAGGATGCCGATCTTCACCTTGCCGTCGGAAATCTCGGCCGAGGCGGGTACGGCGACCACTGCCGTCAGGGTTGCCGCTGCGATTGCTGAAAGCTTCATGCGTATCTCCTTGCACGGTTTGCTCGGCATACGGGTTCGCCCCATGCGAAGCGGTCCGTATGGGCGGGTTAGGGGAAAGCTGGGCAGACGGTCAGGCGCGCAATGCCGTGGATCGCCGGCGGGCTGAATGCAGCGGCCAGGCATTGATGCACGCACGGCGAACGCACTCGTGCGCGGGGCATCACGTCGTCGTGGAAAGTCGCAGAGATGGGAGCTGGAAAGCGGGACCAGAAACGAGTCGAAGCGAGGCTCATGGGCGTCTTCTTCTTATTGTTGTTCTGGCTCTAAACGTAGCAGGGGTTTGCAAGGACGCAACCTGATGGTGGCGTGCCGATCAGTGATGCTGTGCCTGCATGCACCCGAGCCGTCGGGCGCAGGCGGGCAGAGATGCGCTTCAGCGCGCGATCAGGATGTCGCAGGGCGGGTTGTCGATAAACTGCCGGGCGAGGCTGCCAAGCAGAGCGCTGCTCAGTTCACCGCGGCTGTGACTGCCAAGGGCCAGCAGCTGCGGTTGCAGGTCGCGTAGCGCCTCGTCCATGCAATTGTTGCGCTCGCCCTGATGCAGGCTGTAGCTCAGCAGCGCGCCGGTATCCGGCAGCTGCGGCTGGATATCTTCGATCAGCTGGTCGAACAGCTCCTGCTGCAGCGACAGACCTTCGTAATCGGGGCCGTGTACTTCGGCCATCTCGTCGATGTGCAGAGCGTGCAGCTCGGCACCTTCGCCCAGCAACTCCCAGGCGCAGTGCATGGCGCGCGTGGCGCAGCGGGAGAAATCCAGCGCAGCCACGGCGCGATGATACGGGGCCTCTGCCGGGGTGATAGCCAGCAACAGCGGCGCCCGGCTTTCCAGCATGACGCGCTCCAGCGTGGTGCCGGCGAATCCCTGGCTCGACCCCTTGTGATGGCGGCCCAGCACCAGCAGATCGGCCTCCAGCCCCTCGGCCTGGGTGAGGATCTCCTCCACCGGCTGCCCGCGGCGAATCCAGGGTTCGAGCTGACCCAGCCCGTTCTCCTGCAGGCGTTGCTGCAGGAGTGCGCGTGCCTGCTGTTCGTCGCTCCCGGCGTCGCGCTCGTCGAGTACGTAAAGCAGGCTGATGCGAGCACCGGTCTGGCGCGCCAGGCCGGCGGCACGTTGCAGCGCGAGATCGGCGTCCGGGCTGAGATCGTGGGCGACAAGAATGTGCTGAACCCGATTGTGCTGAAGCATGGGCGGCCTCGCGAAGCTGGCGAAAGGCGCAAGTATGCCGTGGCCGCGGGGGCATGTCCCGCCCGTGACCCGCGTCGCTGGGTTGATCGGGCGCAACAACTTCACGGGCAATGGCCACTCGTGCTTTTTTCGATCCGATCCTGCGGCTATCCTTGCCGGCATTCGAGCAGGAGTTAAGGATGAGCAAGGTCAGTGTGCTGGTGGTGGATGACGCGCCCTTTATCAGGGATCTGGTGAAGAAGGCGCTCCGTAGTCACTTTCCCGGCATTCGCATCGAGGATGCGGTCAACGGGCGCAAGGCCCAGCAAATACTCAGCCGTGAGCGCTTCGACCTGATCCTCTGTGATTGGGAAATGCCGGAGATGTCAGGTCTGGAGCTGCTGACCTGGTGCCGCACGCAGGATGCGCTGAAGACTACGCCGTTCATCATGGTCACCAGCCGTGGCGACAAGGAGAACGTGGTACAGGCCATTCAGGCCGGCGTTTCGGATTTCATCGGCAAGCCGTTTTCCAACGAACAGCTCACCAGCAAGGTACGCAAGGCCCTCGGCCGCGCCGGCAAGCTGGATGCACTGGCTGCCAGCGCGCCGACGCGAACTCTGGCGACCGGCATGGCCAACGACTCGCTGGCCGCGCTGACGGGCGGCAAGGCCGAGGTGGTACGACCCGCCGCTCCGGCCGCCGAAGCCAAGGCCTCGCCGCTGATTCAGCCCAGTGCAGCGCCTGCCAGCGCGCCAGCCGGTGCCGCGTCCGGTCGCGGGCAGGGCCAGTTGCGCCTGGCCAACGGCAGTGTCGCCTGCGTGATCAAGGCGCTGAGCCTCAAGGAAGCGCTGCTGGTGGTCAAACGCGGCGAGCAGTTGCCTCAGGTGATGGAAAGCGCCGTGCTCGATCTCGAGCAGGGCGAGGGCGGTGAGGTCGCCCGTCTCAATGGCTACCTGCATGCCGTCGCCGCGTTCGAACCCAAGCCCGACAGCGAGTGGCTGCAGCTGTCGTTCCGCTTCGTTGATCGCGATCCGCAGAAGATGGACTACCTGTCGCGCCTGATCGCCCGTGGTACCGCGCAGCGGCACTTCGTCCCAGGCGCCTGATTCGACCTGGCCAGGCGACCGTTCGGCGCCTGGCCGCGCAGACAAACTGACGAGCATCACACCCCGACGGTCGGTGGCTCGCACAGGTCCGCCGGCACTGCTAGTCTTCCCGCTCCAACACTATAACCACTAGAAACTGCCGTTATGCTGGGGCGCATTCTTCTGTTGCTCGGGCTGCCGCTGCTGGCTACGCCGGCGCTGGCCCTGACCATCTACAAATACACCGACGCCAATGGGGTCGTGACCTACAGCGACCAGGCTGCGCCTGGCGCGCAGGTTTTCGTCTTCAGTGACCGCATGGTGGAAAAGCTCGACACCCAGGTCAAACTGGAAACCCGCAAGCACGCGGCGGGCGAGACGCTGCTGGTGCGTAACGACCTGTTCGCGCCGGTCGATATCGAGCTGAAGCTGGAAAACGTCGTCAATGCCGTCGGGGCACCGGCCAAGCCGATTCGCTGGGTATTGCCGCCGCGCAGTCAGATTCGTCTGGCCACGCTGGCCCCGCGCGATGCCAGCAAACCACTCAAGTACACGCCCAAGCTTCGCCATGCCCTGGGCGATCCGCGCCTGCTGCCCAAACCTTACAAGTATCCGCTGCCATGGCGCGGCGGTCCGTTCCGCCTGACTCAGGGCGCCAACGGCCAGTACAGCCATTTCACGCCCAAGGGCCGCTACGCGGTTGATATCGCCATGCCCGAAGGCACGCCCATCGTCGCCGCGCGCGGCGGCATGGTGGTGAAGATCGAGAACGAGCAGAGCGGCCGCGGCAACAACCCGGCCGGCAATTTCGTGCGCATCATGCATGACGACGGCACCATGGGCGTCTACCTGCACCTGATGAAAGGGTCGGTAGCGGTGCGAGAGGGACAGCGCGTCGAGAGTGGTACGCGTATCGCGCGTTCCGGCAATACCGGCAACAGCACCGGGCCGCACCTGCACTTCGTGGTGCAGCGCAACGTCGGCCTGGCGATCGAGTCGATTCCCTTCGACTTCTCGCAGCCGGTCAACAGCCTGCCGAATTTCGCCGTGGGGGGTGAGTAGCCGCGCTGGCCGCTCACCGGTCCGTTCATGACAGGCCGGCAACTTCAGCGACTCAGAATGCCAGGCCGACCTTCAAACCGACCTGTTCCTGCTTGAGCTTGCTGTTTTCGGCAAACTCGCTGTCACTGTCGATCTCGTAGCGGGTCTGGGTGTAGTACAGGCTGGTGCTGATTGGCATGTTGTTGATGCCCTTGTTCCACAGCACGCTCAGCTCACCGTAGGGGTTGACCTTGTCCTTGAGGTCGACGGTGTCGCTTTCGCCGCCAACCTTCAGCTTGCTGTCCGCTTCAATGGAATAGCGGGCGCCCACTTCAAGGCGCACGGTGTAGTCGGGCGTCAGGTAGTTGTAGCCGATACCTGCCTTGGCGAATGGCGAGCGGGTGGTCAGCTTGACGTCTTCCTCGAATATGCTGACGCGCACGTCATCCTGCTCGATGCGTCCCCAGTCGTAGCCGCCGCCGACAATCAGGTCGACATAGTTGTTGGTACTCAGGGCTGCGCGCAGGCCCAGGTCGAGATCGGCGCGAGCGGACAGATATTCCACATCGTCTTTTTCACGGTACTGACCTTCGATTCCGGCCTGGTAGATGAAGCCTTCCTGTCCGGTCATCTTGTTGCCGAAGTTGTAGTACAGCCCGCCCTGGTTGAGGCGCTCCTTGTCGCTTTCGTCGTTCACGGTCAGCTTGTACTGATTGTGCGAGCCAATGACGCCGAACGTGGAGATCGGGCCGGTGGCCGATTGAGCGAAAGCCTGAGAGGTGGCTGCCAGGCACAGGGCCAAGGCGGTTGTGGTAGTCAAACCATTGATGCGCATGCGGGAAGCTCCATCGTCATTCGATAAGAAATCGGTGGCGGCTCAAGCGAGCCGCCTATGGCGTGGACTGGCGCTGTCTGAAAATAATTCTGCGTATCACGATGGGCGGTCGTTAATACTTGTAAATCAAGGATTAGCGAGCGGTATGTAAACGAAAAGGTAACTATGGTTGGCCAGCAATGGCGGGCGATCTATCCCGGAAAACGAAGGACCTTGGCCAAGACGATCTTCGGTCCGCGCATCTTCTTGATGACTATCTGCAGGCCATCGACCTGAAGCACTTCGTCTTCATCGGGGACACGTTTCAGCGTCTCGTAAACCAGACCGGCAAGGGTTTCAGCCTCGACGTGATCGAGATCGATCTCCAGCAGGCGCTCCAGCTTGAACAGCGGGGTGTCGCCGCGGACCAGCAGCTTGCCGGGCTGGTAGGCAAGCACGCCGCGTTCGGTCTTGCGATGTTCGTCCTGGATGTCGCCAACCAGCACTTCGAGCACGTCTTCCATGGTCAGGAAGCCAATCACCTTGTGGTCGCCTTCCTCGACCAGTACGAAATGCGCCCCTCCCTGACGAAACTGCTCGAGTAGGCTGGCCAGCGGCATGTGCTTGGACACCCGTTCCAGTGGGCGCAGCAGCTCGTTCAGGCAGAAGTGCTCGGGCAGGTGATCATCGGCGGCCAGCGCCAGCAGCAGGTCCTTGATGTGCAGCAAGCCGACGTACTCGCCCTGCTGGTTGTCGTAGACCGGGTAGCGGCTGTACTTGTGGCGGCGAATGACCTCGAGGACCTCGCTCAGCGGTGCATCGTGCTCGAGTTGCAGCAGGTCCTCGCGGGAGTTGGCCCAGTCAACGACTTCCAGCTCACTCATTTCCACCGCCGAGGCGAGCACCTGGATCTGCTGGTTGCCGGGGTCGCGGGCGCGGTTGGAATGCAGGATCAGCTTGAGCTCGTCGCGGCTGTAGTGATGATCGTGGTGCGCACCCGGCTCGCCCTGGCCGGCAATGCGCAGAATGGCGTTGGCACTGGCATTGAGCAGGTAGATGGCCGGGTACATCAGCCAGTAGAACAGGTACAGCGGAACGGCCGTCCACAGCGATAGCAGCTCCGGCTTGCGGATCGCCCAGGACTTCGGCGCCAGCTCACCAACCACGATATGCAGGTAGGAAATGATGAAGAAGGCAGTGAAGAAAGCGATGCCGTGCACCAGCGCCTGGGACTGGATGCCGATGCTGGCCAGCAGCGGTTCGAGCAGGTGCGCGAACGCCGGCTCGCCGACCCAGCCGAGGCCGAGCGAAGCCAGTGTGATGCCTAGCTGGCAGGCCGAAAGGTAGGCGTCGAGCTGAGCGTGAACGGTGCGCAGAATGTGCCCGCGCCAGCCGTGCCGGCTGGCAATCGCTTCCACCTTGGTGGAGCGCAGCTTGACCATGGCGAACTCGGCGGCAACGAAGAAGCCGTTGAGCAGCACGAGGAACAGGGCAAAGAGAATCAGACCGAAATCGGCGAAATAGGACGAGGCGGCGTAACTGGGGGAGGGGTCCATGAAGGGGTCGGGTAGCCAATGATCGCGACAGGATGGCGGCGGCGGGCCGGCTTTTCAAGCCATGAGCCGGGATTTTTCCGGCTCGCGCTGGCAGCGGGTCAGCGTTCGGACACCTGGCTGTTCTGGAAGTGGCAGGAGAAGCGGCTGCCTTGGCCAGGTGTACTGCTGATATCCAGGCGGCCCTGGTGGCGCAGCAGCACGTGCTTGACGATGGCCAGCCCCAGTCCCGTGCCGCCGGTGCTGCTGGCACGGCTGGAGTCGACGCGGTAGAAACGCTCGGTCAGGCGTGGCAAATGCTTCTGCTCGATGCCGATACCGCTGTCCTCGACACTGAGGTGCGCACCGACCTCGTCGGCCCACCAGCGCACATGCACACTGCCGCCATCGGGTGTGTACTTCACCGCATTGAACACCAGGTTGGAGAAGGCGCTGCGCAGCTCCGTCTCGCTGCCCTTGAGCAGCAGCGCCGGGTCGGCATCGAGGCTGATCAGGTGGCCGCGGCTGCCAGATAGTGCGCGGGCATCGCTGATGATCGATTGCAGCAGCAGGCCCACCGCCACCGGCTGGTTGTCGGTCGGGCGACTGCTGGTTTCCAGACGAGCCAGCAGGAGTAGGTCGTTGAGCAGGTGCTGCATGCGCCCGGCCTGCTGATTCATCTGCTGCAGCGCCCGGAGCCAGCGCGGGTTCACCGCATCGGCGTTTTCCAGCAGGGTTTCCAGATAGCCGGCGATGACGGTGAGCGGCGTGCGCAGCTCGTGGGATACGTTGGCGACGAAGTCTTTGCGCATCTGCTCCAGCTGGTGCAGGCGGGTGACGTCGCGGACCAGCAGCAGGTGCTCGCGGTTGCCGTAGCGAGTGATGTTGAACTGCAGGCGAATGCGGTCATCGACGGGAGAGGCCAGCTCCAGCGGCTGGTCATAGTTGCCGCCGTCGAAGTACTCCTTGAAGGCCGGATGACGCACCAGGTTGCCGATCGGGTGACCAGCGTCCTGCGGCTTCTTCAGCCCCAGCAGGCGGTTGGCGGCGGGGTTCCACCATTCCAGATTGCCATCGCTGTCGAGCATGATCACCGCATCCTTGAGTGCGGCGGTAGAGCCCTGGGCGCGATCGATGATGCCTTGCAGTTCGCCGCGCAGGCGCAGGTCGCGGCGCTGCAGCTGGTAGAGGCTGTCGAAGATATCGCCCCAGATGCCGGCCGAATCCGGCGGCGCTTCGTCCGGGTCGGCACGCCGCAGCCAGCGCTGCAGTCGCAGCAGCTGGCGCAGGGTCCAGATCAGGTAGCCGGTCAGGCCAAGGACCAGCGCCCAGGCATATTCGCCGGTCAGCAGTCCCAGCAGCAGGCAGCCGCCCAGCAGAAGCAGCAGGCGACGCACGAGGGCTCCTTGCCAGTCCTGATTCAACCGATGCACTCCAGAGAGGTGGCGATGATGGGATGGATGACGCCGGGACTCATGCGCACCCGGCGCGCTCAGCTTTTGCTGGAGAAACGATAACCGGTGCCGCGTACCGTCTGCACCAGGTTCTCGTAGGCCTCACCGAGCGCCTTGCGCAGCCGACGGATATGCACATCGACAGTGCGCTCCTCGACATAGACATTGCCGCCCCAGACCTGATCGAGCAGCTGGCTGCGGGTGTAGGCGCGCTCCTGGTGGGTCATGAAGAATTGCAGCAGACGGTATTCGGTGGGGCCCATCTCGGCCGGTTTGCCGTCGATGGTGACGCGGTGGCTGATCGGGTCGAGCAGCAGGCCACCGATCTCGATCGGCGACTCGCTGTCCACCGGCGTCGCACGGCGCAGCACGGCCTTCAGGCGCGCTACCAGCTCGCGCGGTGAGAAGGGTTTGGTGATGTAGTCGTCGGCGCCGACTTCCAGACCCTGAATCTTGTTGTCCTCTTCACCCTTGGCGGTAAGCATGATGATTGGCGTGTCGGCGGTCAGCTCGTCACGCTTGAGGCGGCGGGCCAGTTCGATGCCGGAGGTGCCGGGCAGCATCCAGTCAAGCAGGATCAGATCCGGCTTGCGGTCGATGATCAGCGCGTGGGCCTGCTGGGTGTTCTCTGCTTCGAGACAGTCATAGCCGGCCATTTCCAGGGCGACGACGATCATCTCCCGGATCGGCGCCTCGTCATCGACGATCAGTATGCTCTTGCCGTTCATGGTCAAGCCTCGGGTCTGTTCTTGTCGTCCGGCATTAGATAACGGAATTATTGCAGCCATGTGACAGGCAGACGGCAACAGGCTGCCGTGCTCCGGCGCTCTAGCCCGGCGCGCCTGGGCTTAAGCCTTGGTAGCGTAGTCCAGCACGATGCCCGCCAAGATCGCCAGTCCTGCCCAGTGGTTGTGCAGGAACGCCTTGAAGCAGATCTGCGGTTTGCGCGATTGGGTTTTCCAGAACTCCCAGGCGAAGCAGCCGGCGGCGACCACCAGCCCGAGGTGGAACCACTGGCCTAGCTCGAAGCGCACGCCGGCAAGGAGCAGGCAGAACAGCGCCAGGCCCTGCAGGGTGACGATGATGACGCGGTCCGCTTCGCCGAAGAGGATGGCGGTGGACTTGATGCCAATCTTCAGGTCGTCCTCGCGGTCGGCCATGGCGTAGTAGGTGTCGTAGGCCACCGTCCACAGCAGATTGGCAATGAACAACAGCCAGGCCTCGGGCGGCAGGCTGCCGGTCTCCGCGGTGAAGGCCATCGGCATGCCCCAGGAGAAGGCCGCGCCGAGCACCACCTGCGGATAGAAGGTGTAGCGTTTCATGAACGGGTAGCAGGCGGCCAGCGCCAGGGCGCCGAAGGACAGGTAGACGGTGGTCGCGTTGGTCAGCAGCACCAGGCCGAAGCTCAGGCCCACCAGCACGGCGAACAGCGTCCAGGCCTCGCGCGAGCTGATCTTGCCGGTGGCCATGGGGCGCGCCTGGGTGCGTTGCACGTGGCCATCGAAGTTGCGGTCGGCGAAGTCGTTGACCACGCAGCCGGCGGCGCGCATGAGGATCACGCCGGTGACGAAGATGAACAGGTTCTTCGCGTTGGGCACGCCTTCGGCAGCGATCCACAGCGCCCACAGCGTCGGCCATAACAGCAGATAGGTGCCGATGGGCCGGTCCAGGCGCATCAGCTGGATGAAGTCCCAGGCGCGCGGGTGCAGGCGATTGCACGATTGCAGCAGTTTCAGATACATCAACGGCTCTCCTTGGCGGAAGGGGGCATGCAGAGCGGCGCGCTCAGGGCGTGACGGCGGCGGCCTGCCACAGCTCGGGGAGGAACACCTCGGCGACCAGCACGCCGAGCCGATTCTGGCGGAAGCACGAGCGCCGCGCCCAGAGGCCGTCGACACGGCACGCATCCGGTAGCCAGCGCGCGGGGTAATGACAGGCCTCGAGCGTGCCGCGGGCAAAGGGCGGATCGCTGAACAACAGCTCACCCAGGGAACGATTGCCCAGGCGCTGCAGGTCGAGGCCGGAGTCCTCCAGCTGCGCTCGCGCGGCGACGCTGCGGGCGAACACCCAGGGCTGGCCTTGACCGCACAGATAGACCTCACGCACCCAGCCCTCGCTGTCGGCCGGAACGCCAAGCGCGGCGCACTCGTCGGCGCGCAGGGGCTGCCAGGCTTCGTGTAGCGGCGTCACGCTGAAGGCGCCATCGGCCAGCTCGGTCAGGCGGCGGGTGAGCGAGCCCTTGTCGACGTAGAGCCAGTCGTGCAGGGCGGGATCGAGGGGGGAGGGGAGGCGGTCGGCACTTAGCCAGTCATGAATTTCGGACACGGTGCGTCAGAGCTAGCGGAAAAGAGCGGCGAGTCTAGCATGCGACTTGGGCGCGGCACGGGTGCGGGCTGTCCGGCCAGGCTGTAGCCGCGCTCGGTAAACGCTACATACGCCTCAGGTCCAGCCTTCAAGACGCATGGTGGCGCGCACCAGGCGCTGCTCCTCCTGCTCGATCTCCTTGAGGTTGTCGCGAATGCCGTGGATATGGTCGCGTGCCGCACGCTGGGCCTGTTCCGGCAGACGCTCGATCACCGCGTGATAGAGACGCGAGTGCTGGCGGTCGATCTGGCGCTTCTGTGCCGGTCGGTGGTAGAGGTTGTTCACCGAGGCGAAAACCGTGCTGAGCATCAGGTCGGTCAGCGACTGCAGCGTGTGCACCAGCACCGGGTTGTGCGAGGCCTCGCAGATCGCCAGATGAAACGCGTGGTCGAGGCGGGCGTGCTCGCGGGGGTCGGCGCCCTCTTCGCTGGCGTGGGCGGCGAGCATTTCCTCGTAGCGGCGGCGTAGCAGCACGAAATCCGCGTCGGTGCCGCGCAAGGCCGCCAGCCGCGCCGATTCGCTTTCCAGCAGCGCACGCACTTCCAGCAGGTCATAGAGCGTGCGCGGTTGCGAGTTGAACAGGTGCATCAGTGGGCTGGCGTCATGGTTGCCGGACAGTTCGGCAACGAAGGAGCCACGGCCCTGGGACGTCTCGATGATGCCGCGTCCACGCAATACGCGCAGGCCCTCGCGCAACGCCGAGCGGGAAATGCCCAGCTTCTCGCACAGGCGGCGTTCCGATGGCAGCGCCTGGCCGACCTTCAATACGCCGTCGACGATCAAACGTTCGATACGCTCGGCGACGACATCGGCGACTTGACGACGGTCATTGTGGTTTTCGTTCTGCATGTCCTTCGTTCTCCCACTGGTAGGACCAGTTTGGCGGGAGTTTACCCTGAATGCCTGAATACCAGTAACAGCACCGTCTGGAGGACTATTCGGTAGTGCCTTTCATCGGGCGACTACAAAAAACTGGTAGGACCAGTTGTCTAGGTCATGGACTGGGGGCCATCTTCGACGTTAAAGATGCGTCATTCCACCGCAGTCGTTCGCGCTGGCTGCAACCCACGAGAACCGGAACCTGCCATGAACATTCTCTACGACGAACGCGTCGATGGTGCGTTGCCCAAGGTCGACAAGGCCGCCCTGCTGGCCGAGCTGCAGGCGCAGTTGCCCGATCTGGACATCCTCCACCGCAGCGAGGACCTCAAGCCCTACGAGTGCGACGGGCTTTCCGCCTACCGCACCACGCCGCTGCTGGTGGTGCTGCCCGAGCGCATTGAGCAGGTCGAGACGCTGCTCAAGCTCTGCCATCAGCGCGGCGTGCCGGTGGTTGCCCGTGGCGCCGGTACCGGCCTGTCTGGCGGCGCGCTGCCACTGGAGCAGGGCATCCTGCTGGTCATGGCGCGTTTCAACAAGATTCTCGAAGTCGACCCGGCTGGGCGCTTCGCCCGGGTCCAGCCCGGCGTGCGCAACCTGGCGATCTCCCAGGCCGCGGCCCCCTATGAGCTGTACTACGCGCCGGACCCCTCATCGCAGATCGCCTGCTCCATCGGCGGCAACGTCGCCGAGAATGCCGGCGGTGTGCATTGCCTGAAGTACGGCCTGACCGTGCACAACCTGCTCAAGGTGGACATCCTCACCGTCGAGGGCGAGCGCATGACCCTCGGTTCCGATGCACTGGATTCGCCGGGCTTCGACCTGCTGGCGCTGTTCACCGGCTCCGAAGGCATGCTCGGCATCGTCACCGAGGTGACGGTCAAGCTGCTGCCCAAGCCGCAGGTGGCCAAGGTGCTGCTCGCCGCCTTCGACTCGGTGGAGAAGGCCGGTCGTGCGGTGGGCGACATCATCGCCGCCGGCATCATCCCCGGTGGCCTGGAAATGATGGACAACCTGTCGATCCGCGCTGCCGAGGACTTCATCCACGCCGGTTATCCGGTGGATGCCGAGGCCATCCTGCTCTGCGAACTGGATGGCGTCGAAGCTGACGTGCATGACGACTGCGCCCGCGTCAGCGAAGTGCTCAAGCTGGCCGGTGCCACCGAAGTGCGCCTGGCCAAGGACGAAGCCGAGCGCGTGCGTTTCTGGGCCGGACGCAAGAACGCCTTCCCGGCGGTCGGGCGCATCTCGCCGGACTACTACTGCATGGACGGCACCATCCCGCGGCGCGAATTGCCGGGCGTGCTCAAGGGCATTTCCGATCTGTCCGAGCAGTTCGGCCTGCGCGTGGCCAACGTGTTCCACGCCGGCGACGGCAACATGCACCCGCTGATCCTCTTCGATGCCAACCAGCCCGGTGAGCTGGAGCGCGCCGAGGAACTGGGCGGCAAGATCCTCGAACTCTGCGTCGAGGTCGGCGGCAGCATCACCGGCGAGCACGGTGTCGGCCGCGAGAAAATCAACCAGATGTGCGCGCAGTTCAACAGCGACGAGCTGACCCTGTTCCACGCGGTGAAGGCGGCGTTCGACCCGAGCGGGCTGCTCAACCCCGGCAAGAACATCCCGACCCTGCATCGCTGCGCCGAATTCGGCCGCATGCACATCCACAACGGTCAGCTGCCTTTCCCCGAACTGGAGCGTTTCTGATGTCCGTAATCGCCAACGACGCCAGCGCGCTGTTGCTGGACCAGGTCAACCAGGCGCTCGCCGCCAAGACCCCGCTGCGCATTCAGGGTGGCGCGACCAAGGCGTTCCTCGGTCGCGCGGTCGAGGGCCAGCTGCTCGACGTGCGCGAGCACCGCGGCATCGTCAGCTACGACCCCACCGAACTGGTGGTGAGCGTGCGTGCCGGCACACCGCTGGCCGAACTCGAGGCCACCCTGGACGAGGCCGGGCAGATGCTGCCCTGCGAGCCGCCGCACTTCGGCGAAGGCGCCACCGTCGGCGGCATGATCGCCGCCGGGCTGTCCGGCCCGCGGCGCCCGTGGAGCGGTTCGGTGCGCGACTTCGTGCTCGGCTCGCGCATCATCACCGGCCAGGGCAAGCACCTGCGCTTCGGCGGCGAGGTGATGAAGAACGTCGCCGGCTACGACCTGTCGCGCCTGATGGCCGGCAGCTTCGGCTGCCTCGGCGTGCTCACCGAAGTCTCGCTCAAGGTACTGCCCAAGCCGCGCCAGTGCACCAGCCTGCGCCTGGAGATCGACCTCGAGCGCGCGCTGCTCAAGCTTGCCGAATGGGGCCAGCAGCCGATTCCGATCAGCGCCGCCAGCCACGACGGCCAGGCGCTGCACCTGCGCCTGGAAGGCGGCGAAGGCTCTGTTGGTGCGGCCCGCGAGCGCATCGGTGGCGAGGATCTCGACCCCGGCTACTGGAACGATCTGCGCGAGCAGCGCCTGGCGTTCTTTGCCGACCCGCGCCCGCTGTGGCGCCTGTCGCTGCCGAACAACACGCCGGCGCTGGAGCTGCCGGGCGATCAGCTGGTGGACTGGGCCGGCGCCCAGCGCTGGCTGAAGTCCGATGCCGACGCGGTGACCATCCGCGGCATCGCCATTGAGGTCGGCGGCCACGCCACCTGCTTCAGCGAAGGCGCCACGACCAATCCGTTCCAGCCGCTGTCGGCGCCGCTGCTGCGCTATCACCGCCAGCTCAAGGCCGCGCTGGACCCGCAGGGGATCTTCAACCCCGGCCGCATGTATTCCGAGGTCTGACGACGTATGCAAACCAATCTGAGCGAAGCGGCGAAAAAGCTGCCGCGCGCCGAAGAAGCCGAAAGCATCCTGCGCTCCTGCGTGCATTGCGGTTTCTGCAATGCCACCTGCCCGACCTACCAGCTGCTCGGCGACGAGCTGGACGGCCCGCGCGGGCGCATCTACCTGATGAAGCAGATGTTCGAAGGCGGCGAGGTGACCGAAAGCACCCAGCTGCACCTGGATCGCTGCCTGACCTGCCGCAACTGCGAGACCACCTGTCCGTCCGGCGTGAAGTACCACAACCTGCTGGACATCGGCCGCGATTTCATCGAGCAGCAGGTGCAGCGCCCGCTGGGCGAGCGAGTCGTGCGCGGGGGCCTGCGCACGGTGATCCCGCGTCCGGGCCTGTTCAAGGCGCTGCTGGGCGCCGGCAATGCGCTGAAGCCGCTAATGCCGGCCTCGCTCAAGGATCACCTGCCGCGCGAAATCCGCCCGGCCAAGCCGCGCCCGCAGGTCATGCACAGCCGTCGCGTGCTGATGCTCGAAGGCTGCGTGCAGCCGAGCCTGTCGCCGAGCACCAACGCCGCTGCCGCGCGGGTGCTCGACCGCCTGGGCATCAGCGTCAGTCCGGCGCGCGAAGCCGGTTGCTGCGGCGCGGTGGATTACCACCTCAACGCGCAGGATGCCGGCCTGGACCGCGCTCGGCGCAATATCGACGCCTGGTGGCCGGCTATCGAAGCCGGTGCCGAAGCCATCGTGCAGACCGCCAGCGGCTGCGGTGCCTTCGTCAAGGAATACGGTCATCTGCTCAAGGATGACCCGGCCTACGCCGCCAAGGCCGCGCGGGTCAGCGAGCTGGCCAAGGACCTGGTCGAGGTGCTGCGCAGCGCCGAGCTGGAAAAGCTCGACGTGCGCGCCGACAAGCGCATGGCCTTCCACTGCCCATGCACCCTGCAGCACGCACAGAAGCTCGGCGGCGCGGTCGAAGACGTGCTCACCCGCCTAGGCTACCAGCTTACCGCGGTGCCGGACGCGCACCTGTGCTGTGGCTCGGCCGGCAGTTATTCGATCACCCAACCGGAGATTTCCCACCAGCTGCGCGACAACAAGCTCAACGCGCTAGAGAGCGGCAATCCAGAGGTAATCGTCACCGCCAACATCGGCTGCCAGACCCACCTCGACGGCGCCGGCCGCACGCCGGTCAAGCACTGGATCGAAGTGGTCGAGGAATCGATGCAGTAGCAACGCCTCATGGTTCGGTCGCCCAGTCAGGGCGGCCAGCGAACAACCGAAATACGAAGACAGGAGAATCGAGATGAAAAGCAAAGCCGTACTGAGCCAGACCGAAGTCGCCACCATCCTCGCCGCCGCCCGTGCCGAAGCGCAGGCCAACGGCTGGGCCGTGACCATCGTCGTCGCCGACGACGGCGGCCATCCGCTGGCGCTGGAGCGTCTGGACGGCTGCGCGCCGATCGCCTCCTACATCGCCACCGAGAAGGCCCGCAGCTCGGCCCTCGGCCGTCGCGAAACCAAGGGCTATGAAGACATGGTCAATGGCGGCCGCAGCGCCTTCCTCTCCGCGCCGGTGGTCTGCTCGCTGGAAGGCGGCGTGCCGGTAGTGGTTGACGGTCAGGTCATCGGTTCGGTCGGCGTCTCCGGCGTGACCGCCGCGCAGGATGCCCAGATCGCCAAGGCCGGCGTCGCCGCCCTGGCCAACTGAACAGACAAGGAGAACGACTGATGACCGAGCGTGTAACCCTGGGCCGCCTGCAAGTTGCGGCCAATCTGCAGCGTTTCATCGAAGACGAAGTCCTGCCGGGCACCGGTATCGAAGCCGCCGCCTTCTGGCAGGGCCTGGACACTCTGGTCCATGACCTGGCGCCGAAGAACCGCGAGCTGCTTGCCGAGCGCGACCGCATGCAGGTCGAGCTGGACGGCTGGCACAAGGCCAATCCGGGCCCGATCAAGGACATGGCGGCTTACCGCGCCTTCCTCGAATCCATCGGCTACCTGCTGCCGGTGCCGGGTGAGGTGAAGATCGAAACCGCTAACGTCGACAGCGAAATCGCCACCCAGGCCGGTCCGCAGCTGGTGGTGCCGATCATGAACGCCCGCTATGCATTGAACGCCGCTAACGCTCGTTGGGGCTCGCTGTACGACGCGCTCTACGGCACCGACGCCATCTCCGAAGAGGGCGGCGCGCAGAAGGGCCCGGGCTACAACGAAGTCCGTGGCGCCAAGGTCATCGCCTACGCGCGCAACTTCCTCGATCAGGCCGCGCCGCTGGCGCAGGGCAGCCACGCCGACGCTACCGCCTACCGCGTGCAGGATGGCCAACTGAAGGTCACCCTGGAGAACGGCAGCGTCACCGGGCTCCAGCAGCCTGAGAAGTTCGTCGGCTTCCAGGGTGAAGCGGTCGAGCCGAAGGCCGTGCTGCTGAAGAACAACGGCTTGCACGTCGAAATCCAGATCGATCCGAACAGCCCGATCGGCCAGACCGATGCCGCCGGCGTGAAGGACCTGCTGGTCGAATCCGCAGTTTCCACCATCCTCGACTGCGAAGACTCGGTCGCCGCGGTGGATGCCGACGACAAGGTGCTGGCCTACCGCAACTGGCTGGGCATCGTGCAGGGCACCCTCAGCGAGGAAGTTGCCAAGGGCAGCTCGAGCTTCGTCCGCCGCCTGAACCCGGACCGCGAGTACAGCGCGCCCAACGGTGGTGAGCTGAAATTGCACGGTCGCTCGCTGCTCTTCATCCGCAACGTCGGTCACCTGATGACCAACCCGGCGATCCTGCTGGAAGACGGCCGCGAGATTCCCGAAGGCATCATGGACGGCGTGTTCACCAGCCTGATCGCCAAGCATGACCTCAAGCGCAAGGGCAACTCGCGCACCGGCAGCGTCTACATCGTCAAGCCGAAGATGCACGGGCCGAAGGAAGTCGCCTTCGCCGACGAGCTGTTCGGTCGCGTCGAGGACCTGATCGGTGTGCCTCGCTATACCCTGAAAATGGGCATCATGGACGAGGAGCGCCGTACCAGCGCCAACCTCAAGGCCTGCATCGCGGCCGCCAAGCACCGCGTGGCCTTCATCAATACCGGCTTCCTCGACCGTACCGGCGACGAGATGCACACCTGCATGGAAGCCGGCCCTGTGCTGCGTAAGGGCGACATGAAGTCCACTCCGTGGATCCAGTCCTACGAGCGCAACAACGTGCTGGTCGGCCTGGCCTGCGGCCTGCGCGGCAAGGCGCAGATCGGCAAGGGCATGTGGGCCATGCCGGACCTGATGGCGGCCATGCTCGAGCAGAAGATCGGCCATCCGAAATCCGGTGCCAACACCGCCTGGGTGCCGTCGCCGACCGGCGCCACCCTGCATGCGCTGCACTATCACCAGGTGAACGTGCAGACCGTGCAGAGCGAGCTGGAAAAGGTCGATCTGGCCGCCGAGCGCGATCAACTGCTCAACGACCTGCTGACCATCCCGGTGGTCGCCGAGGACAAGTGGAGCGCCGAGGAGAAGCAGCAGGAGCTGGACAACAACTGCCAGGGCATCCTCGGCTACGTGGTGCGCTGGGTCGAGCAGGGCGTCGGCTGCTCCAAGGTGCCGGACATCCACAACGTCGGCCTGATGGAAGATCGCGCCACCCTGCGTATCTCCAGCCAGCACGTGGCCAATTGGCTGCACCATGGCGTGGTGACTCGCGAGCAGGTGCAGGAAACCCTGGAACGTATGGCCAAGGTGGTCGACCAGCAGAATGCCGGCGATCCGCTCTATCGCGCCATGTCCGCCGACTACACTCAGTCGGCGGCCTTCCAGGCGGCCTGTGATCTGGTGTTCAAGGGACGCGAGCAGCCGGCCGGCTACACCGAGCCTCTGCTGCACGCCTGGCGCCAGCGTTACAAGGCCAGCCAGGCCTGACCGGCTAGGAGGCCGCGTGCTGCCAGAGGCTTGGCGCATGCGGTGCTGGGCAACAGCCCCAGACGCCCCACGGCGTCCGGGGCTTTCGAGCATTGGCGTCGAGGTTACGGCCTCGGCGCCGCGAGACGCACCGCGTGGGGGCGTTTCATGCGAGGCACCGGGCATGCCCGGACACAATAGAAGCGGTTCACAACAAAAAAGCAGGGACCCAACAAATGAGTCAAACACTACTGTCCATCCTGGCCTTCGTGCCGCTGGTGCTGGCGGGTGTGCTGCTGATCGGCTTTCGCTGGCCGGCCAAGTACGCCATGCCGCTGGTTTTCGTCCTCACTGCGCTGATCGGCCTGCTGGCCTGGGACATGACCCTCAACCGGGTCATCGCCTCGACCTTGCAAGGCCTGATCCTCACCGCGGCGATCCTCTGGATCATCTTCGGCGCGATCCTGCTGCTCAACACGCTGAAACATTCCGGGGGGATCAGTTCGATTCGGCGTGGTTTCTCCAACGTCAGCCCTGACCGTCGCGTCCAGGTGCTGATCGTCGCCTGGCTGTTCGGCTGCTTCATCGAGGGCGCCTCGGGCTTCGGTACGCCGGCCGCGGTGGCGGCACCGCTGATGGTCGCGCTGGGCTTTCCGGCGCTGGCGGCAGTGGTCATGGGGATGATGGTGCAGTCCACGCCGGTGTCCTTCGGTGCGGTGGGCACGCCGATTCTGGTCGGCGTCGGTGCGGGGCTGGACAAGACCGGTATCAGCGAGCAGCTGGCAGCGGTGGGCAGTAACTGGGAGGTGTTCTTCCACCTGATCTTCTCGCGCGTCGCCATCATCCATGCGCTGTGCGGGATTCTCATGCCGCTGATCATGATCAGCATCATGACCCGCTACTTCGGTCGCAACAAATCCTGGACCGAAGGTCTGGCGATTGCGCCGTTCGCGGTGTTCACCGGTCTGGCCTTCGTCATTCCGTATGCCGCGGCGGGTGTGTTCCTCGGTCCGGAATTCCCGTCGATGATCGGTGCGCTGGTCGGTCTGGCCATCGTCGTGCCGGCGGCCAAGGCCGGTTTCCTGCTGCCCAAGGACAGCTGGGATTTCGCCCCGGCGAGCGAGTGGCCATCCGAGTGGATGGGCAAGATCGAGATGAAGATCGAGGACGTCGCCGGCAAGACGCCGATTTCGGTGCCGATGGCCTGGGCGCCGTATCTGATCCTCGCAGCACTGCTGGTGGCGTCGCGGGTATTCCCGGACTTCAAGGCGCTGCTGATGTCGTTCACCTTCGGCTGGAAGGACATCCTTGGTGAGACCGGTGTGTCCGGTACGCTGGAGCCGCTGTATCTGCCGGGTGGCATTCTCTGCATCGTGGTGCTGATCACCTTCTTCCTGCATCGGATGAAGGCCGGCGAGCTGGGCGCGGCGATTTCCGAGTCGAGCAAGACCCTGCTTGGCGCGGGCTTCGTGCTGATCTTCACCATTCCGATGGTGCGGATCCTGATCAACTCCGGCGTCAA
The DNA here is from genome assembly GCA_007713455.1 of Pseudomonas sp. GTDB lineage: Bacteria > Pseudomonadota > Gammaproteobacteria > Pseudomonadales > Pseudomonadaceae > Stutzerimonas > Stutzerimonas chloritidismutans. The sequence goes on from VMRT01000010.1 coordinate 218,649, forward strand.
TGGCTCCGATCTGGTGTCCATGCCGGTGGCCATGGCGCAGCTGGTGGCCAACAGCGTCGGCTCGGTCTATCCATTCTTCGCGCCGGCAGTCGGTGCGCTGGGCGCCTTCATCGCCGGTTCCAACACCGTGTCCAACCTGATGCTGTCGCAGTTCCAGTTCAACACCGCTGGCCTGCTCGGCCTGTCCGGTGCACTGATGGTGGCGCTGCAGTCGGTGGGTGCGGCGGCGGGCAACATGATCGCCATTCACAACGTGGTGGCGGCCTCGGCGACCGTCGGCCTGCTCGGTCGCGAAGGGATCACCCTGCGCAAGACCATGCTGCCGACCCTGTACTACCTCATCCTGGCCGGCACCATCGGCCTGATCGGGTTCTACCTGATGGGCATCAGCGATCCGCTGGCAGGTACCGCAGGCTAAGCCTGGCGGTATCGCGACGGGCGGCCCAGGCCGCCCGTTTTCATTTGTGGGATTGGTGCGGCGCGCTGTTCTGGTATAGCGTGCGTCGCAGTCGAAAGAGCATCGAGGTTACCCATGAAGAAATGGCAATGTGTGGTGTGCGGCTACATCTATGACGAAGCGCTGGGCGTGCCGGAAGAAGGCATCGCGCCCGGGACGGCCTGGGAAGACGTGCCGGAAGACTGGGTTTGCCCGGACTGCGGTGTCGGCAAGATGGACTTCGAAATGATCGCCATCGGCTGAAAACCGTATCGCCAACCACCCATACGAGGACATGACGTGAGCGCACCTGTAGTCATCATCGGTACCGGCCTGGCCGGCTACAATCTGGCCCGTGAAATCCGCAAGCTGGACACGCAGACGCCGCTGTTGCTGATTACCGCCGATGACGGGCGCTCCTATTCCAAACCGCTGCTGTCCACCGGTTTCGCCGCCAACAAGAACGCCGAGAGCCTGGGCATGGCCACCGCCGGTGCCATGGCCGAGCAGCTGAACGCCGAGATTCGCATCCATACCCGCGTCACCCGCCTCGATCCGGCGAATCGGCGCGTGTGGATCGGCAATGAGCCGGTCTCATATCGCGATCTGATACTGGCCTGGGGCGCGCAGACGATCCAGGTGCCGGTCGCAGGCGATGCCGCCGACGCGGTATTCCCGATCAACGACCTGCACGATTACGGGCGCTTCCGCGCCGCCGTCGCCGGCAAGCGCCGCGTGCTGATCCTCGGTGTCGGGCTGATCGGCTGCGAGTTCGCCAACGACCTGCTGCTGGGCGGCCACGAGGTCGATCTGGTCGCGCCGAGCGAGCAGGTCATGCCCGGCCTGCTACCGCTGCAGGCGGCCCAGGCGGTAAGGCGTGGCCTGGAGGGCATCGGCGCGCGCTTCCACCTGGGCGCAACGTTGCAGCGCCTCGAACGCAGTGACGACGGCCTGCAGGCGCAGCTTTCCGATGGCAATCGGCTGGCCTGCGATCTGGTGGTCAGCGCCGTTGGCCTGCGCCCGCGCACCGAGCTGGCTGCCGAGGCGGGGCTTGAGGTCAAGCGCGGCATCGTCGTTGATCGCCTGCTGCAGACCTCGGCGGCCCACGTCTACGCCCTCGGCGATTGCGCGGAAGTGGAGGGGTTGAACCTGCTCTACGTGATGCCGCTGATGGCCGGTGCGCGGGCCCTGGCTAAAACGCTGTTTGGCAATCCTACCTTTGTCAGTTATGGCCCCATGCCGGTCACCGTAAAGACCCCGGCATGCCCGGTGGTGGTCTCACTGCCCGCTGCCGGTAGCGCAGGCGAGTGGACCGTCGAGGCCCAGGGGAATGATGTGAAAGCGCTCTATCTCGGTGCCTCCGGGCAGCTGCTCGGCTACGCCTTGACCGGCGCGGCGGTGCAGGAGCGGCTGGGGCTGAACAAGCAGCTGCCGCCGGTGCTGGCGGAACTACCGCAAATGCTGTCGCTAAAGTCCCCCGGCTGAGCTGGCGAGCCGCCTACAGGGACTGGCGCAGGTGCTAGCGCCGTGCCATTCTCCATGGGTCTGCCCCAGCCTAGAGCTGTTGCAGCGCCTTTAGCGCTGTTCTTGTGAACAGTACGGACACAACAACAAAAACGTCTCAGAGGCTCCCAATGCGTAAACCGGAACTCGCCGCAGCCATTGCCGAGAAGGCCGATCTGTCCAAGGACCAGGCCAATCGCGTACTCAACGCCGTGCTGGATGAAATCACCAACGCGCTGAACCGCAAGGACAGCGTGACCCTGGTTGGTTTCGGCACCTTCGTTCAGCGCCACCGTGGTGCCCGCACCGGGAAAAACCCGCAGACCGGGCAACCGGTAACCATCAAGGCCAGCAATACCGTCGCGTTCAAACCGGGCAAGATGCTCAAAGACGCCGTCAACTGACGCTGCGCCGACCCGGAGCCGATCGGCTCCGGGTAAACCTGACCAGCCGGTCCGCCCCAGACCCGTTCGTACCCGTCCTTCCCCCCGCCGATCAAGCCACTACAATGCGGCCTTCCTCTCGTACCGGTCGGGACTACACGTCATGAAATTCCGCTTTCTGCTTTGGATGCTGGGCCGCCTGATGGCCAAGGCCAGCCGCACCAATCCCGAGTTCCAGCAGCAGCTGGGCGACAAGGACCTGAGCTTCCAGCTGCACACTCTGGACGGCAAGGTCGCCCGGCATTTCGTGGTGAAGAACCAGCGCGTCACCAGCAAGCGCGGTCCTGCGAGCGAGCCGGCTTTCTCCCTGGGGTTCAAAAATGCCGCCTATGGCTTCGCTACCATGACGGCGAAGAACAAGCAGCTGGCGTTCATGCAGGGAATTCAGAACAAGGACATCCAGATCCAGGGGAATCCGGCTCTGGTGATGTGGTTTCAGGGATTGATGAAGTATCTGAAGCCTCGTAAGAAGAAGTGACCCTGCCGCGTCACCTTCTCATGTCCGGCCAAGAACCGTAGGTGGAAAACCGCGTAGGGCGTCCATGCCTGAGCGGATCAGCTTTGACTTGGTCGTCACTCAGATTTAAGTTCGCTGAATGCATGAGTTGACTTGTGGTGTGGATTGAATCCTGACATTGGCTAGTATTTTTACGGGTTTGCGTGGCATTGTGTCGACTTAATTGTTGAGCGAGTTGGAGATTTTCAACATGCCGAATTTCACTCATCACGACTTGGCTCTCCTCAATCCAGCCTTCGATTCACCACTTGTCGATGTCTTGAATGAGCTGGAGCACCTACGACGCTACAGGCTGGCGGGTACGACTCCAGCAAGCCTTTTCTTCCAGCTCAAGAACGTTTTCCATATCCTGGAAAGCCTCGGATCTGCCCGCATTGAAGGCAACCACACAACCCTCGCTGATTATGTGGAAAGCAAGATGGAGGGAGATGACACGGCTACCGATCAACTGCGCGAAATCTCCAACATCGAGAGAGCCATGAGCTTCATCGAGCAGCATTTCAAGGAAGGAGATGACGTCAGCCTCCATCTCATTCGAGAATTGCACGCCATTACTGTAGGGGGGCTCGACAGAGAGGGAGACCGGACGCCCGGTCAGCTCAGGACGACCCAGGTTCTGATTGCGCAATCGGAGCATCTCCCGCCGGACGCCGTGCAAGTTGGTGGGTACATGGATGAGTTGGTGGCGTTCATCAATGCTCACGATCCGCAGAAGTACCACCTTATGAAAGTGGCGCTTGCGCACCACCGATTCGGATGGATTCACCCGTTCACCAATGGCAATGGGCGGGTGGTTCGTTTGTTGACGTACCTGATGCTCATCAAGTACGGATTCGATGTCTCCGCCGGCGGCCGACTGCTGAACCCCACTGCAGTGTTCTGCAATGATCGTGAGCGTTACTACGAGATGCTGGGCGAGGCTGATCGCGGTACACAGCAAGGCCTGGAACGGTGGTGTATCTACGTACTCCAGGGAATTCTCACAGAACTGAGCAAGCTCGATCGGCTGTGTGACTATGGCTACCTTAAAGCCAGAATCCTGCAGCCGGCACTCGCCTTCTCTCGCGAGAGAGAACACATTACCGGCCAGGAGCACTCAATTCTTCGTCGACTTCTGGACACTGACAGCGGCGTGGCGAAGTCTGGAGATCTAGCGGATGCGATGCCGGACCTGAACGGGCCGCAGCGGACCTATCAAATCAAGAAGCTGGTGGACAGACGAATGCTGGTCCCGATTCAGCCCAACTCCCGTCAGTACACACTGGGCTTCACGAACAACTACCTGCTTCGGGGCGTCATTCGTACGTTGACGGCCGAAGGCTTTATTCCTGAGCCTGTCGTAGCCGCACGGCCATAAGTGGTTCCTGCTAAGGTAAGCTGCTTGATTCTCTTGGTGCTGTGAGCCCTAGGAGTCTGCCCCCTCCCGCCAAACCCTCGCCCCATCCTTCAACCAGTCCCGAAACGCCACCAATCCTGCCGACTCCACCTTGCGCTCCGGAATCATCAGGTAGTACGCCCGCGTCTCGCTGCGATAGGCGTGCGGATGCGCCAGCACCAGCCGTCCCTCGGCCAGTTCCCGCTGGATCAGGAACGGCGGGATCAGCGCCACCCCCATGCCATGCTCGGCCGCCTGCGCCAGCATGGAGAACAGCTCCAGCCGCGGTCCGGTCATGTCGCGGGCGACTTTCAACCCCAACGAATCGAACCACTGGCGCCAGGCATAGGGTCGGGTGGTCTGCTGCAGCAGCGGCAGTTCGGCCAGGGCCTGGGTCGTGAACGGCTGAGCGTCGCGCAGCAGGGCCGGACTGCAGACTGGCTGCAGGTCCTCCGGCATCAGGTAGTGCGCCTCGGTACCGGACCAGTCGGCGTCGCCGAAATAGATGGCGGCATCGAACTCGGTATCGGCAAAGAGAAACGGCCGGGTGCGGTTGGTCAGGTTCACCGTGATCTCCGGATGCAGGGCCTGGAAATGCCTGAGGCGCGGCACCAGCCATTGGGTGCCGAAGGTCGGAACCACGGCCAGCTCAAGGCTCATCGCGCCCTGCTGGCCCATCACCGACAGCGTGTCGCGTTCCACCGCGTCCAGCTGCGCGGCGATGCGACGCGCGTAGGACTGGCCAGCGGCGGTCAGCTTCACGCCGCGTCGCGAACGGCGGAACAGCGCCAGGCCGAGAAATTCCTCCAGCCCGCCGATCTGTCGGCAGATCGCGCTCTGGGTCAGCGCCAGTTCGTCGGCCGCGCGGGTGAAGCTCTCGTGGCGGGCGGCGGCCTCGAAGGCGATCAGCGCAGCAGTACTTGGGATCTTACGGCGCATTATACGAACACCTCACTGGATAAGCCGGCTATTGGTCGCAGAGGATATCTCGGAGTGAGTAAAGCGCACAGTTCGGTGCGAAATCCTCGTTTGCGACCCGTTGGCGCCGCACCTAGGATCAATCCATCCACGCGCAGCCGCGCTGCAGAACAAAACAAGAGGAGTTCCCATGGCCGGCAAAGCAAGCTTCAACTGGATCGACCCGCTGCTGCTCGATCAGCAGCTGACCGAAGAAGAGCGCATGGTGCGCGACAGCGCCGCGCAGTTCGCCGCGGACAAGCTGGCGCCGCGGGTGCTGGAAGCTTTCCGCCATGAACAGACCGATCCGGCGATCTTCCGCGAGATGGGCGAGACCGGCCTGCTCGGCGCGACCATTCCCGAAGCTTATGGCGGCAGCGGCCTGAACTACGTGTGCTACGGCCTGATCGCCCGCGAGGTCGAGCGCATCGATTCGGGCTACCGCTCGATGATGAGTGTGCAGTCCTCGCTGGTTATGGTGCCGATCTTCGAGTTCGGCAACGAGGCGACCAGACAGAAGTATCTGCCCAAGCTGGCCAGCGGCGAATACATCGGCTGCTTCGGCCTGACCGAGCCGAACCATGGCTCAGACCCGGGCAGCATGGTCACCCGGGCGAAGAAGGTCGACGGCGGCTATCGCCTGTCCGGCAGCAAGATGTGGATCACCAACAGCCCGATCGCCGATGTGTTCGTGGTCTGGGCCAAGGACGACGCCGGCGAAATCCGCGGCTTCGTGCTGGAGAAGGGCTGGGAAGGGCTGTCCGCCCCGACGATCCACGGCAAGGTTGGCCTGCGCGCCTCGATTACCGGCGAGATCGTCATGGACAACGTGTTCTGCCCGGAAGAGAACGCCTTCCCCGATGTGCGCGGGCTGAAGGGGCCGTTCACCTGCTTGAACAGTGCCCGCTACGGCATCAGCTGGGGCGCGCTGGGCGCCGCCGAGTTCTGCTGGCACACCGCGCGCCAGTACGTGCTCGACCGCCAGCAGTTCGGCCGGCCGCTGGCTGCCAACCAGCTGATCCAGAAGAAGCTGGCCGACATGCAGACCGAGATCACCCTGGCCCTGCAAGGCTGCCTGCGCCTCGGCCGGATGAAGGACGAGGGCAGCGCCGCGGTGGAAATCACCTCGATCATGAAGCGCAACAGCTGCGGCAAGGCGCTGGATATCGCCCGCATGGCTCGCGACATGCTCGGCGGCAACGGCATCAGCGACGAATTCGGCGTGGCCCGGCACCTGGTCAACCTGGAGGTGGTGAACACCTACGAGGGCACCCACGATGTGCACGCGCTGATCCTCGGCCGCGCGCAGACCGGCATTCAGGCGTTCTTCTGAAACTGCTCCCCTCTCCCTCTGGGAGAGGGGCTGGGAGTGAGGGTGCTTGGCACTGCTCATGGTTCCCTCACCCCGGCCCTCTCCCACCGGGCTAGGGTGCTTTCACCTTCCAATAGCCTGTGAGGTTTTCCATGCCCGGCGCCCTGTCCCATATCCGCGTTCTCGATCTGTCCCGCGTGCTCGCCGGGCCTTGGTGCGGGCAGATCCTCGGTGATCTCGGCGCCGAGGTGATCAAGGTCGAGCGCCCTGGCACGGGCGACGATACCCGCCACTGGGGCCCGCCCTATCTCAAGGACCAGCACGGCGAGAACACCTCGGAGGCGGCCTATTACCTGACCGCCAACCGCAACAAGCAGTCGCTGACCGTCGACTTCACCCGGCCCGAGGGCCAGCGCATCATCCGCGAGCTGGTGGCGCAGTGCGACGTGCTGCTGGAGAACTTCAAGGTCGGCGGGCTGGCCGCCTATGGTCTGGACTACGCCAGTCTGAAGGCGATCAATCCGCGGCTGGTCTATTGCTCGATCACCGGCTTCGGCCAGGACGGGCCTTATGCCACTCGCGCCGGCTACGACTTCATGATTCAGGGCCTCGGTGGGCTGATGAGCCTGACCGGCCGCAGCGATGCGGAGGAGGGCGCCGGGCCGGTCAAGGTCGGTGTGGCGCTGACCGATATCCTCACCGGGCTGTACGCCACCGTCGGCGTGCTTGCCGCGCTGGCGCACCGCGAACGCAGCGACGAGGGCCAGCATATCGATACGGCGCTGCTCGACGTGCAGGTCGCCTGCCTCGGCAACCAGGCGCTCAACTACCTCACCACCGGCGTGGCCCCCAAGCGCATGGGCAATGCCCATCCGAACATCGTGCCCTATCAGGATTTCCCCACCGCCGATGGCGACATCATCCTCACCGTCGGCAATGACGGTCAGTTCCGCAAGTTCTGCGAGGTGGCCGGGCGTCCCGAGTGGGCGGACGATCCGCGCTTCGCCAGCAACCGAGCGCGCGTTGCCCATCGCACCGAGCTGATTCCGCTGATTCGTCAGGTCACGGTGTTCCGCACTACGGCCGAATGGGTCAGTGCACTGGAGCAGGCTGGCGTGCCCTGCGGGCCGATCAACGACCTGGCCCAGGTGTTCGCCGACCCACAGGTGCAGCATCGCGGGCTGAAAGTCGAGATGCCGCATCCGCTGGCCGGCCACGTGCCGCAGGTGGCCAGCCCGCTGCGGCTGTCCGCTTCACCCGTGGATTACCGCATGCCGCCGCCACTGCTCGGCGAACACAGCGAGGCGCTGTTGCAGCGCCTGCTGGGCATGAATGACGAGCAGATTGCTGGCCTGCGCGCGGCCGGCGTCATCTAGCTCAGAAACCTTCCAGCACGATCTTGCCCTTGGCCTTGCCGCTTTCCAGCAGGGCATGGGCACGGCGCAGATTGGCCGCGTTGATGGTGCCGAAGTGCTCGCCGAGGGTGGTGCGCAGCACGCCCTGATCGACCAGCTGGCTGACGCGCTGCAGCAGGTGGTGCTGCTCGACCATATCCGGCGTCTCGAACAGTGAGCGGGTGAACATCAGTTCCCAGTGCAGGGACAGGCTCTTGCGCTTGAGCTTCATCACGTCCAGCGGTTGGGCCGGATCGTCGATCAGTGCCAGGCGGCCCTGCGGCGTCAGCGCCTCGACCAGCTGATCGAAGTGCTGATCGGTCTGGGTCAGGCTGGCGACATGGCTGACGCTGGCGAAACCGGCGCGCTGCAGCTCGGCGTGCAACGGCTGACTATGGTCGATGACATGGTGCGCGCCGAGTTCACGCGCCCAGGCCTGGGTTTCCGGACGCGAGGCGGTGGCGATCACGCTGACCTCGGTGAGCTGACGGGCCAGCTGCAGCATGATCGAACCGACGCCGCCGGCGGCTCCGACGATCAGCAGCTGCTGCCCGGCGCCATGGCCCTCCACCAGTTGCAGGCGTTCGAACAGCAGCTCCCAGGCGGTGATGGCGGTCAGCGGCAGCGCGGCGGCCTCGGCGAAGCTCAGGCTCTGCGGCTTGCGTCCGACGATGCGCTCGTCCACCAGATGGCGTTCACTGTTGCCGCCGGCGCGGGCGATGGAGCCGGCGTAGAACACCTCGTCGCCGACCTTGAACAGGCTGACTTCGCTGCCCACCCCGACCACCACGCCGGCGACGTCCCAGCCCAGCACCTTCGGCTGACCGGCCTCGGGCTGGGTGTTGCGGCGTACCTTGGTGTCTACCGGGTTGACCGAGATGGCGCGCACCTCCACCAGCAGGTCTCGCGGGCCGGGCACCGGCTCTGGTAGCTCCACGTCCTGCAGGGCGCGGGGATCGTCGATGGCGAGGGATTCGAAATAGGCGACCGCTTTCATGCTGATGCTCCATTGGGTTCGGTTGAGTGCGGGCATGCTCGTTTATTTGACTCGGCGGAAAAACGGGGCGATAAGCGAGGCTCTTTCAACAGGATTTTGAAAATGCTGCGTATCGACGACCTGCAGCTGTTCGTCCGTACCGCCGACAGCGGCAGCCTTTCCGCGGCCGCGCGCGGGCTCGACGTGTCGCCCGCAGTGGCCAGTGCGGCCTTGAAGCGCCTGGAAGCGAGCCTGAGTGTGCGGCTGTTCGTGCGCTCCACCCGCAGCCTGCGCCTGACCGCCGAGGGCGAGGCTTATCTGCTGCATGCCCGGGCAGCACTGGCCAGCTTGCACGAGGGGGCACAGGCGCTCGCTGGTGGTCGCGAGGCGATCAGTGGTGTGCTGCAGCTGTCGGCGCCGTCCGACTTCGGGCGCAACGTGCTGCTGCCGTGGCTCGACGAATTCCAGGCGATTCATCCGCAGTTGCAGGTGCGCCTGCTGCTGGGCGACGGGCTGACCGATCTGTTCCGTCAGCCGGTGGACATCGTCCTGCGCTATGGCGCGCCGGAGGATTCCAGCCTCGTCGCGCTGCCGGTGGCTGGCGAGAACCGCCGGGTGCTGTGCGCTTCGCCTGCCTACCTGCAGCGGCACGGCGAGCCACGACGGTTGGACGAGCTGGCGGCGCACAACTGCCTGCGCTTCATGCTCGCCGGGCGCGTGCATGACCGCTGGTGCTTTCAGGAAGGACGACGGGCGGTCACCGTGCAGGTCAGTGGTGACCGGGTCAGTGACGATGCGGACGTGGTGCGTCGTTGGGCGCTGGCCGGCAGCGGGCTGGCCTACAAGTCCTGGCTGGACATTGCCGACGACGTGGCCGCGGGCCGTCTACAGGTGCTGTTGCCGGACTGTCTTGGCGAGGCGGCGCCGCTCAGCCTGCTCTGCGCCCATCGCGCGCAGTTGAGCAAGCCGGTGCGGCTGCTGCATGGACATCTGCAGACCCGTTGCAAGGCGCTGCTGGCGCGCGCGCCCTGGCATCTCTTTAGACGCGTTATTCGTGCTTGAGCTGTGAGCTTTTGTTGCGCGCCTGAACTCTTATGGCGTTTGGCTATTCTTATCTGAGTACTGGTTAACAGAATGGACAGGCGCATCATGCATACGCAGCGTTTTCGCTACACCTGGCAACTGACTGCCGTGGTCTTCCTCTCCTGGCTTCTGGCCGGCTGCGGAGTCAATAACATCCCAACCTATGACGAGCAGGTAAAGGCCGCCTGGTCGCAGGTGGAGAACCAGTACCAGCGCCGTGCCGACCTGATTCCCAACCTGGTCGAGACGGTCAAGGGCTTCGCCCGTCAGGAGCAGGAAACCCTTACCGCCGTGGTCGAGGCGCGGGCCAAGGCCACGTCGATTCAGGTCGATGCCAGCACCCTGGATGATCCGCAGAAGCTGCAGCAGTTCCAGCAGGCGCAGAACCAGCTGACCGGCGCCCTGAGCCGGCTGATGGCGGTATCCGAGCGCTATCCGGATCTGAAATCCAATCAGAACTTCCTTGCCCTGCAATCGCAGCTCGAAGGCACCGAGAACCGCATCGCGGTGGCACGTCGCGACTTCATCGCCGCGGTCGAGCGCTACAACACCGAGATTCGAACCTTCCCCGGTCGTATCTGGCACACCCTGATGTACAGCGACATGCCGATTCGCGAGAACTTCGAGGCTACCGCCGAGAATGCCGAGCAAGCGCCACAAGTGCAGTTTCAATGACCTCCAGGTTTCCGCTACTGCTGATCCTGCTGCTCTGGGCCGGTAGCCTCGCCGCCCAGGAAGCCGAGGTCCCGGAGCTGACCGGGCGCGTGGTCGATCGTGCCGAGCTGCTCGACACCCAGGCCGAGGCGCGGCTGACCAGCATGCTGGCCGGCCACGAGCAGGCGACCGGTGAGCAGGTTGTCGTTGTCACGGTGCCGGGCCTGGGCGGGCGCAGCATTGAGGAATTCGGTCTGGAGCTTGGCCGTACCTGGGGCATCGGCCAGAAGGGCGAGGACAACGGTGCGCTGCTGATCGTCGCGCGCGATGATCGCAAGATTCGCATCGAGGTCGGCTACGGTCTGGAAGGCCGGCTCACCGATGCGCAGTCCTCGGTCATCATCAACCGGATCATCGCGCCGGCATTCCAGCGCGGCGACTTTACGGCCGGCATCACCGAGGGCGCAGAGGCGATCGTCACCGTGCTTGGCGGCGACGCGTTGCCTGCCGAGCTGCGACCGGTGATGCCGATGGTGCAGGAGCAACCCGGCGGCCTCGGGATTCTCGGTTTCTTCCTCATGCTGGTAGCAATCTTCGTCATCGGCGGCGGGCGCGGTGGCCGCGGTGGCGGTCGTCGTGCCTTGCTGCTGGGCGCGTTGCTTGGCGGTATGGGGCGGGGCGGGGGTGGTGGTTTCGGCGGCGGTGGCTTCGGTGGGGGCGGCGGAGGTTTCGGCGGCGGTGGCGCTTCCGGCGGCTGGTAAATCAATGATGGATGAACGATGACCTTACTGAGCGAAAGCGAACTGCAACAGGTAGCTGAAGCGATCGAGCGCATCGAGCGCAGCACCGATGCCGAGCTGGTCACGGTGCTGGCCGCGCAGGCCGACGACTACCACTACATCCCGCTGCTATGGGCCGGCCTGATCGCGCTGCTGCTACCCGGAGCGCTGCTGTTCTTCAGTGGCTGGCTTGATGCATGGCAGCTGCTGTTGGTGCAGTGGGCGACCTTTATCGTGCTCGCGGTGCTGTTCCGCATGCCGGCGCTGACCAGCCATCTGATCCCGCGTTCGGTGCGCAACTGGCGCGCCTGCAACCTGGCGCGGCGTCAGTTCATCGAACTCAATCTGCATCACACCGAAGGCGACACCGGCGTGTTGATCTTCGTCTCCGAAGCAGAGCGCTACGTGGAGATTCTGGTCGACCGCGGCATCTCCAGCCGTATCGACAATGCCGCATGGGAGTCTGTCGTCGCCTGCTTCACCGATCGGGTAAAGCAGGGCCAGGTGCTCGAAGGCTTTCTTGGCTGCATCGAGGCCAGTGGAGCGCTGTTGACGCAGCATGTGCCGAAGACCCACGAACGCAACGAACTGCCGAACCGGCTGGTGGTGTTGCCTTAACTTTCCAGCAGCGATGGCGCCCGTGGGCGCCATCCTTTCACTGCATGCGCCGTTGTTCGGCAAGTAGCTGTCGCTCGCGCTGCAGGGCGCGCGCAAGGCGCTGCTGACCGTCGCGCTCGGCCGCGGCGATCAGTGTCTGGTCGACCAGGTCGCGTTGTGCATGACTGCCGCCGAAACGCTGCGCCTGATTGCGGATCGAGCGCAGCCGCTCCACACACCGCGTGTTGTCGCCTTCGACGAAGGCGACTACTGCCTCGACGCCTGGGGCGCCGATCTGGGCGGTGAAGCGCGCATTGTCATCGTCCCGCGCGCAGGCCCGTTGCTGGGCTGCGCGCAGCAGGCCCAGCAGGTCGCTGCGGCCGGCGCAGGCGAAGGCCATGGCGGCGTGAAAGTCGTTGAACGCATAGTTGCCGTCCGCCGCCATCGCGGCCCAGCGCTCGGCCACGCCAGTCCAGCGGTCGCCGACATCCACGCCACGCAGTTGCAGCCGCCAGAGCAATGCGCTGGCGTCGATCAGCTCCAGCGCCAGGGGGCTCTGATGGCCATTCACCGGGCCGTCGAACAGGTCTAGGGCCCCGCCGCAATCGTCCAGCTCGATGTGATGCAGCGCCAGGTGCCACCAGTTGTGTACCGCCAGCATGCTGTCCTGCTGCCAGGCCGGGTTGCCGCGCATCCAGGCGATCCCTTCCTCGCGCCGCCCCTGCATCTCCAGCACATGCGCGACGGCATGCTGCGCCCAGGCATCGTCGGGTTGTAGCGCGATCGCTTCGCGGCCATAGCGTTCGGCGAGCCGATAATCGCCGCATTCTTCCAGCCCGAAGGCGTACAGGCCAAGCAGCGCGTGGTAGCCAGGCAGCTGCAGCGACCAGTCCGGCAGCACACGGGCAACGCGGTCGCGCAGCATGCGTGCATCGCCGGTGAAAAAGTCGATCTGCTGTCCGGCCTGCAGCGCCAGCATGTCGTGGGGATAGTCGATGCTGAGGTCTTCCAGCACGCGCCCGGCCGCATGCCAGCGGCCATCCAGCAGTTGCCCCAGCGCCTTGAGGTGACGGCCCTCGCGGTCATTGTGCGGCAGCTCCAGGGCTCGCTCGTACGAGGTGCGGGCTACGGGCAGGGCGGCCGCCTCGGTGCCGAGCAGGTAGAGCCAGGCGTGCAGGACATGGCCCATGACCAGTTCCGGCGAGGCCTGCAGTGTGGCTTCGGTGGTTGCCAGCGATTCGGCGTGCAGGCAGCGAAACTGCGCGAGCGCCTGATCGAGCAGGGCCTGCGCCTCGCTATTGCAGCCGGTCAGTTGGTACCCGTGTGCGTCTTTCATTGTTCTATGCTCCATGAGTCCGGTTCGTTGGCATCGGCCAACGTGCCCATACTCGGGGTTTGGCTTACGTTGGACCCCAGTCATCCTGGAAACAAACCGGCTATTTCCGCCATGGCCCGCTCAGAGATCGCCGAACGTCCGCCGCTGACCGTCGCCCTGCTGGCGACGCCGGACAGTACGGCCTCGACGCTGTTCGGCCTCTACGATCTGCTGCTGGGTGCCCGTCGCGACTGGCAGCAACTACTGCACCGCGCCGACGTGGCGTCGCCTTTCCTGCCGCTGATCGTCAGCCGCGACGGACGCTCGCTGCGGGTCTACAACGATATCCCGGTCCACCCTCACGCCAGTCTGGACGATGCGCCGCCGACCGATGTGGTGATTGTCAGCAACCTGGCGGTCAGCCCCTGGGAGCCTCTGGATGATCGCTACGCGCCCGAGGCGCAATGGCTGTGCGAGCGCTACGCGGCCGGCGCGACGCTGGCCGCTGCCTGCTCCGGGGCGATGCTGCTGGCGCGCACCGGGCTCTTGGCCGGCTGCGAAGGGACTTCGCACTGGGGCTACTGCGATTGCCTGCGACGCGAATACCCGGACGTGCACTGGCACCCGGACAAGGCATTGGTCAGCACCGGCGTCGGCCAGCGCCTGGTGATGTCCGGCAGTGGCAGCAGCTGGCATGCGCTGGGGCTGTTTCTCATTGCCCGTTTCGTCGGTGCGCGGGAGGCGATGGAGGTGGCGCGGATGAACCTGTTCGATTGGGATGCGACCAGCCCGCTGGCCTACGCCGGGATGATGCGCACCGGGCAGCTGGCCGATCCGGTGATCGCGCGTTGTCAGGAGTGGGCGGCGCAGAACTACGAGGGGGAGGCGCCGGTGAGCGCCATGGTGCGCATCAGCGGCCTGCCGGAGCGGACCTTCCAGCGCCGCTTCGCCCTGGCCACGGGACTGACGCCGCTGGATTACATCCATACCCTGCGGCTGGAGGAGGCCAAGCAACTGCTGGAAAGCGGAGAGCTGTCGGTTGAAGCGATCGCCTGGGAGGTCGGCTATCAGGACGCCGGCTTCTTCGGTCGACTGTTTCGGCGCAAGGTCGGCCTCACGCCAGCGCAATACCGGCGACGTTTCGGCGTGTTGTCGCGGCGCCTGGACGGCATCGCCACGCTGCAGCAGGCGTCGCCGGCCGTGCACTGATCCCAGCGGATGTGCCGTCCTCCGGGATCGTTACGCCCTCCGGCTCAGAGCCGGGTCGGGCCGTCGTCTTCTGGCTCGCTCGATACCACCGGCGACAGTTCGAAGCTGTCGGTGCTGTCCATGGCGCTGGCCGCGACGCGGTCGATGCTGTTCAGCGCATGGCCGATGATCGAGCTGACACTGGCTTCGTGATGGTGCACGGGCAACCGTTCGATAGCCGCCAGGACCTCTTCTCCAGGCACGGTTTCCACCGCGAGCAGGCGCTCGGTGATGTGGTCGAGCGCCGGTTTCAACTGCTGCAGCAGGGCCAGGCACTCGTGATTAAGCTGCTGCAGGAGCTCATCGGCCGCTTCCAGCGCTTCGCGCGGATCGCTGTCCAGATGCGCGTCGCGCACGGCCTGCAGGCTCAACAGCGAGCCGCGCGGGCCCATGCCGAGGGCGCCGACCATGGAAAGGGCGATCTTCGAGGCTTCCTGCAGATCCTGCCCGGCGCCGGAAGACACCTCGTGGAAATACAGCTGCTCGGCGCCGCGCCCGGCCAGCAGCATCTGGATGCGATTGCGCAGTTCGGAATACATGTGCAGGCGCTTATCTTCCACCGGCGTTACCAGCGTCACACCCAGCGCCTGACCCCGCGGCAGGATGGTGACCTTTTCCACCCGGCCGACCTTCAGTGCCGCCGCTACCAGCGCGTGGCCGGCCTCGTGCACGGCAATGCGCTTGCGATCGGTGGCGGACATCGGCGTCACGCCGGAGGGCTGCTCGCCGATGCGGCAGGTTTCCACCGCGTCGACGAAATGCGCCATATCGACCTGTCTGGCGCCCGCGCGGGCCGCCAGCAATGCTGCGTGGTTGACGATATAGGCGATCGCGGCCGGCGTCAGGCCGACGGTATTGCGCGCCAGCTGCGGGAAGTCCAGATCGGTCGCCGCGCTGATCTTGCCGGCGTAGAGGCGGAACAGCGCTTCGCGGTCATCGAGGCCGGGCAGGCCGACGGCGATCGAGCGGTCGAAGCGGCCTTCGCGCACCAGCGCCGGGTCGAGTGAGTTGGGGAAGTTGGTGGCGCCCAACACCAGCACGCCGGCGGCGCCATCGAAGCCGTCCATCTCGGCGAGGAACTGGTTGATGATGCGGTTGCTCTCGGCATCGCTGGAACGTGTCTGCTCGGCGCGCTTGCCGATGCCGTCGATTTCGTCGATAAAAATGATGCACGGCGCCTGCTTGCGGGCGGTGCGGAACAGCGCCTTGACCTTTTGGATGCCAACGCCGAAATACATCGAGGAGAAGTCGCTGCCGGTGACCTGGATGAAGCTGGCATTCGACTCACTCGCTAGCGCCTTGGCCAGCTGGGTCTTGCCGGTGCCGGGCTCGCCGGTCAGCAGCACGCCCTTTGGCGGGCGGGCGCCAAGACGGGCGTAGGCGGCCGGATCGCGCAGGTAGGCGGTGACGTCGCTGAGCGCCTGCTTGGCCTCGGCGGCGCCGATGACATCAGCGAAGGTCACGCCGCTGCCTTTTCGCTGGACTTCAAAGCTACGGGTCTTCATGGCGAAGAACACCGCCGCGCCGATCAGCAGCAGGGCGATCGGTGAGTAGGGCAGAAGGATCTTGTAAAACGGCTTTTCCGCGTCGGTCTGGAACATCGCCAACGGGAACAGCTCGCCGCTGCTCTGCGCGTACTGCTCGAGTAGCAGTCTCGCGACGCGTCCGGACTGGTCCGGCACCCAGTAGCGCAGGCCCTCGTGCAGGCTGACGTAGACCGCATCCTTACCCAATGCGGCGCTGACAATGCTGGCGCCACGCAGATCATTCATCAGCACCGAGAGATCGCGGCGATTGGCCTGCCAGGGCTCGGTGGAGTCCTGCAAGGCTTCGAGCATGCTCGCCGCCGCGCCAGTGGCTGGCGTCGACGGTGCGCTGGGGCGCAACTGCCAATAGGCGACGCTGGCGGCGATCAGCAGGAGCAGGAAAATAAAAAGTACAGGGCCGCGGCGACCTTGTAGCAGACGGGGTGTTTTCATTTCACATCCAATCGGGAAACCCGACGTTTCGACAAACCACCGCCAGGAGGCGGACCACAGTTGTTCGCGGGAAACCCCGCGGCGCCATTTGCATGGCGCGCCACAGTTCGGATGTGTTGGATGCGATTTATATGCCCGACTGTGTCTCGGCTCGGCAGACTCCGATAGCCGGCGAGAATACGGCAAGTGCCACCATGGGGGCGGCTACGCGACGAACGGAGAGCAGGTTTTCGACGAATGACCGGCTGTGCGGGGAACGAAAGTGTGCGCCGGATGACGTGCCGCGACGCCCGGCGGGACTGGCGGAGCACGGCATCTCACGTAAGTGATCCGGCGCAGAGATTGTCCCGCAAGGCCCTGTTAGGGTTCATCGCCGCGCGGTCGCTTGTCCCGAACCGGGCGCAATAAGAACCTGCCGACAGCCGCCCGGAACCGATGCCGGTGCGGAAAAACAACGTCCGATCGACGCGAGACTTCAACATGCCGACCAACAAGAAGTATCTTCGCTGCGCTTTTCTGGGCGCGCTGATTAGCCTCCTGCCATTCGCCTCGGCCAGCGCCGACGGGGAAACCATCAACCTGCTCACGCAGAATTTCCCGCCGTTCAGCATGGCCGACGATGGCAAGAATTTCGCCAAGGAGGGTGCGATCAGCGGCATTGATGCCGAGGTGGTGGCCGCTCTGTTCAAGCGCGCGGGCGTACCCTATGCGATGACGCTGCGTTTCCCGTGGAGCCGCCTGCAGCAGCTGGCCGAGAAGACCCCGGGCTTCGCTGTGTTCTCCCTCAGCCGTACCCCCGAGCGCGAGCCCAAGTACAAGTGGGTCGGTCCGCTCAGCGAGATCCAGATCGTGCTGCTCAAGACTCCGGAGAGCCAGATTCAGGTCTCCAGCCTGGATGCCGCCAAGCAGTATCGAATCGGCTCGAAGGATGGCAGCGTGGGCAGTCAGTATCTGATCAATCGTGGCATCGAGGTGCAGAGTTCGCTGATCGACACCCCGGCCAAGCTGAAGGCCGGTCAGTTCGATCTGTGGGCGACCACCAACCCCTCCGGCGAATACGAGGCGAAGCAGGCCGGCGTCGGCCCGCTGGCCGTGGCGCTGACCCTGAGCCGTGTCGACCTCTATCTGGCGCTGAACAAGGAAACGCCGGATGCAGTCGTCGAGAAGCTGCAGCGCACCCTCGACCAGATGAAGCAGGAAGGGCTGCTGCAGCAGGCGGCGCAGCGTTACGTGAACTGAAGGCGTTTCACGCTACCGGGGGACGGGTGATCGTTCCTTCGGCGAGTTCTACCTGCAATCGGATCGCATCACTCCCAGGCATGAATGAGGCGTGCCGGCGAGGCATCTGGCTAACGCGGGTTGCCGCCGTGGGGCCTGCCCACACTGCCTCTTAGATTTCGTCTGGCGGATTCTGATAAACGACTGTTGGCCGAACTCATCGCCCTGGGGTAGCCGCGTGGCCCCGGTTCGATCAACAAGTCGCCGGAAAATGAAACGGCAGGGGATTTTTTGCCGGTTTGGACTGCCTTAGTCCAGTGGAGCGGTATCGCTCCAACCGCACTCCTGGCGATTCGAGAATTCGATGACTTGCTTCAATAACTACATGCTGCGTGCCTTCTGCATGGCCGCCGCAGTCTGGATTGCGCCTGCCAACGCCGAGAACCTACCCGAACCGGTAGGCCATGTGGCGCGGGTGGAAGGCGCTGCGTACATCAGCAGTCGCGGCTATACCAACGCCGCCAAGGTCGGCCAGGCAATCGTGCCGGGTGTGGCTTTGAGCACCGGCGCCGAAGGTGCGCTGGGGGTGATTCTCGGCGACGGCAGTGTTTTGGCGTTCGGCCCGCACAGCGAGCTGACCCTAGACGACTATCGCTTCGCCCCGGCATTGGATGAGCTGCGCCTGCGCGCGACGCTCAATCGCGGCACGCTCAACCTGATTGCGGGCGACATGGCCCGCCTCGATCCACAGGCCATCGCTGTCGACACGCCGGACGGTCGCATCGGCGTGCGCGGTGGCCAGGTGTTGATGAAGGTGAGCCCGTGAAGCCGATTACGCTGATGCAAACGATGGTGCTGCTGGCGATGACGGCAGTGGCGGGCTGCGCGCAGCATTCCTACGTGATGCTGGCGGACGACAGTGGTGGGCGCGGTGGTGTGATGCTTGGAGAGGAAGGGCAGCGTCGGCTGGATGCGTCTGGCCAGGGCATGGCAATTGCCGGTACCGGTCAGGCCTATGTCGTACCGGACATGCGCCGCAAGGCGGATTTCGACAAGGCGCTGGCTGCCCAGCCGGCATTGCCCGAGCGTTTTAGCCTTCATATCGCGCCATCCGGCGCGTTGGACAGCACGGCTGAACAACTGCTGGACAGCGTTCTGCTGGCAGCCCAGCGTCGGGACTATCCGGTGGTAACAGTCATCGGCCATACCGATACGCTGGGTCATCGTGCGGCCAACGAGCAGGTCGGTTTGCGTCGCGCCCAAGCGGTCGCCGAGCTGTTGCGCACCAAGGGGCTGGAAGCGATGGAGTTGCGGGTGGAATCCCACGGCGAGCGCAATCTTCTGATAGCGACGCCGGATGCCACGGCCGAGCCGCGCAATCGGCGAGTCGAAATTCTGGTGCGTTGAGGTCGATGACGCGGCGACTGGCGCCGCGCCGACAGACGATCCGATCAGTCGATGACCAGAACGGCGTCCATTTCAACCTGCGCACCCTTGGGCAGCGCGGAGACACCGATGGCGGCACGCGCCGGGTACGGCTGCTGGCAGTAGCGGCTCATCACCTCGTTGACGGTGGCGAAGTTGCCGAGGTCGGTAAGGAAGATGTTGAGCTTGACGATGTCCTTCAGCGAGCCGCCAGCCGCTTCTGCCACCGCCTTGAGGTTCTCGAAAACCTGCACCGCCTGCGCTTCGAAACCTTCCACCAGCTCCATGCTCTTGGGATCCAGCGGGATCTGCCCGGACAGGTAGACGGTGTTGCCGGCCTTAATGGCCTGGGAGTAGGTGCCAATGGCGGCCGGCGCCTTGTCGGTGTTGATCACGGTCTTGCTCATGGAGACTCCTCTGAGGGTTGGGCAACGGGCAGCCAGCATAATGGCTGATGGCGAGAGCGGCCAGCCGTGGCGTTTTGCAGACAGGTCGAAGTCGACGGAGGAGGTCAGGCCTTGACGCGGGTAATGCGGGTGACGCCCTTGATCGCGCGCAGCTTCTTGATGACTCGGGCCAGGTGCACGCGGTCATGCACGCTGACCACCAGCTGGACGACGCTGATGCGGCCGTCGCGCTCGTCCATGCCGATCTTCTCGATGTTGCCGTCGGCGGCATTGACGCTGCCAGCGAGCAGGGCGATCAGGCCGCGCTGGTGCTCCAGCTCGACCCGGAGCTCGACATTGAACTCGCCGGTGACATCCTTCGACCAGGACAGCTGGATGCACTTGTCCGGGTTGTGCCGCACATCGGCGATGTTCCGACAGGTTTCCAGGTGCACGACCATGCCCTTGCCGGCCGATAGATGCCCGACGATGGGGTCGCCGGGAATCGGCGTACAGCACTTGGCGTAGTTCAGCACCAGCCCTTCGGTGCCGCGAATCGCCAACGGACCTTCGAGTGCCGGTGCTTCCTCATTGTCGTGCGATATCAGACGGCGCGCGATCACATAGGCCATGCGGTTGCCCAGGCCGATATCCTCCAGCAGATCCTCGACGTACTCCATGTGGTATTCGGTCAGTACCTGCTGGATGCGCTCGGCGCTGATCTTGTCCAGGCTGGTCTCGAAGCCGCTGAGCGCCTTGCTCAGCAGGCGCTCGCCGAGGTTGATCGACTCCGAACGACGCTGCAGCTTGAGCGCATGGCGGATATGCGTGCGTGCCTTGCCGGTGACGACAAAATTCAGCCAGGCCGGATTCGGCCGCGCACCTGGTGCGGTGACGATCTCCACCGTCGAGCCACTCTCCAGTGGTTGCGACAGCGGCGCCAGGCGACGGTTGACGCGGCAGGCGATGCAGGTGTTGCCGACGTCGGTGTGCACCGCGTAGGCGAAGTCGACGGCGGTGGAACCCTTGGGCATCTCCATGATGCGGCCCTTGGGGGTGAAGACGTAGACCTCGTCGGGGAACAGGTCGATCTTCACGCTCTCGATGAATTCCAGCGAGTTGCCGGCGCGTTGCTGTAGTTCCAGTACACCCTTGACCCACTGGCGGGCGCGGGCGTGGGTGCCCTTGGGCACTTCGTCCTCGGGGGACTTGTATAGCCAGTGCGCGGCGATGCCGTTGTTGGCCATCTCTTCCATCTCGCGGGTGCGAATCTGGATCTCGATGGGCACGCCGTGCATGCCGAACAGGGTGGTGTGCAGGGACTGGTAGCCGTTGGCCTTGGGGATCGCGATGTAGTCCTTGAAGCGGCCCGGCAGCGGTTTGTAGAGGCTGTGCACCGCGCCGAGCACGCGGTAGCAGGTGTCGACCTTGTCCACCACGATGCGGAAGGCGTAGACGTCCATGATCTCGTGGAACGCCTTGCGCTTGCCGCGCATCTTCTTGTAGATGCTGTACAGGTGCTTCTCGCGGCCCAGTACGTCGCCTTCCAGCCCTTCGCGTTCGAGACAGTGAATCAGCGACTGTTCGATCTTTTCAACGATCTCATTGCGGTTGCCCCGGGCGCGGCGTACGGCGGCGCGGATGCGCTCCGAGCGCATCGGGTGCATGGCCTTGAAGCCCAGATCCTCGAACTCCACGCGCATGGTGTGCATGCCCAGCCGGTTGGCGATGGGTGCGTAGATCTCCAGGGTTTCCTTGGCGATGCGGCGGCGCTTTTCGCCGGCCAGTACTTCCAGCGTGCGCATGTTGTGCAGGCGGTCGGCGAGCTTGACCAGGATCACGCGGATGTCGCGGGCCATCGCCATGGCCATCTTCTGGAAGTTTTCGGCCTGCGCTTCGGCCTTGGTCTCGAAGTTCATCTGGGTCAGCTTGCTGACCCCGTCGACCAGTTCTGCAACGGTTTCGCCGAACTGCGCGACCAGTGCGTCCTTGGGAATGCCGGTGTCCTCGATGACGTCATGCAGCATCGCGGCCATCAGGCTCTGATGGTCCATGTGCATGTCGGCGAGGATGTTGGCTACCGCGAGAGGATGGGTGACGTAGGCTTCACCGCTGCGCCGGCGTTGACCGTCGTGGGCCTGCTCGGCGTAGAAATATGCACGACGGACCAGATTGACCTGATCCGGGCCGAGGTAGGTCGATAGGCGATCCGCAAGCGCGTCTATGGCTGGCAAGACAGTGCTCCTTGCCAGCGGGCTTCGATGTTATCGGTTCGACTTCGACCTGGCATTTATTCAGATGGCCTCGTTCGGCTCTTCCTCGTACTGGGTAAAGAGAGGCTCGTCGTCAACGATCTCGTCTTGTGCAATGACATCGTAGTCGACCAGGCCGGAAGCGATCTCGCGCAGGGCGACGACGGTCGGCTTGTCATTTTCCCATGCGACCTTGGGCTCCTTGCCACCGGTGGCCAGCTGGCGCGAGCGCTTGGTAGCGAGCATGACCAGCTCGAAGCGGTTATCGACGTTGTCCAGGCAATCTTCAACGGTAACGCGGGCCATGGTGTTCCTCATCAATAGCGGTAGAGCGTGCCCGAATGGGCGAGCGGACGGAGTAGTCTAAAAAATCACCAGCCTTAATGGAAGCGCTGTTTCTGCGGGCTGTGCGTCAACCGACCTGCGCGAGCAATTCGCCAAGCAGGCGGGCGTGGCGCTGTTGCTGGGTCTTCTGTATCAGTTGGTTGGCGCGGAAGATCGACTGCAGGTCGATCAGGGCGTGGGCGAAGTCGTCGTTGATCACCAGGTAGTCGTATTCGACGTAGTGGCTCATTTCGCTGACCGCTTCGCGCATGCGCTTGTCGATGATCTCGTCACTGTCCTGGCCGCGGTTGTTGAGGCGTTGGCGCAGTGCTTCCTGGGTCGGTGGCAGGATGAAGATCGATTTGGCCTGGGGCATCAGGCGGCGCACCTGCTGCGCGCCCTGCCAGTCAATCTCCAGGATTAGGTCGAAGCCTTCGGCCAGGGTGTCTTCCAACCAGCGCTGGGAGGTGCCGTACAGGTTGCCGAACACTTCGGCATGCTCGAGAAACTCGTTGCGCTCCAGTCGCGCGAGAAAATCCTCGCGGCTGACGAAGTGATAGTTGACGCCGTCGACCTCGCCCGGCCGCATGGCCCGGGTGGTATGGGAAACCGACACCCGCACCTGCGGTTGTGCATCGACCAGCGCCTTGACCAGGCTGGTCTTGCCGGCCCCGGAAGGCGCGGAAACGATATAAAGCGTACCGGTGGTGGCGGACATGACGGGTTCCTGAAAAGCGCTGTTAATGCTGTGGGACAAAAATAGACCAGCCGTTGTGGTGGCTGATGGTTATTCGAGGTTTTGCACCTGCTCGCGCATCTGCTCGATCAATACCTTGAGATTGACCGCGGCCTGAGTGCTGCGCGGGTCGAACGCTTTCGAGCCGAGGGTGTTGGCTTCGCGATTGAGTTCCTGCATGAGGAAGTCGAGCCGGCGTCCGGCCGCGCCGCCGGTCTTGAGTACCCGTCGCACTTCGGTCACATGGGTGTTCAGGCGGTCCAGTTCTTCGGCAACGTCACTCTTCTGTGCCAGCAGGACCATCTCCTGTTCGAGGCGCTGTGGGTCGAGCTCTGCCTGCATTTCGCTGAAGCGGTCGAGCACCTTCTGGCGCTGGGCTGCGAGCATCTGCGGCACCTGTTCGCGCAGCGTGGCAACTTCTTCGAGGATGCTGTCCAGACGCTCGTTGAGCAGCTTGGCCAGTTCGTCGCCCTCACGCCGGCGGCCTTCCTTGAGCTGCTCGAGCGCACTGTGGAAGAGCTGCAGGGCACTCTGGTTGAGTGTCTGTGGGTCGACCGCGTCGCCGACCAGTACGCCCGGCCAGCCAAGTACCTGCAGCGGGTCAATCGGTGCGGGTTGGCTGATCAGTGCGGCAACGCTTTCGGCGGCGGCGATCAACTGGCTGGCGCGCTCGCGGTCGACCTGCAGGGCGGTGCGGTTGTTTTCCTCGGCGAAGCGCAAAGTGCATTCCACCTTGCCGCGCGAGATGCCTTTGCGCAGGGCATCGCGAACCGCGCCTTCGAGGTCGCGGAAGGCGTCCGGCAGGCGCAGGTGCGGCTCGAGATAGCGATGATTGACCGAGCGGATTTCCCAACTGAGGGTGCCATGGGTGCCGGCCTGCTCGCTGCGGGCAAAGGCCGTCATGCTGTGGACCATCGGGGATACCTCTCGATTGCGGGCTGCGAAAGGCGAAGGATTGTAAAGGAAAACAGGGTGTCGCGGCAGCGATGGCCGGACGGCCGCGACCCTTTTCCGCGCCAATGGGCTCTATAATGCCGGTCAATTTCCCATCTAGCAGGACCTATACATGAAGCGACCCAGTGGCCGTGCCGCCGATCAGCTGCGCTCGATCCGCATCACCCGCAACTACACCAAGCATGCCGAGGGCTCGGTGCTGGTGGAGTTCGGCGACACCAAGGTGATCTGCACGGTCAGCATCGAGTCCGGCGTCCCGCGTTTCCTGAAAGGGCAGGGGCAGGGTTGGCTGACCGCCGAGTACGGCATGCTGCCGCGCGCTACGGGTGAGCGTAACCAGCGTGAAGCCTCGCGCGGCAAGCAGGGTGGGCGCACCCTGGAAATCCAGCGCCTGATCGGTCGTTCGTTGCGTGCGGCGCTCGACATGAGCAAGCTCGGTGAGAACACGCTGTTCATCGACTGCGATGTGATCCAGGCCGACGGCGGTACGCGCACGGCGTCGATCACCGGTGCCATGGTGGCGGTGATCGATGCGCTCAAGGTGCTAAAGAAACGTGGCGGTCTGAAGGCGGGCGATCCGGTCAAGCAGATGATTGCAGCGGTATCGGTCGGTATCTATCAGGGCGAACCGGTGCTGGATCTGGATTACCTGGAGGACTCGGCGGCCGAAACCGATCTGAATGTGGTGATGACCGACGCCGGTGGTTTCATCGAGGTACAGGGAACTGCCGAAGGCGCGCCGTTCCAGCCTGCTGAGCTCAACGCCATGCTGGCCCTGGCTCAGGACGGCGTGCGACAGTTGTTCGAGTTGCAGCGCGCCGCGCTGGCTGACTGAGCGAGAGGTAACGCGAAATGACCGATCAGGATCTCGTGCCGCTGCCCAACCGCGAAGCGCGTCAGTGGGCGATGTTCTGCCACTACTCGTCGTTTTTCTGGTTTCTGGCGCCGATGATCGGCAACGTGATTGGTCCGCTGATCGTCTGGCAGCTGAAGAAGGACATGGATCCCTTCGTCGATCAGCAGGGCAAGGAAGCGCTGAATTTCCAGCTTACCTTCAGCATCGTGATGATGATCTGCGGCTTGCTGGCCTGGATCCTCATCGGCTTTCCGCTGATGGTGCTGGTGAGCGTAGTGGCGCTGGTGCTGGTGGTGATCGCCGGCATCCGTGCCAACGAGGGCAAGCCCTACCGCTATCCGTTCTGCTGGCGGCTGGTCAAGTAGGGCAAACCGCTGAGCCTCAGAGGCTCAGCGTCCAGTCGTAGTCAACGATCAGCGGCGCGTGCTGGGAGAAGCGTGGTTGCCGTGGCAGGCGAGCAGTGCGCACGAAGCGGCGTAGACCGGATGTCAGGATCTGGTAGTCGAAACGCCAGCCGAGGTTGAGCATTTCGGCCTGCTCGGTGTCCGGCCACCAGCTGAACAGATCGCCTTCGCGATTGACTTCGCGCAGGGCGTCGATATAGCCCATATTGCCGAAAATCTCGTCCAGCCAGGCGCGCTCGGGCGCCAGAAACCCTGGGTCCTGCTGACAATCGCGCCAGTTCTTCACGTCCAGCTTCTGGTGGGCGACATACAGTGAGCCACAATAGATGTACTCGCGGCGCTTGCGGCGCTGCTTGTCCAGGTAGTGGGCGAAGTCGTCCATGAACTTGAGTTTGTGGTTCAGGTTGGCATCGCCGCCGTGGCCGGACGGCACCAACAGGCTGGCGATGCTGACCTTGTCGAAATCCGCCTGCAGGTAACGCCCGTAGCGATCCGCCGTCTCGAAGCCCAGTCCGGTGATGACGGCCTTCGGCTGCAGCCTGGAATAGAGCGCCACGCCTCCCTGCTCCGGAATCTCGGCATCGCAGGCATAGAGAAAGTAACCGTCCAGCTGATAGGCCGGATCGTCGAGTTCCAAGGCAGAGGCGCGGGTATCTTGCAGGCAGATGACATCGGCATTCTGCGCTTGCAGCCAGCTGAGCAATCCCCGCTGTGCCGCCGCTTGAATGCCATTCACGTTGACGCTGATGATCCGCATAAATGGCCCCTAAAAACACGTGCGTGTATGATAACCCAAGCTCTTCGCAATTAGCTAAAACAGTGGTTTTCCGGGAAATTTCTTCATGCAGGCGTACCAGCGCGAGTTCATTCGCTTCGCCATCGAACGCGGTGTTCTGCGTTTCGGTGAGTTCACTCTCAAGTCGGGACGCATCAGCCCCTATTTTTTCAATGCCGGGTTGTTCAACAGCGGCAGCGCGTTGGCACAGCTCGGGCGGTTCTACGCCTCGGCGGTGATCGAGAGCGGTCTGGATTTCGACGTCATCTTCGGCCCGGCCTACAAGGGCATCCCGCTCGGCGCAGCCACCGCCATCGCGCTGGCCGAGCAGCATCAGCGCGACCTGCCTTGGTGCTTCAACCGCAAGGAAGCCAAGGATCATGGCGAGGGTGGCACGCTGGTCGGTGCACCGCTGGCGGGGCGTGTGCTGATCGTCGATGACGTGATCACCGCCGGCACCGCGATCCGCGAAGTGATGCAGATCATCCAGGCGCAGAAAGCCGAGGCCGCCGGCGTACTCATCGCCTTGAATCGACAGGAAAGAGGGCAGGGCGAGCTGTCGGCGATTCAAGAAGTTGAACGTGATTATCGAATGCCGGTAATCAGTATTGTGTCCCTGGAGCAAGTGCTGGAATATCTCGCCGACGACGCTCAGCTGAAACAGCACCTGCCCGCGGTACAGGCTTATCGCGAGCAGTACGGAATCTGACCCAGGGTAGGTAATGCGCCATGCGTAAATCGGTAGCCGCTCGTACGTTGCTCCTGCTGGGAGTCATATGTCCGGTATTGGCCTCGGCTGCCGAGCTGTATCGCTATGTGGACGACCGTGGCGTGGTCGTACTCGATCGCCATGGCGTGCCGCCGCAACACATTTCGCGTGGATATCAGGTGCTCAACGAGCAAGGGCGAGTGGTCCGCGAGGTGCCGCCGGCACCGACCGCGGAGGAATTTGCACGGTTGCAGGCACAGAAGGCCCGCGCCGCATCGGATGCGCAGCTGCTGCGTCTGTATGCCAGTGTCGAGGATGTGGAGCGGGCCGAAACGCGCAAGCTTTCCGAGCTAGATAGCGTGATGGGCTTGGCCCGCGGCAACCTGCAGTCGATACGCAACCAGCATGCGAGCTTGCGCAAGCAGGCGGCGAACCATGAGCGCGCCGGCCGCAAGGTTCCAGGCAACTTGTTGGCGCAGATCGAGAACCTTGAAAAGGAAGAGCAGAGTCTGCTGCGCGACCTCAAGCGTTTCGAAAAGGCGCGCGCTGATGCGGAAGTCAGCTTTGCCAGTGATCGCCAGCGGATTGCCGAATTGCTAGGGCAAAAGCAGTAAAACGCTGATAGCCGTTCCCTTGTTTCAAAATACTTGGCGTGGCTATTTGCTATGCCAATAGCTCGATGAGTAGCTTGCTTGCTATCACAAAAGACCGCTCTAGCTCAATAGTTTCAAGGTCGTGATGAGTTGCTTGGGGTCAGTCTGTACCGTGGCGCAAATTTTTCGGTATGGCTGACTAGCATGAATGGTAGGGACCTACGCAGTTATCGGGAGCTTCACAAGCCGAAGGGAAATTTCGCGACTCGCTCTGAATACCTCGAGCACGAACTGGAGATCATGGCGCCGAAGCGCTGGGGAATAAACCTGCCGTTTCGTGACTACCGTTTCGAGTACGAAGATTGGGTGCCAGCCATGGCGGCGACCATCGGCAAGATCGTCATGGTGGCGGCGGTTGTTGCGGCTTTCGCCGGCCCGATGGGGCTTTCCAACGAGTTCGTGATCGAGAACGCGCGCTACGAGATGCTGATCGCAGCCCTGCTGTTTGTCGTGGTGTTCTCCGGTTTCCTCAATCCCACGGCCAACCTGGCCGGGACCCATGGCCCGCTGATTCCGTTGATCCCCCTGATCGTCGCATCGGGCGGGCATCCTATGGCGCTGGGGATCATGGTGGGTGTGCTCGGTTTCACCCTGGGTGTCTTCAAGGGCGGCAGTCTGTTGGCGCGTCTGACTAGTGATGGCGTTTGTGGCGGATTGCTGCTGTATCTGGGTTTCATTGGCATTACCTCGCAGATCAAGAAGCTGTTCGGTTGGGCCGACAGCTTCGACATGGGCTACATCGCGTTTATCGTGGTGTTCGCCACCATCGTGATGTACGCCTATCTAGAACATATCCGCATGCGCTGGCTGGCTATTCCGCTGGGTTCGGCGCTGGCGGCCGTGATCGCATTTGCATTGGGCGCTCCGTTCGAGTTCACCACCGAGCCGGGTGTGCCCAACCTGAATCCGATGTACTGGTGGGGCGAGACTACCGGCTGGCAGATCGGTCTGCCCGAGCTGCATCACTTCATTGCTGTCGCGCCATTTGCCGTGCTGGCGGTAGCCATGTGGTCGCCGGACTTCCTCGGACACCGCGTGTTTCAGCAGCTGAACTATCCGCCGAAGGCGAAGAAGGTGCTGATGAACATCGATGACACCATGTGCGTTGCGGCGGCACGACAGATCGTCGGGACGTCGCTGGGTGGCGGTAACCTGGCCTCATCCTGGGGCACCTTCATGGTGCCGGCCGCCATCGCCAAGCGCCCGATTCCCGCCGGTGCATTGCTCACCGGCCTGCTCTGTGTGGTTGCGGCGCTTTGGGGTTACCCGATGGATCTGGCGATCTGGCCGCCGGTACTGAGCGTGGCGCTGATGGTCGGCGTTTTCCTGCCGCTGCTGGAAGCCGGTATGCAGATGACCCGTGAAGGCAAGACCTCGCAGTCGGCGGCCATCGTGATCTTTTCCTCGGCGCTGGTTAATCCGGTGTTCGGCTGGTCGCTGACGGTGCTGCTCGACAATCTCGGGCTGATCGGTGACAAGGAGCGTGGTCAGTCCCTGAGCCACCTGCATCGTTGGGTCATCCCGACGATCGTCTTCATCGTGCTCTGCGCCGTGATGCTGGGTATCGGCATGTTCCCGGGCATCCCGGCGATGCTCGAGTCGTTCCGTATCGATCTCTGATCGGCCGGCGGCACGGCATGAAAAAAGGGAGCCTAGGCTCCCTTTTCTTTTGCGTCTGCTTCAACCCTGGCTGTTGGTGATCAGTGTGCCGACGCCGACATCGGTGAAGATCTCCAGCAACACTGCGTTGGGCACGCGCCCGTCGATGATGTGGGCGCTGTTGACACCACCTTGCACCGCTTCCAGCGCGCAGCGGATCTTCGGCAGCATGCCGCCGTAGATGGTGCCGTCGGCGATCAGTGCGTCGACCTGGGCCGTGGACAGGCCGGTCAGCACGCTGCCCTGCTTGTCCATCAGGCCGGCAATGTTGGTCAGCAGCATGAGCTTCTCGGCCTTCAGCGCCTCGGCCACCTTACCGGCGACCAGGTCGGCGTTGATATTGTAGGACTCACCGTTCTCGCCCACGCCAATCGGCGCGATCACTGGGATGAAGTTGCCCTGCACCAGCATTTCCAGCAGCTCGGCATTGACGCCGGTGACTTCGCCGACATGGCCAATGTCGATGATTTCCGGCTTGGTCATCTCCGGTGTCTGGCGGGTCGCCTTGAGCTTCTTGGCGCGGATCAGGCCGGCGTCCTTGCCGGTCAGGCCAATGGCGCTGCCGCCATGCTGGTTGATCAGGCTGACGATGCTTTTGTTTACCTGCCCGCCGAGAACCATCTCCACCACATCCATGGTCTGGCTATCGGTGACCCGCATGCCGTCGATGAAGTGGCTTTCGATGTTTAGCCGCTTGAGCAGGTCGCCGATCTGCGGACCGCCGCCGTGCACCACCACCGGATTGATGCCGACCGCCTTCATCAGCACGATGTCGCGCGCGAAGCCGGTTTTCAGCTCCTCGCTTTCCATCGCGTTGCCACCGTACTTGATGACCAGCGTCTTGCCGACGAACCGGCGAATGTAGGGCAGCGCCTCGGAAAGTACCTTGGCGAATTGGGTGGCAGCTTCACGGCTGAGGGTCATGCAGGGCTCCGCAAATCAGAACGGCAGTTTGAGATCGGGTGCAACGTTGAGCAGCTGTGCGCGGAAAACGTCCTGAATGCGGCTGAGCTCTTCCTCGCTGTCGGCCTCGAAGCGCAGCACCAGAACCGGTGTGGTGTTCGAGGCGCGGATCAGGCCCCAGCCCTTGGGATAGTCGACCCGTACACCGTCGAGGGTGATCAGGTTGGCTTCGCCCCACTGAGCGTCACGTTGCAGGGCGTCCATGATGGTGAATTTGCTTTCCTCTGTCACCGTGATGTTGATCTCCGGTGTCGAGATATCGCAGGGGAACGCGGCGAACACCTGCTCGGCGTCACGCTTGTCCTGGCTGAGGATTTCCAGCAGGCGCGCGGCGCTGTAGATGCCGTCGTCGAAGCCGAACCAGCGTTCCTTGAAGAAGATGTGCCCGCTCATTTCGCCAGCGAGCAGCGCACCGGACTCCTTCATCTTCTTCTTGATCAGCGAATGGCCGGTCTTCCACATCACCGGCCGGCCGCCGTAACCGCTGATCAGCGGAGTGAGGCGACGGGTGCATTTGACGTCGAAGATGATGTCGGCGCCGGGATTGCGCGATACCACATCCTTGGCGAAGAGCATCAGCAGGCGGTCGGCATAGATCATTGTGCCGGCATTGGTCACCACGCCGACGCGGTCGCCGTCGCCGTCGAAGGCCAGACCGAGATCGGCCTTCTCCGACTTCACCTTGGCGATCAGGTCGACCAGGTTCTCGGGCTTGCCCGGATCCGGGTGGTGGTTGGGGAAGTTGCCGTCGACGTCGCAGTACAGCGGGACCACGGTGCAGCCCAGTGCTTCGATCATGCGCGGGGCGATGACGCCGGCGACGCCGTTGCCGCAGTCGACCACCACCTTCATCGGCTTGGCCATGGCGATGTCATTGCGAATCTGCTGGAAGTAGCGTTCCAGTACATCGACCTGCTCGACCTTGCCCACGCCGCTGGACAGGTCGTTGGTCTCGATGCGCTTGCGTAGGGTCTGGATCTGTTCGTTGGCCAGGGTGTCGCCGGCGATGACGATCTTGAAGCCGTTGTAGTCCGGCGGATTGTGGCTGCCGGTGAGCATCACGCCGGACTTGCCGGCGAGAATGTTGGCGGCGTAATAGAGCACCGGCGTCGGCACCATGCCGATATCGCTGACATCGCAGCCGCTGTCGAGCAGACCTTGAATGAGGTGCTGGACCAGTTCTGGGCCGGACAGGCGCCCGTCGCGGCCAACCGAAACGTTGGGTTCACCCTTGGCGAGGCTCTCGGACCCGATGGCGCGGCCGACCCAGTAGGCGGTCTCGGTAGTCAGGCTGTCGCCGACAACGCCACGGATGTCGTAGGCGCGGAAGATACTGGCGGGCAAATTCGGGGCTTTGGCACTGCTCATTGCGGGTTCTCGCTCCTTGGTGTCGAGGCCGAAGATGTCCTGGTCCTCGTCGAGAATATCGATGTCGAGAATATCGGTATCCGGCAAGCGCGGATCGACGTACTCGGTAGGTTTGGCGGGCCGAACGGCTGGAGCCGCGGCGGGTGCCTGAGTCGGAGCCGGTCCAGCTTGGCGGACAGGCAGTCGGACCATGTTCCTGGCCAGTGCGTCGAGGACCGGCAGGCTCAAGGCCGGTATTTGGATGGTCTTGCCGGTGGAGAGTTCCTGTAGCAGGCGGCTCATCTGCAACACGTCTTCGCGCAGCCTGCGCTGCTGGCCGCCGAGCACCAGCTGCAGCCCGATGAGCACGCCGGCAATCGCCACCAGGGCGGCCGCGAGCAGGAGCAGCGGCATGAGGGTCAGCTGATCGATGGCACCGGGCAGGTAGGTCAGCCTCCAGTTGGCGTTGCCACTGGCGAGGGGCAGTGCCGAAGCATTGTCGGCCGCGGTGCCGCGCTGCAACAGCACCTGTTCGGGTGCGCCGGAGAATTGCTGGGTCAGTCGCAGCTGGCCGGCTTCGTCGGGCAGCGTCGGGAGTGTCGCGAACAGGTGCTGGAGATCGCTGACCAGCAGCAGCGTGCCGCGAATCGCCTGCCCACCCTCGGCGCGCAGCGGAATCGCACTGTAGAGCAGCCAGCGGTTGTCGACCTTGTAGGCTTCCGGAGCGGCCGACTGGCCTGCTTCGACCCGCTGTAGCAGATCGAGCGCAGCGAAGTTCAGCGGGCCCGGGCGGCTGGTGTCCGGCACCACCCTGCCGCGTGGATTGAGGTGCGCGTCGACCACGCCGGGCAACTCCAGCAGGCGCTGTTCGGCTTCGCGTCTGAGCTCGGTGTCAGCACGGACGACGTCCACCAGGCGTTGCTGCTCCACCGCTGTCTGGGTATCGGCACGCAGCCGCCGCAGCGCCTGCTGCAATGCGCTCGCCTGGCTCTGGCTCCAGGCCTCGGCAAGTTGTGTCCGTTGCTGCTGCTGAGCGCCCTGCTGACCGAGCCAGATCAGCGCGGCTGCCGCGCCGAGCCCGATCAGGCTGGCTGCGAGGCCACCGAGCAATGGCTTGAGGGTGAAACCGCCGCGCTTGCTGCGGGTGTCGGCCGGGTTCAGAACGCCTGAATCCTTGGCGGTGCGCTTGAAGAGTGCCATGAAGCTCCTCGAATCATCCTGAAAGGTAAGCGGTGCGCGGTGACTCAGTGGCTGCCGGAGTGCCCGAAGCCGCCGGCGCCGCGGTCGCTGCTGTCGAAACTGTCGACCAGTTCGAAGCGGGCTTGTACCACCGGTACCAGCATCAGCTGCGCAATACGCTCGCCGACGGCGATGGTGAAGGCGCTCTGGCCGCGGTTCCAGCACGACACCATCAGCTCGCCCTGGTAGTCCGAGTCGATCAGCCCGACCAGGTTGCCGAGCACGATGCCGTGCTTATGGCCCAGGCCCGAACGCGGCAGGATCAGGGCCGCAAGTCCCGGGTCGCCGATGTGGATGGCAATGCCGGTGGGAATCAGCAGCGTCTGGCCCGGCTCGAGCACCGTGTCGTTCTGCAGCATGGCGCGCAGGTCGAGGCCGGCAGAGCCCGGTGTCGCATATTCGGGAAGGGGGAAGTCCTGGCCGAGGCGAGGGTCGAGAATCTTGGCTTGGAGTGCGTGCATGTCAGGACTCTTTGTAGCGGTCGGCGATGAAGGCCACCAGCGCGCGGGCGATATGTCCCTTGCTGGCCTGGCCGAAACGGGTTTCATGTTGCTGGCGGTCGATCACGCTGACGGCGTTGTCTTCGCTGTTGAAGCCGATGCTGGGGTTGGCCACGTCATTGGCGACGATCAGATCGAGATTCTTGTCGCGCAGCTTGCGCGTGGCGTACTCCAGCAGATTCTCGGTCTCTGCGGCGAAACCGACGCAGAACGGACGGTCCGTGCGGCTGGCCAGCGTGGCGAGGATGTCCGGGTTGCGCACCATCTGCAGCAGCAGGCCGTCGCCGGTCGTGGGGTCTTTCTTCAGTTTGTGTGGTGCCACCACTTCCGGGCGGTAGTCGGCTACCGCCGCTGCGGCAACGAGAATGTCGCAGGGCATCGCCGCTTCGCACGCGGCGAGCATGTCGCGGGCGCTGACCACGTCGATGCGCTGCACGCGATCGGGCGTCGGCAGGAACACCGGGCCGGTCACCAGCGTCACCCGCGCGCCGGCCTCGGCGGCCGCTTCGGCCAGAGCGAAACCCATCTTGCCGGAGCTGTGGTTGGTGATGTAGCGAACCGGGTCGATGTTTTCCTGGGTCGGACCTGCGGTGATCAGCAGGTGCTTGCCCGTTAGCAGACCGGTCGCGAAGCAGTCCGCGGCGGCCTGGGCGAGTTCGTCGGCCTCGAGCATGCGGCCCATGCCGACGTCGCCGCAGGCCTGGCTGCCGGAACCGGGTCCGAACAGACGAATGCCGCGTTCGAGCAGCAGTTCGCGATTGGCCTGAGTGGCCGGATCGGCCCACATGGCCTGGTTCATGGCCGGTGCCAGCGCGACCGGGGCGTTGGTCGCCAGCACCACGGTAGTCAGCAGATCATTGGCGACGCCTTGGGCCAGGCGTGCCATGAGGTCGGCGGTGGCCGGCGCGATCAACACCAGGTCGGCCCAGCGCGCCAGTTCGATGTGACCCATCGCCGCTTCGGCGGCGGGGTCGAGCAGGTCCAGATGAACCGGGTGGCCGGAGAGCGCCTGCAGGGTAAGAGGCGTGATGAACTCACGTCCGCCCTGGGTCATAACAACCCGGACTTCGGCACCGTGGTCGCGCAGGCGACGGACCAGTTCGGCGCTCTTGTAAGCGGCGATGCCGCCGCCGACGCCCAGGACGATGCGTTTACGATACAGCCGCTGCATAGGCCTGCCTTGTTATCTCGTAGGGACTCTCCGGAGTGAGAACCAGGTCAGAACACGCCCGATACCCCGGAAAAATGACGGGCTAAGATAGCACAGCGCCCACAGCGGAAAAGTGGGCTTGCTCGACAGGGAGAGGACATGAGCATACGTGACTGGCCGGCGGCGGAGCGGCCGCGGGAAAAGCTACTCGAACAGGGCGCTGCCGCGCTTTCCGATGCCGAATTGCTGGCGATATTCCTGCGCACCGGGGTCGCCGGCAAAAGCGCGGTGGATCTGGCCCGGCACCTGCTCGCCGAGTTCGGCAGCCTGCGCGCATTGCTGGAGGCGGAGCTCGATCAGTTCAGCGCGCATCTTGGCCTGGGGCCGGCGAAATTTGCCCAGCTGCAGGCGGTGCTGGAGATGGCCCGCCGGCATCTGGCCGAGCGGCTGCGCCGCGATTCGGCACTGGAGTCGCCGCAGGCGGTGCGAGATTACCTCAAGGCCCGTCTGCGGCATGAGCCGCACGAGCTGTTCGGCTGTCTGTTCCTCGATTCCAAGCATCGCGTGCTGGCCTTCGAGGTGCTGTTCCACGGCACCATCGATGGCGCCAGCGTCTACCCGCGGCAAGTGGTTAAACGTGCCCTTGCGCAGAATGCGGCGGCGGTCATCCTCACGCACAACCATCCATCGGGCGTGGCCGAGCCGAGTCAGGCGGATCGTCAGCTAACCCTGAGGCTGAAGGAAGCGCTGGCGCTGATCGATGTGCGGGTGCTCGATCACTTCATCGTCGGTGACGGCGAGCCCCTGTCGATGGCCGAATACGGCTGGATGTGAGCGCTACGCCAGCAGCGGCACCAGCAGCAGTGGGCCGAGCACCAACAGTACGAAACGGCCGTTCCAACCGAAGGCGATGCGCCACGGCGATAATTGCGCGTGGCGCGCCAGCATCAGTGCCGAGGGGCCATATGGCGATAGCAGCATGGCCAGCGAAAAGCCGATCAGCAGCGCCACTGCCGGCTGCATGATCGCAACGCCGTGTCCGGCCAGCTGCGCGAGCAGTGCGGCGCACAGGCTCAGGGAGATGATTGGCGCGACACCGAGTAGGGCCAGGGCGATGATCGCCAGCATGCCGGCACTGCCAAGACCGAACAGCGCCAGCGGCGTGCTGCTGAAGTGGCTGGCGAGTCGTTCGACCGGGATCAGCACGGCCGTAAGTCCGCCAAGCAGTGCTGAGCAGGCGAAGATGAAGGTTTCGTTGCGCATGCCGGCCAGGGTGTCGCGTACTTCGGCATAGGCCGTTGTCGGCGATCCACCCTGATACAGCAGCAGCCCGACCACCGCGAGCGGCACCAGCAGCATGGCGGCCTGGGTCGCCGACAGTGGGGTCAGGCTGGCCAGCAGCGCGATCAGCAGGATGCCGAGCAAGCTGGCGTACAGCAGGTTGCGCAGCCCCTTTGCAGACCCGGTAGCGCTCGAGCCACTTGCCGGGGCAGCGGTCTCCCGCAACTGCCGCAGACGATGGTTTTCCATCGGCCAGCCCACCAAAAGCAGGATTGCCCCGCAGACCAAGCCGAATGGCAGCAGGGCGCTCCAGCTCAGTCCCGGCAACTCGCGGGTGAGGATCGCCACCGCCACGCTGGTCGGTGCCAGCAAGGGCACCAGAGCGAAGCCGCGCAGGGCTGTCACCATCACGCCCCTGGCGCCCTCGCGGCGCTGGCTCGGGCTATGCGACTGCCGATCCAGATAACGTTCCAGTGAACCGCAAACCAGATTGAGCATGCCGAAGCTCAGCACCGAGCTGATCGCAAAGGTGCTGAACAGGTAGCTTGGATAGAGGCTGGTACGGGGTAGCCGCAGTAAGAGCCGATGCAGCTCGCCGAGCTGCGGCATCCGCTTGACCGCGCAATGGGCAAGCCCGAGCGCGCCGATGAACGCGCCGTAGTAGGCCGCGGCGCCGAGCATCCGCTGGGTCTGCTGCCAGTCGGGCTCTCTGAACAACACCCAGTAACCGAAGAGCCCCAGCGTGACCAGCCCGAGCCGGCGCGGATAGGGCATCAGCGAGCGCCAGTGCCAGGCGAAGAAAAGCACCAGCAGCGCACCACTGATCACGCTCGGCAACTGCAGGCGCGTTACCAGCGCGAATAGCTCGCAGACGAGCGCCAGCGGGAGCAGGGCAAGCATCGCTCAGGGCAGCTCGCTGCGCAGCTTGCCGCGCTTGTATACGCCTTCGCCGAAGGCCAGTAACTGGCCCTTCTCGTCCAGCAGGTCGCAGCTGGCCATGAACACCTTGTGCCCGGCGGAGCGGCAGACTGCGACAGCGCGGATGCGGCTGCCGGCTGGTGCCGGTGCGCTGAAGTTGACGTTCATCGACAACGTGGTCGCAACGCGACGCTGTTCCGGCTGTTCCACCCAGGTTCCGCAGAGGCCCATCGCCACGTCCAGCAGGGTTGCCGTGACGCCGCCGTGCAGGTTGCTGGCGTTGTTCAGGTGACGCGGCAACAACAGCAGTTCGACCACCACGCGCTCCGGGCCGTACTCCTTGAGCTGGCAGCCCAGGTCCTGGAAGAACCCGGTCAACGAGCTTTCGACCTGTTGCAGTGTGGCGGCGGGATAGGGTTGATCGGACATGAAGGCGCGGGTTCGGCGGCTGACTTGCGCTGGAGATTGGCAGTCTTTACGCTCAGGGTCAATTCGATGGAATCTTGTTCCGCACTGCGAAATATCGCATTGCTCGTGAGGAGGTTTGCATGTTTGAGCGTATCGGAATTGTCGGCGCAGGCGCCATGGGCCGCGGGATCGCGCAGTTGTTCGCCAGCGCCGGCAAGCAGGTCTGGTTGCACGATGCACGCAGCGCGTCGATCAGCGAGGCGCTGCGCTTCAACCGCGAGCTGCTAGAACGCGGCGTGGCCAAGGGGCGGCTGAGCGCCGCCGAGCTGGACGCCACGCTGGCCCGAATGCAGGCGGCGCCTGCGCTGGCCGATCTGTCCGGCTGCGATCTGGTGATCGAGGCGATCGTCGAGAATCTCGAGGCCAAGCAGGCGTTGTTCATCGAGCTGGAGTCCTTGCTCGCCGAGGACACGGTGCTGGCGACCAACACCTCATCGCTTTCCGTCACACGCATCGCTGCTGCCTGCCAGCATCCAGAGCGGGTGGCGGGTTTTCACTTCTTCAACCCGGTGCCGTTGATGAAGCTGGTGGAAGTGGTGCGCGGTGAGCGCAGCGATCCGCAGGTCATCGAGCGGCTGGTCAAACTGGCCGAAGAGGCTGGGCATTTTCCGGCAATCACGCCGGATACTCCCGGCTTTCTGGTCAACCACGCCGGTCGCGCCTACAGCACCGAGGCGCAGCGCATCCTTGCCGAGGGTATCGCCGATGCCGAGCAGATCGACCGCATCCTGCGCGACGGCCCGGGCTTTCGCATGGGGCCGTTCGAGCTGTTCGATCTCACCGGGCTGGATATTTCCCATGCGGTGATGGAGTCGGTGTATCAACAGTTCTATCAGGACCCGCGCTATACACCGTCCTACCAG
Source organism: Pseudomonas sp. (assembly GCA_007713455.1). GTDB lineage: Bacteria > Pseudomonadota > Gammaproteobacteria > Pseudomonadales > Pseudomonadaceae > Stutzerimonas > Stutzerimonas chloritidismutans. The sequence goes on from VMRT01000010.1 coordinate 256,297, forward strand.
GCGGCGCAGCGGGTCGCCGCGGGGTTGCTCGGACGCAAGACCGGACAGGGTTACTACCGCTACGAGAACGGCCAGCAGATCCGCACGCCGGAGCCGCAATGGCGGCCGATAGTCGTCGAGCGCCCGTTCTGGCTGGACAGTCAGGATGCCGAGTTGCGTGGCCGGCTGGCGGCGTTGTTACGCGGGGCCGGCACTCAGCTGGAAACCGGTGAGGCGCCGTCTGAGCGCGCCATCTGCCTGATCACCCCGCTGGGCGAGGATGCCAGCACGATGATCGCCAGGCTTGATCTGCCCGCCACCCGCAGTATCGCCTTCGACCTGTTCGCCGACTTCGATCGGCGCCGGGTACTGATGCGCCAACCGGCGCTCGACCCCGCGCTCGAAGCGCAGGCGCAACAGGCCCTGAGTCACGATGGCGTGCCGGTGGAGGTGATCAACGACTCGCCCGGTTTCGTCAGTCAGCGGGTGGTGGCGAGCATCGTCAATCTCGGTTGCGAGATCGCGCAGAAGGGCATTGCCGACCCGCAGATACTTGACCGCGCAATCACCCTGGCGCTGGGCTATCCGAAAGGGCCGCTGGGCTTTGCCGAGCATTACGGTGCGGGACGAATTCTCGCCATCCTTGAGGCGATGCAGGGTTGCTATGGCGGCGAGGCACGTTATCGCCCCAGTCCCTGGCTGCGCCGGCGCGTGCGGTTGTGCCTGCCGCTGACCGCGCCTGATCGTCCGGTCGCCGGCTGACGACCGACGGTGACTCGAGATAAGGTGGATCGCTTCAGTTTGTGCGGCGGCGGCCGTTAGGACTGGGGTGAGCCTCCGATGACGGCACGTTGCTACTAAGGCACTACTGTTCTTTATTGGAGGGTATGCGTACAACGTCGGATCGATCCGACAAGAACAAGAGGCCGACCATGAGCCCCGCCAACCGCCACCCCAAGGCCGCCGTGTTCCATGCCGTGCTGATCATCGGTCTGCTGCTCGTGCATTACTGGCTGGCACCGCCCCTGCTTGTGACCGGTGCGCTGCTGATGGTGGCGGCGCTTTGGCCCTGGTTCACCTCGTGGGGTGTGGTGGCCGGCGGCGCTCCGCCTGCCGACGGGGCGCCGCAGAGCTTCGCCGAGCTGACCAAGAATCTCTCGCGCAGTACCTGCCACAACGCCCTGTCTGCTGCCCAGGTCGCCTTCAGCGCCGAGCAGCTGGCCATCCGCCTGAAGTCGCAGCTGCAGGCTGTCAGCGAAATTGCCAATGGTGCCCAGGCTATCGCCGCCACCGAGCAGGACAGCGCCGAGCGGGCCCGCCACACACTGGATGCCGCGCAAGCGGTGCGCGAGCGCAGCGATACCGGGCAAGCCGAACTGCAGCGCGCCATCGAACGCATGCAGCAACTGAGTGCTCAGACCCACGCCAGCCGCGAGCTGATTGACGGGCTTTCGGCGCGGACGGAGGAAATCCGCCGCATTACCGACGTGATCCAGTCCATCGCCAGCCAGACCAACCTGCTGGCTCTCAACGCAGCCATCGAGGCCGCCCGTGCCGGTGAGGCCGGTCGCGGCTTTGCCGTGGTCGCCGACGAAGTACGCAGTCTGGCGGCGCGCACCTCCAGCGCTACCGAGGAGGTCGGTCGCATGGTGGCCGACATCCGCGAGCAAAGCGAAGCAGTGGTCAGCTATATCCAGCGCCAGGGCAACGAGCTGGACGCCGCGGCCGAGCAGATCGCCACCACGGGTGAGCAGCTCAGCGGCATCGCCGAACTGGCCGGCAGCGTCGAAAGCCAGGTCGAGCAGATCACCACCGGCACCGCCGACAACCATCAGCGTCTGACCGGGCAGTTCGTCGCCCTCGATCAGCTGCGTACCGATGCCCTGGACAGCGAGGAGCAGACCCGCCAGCTCGAGCTGGCGGCGGAACGCCTGGTGGCCCAGGCCGAAAGCGCCAGCGAGCAACTGGCCGAGGTCCAGCTCGACGATTATCACCAGACCATGTTCGACCTGGCGCGTCAGGGGGCTGCGGCCATCAGCGCGCGTTTCGAGGCTGATATCCAGGCCGGACGCGTGAGTCTCGATGACCTGTTCGACCGCAATTACCGGGCGCAGGCCAATACCGATCCGGTGAAGTATCAGACCCGCTTCGACCGCTATGCCGACGAGGTCTTGCCGGCGATTCAGGAGCCGGTGCTGCAGAAGCATGCCGCATTGGTCTACGCCATCGCCACGACGCCGGAGGGCTACGTGCCGACCCACAACCGCGCGTTCAGCCAGCCGCCGGTGGGCAACCCGGAGATCGATCGGGTCAAGAGCCGTAGCAAGCGCCTGTTCAACGATCGCACCGGGGGTCGCTGCGGCAGCCATCAGCGCCGCCTGCTGTTGCAGACCTACAGTCGCGATACCGGGGAGCTGATGCACGACCTGTCCGTGCCGATCATGGTCGGTGGGCGTCACTGGGGCGGTTTGCGGCTGGGCTATCGTCCCGAGCAATAGCCCGGCAACCACCGATGTTGGCGCGATTGCCCTGTGTCCGGCGGCGCTCCAGTCGCTGCGACCGACTAAGCTTGGTGAGACGCGACTTCCGGAGATGCCGTCAATGAAGACCCTCACCGATCATTTGGCACAGTACGCGGCCTATCATCGTGATCCACGCAACCTCCTGACCCATTTCATCGGCATTCCGCTGATCGTGCTGGCGGTGGCGATCCTCCTGTCGCGGCCGGGCATCGAATGGGCCGGGTTGTGGCTTAGCCCGGCGGCACTGGTGTCGCTCGCCGCTGCGGTTTTCTACCTTCGTCTGGATCTGCGTTACGGCTTGCTGATGAGCGCCGTGCTGCTGCTCTGCGTATGGCTGGGCGCAGTTCTGGCCGGCGTGACGATGGCGCTGTGGCTGGGCGTTGGCGCGGGATTGTTCGTGCTCGGCTGGATCATCCAGTTCATCGGGCACTACTTCGAGGGTCGCAAGCCGGCGTTCGTCGACGATCTCACCGGGCTGATCATCGGGCCTTTGTTCGTCGCTGCCGAGCTTGGATTCATGCTCGGTTTGCGTGAGCCGTTGCGCCTCGCCATCGAGGCGCGGGTCGGTCCTGTGCGTCTGCGCAACTCAGCCGCCCACGGCTGAGTCAGGGTTTCGCCGCCATCCACTGATCGCTGAGGCTGCGTGCATGGCGGTCGACCATGATCGGCGCGAAGGGCCGGCCTGAGGCGGTGGTGAAGTTGTTGCTGCCGCTGTTCATGTCTTCCAGCGCCACCTTGAGGAAATCCCAGCGGGTCTTGAGTTTGGCCAGCGCGGGATCGCGCTTGCCATCCAGTTCGGCCAGCTGAGCGTCGATCGCCGGCACCAGGTGACGCTCGTCCTGCCCGAGATAGGTGTCCGGCTGTTCGCGGGCGATCTCGAACGAGCCGATGTAGGCACGGCTGAGGTATTGAACGGCCAGGTATTCAACCTTGGCTGGCAGTTCGGCCTGAGCGTCCGCCCCTTGCTGAGCGCGAACGGCGGTGAGGAAGTCGCGCAGTGCCTTGCTCATCTCCAGCGGCCAGCCCCAGGGCATGTCGTCCTCTTCGTAGCCGAAGCCGGCGCCTTCGCGCAGCCGAGCCTGCAGCGCCTGGTGACTTTCGCGCAGGGCGCTGGTGGGATTGGCGACATTGAGCAGGGCTGCATTCAGCGCGCGGATGTCGTCTTCCAGACGCAACAGGTGCGCCTTCTGAAAGCCTTCGCCGCGGTAGAGCAGCAGGCTGCTGGTCGCGCGATTGGCGTGGATCTGCAAGTTCTGCAGCGCAGAGATGGTTTCGGGCGGGGCCGCCTCGGTAAAGCCGGGCAGCATTACGAGTATCAGCAATAGCCAGAAGCGAGTTAAACGGTCCATTGTCGTGCTCCTTTTTATTTTTATAGAAGCTATGCGTGCATGGCAGCAGCACGCTGGAGCCTAACGGACTGCTGGCCGAGTGGTATCACCCCAAAGAATGATTTGTGACGGCTTGTAGCCAAACGGACGACATCGTGCGGCAGCTTGTTGCGAACCTAGTGGCCTGTGCGGCGAGTTGGCTGAGGCAAGTTCGGCTGAACTCGGCTCCGGGACACAAGGCGCTGCGATGGGTCATAGCGGGCCTATGGCAAGGAGCAGCAACGCGGTATTGGGCCATGGACGCCGAAATGACCAACCGAACTTACCAAACAGGCCACTAAAGCATCTTCTCCAGGCCGATGACGTCGGCGAACCAGGCGTTGAAGCGTCGCCAGAGCCCGCCTGGCTCCTTTTCGATGGTGCGCAGACGGCCGCCATCCTCGGCGATCCACGTGAGCTGCTTGCGGCCGTCGCGCTCCACCAGGCGAACTTCGTAGCTCAGTGCCGGCGACATACCCTCCAGCGTGAGGCGGTGGACCTCGCGGGCCAGTTCGTGGCTTTCCACCAGAATCCCCACCTCGGTGTTCCACAGCACCGAGCGCGGATCGAGATTCAGCGAGCCGATGAAAACCTTCTGCTGGTCGAATACCGCTGCCTTGCTATGCAGGCTGGATTCCGACTCGCCGAGAAAACTGTAAGAGGCTTCCTGCTCCGGCTGCCGGCGCAGTTCGAACAGGCGCACGCCCAGTTCCAGCATGGCCTCGCGGTAGGGCGCATAGCCGCCATGCACGGCCGGCACGTCAGTGGCCTCCAGTGAGTTGGTGAGGATACGCACGGTCACGCCCGCACCGGTGCGATCCGCTAGGTAGTCCACGCCGCTATCGGTCGGCACGAAGTAGGCCGAAACCAGTGTCAGCTCGCTGCTCACGGCCTGCATGGTCGGTGCAAGTTGCGTGGTCAGCAGCAGCGATGCCGCCGGTACGCCTTCGGCGAGCAGTTTTTCCGGCGCGTCCCACATCGCCCTGCCCGGTGCCCAGATCAGTTCGTCCAGCCACTGCTGCAATTGCGGGCGCTGCTTGTACTGCATCAGGCGCTGGTACTGCTCGCTGTTTTCCTGTTTGGCCTGCTGCAGATAGTCGCTCAGCTGCTGGCGCGCCTTGTCCAGCTGGCGCGGTTTCGGTTGCCACCAGAGAAAATGCTGGATAGGCACGCTCAGCTGGTTGTTCCAGTAGCGGTCGAAACTCTTGCCGAGCTGCTCGGCGACCGGACCGGCGCCAAGCAGATCAATGTCGGTGAAGTTCATCGCCTGGTCGGCCTCGAAGTACTCGTCGCCGAGGTTGCGTCCACCGACGACGGCCAGGCTGCCATCGACCAGCATCAGCTTGTTGTGCATGCGCCGATGCTGCAGCGAAAGGTGCAATAGGCGTCCCATGGATCGGGTGATGGCGTTGCTGCGGCCGAGGTGAAGCGGGTTGAAGACGCGGATCTGAATATTGGGGTGCGCGGCCAGAGTGCCGATGCGGTAGTCCTCGCCATGGCTGGTGGTGTCATCCAGCAGCAGCCGCACGCGCACGCCGCGGTCGGCGGCTTGCAGCACTTCGTCGATCAGCGCACGTGTGGTGAGGCCGTCATGGACGATGTAGTACTGGATATCGAGGCTGACCTGCGCCGCGCGGATCATCTCGGTGCGTGCGGCGAAGGCTTCGGTGCTCTCCGGTAGCAGGCGAAAACCCGAGTGGCCGTACGCGTGCTCGGTGGCGAGCTGCTGGATGCGCCGACCAAGCGGCGACGCGTCCGGTGCCACGGAATAGGACTCGGTTGGCGTGGGGTGGCTGGCACAACCGGCCAGCAGCAGTAGCAGCAGGAGCGTCAGGTAAGTGCGCAAGGTTTCTCCGGGTATGCATCCTTTCATTCATGCTTGGACGTTGCGCTTCGTCCGAAAATTCAGAATCGGTCCTTCAGTCGATACCAGAGCATGCCCAACGCCAGCAGTGGCGAGCGCAGTGCCGGTCCGCCGGGGAAGGTCGGATGCGGCACTTTGGCGAACAGATCGAAGCCGCTGCTTTGCTGGCCGGCAATGGCTTCGGCAAGCAGGCGACCGGCCAGATGCGTGGCATTCAGCCCGTGGCCGGAATAGGCCTGGGCGTAGAACACGTTGGGATGTTCGGCCAGGCGACCGATCTGCGGCAGCCGGTTGGCGCCGATGCCGATCATCCCGCCCCACTGATAGTCGATGCCGATGCCGACCAGCTGCGGAAATACCTCGAGCATCTTCGGCTGCATGTAGGCGGCGATGTCCTGTGGGTCACGGCCGGAATAGTGACAGGCGCCGCCGAACAGCAGACGGCCATCGGCGCTGAGACGGAAGTAGTCGAGCGCCACGCGCTGATCGCAGACCGCCATGTTCTGCGGCAACAGCTCGCGGCAGAGCGGCTCGGGCAGCCGCTCGGTGGCGATGATGTAGCTGCCGGCCGGCAGCACCTTGCCGGCGAGCTTCGGTTGCAGACCGTTGAGGTAGGCATTGCAGGCCAGCATCAGGTTGTCCGCGTGCACCACACCCTGAGCCGTATGCACCTTGACCTGCGGGCCATACTCGATGCGCTCGACCGCCGACTGCTCGAACAGCCGTACGCCCAGCGACTGCGCCGCCGCCGCCTCGCCGAGTGCCAGATTCAGCGGGTGCAGGTGGCCCGAGCCCATGTCCAGCAGGCCGCCGAGGTAACGCTGCGAACCCACCACCGTGACCAGGTTGGGACGTGACACGCGCTGCAGAGGATGCGGATAGCCGAGGCGCAGCAGGTCGGAGTACTCCTCGTCGAAGCCTTTCAGATGCCGCGGCTTGGTCGCCAGGTCGCAATAGCCCCAGGTCAGGTCGCAGTCGATGGCGTAGCGCTCGATGCGCTGGCGGACGATATCGACGGCTTCGAAGCCCATGCGCTTGAGTTCATCGACGCCTTCTTCGCCGATGATCTTGCTGAACTGCTCGACGTCATGGCCGACGCCGCGGATCAGTTGCCCGCCGTTGCGCCCGCTGGCGCCCCAGCCGATTCGGTGCGCTTCCAGCAGGATGACGCTGAGGCCCCGCTCGGCCAGTTCGATGGCCGTGTTGAGGCCGGAGAACCCACCGCCGACGACGCATACGTCGGCCCGCTGCTCGCCCTGCAACGGCTCGAAGGCCAGTTCGCGATTGACGCTCGCGGCATAGTAGGAGGGTGCATGTACGGCGCCGTTCGGCGCGGATGCGCGGTGATTCATCAAGGTGTCATGAGAGGTCTGCATGCGCCTAGGGTAGACCGGAGCGAGGCCGCGGAGCAAAGCCAGGCATGACCAGCGGTGCCTCGCAGGCTGCCCGACGAGGCTGCAGAACTGGCCGTCATCGGCTCTAGTCCGGGACCGGCAGGTCGAGGGATTCCTTGATCTCTTCCATCACGATATAGCTCTTCGATTCGCGAACGTGCGGCAGCTTCAGCAGGATGTCGCCGAGCAATTTTCGGTAGGAGGCCATCTCCGAAATCCGCGCCTTGACCAGGTAATCGAAGTCGCCGGACACCAGGTGGCATTCGAGCACGTGGGGCAGCTTGAGCACGGCGCGGCGGAACTCCTCGAAGATGTCGCCGGACTTGTACGCCAGACTGATCTCGACGAATACCAGTAGCCCCGCCTTCAGATGCTGTGGGTTCAGCCGCGCCGAGTAGCCCATGATGATGCCTTCGCGCTCCAGGCGCCGGACGCGCTCGGTGCAGGGCGTGGTCGACAGGCCGACGCGCTCGCCCAGCTCGGTGAAGGGCAGGCGCCCTTCGGCTTGGAGGATGCGCAGGATGTGGCGGTCGATCTTGTCCAGTTCGCGGCGTGTCTGATGCCGGGTTCTCAAGGGATATGCCCTCCAAATAAAGCGCAGATGGCGTGAATAATGGCCAAAGATAGCTTTTTATATGGTGAATAACACTGCTTGAGCATTTTTATACTCCGTTTCAATAGTGATCCGGAAAAGCCCGTTCGAGCGGGTGGGAGGCTGCAATGCGTGTACTGGTATTGGGTAGCGGCGTGGTCGGCACTGCCAGCGCCTATTATCTGGCGCGGGCCGGTTTCGAAGTGGTGGTGGTCGACCGGCAGCCGGCGGTGGCGATGGAGACCAGCTTCGCTAATGCCGGACAGGTCTCGCCCGGCTATGCCTCGCCGTGGGCGGCACCTGGCGTCCCGCTGAAGGCGATGAAGTGGCTGTTGCAGCGCCATGCGCCGCTGGCGATCAAGCTTACCGGTGACGTCGACCAGTACCTGTGGATGTCGCAGATGCTGCGCAACTGCACGGCGGCCCGCTACGCGGTAAACAAGGAGCGCATGGTGCGCCTGTCCGAGTACAGCCGTGACTGCCTCGATGAGCTGCGCGCGGAAACCGGGATCGCCTATGAAGGTCGTCAGCTCGGCACCACGCAGCTGTTCCGCACCCAGGCGCAGCTTGATGCCGCCGCCAAGGACATCGCTGTGCTGCAGCGCTCCGGGGTGCCCTACGAGCTGCTCGATCGCGCCGGCATTGCACGGGTCGAGCCGGCTCTGGCGAAGGTTTCGCACAAGCTCAGCGGTGCGCTGCGGCTGCCCAATGACCAGACCGGCGACTGCCAGATGTTCACCTCGCGCCTGGCGGAAATGGCCGTGGCGCTCGGTGTCGAGTTCCGCTTCGAACAGAATATTCAACGCCTCGACTACGCCGGCGACCGGCTGGCCGGTGTGTGGATCGACGGCAAGCTGGAGACGGCCGATCGCTACGTGCTGGCGCTCGGCAGCTACAGCCCGCAGATGCTCAAGCCGCTGGGCATTCGTGCACCGGTCTACCCGCTCAAGGGCTATTCGCTGACCGTACCGATAAGCGATCCGGCGATGGCACCGCAGTCGACCGTGCTCGATGAAACCTACAAGGTTGCCATCACCCGCTTCGATCAGCGCATCCGTGTCGGTGGCATGGCGGAGATCGCCGGGCACGATCTGTCGCTCAACCCGCGCCGGCGGGAAACCCTGGAAATGGTGGTGGGCGACCTCTATCCGCAGGGCGGCGATCCGTCTGACGCGGTATTCTGGACCGGCCTGCGACCGGCCACGCCAGATGGCACACCGATCATCGGCGCGACACCCTATCGCAACCTTTTCCTCAATACCGGCCATGGCACCCTTGGTTGGACCATGGCGTGCGGCTCCGGCCGTGTGCTCGCTGACCTGCTGGCGTCCAAGCGTCCGCAGATCAGCACCGAGGGACTGGATATCTTCCGTTACGGCAAGCACAAGGAGACCCGTAAACATGCCCATCCGGCGGCTGCACACTGAAACCCGCTATAGCGAAGCGGTGATCCACAACGGCGCGGTGTATCTCTCCGGGCAACTGGCCGATGACCTGACCGGTGATATCCGCGAGCAGACCCGCGAAACGCTGTCGAGCATCGAACGCTTGCTGGACGAGGCGGGTACCAGCAAGACGCGCCTGCTTTCGGCAACCATTCACCTGAAGGACATCGCCGCCGATTACGCCGGTATGAACGAGGTGTGGGATGCATGGATCACACCGGGCACGGCGCCGGCACGGACCACCGTTCAGGCCCTGATGTATTCGCCGGATGTGCGGGTCGAGATCACCGTCGTCGCTGCCATGCCGGATCTCGCCGGCCCGGTCCTCTGACTGTTTGGGAGAGCCGCGCGTGCCGGGCGACGGCTCGTCCAGAGACAGTGTTGTAAATTCTGAACGCCATTGCCATGATAGCCCCCTCTTCGCATCGCTCTTGAAAGGGGGCTCCCGTATTGGACGTTGGCGTTCGACTGCAAACCATCCGCAAGCTCAAGGGTCTGTCCCAGCGTGAACTCGCCAAGCGTGCCGGCGTTACCAACAGCACCATTTCCATGATCGAAAAGAACAGCGTCAGCCCCTCGATCAGTTCGCTGAAGAAGGTGCTGAGTGGGATTCCCATGTCGCTGGTGGAGTTCTTTTCCCCCGACTTCGAGCAGGACAGCGACACCCAGGTGGTCTACAAGGCCGGCGAGTTGATCGATATATCCGACGGCGCGGTGAGCATGAAACTGGTGGGCAAGGCGCATCCGGGACGAGCCATCGCCTTTCTCGACGAGACCTATCCGCCGGGCTCCGACACCGGAATGGACATGCTCTCGCACCAGGGCGAAGAGGCCGGGATGCTGGTCGAAGGCCGTCTGGAGCTGACCGTGAACGGTCAGGTGTACGTGCTGGAGAGCGGCGATAGCTACTACTTCGAGAGCAGCAAGCCGCATCGTTTCCGTAATCCGTACGACGCGCCGGCACGGTTGATCAGCGCGACGACGCCGGCGAACTTTTAACCGCATCGGTCTTGATTCATCCGAAAGTTGCGATGCGACAAAGCGCCGCGGAGAAACGCCAGGCCTTTCGTATTGTTTCAGCCGGCATGGCTTGCCGTTATACTGACCGCCGCTCGCGATACCGTGGCCGCGGGCGTGTCTAGCCACAATGAGGGTGTAAGGTGAACCTGATTAAGAAGATCCTGGTAGCACAGACTGCCGTATTGGCCCTGTGGGCAATGAGCGCTCAGGCTGCGACCGACGAAGCAATCGCCGAGCGCCTCAAGCCGGTGGGCGAAGTATGTATTCAAGGTGAAGAGTGCGCAGCCGCTGGTGCCGGCGCTGCCGCAGCCGCCGGTGGTGCCGCCCGTAGCGGCTCCGACGTGTACGGCAAGTTCTGCACTGCCTGCCACGGCTCCGGCCTGCTGAACGCGCCGAAGACCGGTGACAGTGCAGCCTGGACGGCCCGTGCCGATGCTGCCGGTGGTCTGGACGGCCTGCTCAAGCACGCCATCAGCGGTATCAATGCCATGCCGCCGAAGGGCACCTGTGGCGACTGCTCCGATGACGAGCTGAAGGCCGCCATCCAGCACATGTCTGGCCTCTGATCGAGCGCCAGGCGTCACCAGCAAAGCCGCCTCCGGGCGGCTTTGTCGTTTCTGCGGTGAGCAAAGCAGGCAGCTCTCGAGTCGAATTCGATACGGCCTACCGGTCGGATTCCCGTGACGACAGAGGAGCCCCGCATGCCCAGTTCCGCACCACAACCCGAACAGCTGCACCTGGCCAGTGACGGGCGCACGCCCAACAGCCCGCATCCGGTGCTGATCTACCGCCAGCTGCCATTGGCCGGACCAAGCCCCGCGGAAGCCTTCGAGCGACTGTTCGACAGCCATCTGTGGCCGTCTGCCTGGCGTGGGACGGTTTACGACTACCATCACTACCATTCCACCGCCCACGAAGCGCTCGGCGTGGCCAGCGGCTGGGCGCGGGTCATGTTGGGTGGTGATAACGGTCAGGAGGTCGAGCTGAAGGCGGGCGACGCGCTGGTGCTACCGGCCGGGACGGGGCATTGCGCGCTCGAGGCCAGCACAGATTTTCAGGTGGTGGCGGGTTATCCGGTCGGCCAGCAGTACGACATGCAGCGGCCTGACGCGGCCACCCATGATCAGGCGCGTGAGCGAATTGCCAAAGTCGGCGTGCCCATCAGTGATCCGCTGGCAGGCACGCAGGGTGCGCTGGTGGCGCTATGGCGCGCAGAGGCGCCGCCGGCCGGTTGAGCCGGGTTCAGCTTTTGAGCTGCGCCCGGACTATGACCTGCACTCAGCCAATGACCTGCACTCAGTCTATGAATTGCACTTGCCCATCAGCCAGCGAGGCGACGCGAGCCAGGGACTCGACGCGGTAACCGGCTTCTTCCAGCTCCTGACGACCGGCCTGGAAGGCCTTTTCGATGACGATGCCAAGGCCGGCGATGCTCGCGCCGGCCTGGTTGATGATCGAGATCAGGCCCTTGGCGGCTTTGCCGTTGGCGAGGAAGTCGTCGATGATCAGCACGCGGTCGTTCGAGGACAAGTGCTGGGTGGACACGGCGATGGTGCTTTCCACCTGCTTGGTGAACGAATAGACCGTGGCGGTTAGCAGGTTGTCCTGCAGCGTCAGCGACTGGTGCTTGCGGGCGAAGATCACCGGCACGCCCAGCTCCAGGCCGGCCATGACGGCCGGCGCAATGCCGGAGGCTTCGATGGTGACGATCTTGGTGACGCCGGCATCGCGGAACAGGCGGGCGAATTCCTGCCCGATGGCCTGCATCAGCACGGGATCAATCTGGTGGTTGAGGAACGCGTCGACCTTGAGTACCCGGTCGGAAAGCACGATGCCCTGACTGCGAATCTTATCTTTCAGCTGTTCCACGAACGCTACCTCAAGCGTGGGCGGCCGCGGCTTGCCTGACGCTTGGCGCCGGGGCGCTTCTGCCGTCACTGCGTTTTGCAGCCTGGAAAAGCCGCGCATTCTCGCTCAATTCGGCGTGCCGATCCAAGGCCGACGTTCAGCTCAGCGCTTCGATCGACAGGCGGCGAAAGCGCACCGCCTCGCCGTGGTGCTGCAGGACGATATGCCCGGCTGGCGCCTTGGCGAACAGCGGCTTGTCGGCGAATTTGCTGGACTCGATCAGCGTGTGCAGGGCCGGGTCGTCCAGGCGATAACTCAGCACCATACGATTGCCCAGCCAGTGCTCGACCGTACCCTGGCGCACGACAAGCGCTGCGTGCATGAAGCTGCCGGGTTCGATCCGGGTTTCCTGTTCGGGCGCGAGCAGGCCATACAGGGCACCGTTGCGGGTGGTTGGTTCTTCGCCGTCGGGGTGAACGGCATCATCCAGCAGCTGCATTTCCGGCCCGCTGTGCCAGGCGAGGCCGGCGCTTTCGTCGACGCGGTAGAAGACCCCGGAATTGCCGCCCACCGGTAGGGCGAACTCGAACTGCAGGATGAAATCGCCATAGCGCTCGCGCGAGACCAGGTCGACCCGCGGGGCGCCGACAATGGCACACAGCTGTTCATCGTCGTCGCGGTACCAGCTTTCGTCGGGAAAGGTTGCGCCATGCCAGGCGTGCCATTGTGCTGCGTCGAGATTCATCAGCCGCTCCTCATCCGAACAGTTGCTGCTTGCGCCGCAGCCAGCGATAGCCGTAGGGCCCGAGGCGAATCTTCAGCGGCGAACCTTCCGGCTGCCCGTAATCGCAGTCGGCGAGCACATCGACCATGTCCTGAAGGTCGTCCGCGGTGATCTCGACGGTGGTTTCCTTGTCGGCAAGATTGACCAGCATCAGCACCGTCGAGCCGTTGTCGTGGCGGATGGCAAAGACGGCGGGGTCGTTCACCTCGACCGTTGTGCGCTTGCCGATGCCAATCTCGCGCAGGCCTATGCGCGTGCGGATCATGTTGCCGGTGCGCGCCATCAGCGAGTCGCTGCGCAGGGTTTGGGCGAACACGTTGATCTTCTCGTAGGAGAAGGGGCCTTCGTCGATCACCGGCGCGGCCAGTTCACCTTTGGTGCAGGAAAAGCCGGCGTTGGGCTCGTTGGACCACTGCATGGGCGTGCGTACGGCCAGTCGCTCGGGGCGGTCGAGGTCATCGCCCATGCCGATTTCCTCGCCGTAGCGGATGATCGGCGTGCCGGGCAGCGAGAACAGCAACGCATGAGTGGCCGCGATGCGTCGCTCGTCGCCGTCGAGCATCGGCGCTAGGCGACGGCGAATACCGCGATCGTAGGCGCGCATGTTCTCGTCGGGGGCGAAGGTGTCCATCACTTCCTTGCGCTCATCCTCTTCCAGCCGGTCGAGGCTCAGTTCGTCGTGGTTGCGGATCCACAGCGCGTATTGCGAATGACTGGGCGGCAGCGGCTGGCTGTTCAGGGCGCGCACCAGCGGCTCGGCCTGCTGCCGTGCCAGGGCCAGGAACAGATGGTTGTTGGTCCAGAAATCCAGCAGCAGGGTGACGCGATCGGCCTCGTCGCCGAAGTATTCGACGTACTTCTCAGGATCGGTGTCGATCTCGCCGAGCAGTACAGTCTCGGGCCGGCGCATGGTGACGAAGTCGCGCATGTGCTCGAGCAGCCAGTAGCCCTTCTCCAGTTCACCGCCGCCGGCCTGGCGCACCATGTGCACCGCGGCGTCGATGCGGAAACCGGAAACACCCAGACGCAGCCAGAACGACATGATCCGCTCGATCTCGTGGATGACCTTCGGGTTGGTCAGGTCAAGATCCGGCTCGTGTTTGTAGAACAGATGGCGGTAATACTGGCCGGCTTCCTCGTCCCAGGTCCAGATGCTGTCCTCGACCGTCGGGAAAATCGGCTCCATGGAGTCGTCGGGCTCGTCGGCCCATATGTAGTAGTCGCGATAGGGCGACTCGCGGTCGCGGCGCGCCTCCTGAAACCACTTGTGCTGGATGGACGTGTGCTGCACTACCAGTTCGATAATGACGTGCAGGCCCAGCTCTTCGGCTTTCTCCAACAGAGCGACGATGTCGGCCAGATCGCCGAAGCGTTTGTCTACCTGTAGATGGTCAGTGATGTCGTAGCCGGCATCCTCGAAGGGCGACTGATAGAACGGCATGAGCCATACGGCCGTGCAGCCGAGGCCGCGAATGTAGTCGAGGCGCTCGGTGATGCCGCGCAGATCGCCGCAGCCGTCTCCATTACTGTCACGAAACAGGGTGGGATCGATCTGATAGATCGCCGCGTTGCGATACCAGAGTGGACGCATGCTCAGTTCTCCGTTGGGCGCAGCACGACGGCCTGCCCTGGGTTAAGGGTGCCGTTGTAGGGAGCGCCTTCACCGACACCGTCACTGGCGATCTCGACGTGCCATTCTCCGGCGTGCGGGTGGGCGTGGGGCTGGTCGGAGAAGTTGATGCAGACCAGACGGCGGTCGTCGCCGTGCTGCCTGCGATAGGCCAGTACCTCGGGGTGCGAGGCTAATTCTTCGAAGTCACCGTGATGCAGCGCCGGGCTGGCTTTGCGAGCGGCCAGCAGGCGCTGGTAGAGCGCGAACATGGAGTTCGTTTCACCAGTCTGTCGCTCGGCTGCCAGCTCGTTGGCGTCAGGCGGGAAGGGCAGCCAGGGTTCTGCACCTTGCCAGCCATGTGGCGGTTGGGCCTGCCATGGAATCGGGGCGCGACAACCATCGCGGCCGCCCGGATCGGTTCGGGTTTCGGCGGTAATAACCGCGTCTTCCAGCCCCAATTCCTCACCCTGATAGATGAACGGCGTACCGCGCAGCGTCAGCAGCATTACCGCAGCGGCACGGGCGGCGCGCTCGGAGCCCTGGTAACGGCTGCGCTGGCGCACGTTGTCGTGATTCGACAGCACCCAGGTTGGCCAGGCGCCAGCGGGTTGCAGCCAGTGTTCGACCTCGCGGATGCAGGTGCGAAACAGCACCGGGTCCCAGGGCGCATCGAGCGGGTTGAAGTTGAAGGCCAGGTGCAGCTCGTCGCCGGCGCCGTAGTACTGCAGCACCCGTTCGGTGGAGCGGATGTTCACCTCACCCACCAGCATGCGGTCGTCGGGATAGCTGTCGACCAGCTTGCGCAGACCACGCAGCACTTCGTGGCTGTAGGGCTGATCGTTGAAGTCCGACAGCGGCTGGCCGGCCTGGCAGCGCGGGTCGTCAGCAAAGCTCGGGTCCTTGCCGGTGCAGTGGATGACGTCGATGCGAAAGCCGTCGATGCCGCGGTCGAGCCAGAAGCGCAGCACGTCGTGCATCGCCTCGACCACCTCGGGGTTGCGCCAGTTCAGGTCCGGCTGCTTGGCCAGGAACAAGTGCAGGTAGTACTGCTGCGTGTGCTCGTCCCAGGTCCAGGCGCTGCCGGCGCCCAGCGCGGCGCGCCAGTTGTTCGGCTGGTCGCGCCAGACGTACCAGTCGCGCTTGGGATTGTCCCGCGAGCTGCGCGACTCGACGAACCAGGGGTGTTCATCGGAGGTGTGATTGGGCACGAAGTCCAGCAGCACCCGGATACCGCGGGCATGGGCTTCGGCAATCAGCCGGTCGATATCGGCCAGCGAACCGAACAGCGGATCGATATCGCAATAGTCGCTGATGTCGTAGCCGGCATCGGCCATGGGTGAGCGGAAGATCGGCGACAACCACAGCGCATCGACGCCCAGCTGTTGCAGATGATCGAGATGGCGCAGCACGCCATTGAGGTCACCGATGCCGTCTCCGTTGCTGTCTGCAAAGGATCGCGGGTAGATCTGATAAACGGTCGCGCCCTTCCACCACGGTGTCTGGGTTGTCTCGCTCATGCCTCACACCCCCTGATTCGTCTCAGGTCGCGGCCGATCCTGCACGACCGCTCTGTCAGGTTTACGACTGGCCAACGGCACATGGGTTCGCCGGTTAATTGATCCTGGTCGGCCCGCGATGAACGCAAGAGTGGATACTCCGCCTAAGCTAACGACAGACTTTCAACCCCCCTCCGAGGAGATTTGCATGCTACGTATTGCCATCAACGGGTATGGACGTATCGGCCGCGCCGTCGTACGAGCGCTGTTCGAGCGTGGATTGCAGGATCGGGTACAGGTGGTCGCGATCAACGATCTCAGCGACCACAAGACGCTGGTGCATCTGACCCGCTTCGATTCGACCTTCGGTCGTTTCCCCGAGCCGGTAGAGCTGCAAGGCGAATCGATGCTGGTGCGTGGCCAGGCGATCCGCCTGCTGGCCGAGCGGGATGCGACCAAGCTGCCGTGGAAGGAATTGGGCGTCGATGTGGTGCTCGAGTGCACCGGCAAGTTCAAGAAGCGCGCGCTGATCGAGCAGCACCTGCAGGCCGGGGCCGGTCGCGTATTCGCCTCGCACCCGCTCGATGGCGGCGACCTGACCGTGGTCTACGGCGTGAATCACCAGCTGCTGGGCGATCAGCGCGTCGTCTCCAATGCCTCCTGCACCACCAATTGCCTGGCGCCGCTGGCCAAGGTGCTGCACGAGGCGGTCGGCATCCGCCAGGGCCTGCTCAACACCGTGCACTCCTACACCAACGACCAGAACCTGCTGGACAAGGCGCACAGCGATCTCTACCGCGCGCGTGCCGCGGCGTTGTCGATGATTCCGTCCACCACCGGTGCGGCCAAGGCCATCGGCCTGGTGCTGCCTGAACTGGCCGGGCGTCTGGACGGCCTCTCGGTGCGGGTGCCGACGCCGAACGTCTCGCTGGTCGACCTGACCTTTATCGCCGAGAACGCGCCGGAAAGCGTCGAGGCAATCAACGACATCCTGCGTGCCGGGGCGCAGAAGCTGCCGGCCGGCGTCATGGAGTGCAATGAGGAAGCGCTGGTCTCCTGCGACTTCAACGGCTACCCGGCGTCCTGCGTTGCCGACCTCAGCCAGACCCGCGTGCAGGGCGAGCTGGTCAAGGTGATGGCCTGGTACGACAACGAGTGGGGCTTCTCCAACCGCATGCTCGATGTGCTGCTGCATTGGGACGGCGCCAAGTCGGCCTGATGGGCGAAGCCTACCGGCCGGGCGCGGGGCTGGGGCTCTGGCAGCTGAGCCTCGCGCAGTTTCGCCATTCCGTGGCCGAGCGTGCGTTGCCCGGCTGCGGTGCGGTTACCGCGGTCAGCGCCGATCTGGCCATGGCGCTGATCGTCAAGGCGCTGCGGGTCAGCGCCGCGCATGGCGATGCCGCCTGTAACGCGCTGCTGGCCGATGCCCGCTCGCTGCTGGGTCGTCCTGGCGCCTTTGCCGACGACGACGTGGCGGTCTTCTCCGAATATCTGAAGGACAACGAGGGTCGAGTGCCCGAATTGTCGCGGCAGGCATGCGCAGTGCCGCTGGCGACGGCACACGCCTGCGTCGAAGCGCTGGGCATCGCCGAGCGCGCCTTGCCGATGGTCAAGCCGTCGCTGCGCTGTGATGTCGAGGCGGCGGTGTTGTTGCTGAGCGCCTGCGTCGATGCCGTGCTGCTCAATGTCGAGGCTGATATGGACGAGCTGGATGCCCAGGCGCGGGCCGATGTGCAGTCCGCTTGTGAACGCCTTCGCCAGCAAACGACTCAGCTTCGCGATCGGCTGAACGCACGCTGATCCCGTTTTCCAATAAGCACATCCCTGACCCTGAGACGAAAGGTCTCGTTTCGGGTTGACGGCGGCTGCTTGCTCTACCTACTCTCCAATTCATAGTGAGACATTGAGTCTCAAAATAAGAAGCTGCCAGCTCGCCAGGCAGTCCATTTTCGGAGAGTGCCCATGAGTCATCGCATCGTCCTGCCGCGCCTGATGGAAGTCGGCGCCGGCGCCAGCCAGCAACTTGCCCGCGTGCTGAAGGAGCTGGGCTGCAATCGCCCGCTGATCGTCACCGACCGCATGATGGTCGAGCTCGGCTATGTCGCCCGTATCGCCGGTCAGCTGGAAGAGGCCGGTATCGCCAGCCAGTGCTTCGCCGATACCCTGCCCGAACCGACCGCTGCTTCGATTCGAGCGGGCGTGGAAATGGTCCGTCAGGGCGACTTCGACTCCATCGTCGCCCTCGGCGGCGGCAGCCCGATCGATTCGGCCAAGGCCATCGGCATACTCGGCAAGTTTGGCGGCGAGATGCGCGACTACCGCTTCCCACGCGATGTCAGCGAAGCCGGCCTGCCGCTGATCGCCATCCCCACCACCGCCGGCACCGGCTCGGAGGCGACGCGCTTCACCATCATCACTGATGAGACCAGCGACGAGAAAATGCTCTGCGCGGGCCTTGGTTTCATGCCCATCGCCGCGCTGATCGACTACGAGCTGACCCTCTCGCTGCCGCCGCGGGTCACCGCCGACACCGGCATCGATGCGCTGACCCACGCCATCGAGGCCTATGTCAGCCGCAAGGCCAGCCTCTACAGCGATGGGCAGGCTTTGGAAGCCATGCGCCTGCTGGCACCGAACCTGCGCGCGGCCTTCCACGAGCCGGGCAACCGCGCCGCACGCGAGGCGATGATGCTCGGCGCGACCCTGGCCGGGGTTGCCTTCTCCAACGCCTCGGTGGCGCTGGTGCATGGCATGAGCCGGCCGATCGGTGCCTTCTTCCATGTGCCGCATGGGTTGTCCAACGCCATGCTGCTGCCGGCGATCACCGCCTTCTCGATTCCCGCCGCGCCGGAGCGCTACGCCGATTGCGCGCGAGCGATGGGCGTCGCCGCGCAGACCGACAGCGTCGAGGTGGCAAACGACAAGCTGCTCGCCGAGCTGCGCGCAATCAATCAGGAACTGAAAGTGCCGAGCCCGGAACAGTTCGGCATCGCCCGCGAACGCTTCTTCGAACTGCGCGAGACCATGGCGCGCCAGGCGCTGGCCTCCGGCTCGCCGGGCAACAACCCGCGCGTACCCACGGAAGCGGAAATCATCGACCTCTACGAAACCGTCTGGAACCAGGAGTGAAGCCATGCAGACCCTCGGCAACCTGATCAACAACGAGGCCGTCGCCGGCCGCTCCGAGCGCCACGCCACCGTCTACAACCCGGCCACCGGCGAGCCGCGCCTGTATGTTTCGCTGTCCTCGGCAGACGAAACCCGCGAGGCCATAGCCGCCGCCCAAGCCGCCTTCGAAGGCTGGTCGAAGACGCCGCCGTTGGTGCGCGCGCGGGTCATGTTTCGTTTCAAGGAATTGCTCGAGCGCCGCCGCGACGACGTCGCCCGGCTGATCACCAGCGAACACGGCAAGGTATTTTCCGACGCCCAGGGCGAAGTCACCCGTGGGCTGGAGGTGGTGGAGTTCGCCTGTGGCATCCCGCACCTGCTCAAGGGCGAGTTCTCCTCCAACGTCGGTCGCGACATCGACTCCAACTCGCTGATGCAGCCGCTCGGCGTCTGCGTCGGCATCACCCCGTTCAACTTCCCGGCGATGGTGCCGCTGTGGATGCTGCCGGTGGCCATCGCCTGCGGTAACACCTTCGTGCTCAAGCCCTCGGAAAAGGACCCGAGCGCGACAATGTTGCTTGGCGAGTTGCTGGCCGAAGCCGGGCTGCCGGCCGGCGTGCTGAACATCGTCAACGGCGACAAGGAAGCCGTGGACGTGCTGCTCACCGACGAGCGCGTGCAGTCGGTCAGCTTCGTCGGCTCGACGCCGATCGCCGAATACATCTATGCCACCGCCTCGGCCCACGGCAAGCGCTGCCAGGCCCTGGGCGGGGCGAAGAATCACATGGTGGTGATGCCCGACGCCGATCCGCAGCAGGTGGTCAGCTCGCTGATGGGCGCGGCCTACGGCTCGGCCGGCGAGCGCTGCATGGCGATTTCGGTGGCGGTGTGTGTCGGTGACGAGGTGGCTGACAAGCTGGTCGAGATGCTCAAAGGCGAAATCAGCCAGATGCTTACCGGCCCGGGCCCGGGCCTGGGCACCGAGCCCGAGCCGCACATGGGCCCGCTGGTGACCCGCGAGCACCAGCAGAAGGTCAGCGGCTATATCGATCTGGGCGTGGAAGAGGGCGCGACGCTGGTCTGCGACGGTCGCGGCATCAAGGTCGAGGGCCATGAGAACGGCTTCTATGTCGGCCCGACGCTGTTCGACCGTGTCACGCCGAGCATGCGCATCTACCGTGAGGAAATCTTCGGCCCGGTGCTGGCTGTGGTGCGGGTGAAGAGCTTCGACGAGGCGCTGCAACTGATCAACGACCATGAATACGGCAATGGCACCTCGATCTTCACCCGCGACGGCGACACCGCGCGGCAGTTCGAGGAAAACGTCAAGGTCGGCATGGTCGGCGTCAACGTGCCAATCCCCGTGCCCATGGCCTTCCACTGCTTCGGCGGCTGGAAGCGCTCGGTGTTCGGTCCGCTGAACATGCACGGCCCGGATGGGGTGCGCTTCTTCACCCGCATGAAGACCGTGACCCGCCGCTGGCCCACCGGTATCCGCGCCGGTGCCGAGTTCGCCATGCCGACCATGAAGTGACCCGCGCGGCACCGTTGCACTGACGGTGCCGGTCGCTACACTCCCGGGCGCCCTGCGGGGCGTCCATCTTCATCTAACGACTAGGCAGACGATGCGCAGCATTCTCCGCGAGAAAGGCTCCTCCATCACCCGCGTGCTGGAAATCATCGAGGCGGTCGCGGCGGCGAAGGAGCCGCTCAGCCCGACCGCGCTGGCCGAGCGCCTGGACATTCCCAAGGCCAGCGCGCACCGGCTGGTGCAGACCCTGGAAAAGGAAGGCTTCCTGCAGTTCGGCCTGCGCGGCGGGCTGCTGCCGGGCGAGCGCCTGCACGTTGCGGCGCTGAACATCCTGCGCAGCAGTCGGCACAAGGCGTTGCGCCAGTCGATCCTGCGCCAGCTCTCCGAAGCCATCGGTGAAACCTGCGGGCTGGCCATCCCTGATGGGCTGGACATGCTCTATTTCGACCGGGTGCAGACCAACTGGCCGCTGCAGATCAACCTGCCGATCGGTAGCCACACGCCGCTCTGGTGCACCGCCAGCGGCAAACTCTATCTGGCCTCGCTGCCGCCGGAGCAACTGGAGCGGGTGCTGCCGCGCCTGCCGCTGCAACGTATGGCGCGCAATACCCTGACCGACCTCAGCGCGCTGCGTGACGACCTGGCGCGGGTGCGGGAAGAGCAGCTGGGCACCGACTCCGAGGAGTTCATCGACGGCATGGTCGCCTGTGCGGTGCCGGTGCGTGATGCCGACGGCGAGCTGCTGGCCTGCCTGTTCAGCCATGCGCCGGTGATTCGCTGCTCGATGGCGCAGCTGCTGGAGTTCGTGCCACGGCTGCGCGCCGCGGCGAGCGAGCTGGAAGCGGTGCTCGGCAGCGCGGCGGCGCTGGAGCCGCGCTGAGTCAGATCACGTAGAACAGAATGGCGATGAAGTGCAGCAGGCTGCCAACCATCACGAAGATGTGCCAGATCCCATGCCAGTGGCGGAAACGGTCGTCGAAGACGAAGAACACGATGCCCACCGTGTAGCAGATGCCGCCGGCCAGCAGCCAGGCGAAGCCGGCACCGCCGAGTGCTGCCAGCAGCGGCTTGACTGCCACCAGCACGATCCAGCCCATCACCGCATAGATCACCAGTGACAGCACCCGCGCCTCGGAGCGTGGCTTGATCTCCTGCAGCATGCCGATCACCGCCAGGCCCCAGACGATGCCGAACAGCGTCCAGCCCCAGGGGCCGGCCAGAGCGACCAGACAGAATGGCGTGTAGCTGCCGGCGATCAGCAGATAGATCGACAGGTGATCGAGCTTGCGCATGACCACCTTCGCCCGCCCGCGCAGGCTGTGGTACAGCGTCGAGATGCTGTAGAGCAGGATCAGGCTGAGGCCGTAAATCGCGGCACTGACGATCTTCGCCAGCTCGCCATCGAGCGCCGCCAGCGCCAGCAGCCAGATGGCGCCCAGACAGGCCAGCAGTGCACCGACCAGGTGCGTCCAGGCATTGAAGCGTTCACCGTGGTACATCGAATCCCTCCAGAAACCGCGATCGGCCAAGCATGCCGCGGTTAGGTGACGGGATACAAACCGGCGTTGAACGCTCCTCGAACCCAGGCGCTGCGATCAGCGCTTGAGCATCGCCCGCATCGCCGCCAGGGCGTCGTTGCCGCGCGCGGCCTTGACCTCCACCGGCGCGTCTTCCTGGCCTTCCCAGACCAGGTCCTCCGGCGGTAGCTCGTCGAGGAAGCGGCTCGGCGTGCAGTCGATCACCTCGCCGTACTGCTTGCGCTTGGCGGCAAAGGTCAGCGCCAGGTTGCGCTTGGCACGGGTGATGCCGACATAGGCCAGGCGCCGCTCTTCCTCGATGGTGTCGGCCTCGATGCTGGAACGGTGCGGCAGGATTTCTTCCTCGAAGCCGATGATGTACACCGAGGGAAATTCCAGGCCCTTGGAGGCGTGCATGGTCATCATCTGCACGCCTTCGGCACCTTCTTCCTCTTCCTGCTGACGCTCGAGCATGTCGCGCAGCACCAGCTTGCCGATGGCGTCCTCGATGGTCATGTCGCCGTCTTCGTCCTTGTCCAGCGTGCTCTTCAGCGCGTCGACGAGAAACCAGACGTTGCCCATGCGCGCGTCGGCCACCTTGTCGCTGGAGGCGTTCTGCCTGAGCCAGTTCTCGTAGTCGATGTCCATCACCATGCTGCGGATGGCGGCGATCGGGTCGTTCTGCGCGCACTGCTGGCGCACGTTGTCCATCCAGTGCTTGAAGCGCGACAGGCGCTCGGCGTAGCGGCTGTCCAGATGGGCGCCGAGGCCGATCTCGTCAGCGGCGGCGTACATGCTGATGCCGCGCTCGCTGGCGTAGTTGCCGAGCTTCTCCAGGGTGGTAGAGCCGATCTCGCGGCGCGGCACGTTGATCACCCGCAGGAAGGCGTTGTCGTCGTCCGGGTTGACCAGCAGGCGGAAGTAGCTCATCAGGTCCTTCACCTCCTGGCGGGCGAAGAAGCTGGTGCCGCCGGACAGGCGATAGGGAATCTGGTGGTGCTGCAGCTTCAGCTCCATCAGCTTGGCCTGGTAGTTGCCGCGGTAGAGGATGGCGAAGTCGCTGTAGGGGCGCTGAGTACGCAGGTGTTCGGTGAGGATTTCAAGCGCCACGCGCTCGCACTCGGCGTCCTCGTTGCGCGTGCGGATCACGCGGATCTCGTCGCCGTGGCCCATCTCCGACCACAGCTGCTTCTCGAACACGTGCGGGTTGTTGGCGATGAGGATGTTGGCGCACTTGAGGATTCGGCTGGTGGAGCGGTAGTTCTGCTCCAGCATCACCACCTTCAGTGAGGGGTAGTCCTCCTTCAGCAGCATCAGGTTTTCCGGACGCGCGCCGCGCCAGGCGTAGATCGACTGGTCGTCGTCACCGACCACGGTGAACTGGTTGCGCATGCCGACCAGCAATTTGACCAGCAGGTACTGGCTGGCGTTGGTGTCCTGGTATTCGTCCACCAGCAGGTAGCGGATGCGGTTCTGCCATTTCTCCAGGATGTCGGCGTGCTCCTGGAAGAGTTTCACCGGCAGCAGGATCAGGTCGTTGAAGTCCACCGCGTTGTACGCCTTGAGCGTGCGCTGGTAGTGCAGATAGACGATGGCGGCGGTCTGCTCCTTGGGGTTGCGTGCGTTGGCCAGGGCTTCGTCGGGCAGGATCAGGTCGTTCTTCCAGCTGTCGATGTAGTTCTTGATTTCGTCGGCACCATCGTCCCCGGAATATTCCTTCTGCATGATGTCGGTGAGCAGCGCCTTGATGTCGCCGTCATCGAAGATCGAGAAGCCGGGCTTGTAGTCCATCCGTGCGTATTCCTTGCGGATGATGTTCATGCCCAGGTTGTGGAAGGTGGACACGGTCAGGCCGCGTGCCTCGGCGCCCTTGAGCAGGCTGCCGACACGCTCCTTCATCTCGCGCGCGGCCTTGTTGGTGAAGGTCATGGCGACGATGTGGCGGGCCTGGATGCCGCAATGCTGCACCAGATAGGCGATCTTGCGGGTGATCACGCTGGTCTTGCCGGAGCCGGCACCGGCGAGCACCAGAAGTGGGCCGCCGACGTAGTTCACGGCTTCCTGCTGCCGAGGGTTGAGTCGGGACATGGTGTTCAGGTCATTCGAAGCGGGGGCGGGAGTTTAACAGGCTGCCGCGCCGATGCTGGCCCGTTGCAGGTTCAATAAATCACCGATCGTCGCAGTTGGGGCTTGGCTGATCGAAATAATGGATTAGTCTTGTGCGCGCTGCAGGAGGCAGGGCGTTTGCATAGGGCTGTGCGGGAAATCGAGCGTGTAGCGCCCGTCTTGCAAATCACCGAGTCCGGAGGCCGCTTGCCAGCGCCCGCTCAATCCATGCCGCTGTTGCTGTTGGCTGATCGACCCGAATGGGCCGAGCGGCTGCGCGCCTGCCTGCAGGGCTCGCACAGCAAGGAACGGCTGATCATTGCGGCGGATTGGGACACGGCCAGTGCGTATCTGGAAACGCCCTGCCTGCTGCTGGCGACACCGGAATGCCAGGCGCTCGCCGAACGCTTTCCCTGGCCGCTGATCCTGCTGCTCGACGACGAACCGACGCAGATGCCGGAAGGCGCGGTCGACTGGCTGGTGGGCGACCAGCTCAGTGCCGAGGTGTTGCGCCGCTGCCTGCGCTACGTGCGCGAGCGCTGCAACCTGCAGGGAACCTTGCAAAGGCTGGCCGAGCAGGACCCGCATACCGGCATCGTCAACCGCCAGGGCTTCCAGGCGCTGCTGTTCGATGCCCTGGCCGAACATCAGGAACAGGACCTGGTGTTGGGCTATCTCGATCTCGACAACTTCCGCCACGTCAACGATGCCCTCGGCCACCAGGCCGGGGATCGCCTGATCCTGCAGGTGGTGGCGCGGCTCAAGGCGCAGCTGGAGGTCGGCGACATGCTGGCGCGGCTGGGCGGCGACGAATTCGCACTGCTGCTCGATACCCGCGACGATCCGGAGCGCGCTGTGGCGGTCGCCGATCGCATCGTCGAAGCACTGGCGGAGCCTTACTGGGTGGAGGGCGAGAGCCTGATGCTGGGCTGCAGCGTCGGGCTGGCGCGTGCCAGCGAGGGGATCGACGCCGATCCGCTGCTCTGGCACGCGCAGATTGCCATGCGCCAGGCCAAGGCGGCCCAGGGCTGCACCTGGTGTTTCTACGATGAACAGGTCAGCCGCAGCGCGCGCAGCCTCGCCGATCAGGAAGGCGAGCTGCGCCGTGCGTTGCGTCGCGGTGAGCTGGAGCTGCACTACCAGCCGCGGCTGTGCCTGGAAAGCGGGCGCATCGTCGGACTGGAGGCACTGGTGCGCTGGCTGCACCCGGAAAGAGGGCTGCTGGGGCCGGATGCCTTCATTCCCATGGCTGAGGAGAGCGGCCTGATCGTGCCGCTCGGCTACTGGGTGATCGCCCGCGCGCTGCGCGATCTGCAAAGCCTGCATGAGGGCGGCGCGGATTCACTGCACATGGCGATCAACCTGTCGTTCCGCCAGTTTCAGGACAGTCAGTTGCTACCGACGCTCAACCGGCTGATCGACGAGCGCGGCATCGACCCGCACTGGCTGGAATTCGAACTCACCGAAACCGCGGTGATGCGCCGCAGCGAGCAGGTGCAGAGCGCCATGCATGCGCTGGGCGAGCTCGGCGTGCGCTTTTCGCTGGACGATTTCGGCACCGGCTTCTCGTCGTTCGTGCACCTGTCCAGCCTGCCGATCACCCTGCTGAAGATCGACAAGAGCTTTGTCGCCGGCATGGTCGTGCGGCCCGAGAAGTCGCAGCTGGTGCAGGCGATGGTCGGCCTGGCGCACAACCTCGATCTGGATGTGGTGGCCGAGGGTGTCGAGACCACCGAGCAGCTCGAGCTGCTGCGCCAGTTCGGCGCGCAGCAGGTGCAGGGCTATCTGGTCAGCCAGCCGTTGCCGCTGGCCGAGCTGCTGCATTTCATGAGCGCCGAGCGACTGGCAGCCGGCGTGGCGCACTGATCGACCGCGTCCTGGCCGGCGCCAGGACGCGGCCCGACTTCAGCGAACCATGTGCAGGAAGTGCATGTGCTTCTCGTACTGGCCGAGGATGTCACTGATAACGTCCTCGCGGCTCCAGCCCATCACGTCATAATCCTGGCCGCCTTCCTTGAGATGCACCTCGGCGCGGAAGTACTTGCGCTCCTCGCGCTCGTCGTCCTCGCTGGTGGCGACGAAACTCGGCATGGCGTAGGCCCGCGGGCGCACTTCGTAGATGAAGTCTGGCTCGCCTTCGTGGGTGATCTCGAAGCGCAAGCGACGATCATCACCTTCGCTGATGTCCACCGCATAGCCCTGCTTGCGCATTTCCTCGGCGATGTCCTCGTAGGCCGGACGCACCACTTCGGTGATGAAGCGCACCACATGGGCGCGTCGCGGGAACAGCATCAGCGTACGCAGGCGACGTTGCCAGCCACCGGCACTGCGCGGTGCGCTGGGCGAGGTGCTCAGGGCCTGGTAGCGCAGCCCCTGCTTCGTGGCATCCAGGCGCAGCGCCTTGAGCAGACCCCACATCGAACAGAGCAGCGCGATGGTGAAGGGCAGGGCGCTGGCGATGGTCGCCGTCTGCAGCGCGGTCAGGCCATCGGCGAGCAGCAGCGCGATGGCCACCCCACCCATGGATGCGGCCCAGAAGATGCGTTGCCAGACCGGAGTGCCTTGCTGGCCGCCGGAGGCGAGCATGTCCACCACCAACGCGCCGGAGTCCGCCGAGGTGACGAAGAACACCACCACCATGATGATCGCGATCAGCGAGATGAAGCCCGAGAAGGGGAAGTGCTCGAGGAAGGCGAACAGGGCCAGCGAACTGTCCTGCTCGATGGCTTCACCAAGGCTGGAGACGTGTTCCCAGAGGATCATGTGGATCGCGGTGTCGCCGAACACGGTCATCCACAACAGGGTGAATGCGGTCGGCACCAGCAGCACGCCGGTGACGAACTCGCGAATCGTCCGGCCGCGCGAGATGCGCGCGATGAACAGGCCGACGAAGGGCGACCAGGCCAGCCACCAGCCCCAGTAGAACAGCGTCCAGCCGCCGATCCAGTCGTTCGGCTCGTAGGCATAGAGGTTGAAGGTCTTGTTGACGATGTCCGACAGGTAGCTGCCGGTGTTCTGCACGAAAGTCTGCAGGATGAACACCGTCGGCCCCGCGATCAGCACCATCAGCAACAGCAGCGCCGCCAGCGTCAGGTTCAGCTCCGACAGCCGGCGCACGCCCTTGTCCAGGCCGGTGACCACCGAAATCGTCGCCAGCAGCGTGGTGGCGATGATCAGGCCGATCTGCACCGGCACCGATACCGGCAGGCCGTAGAGGTGGTTCAGTCCGGTGTTGATCTGGGTGACGCCGAGGCCCAGCGAGGTGGCGACGCCGAGCACCGTACCGATGATGGCGAAGATGTCCACGGCGTGACCGATCGGCCCGTAGATGCGGTCGCCTATCAGCGGGTAGAGCGCCGAGCGCAGGGTGAGCGGCAGGCCGTGGCGGTAGGCGAAGTAGGCCAGGATCATCGCCACGATGGCGTAGATCGCCCAGGCATGCAGGCCCCAGTGGAAGAAGGTGATCTTCATCGCCTCATAGGCGGCCGCGCTGGTGCCGCCTTCGCCCACCGGCGGTGAGAGGAAGTGCATCACCGGCTCGGCGACGCCGAAGAACATCAGGCCGATGCCCATGCCGGCGGAGAACAGCATGGCGAACCAGGTCAGGGCGCTGTAATCCGGTTCGCTGTGATCCGGTCCGAGCTTGATGTCGCCGTAACGACTGAACGCCAGTAGCACCACCATGAGCAGGATGAGTGCAACGGCGAGGATGTAGAGCCAGCTGACGTTGGCGATGATCCAGGCCTGGGTATCGCCAAACAGCGTTTGCGCATGGCTCTGGAAAGCGACGCTGTAGATCACCAGCGCCAGGATGATGACCGCCGAGCCGTAGAAGACCGGGGCGTTGAGGTGGGACGACGAGGGCTGTTTTGCCTCCATGCTGCGCTCCTTCGGGTTGTTTCTGGGGAGTGGCCGCCTGTGGCGAAAGCCATCCAACTTAACACAGACCGCAAAGGATGCCCGTTGTCCGCAGCTGATCGATGCGCACCGAAGCCCGGGCTAGAGCAGGCTCAGCCTTGACTGCCGGGCCGGTACTGCAGGGCTTCGGCGAGGTGCTGGCGGCTGATTCGCTCGGCCTGTTCCAGATCGGCGAGGGTGCGCGCCACCTTGAGCAGGCGGTGCGCGGCGCGCAGCGACAGCGCCAGGCGTTCGCAGGCGCGCTCCAGCCAGGCCTGATCCTCGGTGCCGAGCTGGCAATGGCTGCGCAAGCCGGCGAGGTCGAGGAAGGCATTGGCGCAGCGCTGACGGGCGAGTTGCAGCTGTCGCGCCTGGGCTACCTGGGCGGCGAGTACTGCACTGCTCTGGCCCGTCTGCGGCGGAGCGTTGAGGGCCGTGGCCTCGCGCGCCACGGTCAAATGCAGGTCGATGCGGTCGAGCAGCGGGCCGGAGAGCTTGTTGCGATAGCGCTGGATCTGGTCCGGCGTGCAGCGGCAGCGCCCGTTGGGATCACCGAGGTAGCCACAGGGGCAGGGATTCATCGCCGCCACCAGCTGGAAACGCGCCGGAAAACGCACCTTGTCGCGGGCCCGGGCGATGACGATATGCCCCGACTCCAGTGGCTCACGCAAGACCTCGAGCACCTTGCGGTCGAACTCCGGCAGCTCATCGAGAAACAGCACGCCCTGATGCGCCAGGGTGATCTCCCCCGGCTGCGGGCGACTGCCGCCACCGACCAGCGCCGGGCCGGATGCACTGTGATGGGGCTGCCGAAAAGGCCGTTGCGGCCAATGCTCGAGAGGGCTGTGACTGGCCACCGAATGGATGGCGGCGACTTCCAGCGCCTCCTGCTCGTCCAGCGGCGGCAAGAGACCGGGCAGGCGGCTGGCCAGCAGCGTCTTGCCGGTGCCTGGCGGGCCGGAAAACAGCAGGTTGTGCGCGCCAGCCGCGGCGATCAGCAGCCCGCGCTTGGCCGCCTGCTGACCTTGCACGTCGGCCAGGTCGGGGTAAGGCTGAATCTGTCGTAGCAGGCCCTGGGCCACATAGGGTTCGAGCGGCGTGATGCCGTTGAAGTGCGCAGCGACCTCGAGCAAGTGCTCGGCGGCATAGACGGTGAGCCCCGAGGCCAGGCTGGCTTCCTCGGCGTTGGCCCATGGCACCAGCAGCGCGCGCCCTGCCGCTCGAGCGGCGAGGGCAGCCGGCAGGACTCCCTGGACCGGGCGCAAGGCGCCGGACAGTGCCAGTTCGCCGAGGCATTCCAGGTTGTCGAGCCGCTCGGCCGGCAGCTGACCGCTGGCGGCGAGGATGCCCAGGGCAATGGACAGGTCGAAGCGGCCGCCGTCCTTTGGCAGGTCGGCGGGGGCGAGGTTGAGGGTGATGCG
Source organism: Pseudomonas sp. (assembly GCA_007713455.1). Classification (GTDB taxonomy): domain Bacteria; phylum Pseudomonadota; class Gammaproteobacteria; order Pseudomonadales; family Pseudomonadaceae; genus Stutzerimonas; species Stutzerimonas chloritidismutans. The sequence goes on from VMRT01000010.1 coordinate 285,800, forward strand.
TCGAGCGGGAAAATCGAAGCCGGAGGTGAGAATGGCGCTGCGCACGCGATCCTTGCTTTCCTTGACCGCGGTTTCCGGCAGGCCGACCAGGGTCAGTGCCGGCAGGCCGTTGGCCAGATGTGCTTCGACGGTCACTGACGGCGCTTCGACGCCAATCTGCGCGCGGCTATGAACTATGGCCAGGGACATCCGATCACTCCTTTGATCGTGTCGCCGGCCCGGTCTATCAGGACGCGGGCGGCGTGAGCTTTTCTTCCAGTTCGGCAACCTTGGCTTCGAGCGCCTCCAGGCGCGCGCGGGTGCGGGCTAGCACCACCATCTGGCTGTCGAATTCGTCGCGGCTGACCACGTCGAGCTTGTTCAGTGCGCCCTGGACCACACCCTTGAGCTGGGCTTCGAACTCGCCACGCGGCAGCGGCGTCTCGCCGTTGAACAGGCGCGAGGCCTGGGAGCCGATGGCATCTAGGAAAGCTTTTGGCGGCAACATTGAAAACACCTGTGGTTGAACCGGGCGCAGTGTAGCACGGGCTTTTTCCGCTCTTTCTCAGGGGGCGTGCACAAAAAATGAGCAGCTGCTGGTGCATGCGCGCACCAATATTGTGCGTGTTATGGCCGCTACCGTCCGTCGGGCATCCGTTCCATCCGTGCGCACCCCGTAAAAACGGGCATTGCGTAAAGCTGGCACTGATTCTGCTTTGTCCCCAGCGACGCATGCACCAACGGGTTGCGGTGCATCGGTGATTCGCGACGCTTTGTCGGAGAGGTTGGTGGTGTCGGACTGCGGACCGGCTACAGCCGGAGCGTTACAAGAGCCAGACACTGAGCTTAGACTTGAGCCGGGTTCGTACTTCTGGGGCAAGTCCACCTAAAACGGGAGAAGTTTTCATGAAACTAGTCACTGCCATCATCAAGCCGTTCAAGCTGGACGACGTGCGCGAGTCGCTGTCGGAAATTGGCGTACAGGGCATCACCGTAACCGAAGTCAAAGGCTTCGGTCGCCAGAAGGGCCACACCGAGTTGTATCGCGGTGCCGAATACGTCGTCGACTTCCTGCCGAAGGTAAAGATCGACGTGGCCATCGCTGACGATCAGCTCGATCGCGTGATCGAGGCCATCACCAAGGCGGCCAACACCGGCAAGATCGGCGACGGCAAGATCTTCGTGGTCAACCTGGAACAGGCCATCCGCATCCGTACCGGCGAAACCGATACCGACGCGATTTAAGCAGCACCTCCGAACCCCCACGCCCCAGGAGTAAAACCATGACTCTGCGAAAATTCGCAGGGCTAGGAGCCCTTTTGTCTCTGATAAGTCCAGGCCTGGCCCTGGCGCAGGAGGCAACGCTGGATTCAGGCGACACGGCATGGATGCTGACGGCCACTGCGCTGGTGCTGTTCATGACCATCCCTGGGCTGGCGCTGTTCTACGGCGGCATGGTCCGCTCGAAGAACATTCTCTCGGTGATGATGCAGTGCTTTGCGGTCACCGGCCTGATGAGCATCCTCTGGATGGTCTACGGCTACAGCCTCGCGTTCGACACCACCGGTATGGAAGCAGGGGTCACCAACTTCAATTCCTTCGTCGGTGGCCTGGACCGTGCCTTCCTCAGCGGTCTGACGCCCGACAGCCTGGTCGGCGCCTTCCCTGAAAGCGTGTTCATCACCTTCCAGATGACCTTCGCCATCATCACCCCGGCGCTCATCGTCGGCGCCTTTGCCGAACGCATGAAGTTCTCCGCGATGCTGGTGTTCATGGGCGTCTGGTTCACCCTGGTCTACGCGCCGATCGCGCACATGGTCTGGGGCGGCGACGGCGGCCTGATGTGGGATTGGGGCGTGCTCGATTTCGCTGGCGGCACCGTGGTGCACATCAACGCCGGTATCGCCGGATTGGTGGCCTGCCTGGTGCTGGGCAAGCGCAAGGGCTATCCGACCACGCCGATGGCGCCGCACAACCTGGGACTGACCCTGGTCGGCGCGGCAATGCTCTGGATCGGCTGGTTCGGCTTCAATGCCGGTTCCGCCGTGGCCGCCAACGGCACCGCGGGCATGGCCATGCTGGTCACCCAGATCGCTACCGCCGCCGCGGCGCTGGGCTGGATGTTCGCCGAGTGGATCGGCCACGGCAAGCCCAGCGCACTGGGCATCGCCTCGGGCGTGGTTGCCGGTCTGGTCGCTATCACGCCGGCTGCCGGCACAGTGGGCCCGATGGGCGCTCTGGTCATCGGCCTGGTATCCGGGGTGATCTGCTTCTTCTGCGCCACCAGCCTGAAACGCAAGCTCGGCTACGACGATTCGCTGGACGCCTTCGGTGTGCACGGCATCGGCGGCATCGTCGGTGCGCTGCTCACCGGCATCTTCGCGGCACCCATGCTGGGTGGCTTCGGCGAAGTTGAGAACATCGGCCTGCAGCTGTGGATTCAGTTCAAGGGCGTGCTGTTCACCGTGGTGTACACCGGCATCGTCACCTACCTGATCCTCAAGGCGATCGATCTGGTGATGGGCCTGCGGGTGAACGAGGAGCAGGAGACCATCGGCCTCGACCTCAGCCTGCATAACGAGCGTGGCTACAACCTGTAATCCATTCAGGGCACCCCGGAGCCAACCCCGGGGCCAATCCGAAAAGCGGCACCGGCCATCGACGTGGCATGCGATGGCCTGTGGACCGAACAGCGCACAAAGCGCGACAGCAAGAGGTGAAACATGGATAGCACTGCATTGATACCCGTCCAGTACGGACTCGATACCTTCTACTTCGTGATCTGCGGAGCGCTGGTGATGTGGATGGCGGCAGGTTTCGCCATGCTCGAAGCCGGTCTGGTCCGGGCGAAGAACACCGCCGAGATCCTCACCAAGAACATCGTGCTCTACGCGCTGGCGTCGATCATGTATCTGCTGGTCGGCTACTACATCATGTACTCCAGCCCGGACGGCGGCATCCTGCCGAGCCTGGGCTTCCTGATCGGCGACGAGAACGCCGTCGACGTGGTCGCCGCCGGTGGTGAGGACGCGCCTTACTACTCCGCGCGTGCCGACTTCTTCTTCCAGATCGTGTTCGCCGCGACCTGCATGTCGGTGGTTTCCGGTGCGGTGGCCGAACGCATGAAGCTGTGGGCGTTCATCGCCTTCGCGGTGGTGATGACCGGCTTCATCTACCCGGTTCAGGGCTTCTGGAAGTGGGGCGGTGGTTTCCTCGACGCGGCGGGTTACCTCGACTTCGCAGGCTCGGGCATCGTACACATGGCCGGTGCGGCTGCTGCTCTGGCGGGTGTGCTGCTGCTCGGTCCGCGTAAGGGCAAGTACGGTGCGAACGGTCAGATCAACGCCATCCCCGGTGCCAACATGCCGCTGGCGACCCTCGGTGCCTTCATCCTGTGGATGGGCTGGTTCGGCTTCAACGGTGGCTCGCAGCTGAAGATGAGCACCATCGAAGACGCCAATGCCGTCGCTCAGGTCTTCGTCAACACCAACATGGGCGCTGCAGGCGGCCTGATCGCCGCGCTGATCACCGCGCGTCTGCTGTTCGGCAAGTCCGACCTGACCATGGTGCTCAACGGCGCGCTGGCCGGTCTGGTGGCGATCACTGCCGAACCGCTGACCCCGAGCGCTCTGCAGGCGACCCTGATCGGCGGCGTGGGTGGTGTGCTGGTGGTGTTCAGCATCCTTGGCCTGGACAAGCTCAAGCTCGATGACCCGGTCGGTGCCATCTCCGTGCACGGTGTTGCCGGCATGTGGGGCCTGCTGGCCGTGCCGCTGACCAACGCCGATGCCACCTTCGGTGCCCAGCTGCTGGGTCTGGTGTCGATCTTCCTCTGGGTGTTCATCGCCAGCCTGATCGTCTGGGGCATCATCAAGGCGGTGATGGGCCTGCGTGTCAGCGAGGAAGAGGAATACGAGGGCGTGGACGTCGTCGAGTGCGGTCTGGAAGCCTATCCGGAGTTCACTCGCCAGTAACGATTCGCTGGTTCATGACAAGGGCGCCTTTTGGCGCCCTTTGTTTTTTTTGGCGCCACGCTAGAATGCGCGCGACCAGCCGTTGAACATGAGTCTTCGAACATGTGGCAACAGACCCTGATCACCTTGCGCGCGCGGCCACGCGGCTTTCATCTGGTCACCGATGAGCTGCTCGACGCACTGCCGGAACTGCGGCAATGCCGGGTCGGTCTGTTACACCTGTGGCTGCGGCATACCTCGGCCTCGCTGACGATCAACGAGAATGCCGATGCAGCGGTTCGGCGAGATTTCGAGCGCTTCTTCAATCGCCTGGTGCCGCAGGGTGAGGGAGGCTATGAGCACGACTACGAAGGGCCGGACGATCTGCCGGCGCATTTCAAGGCCAGCCTGCTCGGCTGCCAGTTGAGCCTGCCGGTCAGCGATGGGGGGCTGGCACTCGGTACCTGGCAGGGCATCTATCTCGGAGAGCACCGCGACCAGGGTGGCGCGCGGCAGATTGTGGCAACGCTGCACGGGACGGCAAGTTGAATTTTTTTTGGCGGTGTCGGTCTTTCCGCATCGCTGGGCTATAACTTACTCCGCTTTGGCAAGGCCATGAGGTTGAACATGAGCGACGAAGAACTAGAACAAGACGATCTGGACGTTAGCGACGAGGAGGAAGGGGAAGAGCTGAACGCTGCCGATGATGGCGACGACAGTCTCGACGACGAAGGGACCGACAGCGAGCGCGCTACGCCGGCCAAGAAGGCCAAGGCGAAGGCCGTGGAACCGGACGAACTGCCGAGCCTGGAAGCCAAGCAGAAAGAGCGCGATGCACTGGCGCGGGCCATGGAAGAATTTCTCGCGCGTGGCGGCCAAGTGCAGGAAGTCGAGCCCAATGTGGTCGCCGACCCGCCGAAGAAGCCGGATAGCAAGTACGGTAGTCGCCCTATCTGAGCACCAAAAAGAATTGCGCAAAAGCCCGCCTCCAAGGCGGGCTTTTGCGCATCTGGCGTCTGGCTTCTCGCTCAGTCGCCGCGCCAGCCGAGCAGCAGCTTGGGCAATTCGGCCAGGCTCTGGATTTGCGCATCGGGATGGTAATCGTGCGGCCAGGCGGCGCGCTTGGGGTTGAACCAGATCGCTCGCATGCCCGCCTGTTGCGCGCCGGCGATGTCATCCAGCGCGTGGTCGCCGACGTGCACGGCCTGTTCCGGGCGCGCAGCGCCCAGGCGCAGGGCTTGCTGGAACGGATGCGGGTCGGGCTTGCCGACGCCCAGCTCCTCGGCGCACAGAGTGAACTGGAAATAGTCGGCCAAGCCCAGGCGGCGCACGTCGGCATTGCCGTTGGTGATCACGCCGAGGGTGTAGTGATTGGCGAGAAATTCCAGGGTCGGTTGCACGTCCGGGAAAATCTGCACCTCATGGCGCGCGTCGAGAAATACCTGGAAGGCCCGTTCGGCCAGTTCTCCCGCTTCGTCGGCGGGATAGCCGGCATCGTGCAGCGCGTGCTGCAGGATGCGCCGGCGCAGCTCGCTGATACGGTGGCGCAGCGCCGAGTCCTGCTCCACCAGCATGCGGCGGATCGCGCCGAGGGCTTCGACGGGAAATTCGCCCAGGCGCGGTGCATGCACGCCGAGCCAGTCGCGCAGGGCAGTCTCGGCGCTCTGGATGGCCGGAGTGGTTTCCCAGAAGGTATCGTCCAGGTCGAAGGTGATCAGGCGAATGCTCATGTGTCGGTATCCTGCTTGCGCTTGGCGCGCGGATGCGCCTGATCGTAGACCTTGGCAAGGTGCTGAAAGTCCAGATGGGTGTAGATCTGCGTGGTGCCGATGTCGGCATGGCCGAGCAGCTCCTGCACCGAGCGCAGGTCCTGCGACGACTCCAGCAGATGGCTGGCGAAGCTGTGGCGCAACATGTGTGGATGCAGGTGCTGGCCGAGCTCGCGCACGCCGGCCTGGCGCACTCGCACTTGCACGGCCCGCGCGCCGAGACGGCGACCCTGCTGGCCGATGAATACCGCGCCATCGGCCGGGTTGGCCAGCGCACGTACAGGCAACCAGGCCTGCAACGCCTCGCGCGCCTTGCGCCCTACCGGCAGCTCGCGCACCTTGTTGCCCTTGCCGAGCACTCGCACCATGCCCGCGGGCAGGTCGAGCTGGTCGAGGTTCAGGCCGACCAGTTCCGAAAGCCGAAGGCCGGATGAATAGAACAGCTCGAGCATCGCCTGATCGCGCAGGCCGATGAAATCGTCCTCGACGCCACCATCGAGCAGCTGCATGGCGCGATCGGTATCCAGCAGCTTCGGAAGACGTCGTTCACCTTTCGGCGCGGACAGGCCGGTAGCCGGATCGTGCTGACAGAGGCCTTCCTGATTCAGGTAGCGGTAGAGGCCGCGCACCGATGAGAGCAGGCGCGCCACGCTGCGACTGGACTGGCCCTGGCGATGCAGCGCGCCGACCAGTTGGCGCAGGTGTCGGCCTTGCAGTGCACTCCACTCGGCGATGTTTTCGCGCTCGCAGTAAGTCAGCAGCTTGTTCAGGTCGCGGCGGTAGCCGTCCAGCGAGTGGCCCGACAGCTGCCGGGCGCTGCGCAGGTGTTCGAAGTAGGCGTCGAGTTCGTTCTGCATGAGCAGGCTCCAGCCTCAGGCCGCGAGCGGGCGCGTGTGGTGCGTGGCGTTGGTCGGCAATTGCGCTCAGCGTACCGAGCGCAGCGGCGTACCGAAGCGCGGCAGCACGCGGGTCAGCACTTCGGCGATATAACCGAGGAACAGCGTGCCCAGCGAGCTCTTGTAGTGCTGTGGATCCGGGCTGCCGATCGCCAGCACGCCGAGCTGATTGTTCAGGCTGACTACCGCTGCGGAGCCCACGCTGCCGCTGTCTTCGGCGCCAAACAGAAAGCTCAGCTCGTGCGGACGGAGTACGCCGCAGATGGTCTTGCCGCCGTCGAGCAGCCCACCGATGCTCTGCTGCGCCTCGCCAGTGCTGACGCAGCGGCCCACCGGCAGTGTCGCGTCGCTGAAGAGGATCAGGCTGACGTAGGGCACCTGGAATTCGTGGCGCAGGCTGTCTTCCACCGCGCTGACCACTTCTTCCAGGCTGCTGGCGTCGAGCAGGTCGAGCACCAGGCGGCGGGTCTTGTCGAACAGACGGTCGTTGTCGCGCGCCACGTCCATCAGTTGCGACAGGCGATGGCGCATCTCGATGTTGCGCTCACGCAGCAGCTTGACCTGACGCTCCACCAGCGACACCGCGGTGCCCGGCTGATGGGGAATGCGCAGCTCAGGGATCAGCTCGTCGTGGTCGACGAAGAATTCCGGGTGGGCGCGCAGGTAGGCGGCGACTGCTTCGGCGTCGGGTAGCGGGGTGCTGCCCTGAGTCTGGTCGGTCATAGGCGAACCTGTCCTTCAAATACACGAACGGCGGGGCCGGTCATCATAACCGGCTGCCCGGGACCTGCCCATTCGATGGACAGGCGGCCACCCGGCAGCTCAATCTGCACCGGCGAATCCATCCAGCCCTGGCGTATTGCCGCGACCGCAGCCGCGCAGGCGCCGGTACCGCAGGCCTGGGTTTCGCCGGCGCCGCGTTCCCACACGCGCAGCCGCGCATGGCGGCGATCGACGACCTGCAGGAAGCCGACATTGACCCGTTGCGGAAAGCGCGGGTGATGTTCGATCTTCGGTCCGAGTTCATGCACAGGTGCCTGCTCGACGCTGTCGACGCGTAGCACCGCATGGGGGTTGCCCATCGACACGGCGGCCAGCTCGACGCGCTGGCCATCGACTTCGAGCGGATAGCTCAGAGCTTCCTGGTCGGCCTGGAACGGAATCTCGGCCGGTACTAGTCGCGGCGGGCCCATATCCACGCGAATCTGCCCATCGGGACGGATATCCAGCTCGATGATGCCGCCCTTGGTTTCGACCTTGATCTTGCGTTTCACGGTCAGGCGCTTGTCGATCACGAAGCGGGCGAAGCAGCGCGCGCCGTTGCCGCACTGCTCCACTTCCGAACCGTCGGAATTGAAGATGCGGTAGCGGAAATCCACGTCCGGGTTCTGCGGCGGCTCGACGATCAGCAGCTGATCGAAACCGACTCCGGTGTGGCGATCGCCCCACTGCTTGGCGTGCTTGGGCTGAATGTGCGCGTGCTGGCTGACCAGGTCGATGACCATGAAGTCGTTGCCCAGACCGTGCATCTTGGTAAAGCGCAGAAGCATGATCTTGGCCTCAAGTGGGCAGCAGGCTTTCGCCGGCGTATAGCTCCTGAACGCTCTCGCGACGGCGCACTTCGAAGGCCTGGTCACCGTCCACCAGCACCTCGGCGGCGCGGCCGCGGGTGTTGTAGTTGGAGCTCATGACGAAGCCGTAGGCACCGGCCGAACACACCGCCAGCAGGTCGCCCTCGACCAGCGCCAGCTCACGATCCTTGGCGAGGAAGTCGCCGGTCTCGCAGATCGGTCCGACGATGTCGTAGCGACGCGTATCGCCTTCGTGCGGCTGCACCGCGACCACGTTCATCCAGGCCTGGTACAGCGCCGGGCGGATCAGGTCGTTCATCGCCGCATCGACGATGGCGAAATCCTTGTGCGCGGTGTGCTTGAGGTATTCCACGCGGGTCAGCAGCACGCCGGCGTTGGCGACGATGGAGCGGCCCGGCTCGAACACCAGCGCCAGCCCGCGGCCTTCGATGCGCTGGCGCACGGCCTGGATGTAGTCGCCGGCCAGCGGTGGCTGCTCGTCGCGGTAACGCACACCGAGGCCGCCACCGAGGTCAAGGTGACGAATCTGGATGCCGCGTGCGGCGAGGCGCTCGGTCAGTGCGAGCAGGCGGTCGAGCGCATCGAGGAAAGGCGGCAGGCTGGTCAGCTGCGAACCGATATGGCAGTCGACACCGACCACTTCCAGGTTCGGCAGCTCGGCGGCACGGGCGTAGACCGCCTCGGCATTGTCGATATCGATGCCGAACTTGTTCTCTTTGAGACCTGTGGAAATGTACGGGTGGGTGCCGGCATCGACGTCCGGATTGACCCGCAGCGACACCGGCGCCTTTTTGCCGAGCTCGGCGGCGACCTGCTGCAGGCGCTCCAGCTCATCGGTGGATTCCACGTTGAAGCAGTGCACGCCGACTTCCAGCGCTCGGCGCATGTCGTCACGGGTCTTGCCGACGCCAGAGAAGACGATACGGTCCGGCTGTCCGCCGGCGGCCAGTACGCGCTCCAGCTCACCGCGCGAGACGATGTCGAAACCGGCGCCGAGACGTGCCAGAACGTTCAGTACGCCCAGGTTCGAATTGGCTTTGACGGCGAAGCAGACCAGATGCGGCATGCCATCCAGCGCATCGGCATAGGCCCGGTACTGGGCTTCGATGTGCGCGCGGGAATAGACATAGGTCGGGGTGCCGAAGCGTTGCGCAAGTGCGGGCAGTGCCACGCCTTCCGCGAAGAGTTGACCGTCGCGGTACGAGAAGGCCTCCATGAACAGCCTCCTTTAGAGTTCGAAACGGTCTTTGGAACGTTCTTTGACGGTTTTCTCGTCATCCGGCAGGTACAGCGGACCTTTCTGGCCACAACCGCTGAGCGCGGCGGCGAAGACGGCGAGTGCGATGAAGGGAAGCAGAAGGCGCTTCATGGGGACTAGAATCCTTGAAAAATCTAATCGCCGGAGTATACCCAGCACCCGGCGGATTGCCTATGCGAGCAGCACGTCACACGGCGGCCGTGCTGGCGGGCGGCTCGCTTGATCCGGCTGCGCCCTGCTAAGCTCGCCGCCATCGCATGCGGCCCGCGTCGCGTGCAGAACAATTCGAGGAAGTGTTGCATGAGCCTGAGCGAAGCCCGTTATCACGATCTGGTCGATGCTGTGCAGGAGAGCGTCGAGGACGTATTCGATGACACCAGTCTGGACGTCGACCTGGAGAACTCCGGTGGTGTGCTGACCGTGCGCTTCGATAACGGCAGTCAGCTGATCCTCAGCCGCCAGCCCGCGTTGCGCCAGCTGTGGGTCGCGGCGCGCTCCGGCGGATTTCATTTCGACTACGACGAAGGCAGCCAGCTGTGGCTGTGCGATGCAAGCGGCGAGCGCCTCGGAGAGCTGCTCTCGCGGGTGACGCTGGAGCAGGGCGGCGAAGCGCTGGAGTTCGAGGATATCTGACGCAATCTGCGTGCAGCCCCCGCGAGCCGGGCGCTGCCGGTGGGGCCCTTGCTTATTCGGGCTGCTGTGATAGTGTCTTCGCAGGTCAACAAAACCCCGCCTTCGGGCGGGGTTTTGCTTTTTTCGTGTTTTATTTTTTCGCAGGAGCTTGCCAGAACCCATGACCAGTGCACCGCCGATCATCCTTACCCAACTCGATCTGCAGCGCCTTGAGCGGCTGCTCGACAGTCTGGACGACTACGGTCCGGCCGCCGAAGCGCTCGAGCAGGAACTGTCGCGGGCGCAGATCGTGGAACGCAGCGAGATGCCTGCGGGCGTCGTGACCATGAATTCGCGCGTGCACTGCCGCGACGAAGGCACGGGCAAGGACTACCACCTGACGCTGGCCTATCCCCACGACGCCGGCAAGGAAGGCACCGTGTCCGTGCTCGCACCGGTCGGTACGGCGCTGCTGGGCATGAGTGTCGGCCAGCACATCGACTGGCCGACTCCATCCGGCAAGATGATCAAGCTCACCCTGCTCGCGATCGAATACCAGCCCGAAGCGGCAGGCGATCCGTTCTGACGGGCGACGCTTGCGAGATGATCAGCCTGGCCGCCGCTGCGATCGGGCTGGTAGCAGCTTTCGGCAGCTCTGCCTTTGTTGGTGCGAAAAGCGTTGGATAGCCACTGCGCAATGCAACTGGTTCGTCAGGCCAGAACCTCGTCGAGACGCTGACTGAAGCCCCTTCAGCGCCCTCTTATGACTCCATTGCCGCGTTCAGCGCCGCCTCCAGGCGCGCCTTGTAGCGCAGGTACTGCACCGTCTGGCTGCGTCCGCTGCCGTGCAGGCCAGTGAGGTCGAGGTCGGTGATGTAGCAGGGGTAGCGTTCACCGTCGCGGCGTCGGGAAATGATCGTGCGTGTCACGGCGGCGAACAGCTCGGCACCATATTCCAGGCCGGAAAACTCCTGATGGTTACAGTACAGGGTGACCTGCGAGCGACCGTTTTCGCCCGCTTCGACAATCGCCTGCACGTCGTAGAATGGATCGTTGACCTCGCCCTGGGGCGCCGGTCTTCGTTCCAGTTGCGCCGGTCTCGCGCCTTGTCCGGGTTGAATGCGGTAGAAGAGGATCGCCGGGTCTACCAGCTCCTGGCTCTGGCCGGCCTGCTGAGCGTTACGCCGATACAGCATCGACTCGAGAAAGCGCATCAGCGGGCGCAGCAGGGTGCGCTCGTCGCGATAGGGCAGCTGCTGGCGCCAGAGGGCATTGCATTCATCGAGTACGCTGAGTTCGGCGATTTCCCCGGCCGTGCGGTAGAACACCTGCAGGCATCCCGGGCGGCCTTGCGCAAGAATCAGCGCCAGATCGTCACCGTCCAGCGCCGCACGATCGAGACGGAGCGGGCTGTAGGCGTGGTGAGCCTCGCCAAGGTGTTCGAGCAGTGCGGCGCGATCGCTCAGGTGGGTGAGACGCAGCGCGTTCGCCTCGCGCTGCAGCATGTGGAAATGCTGGCGAACCTGAAGCAGGTAGCGTCCATGAGCGAAGCTGGCAAGGCTCTGGCGAGCATCCTCGAATATCTGCTCGACTCGCCGCGCGATGGTCTGTCCGCGATTGCGGGCGAAGCAGAAGACCTGCAGCTGCGGTGCCTGCACGACCCGCTCGAGGCTATCCAGATAATCGCGCAGGCACAGTGGCAGCGCCTTCGGCCCTTCGTAGCGGGTCACCAACATCTCGTTCCAGCTGTTGAGCGTGACCTGATCCACGCTCAGCACCAGGCTTTCCGGCGCCGCGTTCAGCATCGACTGCTCGCCGATGGCTGATGCCGCGACTTGCTGGGTGGGGTCCAGACCGATATTGATCAGCAGCAGCACCCGGCTGGGTTTGCTCGCGGCCAGTAGCGCTTCTTCGTCCACCGGGCATAGCGGCATCGGCAGCGCACGGCGCAGGTCGCTGAACAGGGCGAACAGTTCCGCTTCGCTCAGGCCGCTGTCGCCAGGGAACAGGGACAGGTGGGTGCTGACATCCACCACGCCGTTGCGGTGACACCAGGCCAGCAGCGCGACCAGCTCTCGAGAGCGCTTCAATGGGGCGAAATTGCTCAGTTCCGGCGCGGTGAGCTGGCCCTGATAGAGCGACCAGCGCACGTCGCCCGCAGCGTCGTAATCGTGCACCAGGGTCAGGCTGTGTTCAGCCATATCCGGCGAGATACCAAGATTGACCACCTCGACCTTGCCGGCCTTGCGTTCGATCGCTGCGTACAGGCGACGACCCAGCACGCCGAGGTCGCGACTGGTGAGCGGGCTGGTGGCCTGAAGGCGTCGGGTGAAGTCGCTGAGAAAGCGATAGCCGTAGGTCAGTTCGTTGACTAGCACGCGACGTTCCTGGCTGACCTGCCGCACTTTCCAGTGGCCACGGTTGTCGAGCAGTGCGAACTGCCGCTCGTCCCAATGCCAGTCGTGGGTCAGCCGCTCGAGCAGGCTGCGCTGCCAGCTCTTGTTGCGGTTGACCGGCGGCCGGCTCAGCGGTCGATTGATCTTCAGGTACAGGCAGCGCCGCGCCAGCTCCAGGCGTTCGTGGTCGCCGCGCGCGCCGAGGTAACGCTCGATGGCAAGGTAGGCGGCGATATACGGGTCGAGCTCGTTCAGATCGAACCGCCCTTGATAGATGGCCTGTTTGAAGTCCAGCGCCAGGCAGCGCAGCTGCGGATACTGACTGGCGTAGACCTCGACCAGCAGCAGCTTGAACAGCGATTTGTAGGGCGAGGCTATGGCCTTGTAGAGCTGCCAGAGTCCGGCGCCGACGAACTCGCCGGGCGGCACCTGGCCCAGGTGGCCGAGGTCGAGCACTTCGTCTGCGCGCACGAAACGCTTGGCCAGCAGCGTCGCCACATATTCGTCGTAGCGGTGCTCCTCGTAGTCCGGCACCAGCCACCAGAGCGGGATGCGCCCGCCGAGCCAGAGTGCCGTGCGGTAGAACTCGTCGAGCAGCAGGTAGTGCTGAGTGGTGCCGCAGTCATCGGAGGTCAACCTGGCTTCGCGCTGACCCTGATTGAAGCGCTGCGGATCGACCAGAAAGAAGTGCGCTTCGCTGCCCTGGCTCGCCGCCCAGGCTTGCAGCAGTTCGCACTTGCGGCGCAGTTCCTCGATCTGGCCGGCGTCCAGGGCGGGATCATGGCAGACCCACACGTCCAGATCGCTGTGCTCGTCCTGCGCCACGGTGCCGAGGCTGCCTATGAGGAACAGGCCGAGTATCGGCTGCGGCAGTTTTCCGCGCGCCGGCTTGTAGGCGAACGAGCGGCTCAGGCGCTGTGCTTCGGCGAGCTGTTCGGCGTCCGGCACGAAGTGCGCGAGTCCGGCAGGGGTAGTCGCCGAGACATAGCCGGGGAGAATCGGATGGTTGACGTGAAACAGCAGCGGCAGCAGCTTCAGCACCTGCTGCTGGCGCGTCGACATGGCCTGGAGGGCCCGCTCCAGGCGTGCCGAGTTGACCGCGAGAAAGCGCGCCCGCAGCGTGGCCAGCACCTTGCGGTCGATGCCTTCTTCGAGAATCGGGTGGATGTGCTGGGTGCGGGTCATTGTGGTTCGTGCAGGCGAGGCTAACCCCTGTTCATCGGCCAATCGGCGTGCGGCTTGAGGTACGGTGCAAGTTTGCCTGCAGTGAGCGACCAACGGCCAGGGCCGGCGTCATCCGTGCCCTGGACTGGTGAAGCGGAACGGCATGGCGATGTCAGGCCGTGACGGTTTCCGAGAGGATGGTATGCAGCGTTTGCGCCTGTTCGGCCGCGTCGCGGCCAAGGCTGGTGAGGTAACCGCCGTCGGCCTGGGTGATCAGGCCCTTGGCGTGGAGGCGGCCGAAAGCGGCGATGGTGGCGGGGCTGGCTTCGTGATGCACCTTCAGCCCTTCCTGCAGATTTTCCAGATTGAACTGTCGGAGTACGTCCAGTTCGGCAACCAGCTCAGGGGTGTACGACATGCTCGCTCCTCGGATGGTGGGCTCATGCCCTGTTTGCTGAGTGTAGATGCTGTCGGTGGCCCTGCCTTGATCCAGATCCTATTCGGATGCTTCCGGCAGTTCCGGCAGCTTGCGCAGCATGGCCTCGTAGGCGGCACCGTCGAAAGGGCGGTCCTCGCTGAGCATCGTGCGGATCTCATGGGCCAGGACCAGCGCCATCATCTGCAGGCATTCGTCCCGCTCGTAGCCGACCAGGGTGAGCTTGTTCAGCGTGGCCTGGGTAGCTGCGGGCTCGCCGGCTTCAAGTTGGTTCTCGATCGCCTGGATCAGGGTCGACTCGGCGAAGGCTTCATCTTCATCGTTGCTGGGGTTGTCTTGCACCATGGCGGGGGTCTCGTCGAGCGGTGCCGGATTTTCTGCGTCCAGCTGGCATATCGTGCAGCTGCCGTCATCCGGGCGGTTGGTTTCGACGTAGCGTACCCGGCGTTGGGCGGCCTGGCGATCAGCATCGACGCGATAGCGGGGGCGGTCTGAATCGGACATGGGTTCCTCCATACGGATGCGTCCAGCTAAGCACCTGCTGCCGCGTGGAGCAATGCGGCGGTGTGCGGTGCGTCAGTCCATCAGGCTCAGGGCCAGGCAGAGCAGGCCAAATGCGCTCCAGACCAGCGAAAAGATGATTGGCGTGCGCAGCGAAAACAGCAGGGTGCGCTTGTAGCGAGGCCCACCGACCGGGCTGCTGCCTTCGCCGAACAGCGCCGATTCGTTGTTCGGAAGCATGCCGACGCGGCCTTCGAGCTGCAGCAGTTCGGACTGTTTCTGATGCCAGCGCTCGATGACGTCGAAATTGGACTTGATGCCGGGCATCGCGTGCAGCGATGTGATGAGGCCGAGCACCGAGAGAATCGCCGGCACCACCAGGCGGAACAGCTCGCCCCACTCAGGGTTACTGTTGGCCATCGACGAGGCGAAGGCAATCATCAGGAACGACTGCGACGACAGGTAGGCGCTGGTGCGTTCGGCCAGCAGGGAAGATTCGAAATGGATTTCGGAGCGGTAGAAGATCAGGCGTTCCTTGGGCGAGTCGAAGAGCTCGGCGCCCTGGGTGTCCTGATTCAGCAGCAGGGTGCGCAGATCGGTCATGCAGGCCTCGGCGAATGCGGCGGCGGAGATGGGAGGAATCGCCGGCGGTTGCATGTAGGTCAAGCGTAATGCGTGAGAGTTCCGGTTGATGACTCAGTTGTCAGCGTTGCCGCGAGGGCTGTCCGCGTGCGCGTCGCGACAACGCCAGAGCAGCAAGGTCAGCGCCAGAAAGGCCAGCGACCAGCAACCGGCGGCGAGCAGCAGCCAGGCTGGGTGAGGCTGACTCAGCAGGGCGGGCAGCACGCGAGCCAGCGCCGCCAGGGTGATCAGCAACGCCACGCCCTGTATCCAGGGCTGCGCCCCGGGATCGCGGAAACGGTAGATCAGCCGCGTGCGGGCCATGACCGCGAAAGTCAGGCTGCCCAGCGCGCCGACGGTCAAGGCGTGCAGCGTTGCGTTCAATGGCAGCGCCGGTAGCAGCGTACCCAGGCCAAGCAATAGCAGGCCAATGGCGAGCCAGGCATAGCCGAGCAGCAGGTTCAGCAACTCCGGCCGCGCGCAGCGCCAGGGTTGCCAGCGCAGCAGGCGGATGGTCGTGAGTACGGCAGCGGCAACCAGTACGGCGCCGGTGAGTTGCCGGGTGAGCGGCCAGGGCAGGAGATTCAACAGCAGGGCGAGGCCGAGCAGGATCAGCACGGCACCTTCGATCTGCGGCTGCACCCGCGCATCCAGTCGCCATCCCCCGCTCTGCGCGTAACCGGCGACGGCTGGCGCGATGATCCGTCCGCCCATGAAGAACATCAGGGTGGCGAGCAATAGTAGCGCCTCCTCCAGCATGAGGCGGTCGAAGCCAGCTCCAAAGCCACCGCTGGCGATGGCGCTGAGCAGACTCAGCCCGGCGACCACGGGTGCGACGCTCTGGTTACGCCATTTCTTCGCGGCGCCGAGAAAGCGCGGCAGCACTTTCCAGGCAAGGGCGGTGGCAAAGATCGCGGCGCAGATCAGTGCCAGCCACGAGCCCGGCCACAGCAGGAAGCTCAGTCGTGCCAGCGCCCAGCAGCCGAGCAGCGTCAGGGTAAAGCGCAGTCGCTGCGGGCCGAGCAGGTAGCCGGCGATCACCGCCAGGGCGAAGCCGAAGAGCATTTCGTGGGCGTGACCGGCGGATGTGGCGAGCCCGGGCAACGCGGGAAGCAGGCCAAGTAGTGCCAGGACCGAATACGGCAGGATCAGCGCCGCGTAGAGCGCGGCAGCCGGAAAGAACCAGGCATTGGCAAAGGGTAGGCGCGCTTTTCGCGGCGGCATCGCGGCTGGTGGCGCAGGCGTGCTGGAACGATTGCTCAACCTGCCGCGAACTCTGACAGTGCGTTGCCGGCAAGGCGGTAGCCGATCCACTCGCTCTGCGGCCGGGCGCCGATGGATTCGTAGAAGTCGATGGCTGGCTGATTCCAGTCCAGCACCGACCACTCGAAGCGCCCGCAGCCGCGTGCCACCGCCAATTTGGCCTGATGACGCAGCAACGCCTTGCCGGCACCGACGCCACGCTGCTGCGGGGTGACGTAAAGGTCTTCCAGATACAGGCCGTGCTTGCCCAGCCAGGTCGAGTAGTTGAAGAAATACACCGCATAACCGATCGGCACGCCGTCCAGCTCGCAGATCAGGCCATGGGCGGTGCTGCCGTCAGCGAACAGGCTGTTCTCGATGCCGGCGACGTCTGTCTTGACCTCGTGCTCGGCCTTTTCGTAGATGGCCAGGTCGGTGATAAAGCGCAGGATCAGCGCGGCGTCTTCGCGAACCGCGGGGCGAATGTGCAGAAACATTACAGGCTGGCCCTCAATAAGGTTTAACGGGACGACAGGTTTGCCAGAAAGGCGTTGATGGCCTGCCGTGAGTCCAGTCGTAGGTATTGGCAGGATGGCGGTGCGTTACGCATTTCCTCGGCGTAGCGCTGCCGGTAAACCGGGTGGCGGGTCCACGACCAGGCCAGGATGGATTGGCGTGGGTTCAATTTGAATAAATTGCTCCAGCGCTCGCGGTTGCCATTCCACAACTCCTCACGGCAGGCCAGGCGTCGCAGGGTGCGCCAGATGACCTGGCGCATTACCTTGTGGCGTGGCAGATCCAGCCAGATCACCATGTCCGAGCGCTCTCGCACCAACGGGCGCACCGCCGAATAATTGCCTTCTGCTACCCAGCCGTCGCCCTGCAGCGCATCACGGGTCGCCTGCTGAAACTGCTCGGTGGGCAACGGCTGCCAGCCCGGTTGATGGAACAGGGCATCCAGCTCGATATGGCGATAACCGAGCTGCTGCGCCAGACGGCGCGACAGCATGGCCTTGCCGGCACCTGAACAGCCGACCACCGAAATACGGCGGCCAGACGTGATCATCTAGTCGCCAGCAGATTCTTGCCACGAGCCACCGCGGCGCGTACCTGGTTCGGCGCGGTGCCGCCGATATGGTCGCGGGCGTTGACCGAGCCTTCCAGGGTCAGCACGGCGAACACGTCGTCAGTGATCTGGTCGCTGAACTGGCGCAGCTCGTCGAGGCTCATCTCGGCCAAGTCCTTGCCGGTCTGCACGCCGTACTTCACCGCGTGGCCGACGATCTCGTGGCAGTCGCGGAAGGGCAGTCCCTTGCGCACCAGGTAATCGGCGAGATCCGTCGCGGTGGAGAAGCCGCGCAGCGCCGCTTCGCGCATGATTTCGCGCTTGGGTTTGATCGCCGGAACCATGTCGGCAAAGGCGCGCAGACTGTCGCGCAGGGTGTCGGCGGCGTCGAACAGCGGTTCCTTGTCTTCCTGATTGTCCTTGTTATAGGCCAGCGGCTGGCCCTTCATCAGCACCAGAAGGCCTGCCAGCGCACCAAATACGCGGCCGGTCTTGCCGCGCACCAGCTCAGGTACGTCCGGGTTCTTCTTCTGCGGCATGATCGAGGAGCCGGTGCAGAAACGGTCGGGCAGGTCGATGAACTGGAACTGCGCGCTGGTCCAGAGCACCAGCTCTTCGGAGAAGCGCGACAGGTGCATCATCGCCACCGAGGCGGCGGCACAGAATTCGATGGCGAAATCGCGATCGGACACGCCATCCAGCGAGTTGCCGGAGATCGCTTCGAAACCTAGCAGTTCGCAGGTGATCTCCCGCTGGATCGGATAGGTGGTGCCGGCCAGCGCGGCCGAACCCAGCGGCATGCGGTTGGTGCGCTTGCGGCAGTCGACCAGGCGCTCGTAGTCGCGGCTGAGCATCTCGAACCAGGCCAATAGATGGTGGCCGAAGGTCACCGGCTGCGCGGTCTGCAGGTGGGTGAAGCCGGGCATGATGGTGTCCGCTTCGGCTTCCGCCAGACCCAGAAGGCCTTCTTGAAGACGGGTAATTTCGCCGAGGATCAGGTCGATTTCATCGCGCAGCCACAGGCGGATGTCGGTGGCGACCTGGTCGTTGCGCGAGCGGCCGGTGTGCAGCTTCTTGCCGGTCACTCCGATGCGGTCGGTCAGGCGTGCTTCGATGTTCATGTGCACGTCTTCCAGGTCGACGCGCCAGTCGAAGGTGCCGGCTTCGATTTCGCCTTGGATGTCTTTCAGATTGGCGATGATCTGGTCACGCTCATCGGCGTTCAGCACGCCGGCTTTTTCCAGCATCGTCGCATGGGCGATCGAACCCATGATGTCGTGGCGGTAGAGGCGCTTGTCGAACTCGACGGAGGCGGTGAATCGGGCGACGAAGGCGTCGACGGGCTCGCTGAAACGGCCGCCCCAGGACTGGTTGGTCTTGTCGGTGCTCATGTATGCGCTCGCTGAAATCCGAAGGCTGAGGAAAGGCGGCGATGATAACAGGGATGGTGCCGCTGTCGGGGACATCGCCGCCACGGCGGCGAAGGGTGAGCTGGCTGGCAATTCCGGATTATTCCACTTGGCTGACCGGCACCCGGCTTGCCGTTGACCGGGTGTGCAAGGAAACTGCCGGGCAGGTAAACCACAGGCTGAAGCGCGTGAAATCCACTGCCGTATCCGATGACTTCTTCGTCCCCGAGCTGTGCCAGCCCGATGCCTTGCTTGGCCTGGTCCTGCTCGCCGAGTTGCTGGTGTTCGTGCTGGTGCTGGCCGAGCCGATGCAGCCTGGCTTTGACTGGATGCGGCTGGCGCTGACGTCGTTGTTCGTGCAGTGGATCGTGCTGCTCTCGGCCGGCACCATGTGTCTGCTGCGGCCCGTGCTGGCGCGTATGCGCACTGCCTTCGCCGGGCTGGCCTGCTGCGCCCTGGTGGTCGGGCTGACCCTGGCCTGCACCGCGGTGGCCGATATCTACCAGCTCGGCGGCCCGCTTTCGCGCGACGGGGAGGTCAATCTCTACCTGCGTCACGCGCTGATCAGCCTGATCATGTCCGGGCTGTTGCTACGCTATTTCTATCTGCAGAGTCAGTGGCGCCGCCAGGAGCAGGCCGAGCTGCGGGCGCGGATCGAGTCGCTGCAGGCGCGCATCCGTCCGCATTTCCTGTTCAACAGCCTCAACAGCATCGCCGCACTGGTGGCCAGCGATCCGGTCAAGGCCGAGCAGGCGGTGCTGGATCTGTCGGACCTGTTCCGTGCCAGCCTGGCCCGACCCGGCACGTTGGTGGCCTGGAGCGAGGAGCTGGAGTTGTCGCGGCGCTACCTGTCGATCGAACAATATCGCCTGGGCGACCGTCTACAGATGGACTGGCAGGTCGCCGGCGTACCGGACGATCTGCCGATTCCGCAGCTGACGCTGCAACCGTTGCTGGAGAATGCGCTGGTGTATGGCATCCAGCCCCGTATCGAGGGAGGTGTGGTGAGCGTAACCGCCGATTATGTCGATGGCGTGTTTCAGTTGGTGGTCAGCAACCCCTTCGACGAAACCGCTCAAGCGCAGGCTTCACGCGGGACACGGCAGGGTCTGCAGAACATCGACGCACGATTAGCGGCACTTTTCGGTCCGCTAGCGAGTCTCAGCGTGGAGCGCCGTGAAGGCCGCCATTACACATGTCTACGCTATCCATGTGCGAGACAAACGCAGGAAGCCAGATCTATATGAATGTCCTGATTGTCGATGACGAACCTCTAGCCCGCGAGCGCCTCAGCCGACTGGTAGGTGACCTCGACGGCTATCGTGTCCTCGAGCCCGCTGCCAGCAATGGCGAAGAAGCACTGACGCTGATCGAGGAACTGCGCCCTGATGTCGTGCTGCTGGATATCCGCATGCCGGGGCTAGATGGCCTGCAGGTTGCAGCTAGGCTTTGCGAGACGGATGCGCCGCCTGCCGTGATCTTTTGTACTGCCCATGATGAGTTCGCGCTGGAGGCTTTCCAGGTCAGCGCGGTTGGCTATCTGGTCAAGCCGGTGCGCCCGGAACACCTCACCGAGGCCTTGAAGAAGGCGGAACGGCCGAACCGAGTGCAGCTCGCTGCGTTGACCCGGCCGGCAGCGGTTTCCGGTGCCGGGCCTCGCACCCACATCAGCGCGCGCACCCGCAAGGGCATCGAGCTGATTCCGCTGGACCACGTGATCTACTTCATCGCCGACCACAAGTACGTCACCCTGCGCCATATCGGTGGCGAGGTGCTGCTGGACGAGCCGTTGAAGTCTCTGGAAGACGAGTTCGGCGAGCGCTTCGTGCGTATTCACCGCAACGCGCTGGTGTTCCGTGATCGTATCGAGCGCCTGCAGCGCACGCCGCTCGGGCATTTCCAGCTGTTCCTCAAGGGGCTCGAGGGTGAGGCGCTGACGGTGAGCCGTCGCCATGTCGCCGGTGTGCGCAAGCTGATGCAGAACCTCTGAACCAGTACGGCTCGCTGCGTTGGAGGCCGTCAGCTCGTGCAGCTGGCGGGCGCCGGCGCGGTGGCGTGACACCACCTTTTACTTGATTCCGGCCAACCCAGGCTGGTTGTCCGGCCTGTTATCATCGCCGGCAATTCACTGTTCTGGAATTGCCCATGTCTCGCGAAATTCGCATCGCTACCCGCAAGAGTGCCCTGGCCCTGTGGCAGGCCGAATACGTCAAGGCGCGCCTGGAGGCGTCGCACCCAGGGCTGAAGGTCAGCCTGGTGCCGATGGTCAGCCGCGGCGACAAGCTGCTTGACGCGCCGCTGGCGAAGATCGGCGGCAAGGGCCTGTTCGTCAAGGAGCTGGAAACGGCGCTGATGGAGAACGAGGCGGACATCGCCGTGCACTCCATGAAGGACGTGCCGATGGAGTTTCCCGAGGGGCTGGGCCTGTACTGCATCTGCGAGCGCGAAGACCCACGCGATGCCTTCGTCTCCAATCATTTCGACGACCTCGATGCGCTGCCGCCCGGCAGTGTGGTCGGCACCTCGTCGCTGCGCCGTCAGGCCCAGCTGCTGGCGCGTCGGCCGGACCTGAAGATCCAGTTCCTGCGCGGCAACGTTAACACCCGACTGGCCAAGCTCGATGCTGGCGAGTACGACGCCATCATTCTCGCTGCCGCCGGGCTGATCCGCCTTGGCTTCGGTGAACGCATCCGCTCCAGCATCAGCGTCGATGAGAGCCTGCCGGCCGGCGGTCAGGGTGCGGTCGGCATCGAATGCCGTACCACCGACAGCGAACTGCATGCGCTGCTGGAATGCCTGAACCACGCGCCGACCGCGACACGTGTCGTCGCCGAGCGCGCCTTGAACAAGCGCTTGAACGGCGGCTGCCAGGTGCCGATCGCCTGTTACGCGGTGCTCGAAGGCGAGCAGCTGTGGTTGCGCGGATTGGTCGGCCAGCCGGACGGCACCGTGCTGCTGCGCGCCGAGGGCCGTGCGCCCGCCGCAGATGCCGAGGCGCTGGGTGTCCAGGTTGCCGAAGCGCTGCTGGATCAGGGCGCGGAGCAGATTCTCCAGGCAGTCTACGGCGAGGCTGGTCACGCGTGACCGGCTGGCGTCTGCTGCTGACCCGGCCGGCCGAGGAGTGCGGCGCGGTTGCGGCGGTATTGGCTGAAGCCGGGATTCACGGTGCCAGCCTGCCGCTGCTGGCGATCGAACCCCTGCCGGAAACCGCCGAGCAGCGCGCGACGATTCTCGAGCTGGATCGCTACTGCGCGGTCATTGTGGTCAGCAAGCCGGCGGCCCGGCTGGGTATCGAGCTACTCGATCGCTATTGGCCGCAACCTCCGCTCGGCCCAGCCTGGTTCAGCGTCGGTGCCGCCACCGGCGCGATACTCGCCGACTACGGACTGGACGCCAGCTGGCCGGAGCGCGGCGACGACAGCGAGGCGCTGCTGGCGCTGCCGCGGCTCAGCGAGGCGTTGGCCCGACCCGATCCGAAGGTGCTGATCCTGCGTGGGGAGGGCGGCCGCGAGCTGCTCGCCGAGACATTGCGCGCGCGCGGGGTGCAGGTGGATATCCTCGAACTGTACCGGCGCTACCTGCCCGATTACCCCGCGGGAACACTCGCCGCCACGCTCCGCTCGGAACGGCTCAACGGCCTGGTGGTCAGCAGTGGGCAGGGTTTGCTGTCGCTGCGTGAGCTGGCGGCCGATACCTGGCCCGAAATGCTTGAGCTACCCTTGTTCGTACCCAGTCCGCGGGTGGCGGAGATGGCTCGGCAGCTGGGCGCCAAACGAATTGTGGATTGCCGCGGCGCCAGCGTCGCGGCCTTGCTGGCGGCGTTGCGGGAAACCGCGGTGACCGCCTCCTGAAGCAAAGGATGGAAACGTGAGCGAAGCAGACTCCAAGAAAGAACCGCTGCAACCCCCCGCCAGTGAGCCGACCCCCGCCGTCGATCCGGTCAAATCCGCCAAGCCTGCGCCATCCCGGCCGGCGTCCAGCGGTGGCGGGAAGTCTCTTGCGGCTCTGGCGCTGCTGGTCGGGCTGGGCGGTGTTGCGCTTGGCGGCTATGGCGTGTGGCAGCTGCAGCAGCTTGGCGCCGACGAGGATCGTCAGCTCGAAGCCCTGCAGAATGCCGATGAGAAGACTCGCCAGCTGGCCGAGCGTGAGCGTGAGCTGGCGGCACGTCTGGGCCGGCTGGAGCAGCTGCCTTCGGCTAGCGAGCTGGAGGAGCGGCGGCGCTTGCTGGCGACATTGCAGAGCGATCAACAGCGCCTTTCCGGGCGTGTCGAGCAGGTACTCGGTGCCAGTCGCGAAGAGTGGCGCCTGGCCGAGGCCGAACACCTGCTGCGCATGGCGATGCTGCAGCTCTCGGCCATGCAGGACGTGAACAGCGCTGAGATGCTGGTGCACGAAGCTGACCTGATTCTGCGGAAACAGGACGATCCCGGTGCCTACAGCACGCGGCAGAAGCTGCTGGAAGGGCTCGAAGCCCTGCGCAGCCTGCCGGAGCTCGATCGCACCGGGCTGTTTCTGCAGCTCGGCGCCTTGCGCGGGCAGACCGCTCAGCTCAGCGCGCTGGCACCGGAGTTCGTCAATGGCGAGGCGCAGTCGGAAAGCGCGCAGGACAGCCGCTGGCAG
Organism: Pseudomonas sp.; assembly: GCA_007713455.1. GTDB lineage: Bacteria > Pseudomonadota > Gammaproteobacteria > Pseudomonadales > Pseudomonadaceae > Stutzerimonas > Stutzerimonas chloritidismutans. The sequence continues at coordinate 309,314 of VMRT01000010.1, forward strand.
CGCTGGCTGAACGAGCTGACGCGCTATGTGCGTGTGGAGTTCGATGCCAGCGGCGACGTCAAGCCGCTGCTCGCCGGACAGACCCTGGGGCAGGTGCGACTGGCCCTTTCGCTGGCCATCGAGCAGGCCCAGTGGGCGGTGCTCAATGGCAATGCCGAGGTCTACCGGCAGTCGCTGGAACAGGCCAGCTCTGTGCTCAAGGATCACTTCAGCGAAGACAATGGCCAGGCGAGTGGCCTGCGCAAACGTCTCGACGAGCTGTCGCGGCGCGAGGTGGAGGTGACCCTGCCTGATCTCGCGCCAGCATTGCAGGCGCTGCAGGGCTATGTGCAGAAGCGTGAGCGCGGCGATGAGGCGCAAGCGCCGGAATCGTCTGAATCCTCAGATTCGCCGGCTCAGCCCGAGGCCGAGAATGAGGCGCAGGAGGCTCAGCGCACATGAAACGTCTGGCTCTTGTATTCATCCTTCTGCTGGCGATCGCGGGCTTTCTCGGCTGGGCAATCAGCCAGAGTGCCGGCTACGTGCTGATCACCTACGACCAGTTCCGTTACGAATCCAGCTTTTGGGTATTCCTCGCCCTGGTCGCCTGCCTCTGGCTGGTGGCCATGGTGGTGCACTGGTTGCTCGGGCTGCTGCAGGTCTCCGGGGCGCTGGTCAACCCCTGGTCGCGCCGGCACCGCGCTCGGCGGGTGGAGAAGGCTTCTCGCCGTGGGTTGCGCGAGCTTGCCGAGGGGCAGTGGGCGCCGGCGCTGGGGCATCTGCAGTTGGCGGCAGAAAAGGATCAGCAGCCGCTGGTGCATTACCTGGGTGCTGCGCGCGCAGCCAATGAGCTGGGTGAATATGCGCAGAGCGACGAGCTGCTGCAGAAGGCGCGCGAGCGCGAGCCCGAGGCGGCGCTGGCGATCGGCCTGACGCAGGCGCAGCTGCAGATCGCCCGCGGCCAGTATGTCGAGGCGCGCGCATCGCTTGGTGAACTGCAAAACGACCATCCGCGTCACCCTTACGTTCTTACCTTGCTCCAGCAACTCTACGTGCAGCTGGAGGACTGGTCGGCGCTGTGCCGGTTGCTGCCGGAGCTGCGCAAGCACCGCGTACTGCCACCGGCACGCCTGAACGAGTTGGAAGTGCTGGCCTGGACTGCCGCGGTGGAGCAGGCCGGTCAGCCCTCCGAGCTGCCTGCCGAGACCAGCCTCGAAGCGCTGAACCAGCGCTGGCAGACTGTGCCCAGCGCGCTGCGCAGCGAGCCGTTGGCGGTGCGTGCGTATGCGGATGGGCTCGCTCGTCTCGGCGCTCAGGCGAAGGCCGAAGAGGTGCTCTACACGGCGATCAAACGCCAGTTCGATGATCGCTTGGTCGAACGCTATGGAAGGGTGCAGGGTCGCGTTCCGGCGCGCCAGCTCGCACACGCCGAAGGCTGGCTCAAGGATCATCCACAGAACCCGGTGCTGCTGCTGGCGCTGGGGCGGATCAGCCTGCGCAACGAGCTGTGGGGCAAGGCGCGTGATTACCTGGAAGCGAGTCTGCGCTTCGATCATCGTCCGGAAACCTGTGCCGAGCTGGCGCGGCTGCTGGCTCAGCTGGGTGATACCGAAAGCAGCAATCGGCTATTCCAGCAGGGCGTGGTTCTGCTCGATCGCAATCTCCCGGCCACCTTGTGATCGGTTAGTCAGGTCCGCCATGTGGCGGGCCTGACGCTGCCGCGCAGCTTGTAAGCCTGTCGACGTTTCCACTACCGTAGCGAACTTTTCCAGCTAGTGGAGCCATCATGCGCCTGGCCAGCCCTCGTTCCCTGTTCGCTGTCGCCTCTCTGGGCAGCGCCTTGTTGATTGCCATCGCGCTCTACATGGAGCACGTGATGGGGCTTGCGCCTTGTCCACTGTGCATCGTTCAGCGTATCTGCGTCATCGGTTTCGGCCTGATCTGCCTGGCGGCGGCGATTCACGGGCCGGCGAAGACGGGGCGGCGTATCTACTCCGGTTTCGCCCTGCTCTTCGTGGCTGTCGGCGCGGCCACGGCGATTCGCCAGATCTGGTTGCAGAGCGTACCGGCCGATCAGCTGCCGACTTGCCTGCCGAGCCTCGAATACATGATGGAGGCGTTGCCGTTTCAGGAGATCGCGCGGCTGGTGCTGCACGGTACCGCCGAGTGCGCCGAGGTGAGCTGGACCATGCTCGGCCTGAGCATCCCCGAGTGGAGCCTGCTGGGCTTCATCGGCATGGCCATCGTCTGTGTGTGGCAACTGCTGCGTCGCGACTGAACCGATCTTTACCTTCCCCCGGCGAACTCCCGTCACGCTTGTGCGGTCTTCTTCTCGACGTGCGGCATCCACCCGGTGCCGCTGCGCTCGCAAGATTCGTCGGCATTTTGCTTGATGCTTCGAGCAGCGCGGCATAGTCTGCTCGTGCGGTGACGGATTCTTGCCACTTGTCACCGTCACTCACCCAAAGGCCGATACCGAAAGACAAAAACGTCTCGGAATGGCGTAAAGCAACATCGATTAGGGAAGTGAGGTCATCATGCTCGAGAGCTGTCGGAATGCCCAGGAACGCTGGGGTGGTGTACATCTGCTGATCGACCGTTGGTTGAACGAGCGCCACGCGCTTATCAATGCGTACGACGGGCTGCATACCGAGCGAGACGATGCCGCCGCTCGCCAGGCCCTGCAGCGGTTTTGCGAATATCTGGTCGACTACGTCTCTGCCGGCCACTTCGAAATCTATGAACAACTGCTCGCCGAGGCCGAAGCCTTCGGTGACGCTCGCGCCATCGAACTGGCCAAGCAGATCTATCCGCGTATCGAAACCATCACCCAGGTCTCGCTGGGCTTCAACGATCGTTGCGAGAAGGGCGATTGCCTGGGTAGCCCGGGCTTGGCCGATGAGCTCAAGAAACTCGGTCAGCTGTTGCATGAGCGGTTCGAGCTGGAAGACTGCCTGATCGAGGTGCTGCATACCGCGCACAAGCAGGCGGCTGCTCCGGCCTGAGATCTTCCATCCGCTTCGGCGGGTGTGGCGCTTCGCGTCCCCTGGCGGCCACCTGGCGGGCCGTCTAGTATGGGGGCATCGTTCCCGCCAGGAGGCACTTTCATGCCCGCGAAGAAGAAGTCGGTCACCACTCCGCTGCATCTGTTGCAGCAACTTTCCCACAGCCTCATCGAGCATCTGGACAAAGCCTGCAGCCAGGCGATCAAGGATGCGGAAAGTGCGCTCGCCAAGCTGCAAAAGCAGCGTGGCAAGGCGCAAGACAAATTGACCAAGGCGCGCGCCAAGCTCGACGAGGCCGGCAGCACGGGCAAGACCAAGGCGCAGACCAAAGCGCGCTCCCGGCTCGGCGAGCTGGAAGAGTCCCTTGCATTGCTGCAGAGCCGGCAGAGCGAAACCCTGACCTACCTGGCCGACCTCAAGCGCGATGCCGAGCAGAGCCTGAAGCTGGCTCAGGGCATCCGCAAGGTCGCAGATGACGCTGACAAGGCCTTGCGCGCCCAGCAGCAGGCGACGGCCGTCAAGCCCGCCGCAACCTCCCGTCCGGCAGCGCGCAAGCCGGCCAGCAAGGCAGCGACAGCGCCGGCGGCTAAAACGCCAGCCAAGGCTCCAACGAAAGCACCGACCAAGACAGCAGCGAAGACATCAGCTGGCGGTGCCGCGGCCAAGCCTGCAGCCTCACGTCCAGCAACGGCCAAGGCACCGACTCGCGCCCGCTCGGCTACTGTGGCCAAACCCGCTGCGGCCGCGCAATCAGCTGACAGTGCAGCGCCCGCCGCGGCTGACTCAGCGGCCAAGCCTGCGACTGCGAAGCCCGCCGCCAAGGTCGTGGCGAAAAAGCCTGCCACTCGCAAACCTGCAGCCAAGCGCACCGCGACTCAGACACCGGCCAGCTCCAGCTGAGTCTGATAGGCCGCGTTGCGCAGGGTTTCCAGCGCAACGCGGCAACTACCTTTCGGCGCAAGAGCGCTCAACCACTGGTTGGCGTCAGCGCTTTCGTCCCATTCGCGGCTTGCCGTCTGTAGCCGTTCCAGCAGGCTGCGCTCGGCTTGCAGTTCCAGTGTCTTGAGTGTTTTGCGCAGTTCTCGCAGCGCTTCGTCCTGTTCAGCCGGCGAGCGCCATGCCTGACGCAGTTCGCGCAGCGGCTCCACCACTATGTGTCGCCAGGGTGCAGCGACTTCTTCCAGCGCACACATCCGCTCCTGATTGCAGGCCACCCCGCGTGCTTCCAGCCAGGCCGCGCAGATCAGCACACAGACGTCCGCCCCCTGACTTTGCAGTTCCAGGCAGGCAGTCTCGACCCCCTCTCGTGCGTAGCAGTTGAGGGCAAACGTCCAGAGATCCAGGTTGGGCATAAGTGGTACGCCTTTTTTTGCGGGTGGCCCGGCTGGCTTTCCAGGCGAACTGATAAACTCGCCGGCATTATGATCCGACTCCAGAACCTCACTCTACAGCGTGGCCCTCAGCGTTTGCTGGAAGGCGCCGAGCTGACCCTGCACCCCGGCCAGAAGGCCGGCCTGATCGGCGCCAATGGCGCTGGCAAATCCACCCTCTTCGCGCTGCTGCGTGGCGAGCTGGTGCCCGACGGCGGCGATTGCCAGTTGCCGCCGGACTGGCGCATCGCGCACATGCGCCAGGAGATCGATACCCTCGATCGCCTGGCCGTGGACTATGTGCTCGATGGCGACGTCGAGCTACGGCGCATTCAGCGCGAACTTGCCGCCGCCGAGCAGGCGCACGATGGCAACGCACTGGCGCGTCTGCACACTGAGTTGGACAACGTCGACGGCTACAGCGCCGACGCCCGTGCGCGCAAGTTGCTCGCCGGGCTGGGCTTTGCCAACGAGCAGATGACGCTGTCGGTCAGCAGCTTCTCCGGTGGCTGGCGCATGCGTCTCAACCTTGCTCAGGCACTGATGTGCCCGTCCGACCTGCTGCTGTTGGACGAACCGACCAACCACCTCGATCTCGATGCGATCCTCTGGCTCGAGGACTGGCTCAAGGGCTATCCCGGCACCCTGCTGCTGATTTCCCACGACCGCGATTTCCTCGACTCGGTGGTCGATCACGTCATCCATCTGGAACAGCGCAAACTGACGCTCTACCGCGGCGGCTACTCGGCCTTCGAGAGAACCCGCGCCGAGCGTCTGGCGCAGCAGCAGCAAGCCTTCGAGAAGCAGCAGGCGCAGCGCGCCCACATGGAAAGCTATATCCGCCGCTTCAAGGCCCAGGCGACCAAGGCACGCCAGGCCCAGAGCCGGATCAAGGCGCTGGAGCGCCTCGAGGAACTGGCGCCGGCGCACGTGGATTCGCCGTTCGACTTCCGCTTCCGCGAGGCGGACAAGGTGTCCAGCCCGTTGCTGGATCTCGCCGAAGGGCGCCTCGGCTACGGCGAAAAGGTGGTGTTGGACAAGGTCAAGCTGCAGCTGGTGCCCGGCGCGCGCATTGGTTTGCTGGGGCCGAATGGTGCCGGCAAGTCAACGCTGATCAAGACACTCTCTGCTGAACTGGCCCCGCTGTCCGGCCGCCTGCAGCGCGGTGAGAACCTGGCGGTCGGCTATTTCGCCCAGCATCAGCTGGATTCGCTTGATCCCAAGGCCAGCCCCTTGCTGCACCTGCAGCGCATCGCTCCGGCCAAGCGCGAGCAGACGCTGCGTGATTTTCTCGGCGGCTTCGATTTCCGCGGCGCGCGCTGCGACGAGCCGGTGCTGAATTTTTCCGGCGGCGAGAAAGCGCGCCTGGCGCTAGCGCTGATCGCCTGGGGCAAGCCCAACCTGTTGCTGCTCGACGAACCGACCAACCACCTCGACCTGGAAATGCGCCTGGCCCTGACGCTCGCCCTGCAGGATTTCGAAGGTGCGGTGCTGGTCGTATCCCACGACCGTCATCTGCTCAAGAGCACCACCGACGAGTTCCTGTTGGTCGCCGACGGTCAGGTGCAGAGCTTCGACGGCGACCTTGAGGACTACGCACGCTGGCTGGTGGATTACCGTGCGCGCCAGCAACCCATGGCCAGCAGCGAGCCTGCGGCGGACAGGACCGACAAGCGCGCCCAGCGTCAGGCCGCGGCCGCTTTGCGCCAGCAGTTGGCGCCGCACAAGCGCCAGGCGGACAAACTGGAGAAGGATCTAGCGATGGTGCACGAGAAGCTGGCGACGCTCGAGGCGCAGCTGGGCGACAGTGCGCTTTATGAGTCTGCTCGCAAGGACGAGTTGCGTGAGCTGCTGGCCAAGCAGGCCGAGCTGAAGGTTCGCGAAGGCGAGCTGGAGGAAGCCTGGCTGGAGGCGCTGGAAATACTCGAGAGCCTGCAGGCGCAACTGGAGGCCAGTGCATGAGCGAACCCTGGCTGACATTGGTTGAAGAATGGCGCTTGCAGTGGATGCTGGGCTTGCAGGTGCTGTTGATCCTGCTGGTCGCCTATGTCCTGCAACGCTTGGTCGCCCGTGGACTGACTCGGCTGTCGTCGCGTTACCCGTTGCCGCCGGAATTGCTGATCCCGGTGCGCGGCGGTATTCGCTGGTTCATCATCGGCGGCGCGCTGCTCATGGTACTGGAGCGCTTCGGCGTCTCTGCCACCGTGCTGTGGACAGCCATCTCCGGGTTCGTCGCGGTGGCGGCCATCGCCTTCTTCGCGATCTGGAGCGTGCTGTCCAACCTGCTCTGTGCGGTGCTCATCCTCACTGTCGGCCCGTTCCGGCTGGGCGATGTGGTGGAAATTGTCGAGGCGTTCGACAAGCCGATCGTCAAGGGTCGGGTCATAGACATCAATCTGGTCTACACCACCCTGGAAGAGGTGGCCGAAGCCGGCACCGGCGCCATCGTGCAGGTGCCCAACAGCCTGTTCTTCCAGAAGGCCGTACGCCGTTGGCGTGGCAGCGAAGTGCAACTCTATAACCGTAACCCCAACGAGTAAGAACCCTCATGGAATGGCTCAGCAACCCTGAGATATGGGTCGCCTTTCTGACCCTGACCGCCTTGGAAATCGTCCTCGGCATCGACAATATCATCTTCATTTCGATTCTGGTCAGCCGCCTGCCCAAGGAACAGCAGCCGAAGGCGCGCTTCTTCGGCCTGGCGCTGGCCATGGGCACGCGGATCCTGCTGCTGCTATCCATCGCCTGGGTGATGCGCCTGACCAATGACTTGTTCACGGTGCTGGGCGAGGGCGTTTCCGGGCGCGACCTGATCCTGTTCTTCGGAGGCCTGTTCCTCCTGTTCAAGAGCACCATGGAGATCTGGCACAGCGTCGAAGGCGAGGAAGAGGAGCAGGCTGCGGGCGGCGCCGTGGTAAAGGCCGGGTTTATCGGGATCATCCTGCAGATCGCGGTGATCGACATCATCTTCTCGCTGGACTCGGTGATCACGGCGGTCGGTCTGGTGCAGAACGTCCCGGTGATGGTCGCGGCGATCGTCATCGCGGTGCTGGTGATGATGCTGGCTGCCGGTACCATCAGCGAGTTCATCGACCAGCACCCGACGCTGAAGATTCTGGCGCTGTCGTTCCTCATCGTCGTCGGCACGCTGCTCATCGCCGAAGCCTTCGATGTGCATGTGCCGAAGGGCTACGTCTACTTCGCCATGGCTTTCTCGCTGGGCGTCGAGGCACTGAACATTCGCATGCGCAAGGCGATGAAGCGCAAGCTCAAAGAGCCGGTAAAGCTGGGCAAGGGCTCGCCGGACTGAACCGAAGCGCCGGCCTGGCGGCCGGCGCTCGTTGAATGGAGGTAATCAGCATGTCCCTGGAATCCTGGCTCGCGTTCTTCGTTGCCTGTTGGGTGATCAGCCTGTCCCCGGGTGCCGGCGCCATCGCGTCGATGTCCTGCGGGCTGCAGTACGGCTTCTGGCGCGGCTACTGGAATGCCATCGGCCTGCAGCTGGCGTTGGTGCTGCAGATCGCCGTGGTCGCGGCGGGCGTCGGTGCGGTGCTGGCCACGTCGGAACTGGCATTCAGCCTGATCAAGTGGTTCGGCGTCGGCTATCTGCTCTGGCTGGCCTGGAAGCAGTGGCAGGCGCAGCCCGAGGCGCTGGATGATTCCGCCGCCCCGCGACCCATCGGCAGGCCGCTGAGCCTGATGCTGCGCGGGTTTGTGGTCAACGCCAGCAACCCCAAGGCAATCGTTTTCATCCTCGCCGTACTGCCGCAGTTTCTCGACCCGCAGCGGCCGTTGCTGCTGCAATACAGCGAGATGGCCGCGACCATGGTGGTGGTCGACCTGATCGTCATGGCCGGCTACACCGGGCTGGCGGCGAAAGTGCTGCGGCTGTTGCGCACGCCGCGTCAGCAGCGCCTGGTCAACCGCAGTTTCGCCGCAATGTTCGCCGGCGCGGCGGCGCTGCTGGCGACGGTAAGGCACGCGGTGGCATGAGCGAGGCAACCGCCATGCGCGTGTGGATCGATGCCGATGCCTGCCCGCGCGCAGCCAAGGACCAGGTGATCAAGTTCGCCCTCAAACGGCGGTTCGAGGTGCTGCTGGTTGCCGGCCAGAGCCAGGTCAAGCCGGCGTTCGCCTGCGTGCGGCTGATCGTGGTGCCGAGCGGGCCGGATGCAGCCGATGACTATCTGGTCAAACATGCCGAGCCCGGTGATCTGGTGATCTGCAGCGACGTTCCGCTGGCCGATCGACTGGTGAAGAAGGGCGTCGCGGCGCTCGACCCGCGCGGTCGCGAGTTCGACGAGCGCAACATGGGCGAGCGGCTGGCGGTGCGCAACCTGTTCACCGATCTACGCGATCAGGGCCAGATGGGCGGCGGCCAGGGGGCCTACAGCGAGCGCGACCGCCAGACCTTCGCCAATTCCCTGGATCGCCTGCTCACGCGATTGTCGCGCCCGCAGTGAGCGGCCGCCGCGCGGCCAGCCAGTCGCGCAGTGCCGACAATGGCAGCGGGCGGCTGTAGTAGTAGCCCTGGATGTAATCGCAGCCGTTTTCGCGCAGGTAGGCCAGCTGTACCTCCTCCTCGACGCCTTCGGCCACCACCTTGAGACCGAGTTTATGCGCCATGGCGATGATCGCCGCGGTGATGGCGCGGTCATTGGCCTGCTCGGCGATTTCCTGAACGAAGGCGCGGTCGACCTTGAGGGTGTCCACCGGCAGCTTGCGCAGGTAGGCCAGCGAGGAATAGCCGCTGCCGAAATCATCGATGGACACCTTCACCCCGAGCTCACGGACGGCATCGAGGGTGCGCACCGCCGCGCCAAGGCTGTTCATCAGTGCGTTCTCGGTGACTTCCACGGTCAGCCGCGCCGGGTCGAGACCGGTACGTTCGAGAATGCGCGCGACGACCTCCGGCATCTGCAGATTGGACAGGTTGAGCGCTGAGCAATTGACCGCTACCCGCAGGTCGTAGCCCTCATCGAGCAAGGCGACCAGGTCGGCACAGGCGCGGCGCGCGACCCAGGCGTCCAGCTCGGCGACGAAACCGTGTTGCTCGGCCAGTCCGACGAAGCGCTCGGGGCTGATGAAACCCTGCTGCGGATGCTGCCAGCGCACCAGCGCCTCGAGGCTCACCGGCTCGCCGCTGCGGCCATCGACGATGGGCTGATAGTTCACGCTGAGGAGGTTTTCGTTCAGTGCCCGGCGCAGGTCCTGTTCCAGCGACAGATCCTCCTGGGCGCGCAGTTCCAGAGCGGGGTTGAAGCGCAGGCTGCGGTTGCGGCCGCTGGCCTTGCACTTGCCGACCGCGAGGCCTGCGTGGCGGAACAGCGCATCGAAGTTCAGGCCGTCTTCGGGGTACTGGCTGATGCCGATGCTGGCGGTCAGGCGCAGCTGGGTGTCGCCGAGGGTGAAGGGCGCAGCTGTTCGAGGATGTGGTTGGCCAGCGCTTGGGCCTGCTCCCACTGGCCGAGGGTCAAGACGCAGAACTCGTCGCCGGAGAAGCGCGCCAGCATGTCGTGCTGACCGAGTACCGCGCGGATTCGATGCGCCGCCTGTTGCAATGCCAGGTCGCCGCTGCGGTGGCCGAGGCTGTCGTTGATGCGCTTGAAGTTGTCCAGATCCACCACCAGCACGGCCAGCGCCTGACGTTCCTCGCGCGCGGCCAGGACCTGGGTGACCATCTCGGTGAAGGCGCGACCGTTGAACAGGTTGGTCAGCGGGTCGTAATGGGTCATCGCGTTTAGCTGGTGCTCGGCCTGGTCGAGTGCCTGGCGTTGCTCGCTGAAGCGCTGCTCGGCCCAGCTGGCGGCGATGCCGGTGACGATCACCAGCAGGGCGACCAGACCGATTGCCGAGGCGAGGACGGCATGCTGGCCGCCATGACTGCCGAACGGGGCGGTGTGCTCCAGCATGTGCGCGGGGACTGCCAGGGTCAGCGCATGCATGCCGGTGTAGTGCATCGAAACGATCGCCGCGCCCATCAACAGGCTGCAGAGCAGGCGCTGCCAGTGCTGGTGCCGGCTCTGGCTGGCGCGGAAGTGATATCCCAGCACCAGCGCGGCGATCGAGGCGCCGATGGCGATCAGAACAGAGGCAGCGAAGGCCAGCGGGGCGTAGTAGAGCGTGGCCAGCGAGCGTATCGCCGCCATCCCGGTGTAGTGCATGGCGGCGATGCCGATGCCGGCGGCCGTGCCGGCCAGCGCGTACTGCGGCACGCTGAGGCGATCGCGGCCGAGCAGACGCATCACCACATAGGACACGGCCATGGCGATCAGCAGCGAAAGCAGGGTGATGCGATGGTCGTAGCTGATGTCCAGTGGCGCGCTGAAGGCCAGCATGCCGATGAAGTGCATCGACCAGATGCCTCCACCCAGAGCGAACGCGCCGACCCAACGCCACAAGTCGCGGCCGCGCGGGCTGCCGCTGCGGCTGACCCGCTTGGCCAGCGCCAGTGCGGTGAACGCCGCCGCGCTGGCGACCAGGTATGAGAGAACGACCAGCAGAGGGTCGTGACTGTGGCCGAGCAGGGCAATCTGGTCGGCGGGAAGGTCGGAAAACAGAAGTCTGGACACGCGGCGGCACTCGAACAGTCGGGCGTCCTGCCTCGTGAGAATAGTGGCGCATGGCCAGCTGCGGCAGAGTGTACGAGAGGTCGCCCTGGCCGCCAATCTCCTATCGGCTGATCAACCGCAAAGATAAGTGCCGGTGCCCACGGCGATCAGGGTGCCCAGTTCGTTGTGCAGCTCAGAACGCACCACTGCGACCTTGTTGCCCGAGCGCAGCAGCATCGCGCTGGCACTGAAGCGGGTGCCTCGGCCTGGGCGAAGGTAGTCGATGCGCAGATCGATGGTTCCCAGCCGGGAAAGCCGTGCGGCGCGCTCCTGGGTAGTCAAATGGCGATGCTTGTCGAAGGCACCGAGCATTGCCATCGCCCCACCGGCCACGTCCAGCAGCGAGGCGATGACCCCGCCATGCAGGATGCCGTGGACGAAGTTGCCGACCAGCTCCGGCTTCATCGGCAGGTGCATGACGACCTGGGAGGTCGATACCTCGTCCAGTTCGATGCCCAGCGCCTGGTTGAAGGGGATGCGTTCGAACATCTGGCGTACCGCCTGGGCCTGCTCGGCGAGCAGGGCGTCGTCGTGGTTCATGGTCGGCGTTCCTGTGGATGAGCGATCAAGCTGCCCGAGGATGTTCGCGCTGAACAGAGTGGCGGCACGAGCAGCCGCGGCTTTGGCGGCTTTCGCGCAAAAAAATCCCGGGCGGACCCGGGATCATTCGGCGGCGTTCGGATCAGTCTTCGGTGGTCATTTCCAGTACCCGGTCGACCAGCTTGTAGATGCCCGAAGCGGCTTCGCTGATGGATTGCGCCAGCATGTACGCCGGTGTGGTGACCAGTCGATGCTGCTTGTCCACGACGATGTCGCTGACTTCGCACGCCTGATGCTCGGCGCCCATCTGCGCGACCGCCTTGGCAGCCTCGGCCTCGTCACTGCCAAGGGTACAGACCACGCCGGTGCCGAAGATCTGCGCGGCCATGGTCGGCGCGATGCACATCATCCCGACCGGCTTGCGTGCCTCGGCAAAGGCCTGCGCGAGCGCCACCACATCCGGCAGTGCCTTGCTGCTGGCGCCTTCGGTAGCGAAATTGGAGAGGTTCTTCGCGGCGCCGAAACCGCCAGGGATGATCAGTGCGTCGAAATCCTCGGCGCGCGCCTCGCGCAGATCCTTGATCTCGCCGCGGGCCAGGCGAGCGGACTCGGTCAGCACGTTGCGCGACTCCGGCATCTCGTCGCCGGTCAGGTGATTGATCACATGCATCTGCGCGATGTTCGGTGCGAAGCACTGCACCTTGACGCCACGCTGGTCCAGGCGCAGCAGGGTGATGACGCTTTCGTAGATCTCCGAGCCGTCGTAGACGCCACAGCCGGAGAGGATCACGGCGACTTTCTTGTTCATGGTGGTACTCCTGGTCAAGTTCAGCGGCCCTGCGTCGGGCACGGCGGATGCGTTCGATGCTAATACCTGGGACGGTTCCAGGTAAGCCCCACACGTTCCGTTGGATTCGCGCGATGCGCCGGTGTTCATTGCCGCAGGTCTGGCGCGGCAGTTTGCGCCTGATCAAAGCACTGGCAGTCGCCGGCATGGCTGGCGACAATGGGCGCGGTTTCGGAGGCCCGACCGCCTGGCGTTGTCATCATTTCGTCATGTGTCGGGCCTATAAACGTCATATTCGCCCGTTCTGCGGGCCAGGAGTCCGTCGTGAGTTTCGTTCCTGCCAGCCGGCTGTTCCCCGCTACTCGTCTGCGTCGCAATCGTCGTGACGCTTTTTCCCGCCGTCTGGTGCGCGAAAATGTGCTGACCGTCGATGACCTGATCCTGCCGGTGTTCGTGCTCGACGGCGAGAACCGCCGCGAGCCGGTGCCGTCGATGCCGGGAGTGGAGCGCCTGTCCATCGACCTGCTGCTCAAGGAGGCCGAAGAGCTGGTGGCGCTGGGCATTCCGGCGCTGGCGCTGTTTCCGGTGACACCGCTGGAGAAGAAGTCCCTCGATGCGGCCGAAGCCTGGAACCCGGAGGGCATCGCCCAGCGCGCCACGCGCGCCTTGCGCGCGCGTTTCCCTGAGCTGGGGATCATCACCGACGTAGCCCTCGATCCATTCACCACGCACGGCCAGGACGGCATTCTCGACGACAGCGGATACGTGCAGAACGATGTCACTGTCGACGCGCTGGTCCGCCAGGCGCTGTCCCACGCCGAAGCCGGCGCTCAGGTGGTCGCGCCGTCGGACATGATGGATGGTCGTATCCAGGCGATTCGCGAGGCGCTGGAAGTGGCCGAACACCACAACGTGCGCATCATGGCCTACTCGGCGAAATACGCCAGCGCCTACTACGGCCCGTTTCGAGATGCGGTGGGCTCTGCCGCCAACCTCGGCAAGAGCAACAAGAATACCTATCAGATGGACCCGGCCAACGGTGACGAGGCGCTGCACGAAGTGGGCGCCGACCTGGCCGAAGGCGCGGACATGGTGATGGTCAAGCCCGGTCTGCCCTACCTAGATATCGTCTGGCGGGTCAAAGATGCCTTCAAGGCGCCGACCTTCGTCTATCAGGTCAGCGGCGAGTACGCCATGCACATGGCCGCCATCCAGAATGGCTGGCTGAGCGAGGCCGTCATCCTTGAGTCTTTGGTCGGCTTCAAGCGTGCCGGGGCCGATGGCATCCTGACTTACTTCGCCAAACAGGCGGCACAACAATTAAAACGGGGCCAGTGAGCCCTTTCGAGGCAAAGCGATGATCAACCAGGGACTCAGCGAAAAGGATCTGCAGGACGCCGTGGTCGGCGAGGTGCTGGAACAGACGTTGCCCGAGGTGGTGTCTGCGCCACTGGAAGTCGCCGAGGAGACGCCGGTCGCGCTGGTGACCAACCTGGACGACAGTGCGCTGTACATCCATCGCGAGCTTTCGCAGCTTCAGTTCAACGTCCGCGTGCTCGAGCAGGCGCTGGATGAGTCCTATCCGCTGCTGGAGCGGCTGAAGTTCCTGCTGATCTTCTCCAGCAACCTCGATGAGTTCTTCGAGATTCGCGTCGCCGGACTGAAGAAGCGCGTCACCTTCGCCCGCGAACAGGCGGGCGCCGACGGTCTGCAGCCGCATCAGGCGCTGGCGCGCATCTCCGAGCTGGTCCACGAACAGGTCGACCGCCAGTACGCGATCCTCAACGACGTGCTTCTGCCAGCGCTGGCCGAGCATCAGATCCGCTTCATTCGCCGCAGGCACTGGACGGCCAAACTCAAGACCTGGGTGCGCCGCTATTTCCGCGACGAGATTGCGCCGATCGTCACGCCGATCGGTCTCGATCCGACCCATCCGTTCCCGCTGCTGGTGAACAAGAGCCTGAACTTCATCGTCGAGCTGGAAGGCGTCGATGCCTTCGGCCGCGATTCCGGTCTGGCGATCATCCCGGCGCCACGCCTGCTGCCGCGGGTGATCCGCGTGCCGGAGTCGGTCGGCGGCGCCGGCGACAACTTCGTCTTCCTCTCCTCGATGATCCATGCCCATGCCGACGACCTGTTCCACGGCATGCGGGTCAAGGGCTGCTACCAGTTCCGCCTCACCCGTAACGCCGACCTTTCGGTTGACACCGAGGACGTCGAGGACCTGGCACGCGCGCTGCGTGGCGAGCTGATCTCGCGTCGTTATGGCGATGCCGTGCGCCTGGAAGTGGCCGATACCTGCCCGCAGCACCTGGCCGATTTTCTGCTCAAGCAGTTCAGTCTGGGCGAGGGCGAAATGTACCGAGTCAACGGCCCCGTCAACCTGACCCGCCTGTTCAGCATCACCGGGCTGGACAGCCACCCGGAGCTGCAATACAGCCCCTTCACACCGTCAATTCCGAAGTTGCTGCAGAACAGCGACAAGATATTCAGTGTGATCAACAAGCAGGACATCCTGCTGCTGCACCCGTTCGAGTCCTTCACGCCGGTGGTCGATCTGCTGCGTGAAGCTGCGAAGGACCCGTGCGTGCTGGCGATCAAGCAGACGCTGTATCGCTCGGGTGCCAATTCGGAGATCGTCGATGCGCTGGTCGATGCGGCGCGCAGCGGCAAGGAAGTTACCGCGGTGATCGAACTGCGCGCCCGCTTCGACGAGGAATCCAACCTGCAGCTCGCCAGCCGCCTGCAGCAGGCCGGCGCGGTGGTGATCTATGGCGTAGTCGGCTACAAGACCCACGCCAAGATGATGCTGATCCTGCGTCGCGAAAATGGCGAGCTGTGCCGTTACGCGCATCTGGGTACCGGCAACTACCACGCGGCCAACGCCCGGCTGTATACCGACTACAGTCTGCTGACATCCGATGACGCGTTGTGTGAGGACGTCTCCAAGCTGTTCAGTCAGTTGATCGGCATGGGCAAGACCATGCGCATGAAAAAGCTGCTGCACGCGCCATTTACCCTGAAGAAGACGCTGCTGGACCTGATCGCCCAGGAAACCCAGCACGCGGCCGAGGGGCGGCCCGCGCATATCATTCTGAAGATCAATGCGCTGACCGATCCGAAGATGATCAAGGCGCTGTACAAGGCCAGCCAGACCGGCGTGCGCGTCGATCTCATCGTGCGTGGCATGTGCTGCCTGCGGCCGGGCATCGCCGGTGTCTCGCACAACATCCATGTGCGCTCGATCATCGGCCGGTTCCTTGAGCACAGTCGGGTGTTCTACTTCCAGAATGACGGTGACGAGAAGCTCTACCTGTCCAGTGCCGACTGGATGGAGCGCAACCTCGATCGTCGGGTGGAAACCTGTTTCCCGGTGGAAGGCAAGAAACTGGTGATGCGGGTTAAGAAGGAGCTGGAAGGCTTCCTCAGCGACAACACCCAGAGCTGGATTCTGCAGCCTGACGGCAGCTACCTGCGCAACAGCCCCACCGGTAATCAGAATGCGCGCAACATCCAGAGTACGTTGCTGGAGCGTCTCACCGGGCCGCAGGTCGGCGTGCGCTGAGTCGGGTGTTTCCCACGGTGCGTTTTCAGGCATGTGGCTGGCGCGTGCCGCGTCGGCCTGGCTCAGGAGGCGAAGACTGGTTACCTGTATCATCAAGGGCCCCCTAGGGCCCTTGTTTCATTTCATCCGCAGTTCGTAGCCCACGCGCGCGAGCCAGGCGGCTTCGGCCTCGAAGTCGGCCCTGGTCAGTGGGTTCGCGCCCAGCCAGCCGGTCGGGAAGATCAGCTCCAGGCCCCGTTCGGTCGCCTTTAGCTGCACCTCGGAGACGGCGTTAGCACCGCGGATGTGGTGGAACAGGATGGCGAAGCGCAGCAGGATGCACAGTCGCACCAGTGCATCGGCATCGACCCCGGTCTCGCCGAACTTGTCCTGAGGAATATTGCGTCGGTGGCCACGCACCAGCAGCGCCAGCATCAGCTGATCCTGACGGGAGAAGCCGGGCAGGTCGGAATGCTCGATCAGGTAGGCGCCATGCTTGTGGTAGTGGTAGTGCGCGATATCCAGGCCCACTTCATGCACCCGTGCAGCCCAGGCGAGCAGCTCCCGGTGCCAGTCCTGATCCAGGCTCCACGCCTCGGCCACCTGGTCGAACGCCTCCAGCGCCTTGGCTTCGACTCGCGCGGCCTGTTCCATGTCGACGTGGTAGCGCTCCATCAGGAAGCTCAGCGAGCGGTCACGGATGTCCTCGTCATGGTGACGGCCTAGCAGGTCGTAGAGCACCCCTTCGCGCAGGGCGCCTTCGGAGTGGGTCATGCTGCTGATCTCCAGCGCATCGAATATCGCCTCGAGAATCGCCAGGCCCGCAGGAAACACGCCGCGACGGTCCGGCTTGATGCCGTCGATGTCGATCTTCTCCACGTCGCCGAGCTTGAACAGCTTGCGTTTGAGCCATCCCAGCCCTTCGAGGTTGACCTCGCCGTTGCCGAAGCCGCCGCTCTTGATCGCCAGGCCTACGGCTCGGATGGTGCCGGACGCGCCGATGGATTCCTGCCAGCCGAGCCGGCGCAGACCATGCTCGATGCCCATCAGCTCTACCCGCGCGGCGGTGTAGGCCTGGGCGTAGCGTGCCGGGGTGATCTTGCCGTCACGGAAGAAACGTTGGGTGTAGCTCACGCAGCCCATCTGCAGGCTTTCGCGCAGCTGCGATTCGAACCCTTCGCCGATGATGAACTCGGTGCTGCCGCCGCCGATGTCTGCCACCAGGCGGCGGCCGGAACTGCTCGGGATGGTGTGCGACACGCCGAGATAGATCAGGCGCGCTTCTTCGCGGCCGGAGATGACCTCGACCTGATGGTTGACGATCTCTTCGGCGCGGCGGATGAAGGTGGCGCGATTGCGCGCTTCACGCAGTGCGTTGGTGCCGACGATGCGTACAGCGCCCTGCGGCAGATGATTGACCAGCTGGGCGAAGCGACGCAGACAGTCCAGCCCACGCTGCATGGCGGCCTCGTCGAGTAGACGGTTTTCGTCGATCCCGGCAGCCAGCTGGACCTTCTCGCCGAGCCGTTCGAGGATGCGCATTTCGCCATTGCTGGTGCGCGCGAGCACCATGTGAAAGCTGTTCGAGCCCAGATCCAGGGCGGCGATCATGGGAAAGGTCTCAGCGGTGTTATGGCGCATTGGGCAGTCTCGATGCAAAACTCAGACATCCTGACATGATCGCCCCCATCCGCCAACGCAGTCGTTGACGCACGGAGGCGCCGCTCGCGGGCGATCGTCGCCGACCCGAGGGTCTGCAGCTTTCGATCCGCTCACAGTAGGGCTATGATGGCGACCTTTCCGTTCCGACCCTGGAGAAAATCCATGAGCGAATACATCAACAATGTCAGCGACAGCAGTTTCGAGCAGGACGTCCTCCAGGCCGACGGTCCCGTACTGGTCGACTACTGGGCCGAGTGGTGTGGTCCGTGCAAGATGATCGCGCCGGTACTCGACGAGATCGCCAAGGACTACGAAGGTCGTCTGAAGGTTTGCAAGCTCAATATCGACGAGAACCAGGAAACCCCGCCGAAGTACGGCGTGCGCGGTATCCCGACGCTGATGCTGTTCAAGAACGGCAACGTCGAGGCGACCAAGGTCGGTGCACTGTCCAAGTCGCAGCTGGCGGCGTTCCTCGACAGCAACATCTGACTTCGCCGAAGTTCCCCTCTAAAGCCCTCGCAGTCGCGGGGGCTTTTTTCATCGGCAGGGTGGACGCTTCGTCTGCACGGTGCTAAATTCGGCCTCGCGACGCATTCTTCCGTCGCCCTCTGCACGCCGTCGCCGACGCACTTCAGCCTCATAAAGCACAACGAACCTGTTCGTCTCTTGCTGCGCGGCTTCTCAAGCTAATCGCTTTCTACATCCTTCCTGACTCTCTCTATGAATCTGACTGAACTCAAGCAAAAGCCCATCACCGAACTGCTGGAAATGGCCGAACAGATGGGCATCGATAACATGGCCCGTTCGCGCAAGCAGGACGTGATTTTCTCCCTGCTCAAGAAGCACGCTAAAAGCGGCGAGGAAATCTCCGGTGATGGCGTGCTGGAGATTCTCCAGGACGGCTTCGGCTTCCTGCGCTCTGCGGATTCTTCCTACCTGGCCGGCCCGGACGATATCTACGTCTCGCCCAGCCAGATTCGCCGCTTCAACCTGCGCACCGGTGACACCATCATCGGCAAGATTCGCCCTCCGAAGGAAGGTGAGCGCTACTTCGCCCTGCTCAAGGTCGACTCGATCAACTACGATCGGCCGGAGAATGCGAAGAACAAGATCCTCTTCGAGAACCTGACCCCGCTGTTCGCCAACGAGCGCCTGAAGATGGAAGCCGGTAACGGTTCCACCGAAGACCTCACCGGTCGCGTAATCGACCTCTGTGCTCCGATCGGCAAGGGCCAGCGCGGCTTGATCGTCGCTCCGCCAAAGGCGGGCAAGACGATCATGCTGCAGAACATCGCCAGCAACATCACCCGCAACAACCCCGAGTGCCACCTGATCGTTCTGCTGATCGACGAGCGTCCGGAAGAAGTGACCGAGATGCAGCGCACCGTGCGCGGCGAAGTGGTCGCCTCCACCTTCGACGAGCCGCCAACCCGTCACGTGCAGGTCGCCGAGATGGTGATCGAGAAGGCCAAGCGCCTGGTCGAGCACAAGAAGGACGTGGTCATTCTGCTCGACTCCATCACCCGTCTGGCGCGTGCCTACAACACCGTGATCCCGAGCTCCGGCAAAGTGCTCACTGGTGGTGTCGATGCCCACGCCCTGGAGAAGCCCAAGCGTTTCTTCGGTGCCGCGCGCAACATCGAGGAAGGCGGTTCGCTGACCATTCTCGCCACCGCGCTGGTGGAGACCGGCTCGAAGATGGACGAGGTGATCTACGAGGAGTTCAAGGGCACCGGTAACCTGGAGCTGCAACTGGATCGTCGCATTGCCGAGAAGCGTGTCTTCCCGGCCATCAACATCAACCGTTCGGGTACTCGCCGCGAAGAGCTGCTGACCAGCGAGGAAGAGCTGCAGCGCATCTGGATCCTGCGCAAGCTGCTGCATCCGATGGATGAAAGCGCTGCGATTGAGTTCCTGCTCGACAAGCTCAAGGACACCAAGACCAACGACGAATTCTTCATGTCCATGAAGCGCAAGTAAGCGACTCGTCGTTGCCAACAAGGCCGGGGAAACCCGGCCTTCGTCTGTCTGCAGGTTTTGGAAAACCCGACGCGGGCGCTAAACTTTGCGCCTCGTCCCTGCCGGCCCATGCGAGGCTCAAGCATGCAGTATCGCGATCTGCGCGACTTTATCAGCGGCCTGGAAAAACGCGGTGAGCTCAAGCGCGTCACGGCTGCTGTCTCCCCGGTTCTGGAAATGACCGAAATCTGTGACCGCACCCTGCGCAAGCAGGGCCCGGCACTGCTCTTCGAGAACCCGACGGGTTTCGACATGCCGGTGCTTGGCAATCTGTTCGGCACGCCGCAGCGGGTCGCCCTCGGTATGGGCGCCGAGGATGTCTCCGAACTGCGTGAGATCGGCAAGCTGCTGGCGTTTCTCAAGGAGCCGGAGCCGCCGAAGGGGTTGAAGGACGCCTGGAGCAAGCTGCCGATCTACAAGAAGGTCATCAGCATGGCGCCCAAGGTGCTCAAGGACGCGCCCTGCCAGGAAGTGATCATCGAAGGTGATGACGTCGACCTGGGGACAATCCCCGTACAGCACTGCTGGCCGGGCGACGCCGCGCCGCTGATCACCTGGGGTCTGACCATCACCAAGGGGCCGAACAAGGAGCGGCAGAACCTCGGTATCTACCGCCAGCAGGTCATCGGCCGCAACAAGGTGATCATGCGCTGGCTCAGCCATCGTGGTGGGGCCTTGGATTTCCGTGAATGGTGCAATAAATACCCGGATCGGCCGTACCCGGTCGCCGTGGCACTGGGCGCGGATCCGGCGACGATTCTCGGTGCGGTGACGCCTGTGCCCGATACGCTGTCCGAATATGCCTTCGCCGGCCTGTTGCGCGGTTCGCGCACCGAGTTGGTCAAGGCGATCGGCTCCGATCTGCAGGTGCCGGCGTACGCCGAGATCGTCCTCGAAGGGCATATCCATCCGGGCGAGATGGCCGATGAAGGACCTTACGGCGACCACACCGGCTACTACAACGAGGTCGACCGCTTCCCGGTGTTCACCGTCGAGCGCATTACCCATCGCCGAAACCCGATCTATCACAGCACCTATACCGGGCGTCCGCCGGATGAGCCGGCGATTCTCGGCGTGGCGCTGAACGAGGTGTTCGTACCGATCCTGCAGAAGCAGTTCCCGGAAATCGTCGATTTCTACCTGCCGCCGGAAGGCTGTTCCTATCGCATGGCGGTGGTGACCATGAAGAAGCAGTATCCCGGCCACGCCAAGCGGGTCATGCTCGGCGTGTGGAGCTTCCTGCGTCAGTTCATGTACACCAAGTTTGTCATCGTCACCGACGACGACATCAACGCCCGCGACTGGAACGATGTGATCTGGGCCATCACCACACGCATGGATCCCAAGCGCGACACGGTGATGATCGACAACACGCCGATCGACTACCTGGATTTCGCCTCGCCGATCTCCGGGCTGGGCTCGAAGATGGGCCTGGATGCCACCCACAAATGGCCGGGCGAGACCAACCGCGAATGGGGGCGGGTCATCGTTCAGGACCCGGCGGTGAAGCAGCGGGTTGATGAACTCTGGTCGCAGCTGGGTATCGACTGACATATCCGAAGAGGCGGGCCCGAGCCCTCCCGAAAGCCTTGGCGGGTCATCCCGTTCACTGATAAGACGTGCACATGAAAGTTACTTTGCAGCCATCCGGCGCCGTGCTCGACGTGCGGCCCGGCGAACGATTTCTCGATGCCGCCAGGCGTCTGGGCTACGAATGCCCGCAGAGCTGTCGCAACGGCAATTGCCACATCTGCGCCTCGCTGCTGGTCGAAGGACGTGTGCGGCAGGCCGGCGAGGTGCGCGATCACGGCGAACTGCTGGCCTGCCTGGCCGAGCCACTGGAAGACTGCGTGCTGCTGTGGGATGGCGTGCTGGCGCCCGGCGAATTGCCGGTACGCGAGCTGAGCTGCCAGCTCAGTGGCTACGAAGAGGTCGGTGGCGATGTGGTGCGCTTGCGCCTACGCCTGCCGGCCGGTCGCCAGCCGCGCTATCACGCCGGTCAATATCTGTTGCTGCAACGGGAGGACGGTGAGTGGTCCGCGTTTTCCCTTGCCTCTGCTCCCGGCAGCGGCAGAGAGCTGGAGCTGCACGTGCTGGCGCGTGAGGAATCCGCGATCGAGCTGCTGGCATTCCTGCGGCGGCAGGGCTTTGCGCGGATCCAACTGCCATTCGGCGACACGCATCTGGCAGAACTGCCGGACGGTCCCTTGGTGCTGGTTGCAGCGGGCACCGGCATGGCGCAGATGCACAGTCTGATCGAATATTGCCGCGCAGCCGGGTTCTCGCATCCGGTGCATCTGTACTGGGGTGTTCGCCATCCCGAAGACTTCTACCAGCTGTCGCACTGGGATGAATGGCAGGGCATGAGCAATCTGCATCTGCACCGTGTCGTCAGCGACGTCTGCGGTTGGGAAGGTCGCTGCGGCATGCTGCACGAAGCGATTCGCGAGGATTTCAACGACCTCAAACCGTTGCATATCTATGCCAGCGGCTCGCCGTCGATGGTCTATGGCACGCTGGATGCGTTGGTGGAGGCGGGGATGGACCCGCATCAGATGCGCGCTGACGTGTTTGCCTACGCGCCGCGGGAAAGCTGATTCGCTTTGCTGCGCCAGAATGAAAAACGCCGGGTCGAAAGCCCGGCGTTTTTCGTTCAGCGCGTCTGCCGCTGCTGCAACAGCAGGTTCTTGTAGCCGCTGGCGGCCAGCGTCTTTTGTGCGGCATTCAGTTGCTCGCGGCTGCCGAAGGGTCCGACCAGTACGCGATACCAGGGCTCATCACGCACCTTGACGCTTTCCACGCGCACGTCCTGACCAAGCAGGATGATCTGCGCGCGTACCCGATCAGCCTCCGCCTGCTGGCGGAACGAGCCGGCCTGCAGAAAGAACTGGGTAACGGGTGCCTTGGCCACTGTGGGCGGCGGCGGTGGTACCTGGCCATTGAGTGCGGCCTGCGCGCGGGCTTCGTCGATCTTCGCTGCTTCCTCCGGCGTTACCGGCTTAACCGGCGTTACCGGCTTAACCGGCGGTTCCGGCTGCTTGGCTTCCGGCGGCAGAATCACTTCCGACTCCGGCAGCAGCGTATAGAAGTCGTATTTCGGCTTGACCGTCTGCTCGCTGGCTGGCGTGCGCTTGGGTTGCTCCTTGATCGCGGTCTTGGGTGCGTCCTTGTTGCGCTTGACCTCCTCGCCACCCGGCTCAAGGCTCATCAGAAACATGATGAAACCGCCGATGACCAGGCCACAGACCAGCCAGATCCAGCCTGGTACGGCCTGTTTGGCGGGCGCCTGATAGCGGCTCGCGCCTCGTTTGGGCGCGGCTTTCTTCCTTGCAGCCACTTACATGCGCTCCAGAGTTTCCAGGCCGAGAAGTTCCAGGCCCTGCTTGAGGGTCTTGCCGGTCAGGGCAGCGAGGCGCAGTCGACTCTGCTTCTGCTCTGGCTGTTCGGCGCTGAGGATCGGGCAGTGCTCGTAGAAACTGGAGAACAGCCCGGCCAGATCGTACAGGTAAGCGCACAGCAAGTGCGGTTCGCCTTTCTCACCGACGCTGTTCAGCACTTCGCCGAACTGGGCGAGCTTGGCGGCGAGCGCCAGTTCCTGCTCAGCCTCGAGCTGAATCTGCCCGGCGATCTCATCGATGCCTTGACCCAGCTTGCGGAAAACGCTGGCCACGCGGGTGTAGGCATAGAGCAGGTAGGGCGCGGTGTTGCCTTCGAAGCTCAGCATCAGTTCGAAGTTGAAGCGATAGTCGCTGGTGCGGTGCTTGGACAGGTCGGCATATTTGACGGCGCTGATACCCACCGCGCGGGCGATCTGGCGGAGCTCGGCTTCATCGAGGTCCGGATTCTTGCCCTTGACCAAGGCATAGGCGCGCTGCTCGGCTTCGTCGAGCAGATCGATCAGCTTTACCGTGCCGCCGTCGCGGGTCTTGAACGGGCGGCCGTCGGCGCCGTTCATGGTGCCGAAGCCCATGTGCTCAAGCTGCATGCCGGCATGGACGAAGCCGGCGCGACGCGCCACTTCGAAAGCCATCTGGAAAT
Organism: Pseudomonas sp.; assembly: GCA_007713455.1. GTDB lineage: Bacteria > Pseudomonadota > Gammaproteobacteria > Pseudomonadales > Pseudomonadaceae > Stutzerimonas > Stutzerimonas chloritidismutans. Next base: position 332,869 of record VMRT01000010.1, read on the forward strand.
GCAGGGCCTGGCGCTGATCGACGAAATACAGCGCGCGATCGGCATGCAGGACCTGGCTGCGGTAACGCATGGCCGCCAGGTCGGTGGTGGCGTAGAGGTAGCCGCCGCCGGCCTTCTGCACGATCACCGGGAGCGGATTGCCTTCGGCGTTCTTGAATTCGTCGAGGAAGACGCACTGCGCGCCGTTGTCCTCGGTGAGCAGACCTTTACTGCGCAGGGCTTCGACGATATCTGCAAGCTCGGCGTTGTAGGCGCTCTCACCCTTGACGTCGGCCGGGGTCAGCTTGACGTTGAGGCGGTCGTAGATCTTCTGGCAGTGCGACAGGGAAATATCGTTGAAGCGCGTCCACAGGCTCAGGCATTGTGCGTCCCCGGCTTGAAGCTTTACCACCAGTTCGCGGGCGCGGTCGGCGAACTCGGCGGACTCGTCGAAGCGCTGTTTCGCTGCGCGATAGAACTGCTCCAGGTCGGACAGCTCGCTTTCCGCCGCCGCCGGTTTCTCCTCCAGGTAAGCCAACAGCATGCCGAACTGGGTGCCCCAGTCGCCGACGTGGTTCTGCCGGATCACCTCGTCGCCGAGGTGCTCGAGCACACGACCGACGGCGTCACCAATAATGGTCGAGCGCAGGTGGCCAACATGCATCTCTTTCGCCAGGTTCGGCGATGACAGGTCGATCACCACGCGCTGGGGCGCCGACGCCTTGCGCACTGCCAGCTGTGGATCGGCCAGGGCCGCTTCGAGGCGCTCGGCCAGTGCGTCGCTGTTCTGGAAGAAGTTCAGAAAGCCTGGTCCGGCGATTTCCACCTTGCTGATCTGCGCGTCCTGCGGCAGCGCGGCGATCAGCTTCTCGGCCAGGTCGCGCGGCTTCAGCCCGGCCGGTTTGGCCAGCATCATGGCGATGTTGCTGGCGAAATCGCCGTGGCTCTTGTCTCTGGTGTTTTCCACCTGAATCGCGGGGGTCAGCCCTTCAGGCAGGACGCCTTCGGCGGTCAGGCGGACGAGGGCTTGCTGGATCAGGTGGCGAATGCTGTCTTTCATGGTCGGCTCAGTCCGCAAGTGTGCGCGAAAACCCGGCATTATCGGGGCGCGATGGGTATCGCTTCAAGGTGCGTGGCGCGCAGGGCGGCAAAAGTCCGGGTTTCGATCAGGTGATCAGAACAGATCGATCGGGTCGACATCCAGGCTCCAGCGCACGGCGCGACCGCCGGGCAGTTGTTCGAGCATCGGGACCCAGGCGTCCATCAGCCGGTGCAGGGTCGCCCGCGCGTTGCCCTGAAGCAGTAATTGCGCCCTGTAGCGGCCGGCACGCCGTTCCATCGGTGCGGGAACCGGTCCGAGCAGGTCGACGCCGTTGAGCTGCAGCTGGTCGAGCAACTGTTCGGCGAGGTTGCAGGCGTCGTCAAGGAAGGCTTCGGCCTGGCCGGGCTTCTGTGCCTCGGCGCGCAGCAGCGCCAGATGGCTGAACGGCGGCAGACCGGCCGCGCGGCGCTCGGACAGGGCCTGCTCGGCGAAGGCGAAATAACCCTGTTCGGTCAGCTGCACCAGCAGCGGATGGTCGGCCAGATGCGTCTGGATGATGACCTTGCCAGGCTCCTCTGCGCGCCCGGCGCGCCCGGCGACCTGGACAATCAGCTGGGCCATGCGCTCGCTGGCGCGGAAGTCGGCTGAGAACAGCCCGCCGTCAGCATCGAGAATCGCCACCAGCGTGACGCGCGGAAAATGGTGACCCTTGGCGAGCATCTGCGTGCCGACCAGCAGGCAGGGTTCGCCGCGGTTGATGGTGCCGATCATCTGCTCCATCGCGCCCTTGCGCGAGGTGCTGTCGCGGTCGATACGCAGCACCGGATAGTCGGGAAAGAGGATGCCCAGGCGCTCCTCGGCGCGTTCCGTTCCGGCGCCAACCGGGCGCAGATCCACCTTGCCGCAGTCCGGACAGCTGCGCGGCGGTCGCTCGACGTGCCCGCAGTGGTGGCAGCGCAGTTCGTTGTGACGTTGATGCAGGGTCATCCGCGCGTCGCAGCGTGGGCACTGGCTGAGCCAGCCGCAGTCATGGCAGAGCAGGGTGGGGGCGAAGCCTCGTCGGTTGAGGTAGACCAAAACCTGCTGGCCGGCGCCGAGGGTCTGGCCGATGGCCTGTTGCAGCGGGCCGGATATGCCGGCGTCCAGCGGGCGACTCTTGACATCCAGGCGCAGGAAGCGCGGCGACTGCGCATTGCCGGCCCGTTGCGTCAGTTTGAGCAGCGCATAGCGGCCGCTGTGGGCGTTGTGCAGGCTTTCCAGCGAGGGCGTGGCCGAACCGAGCACAATCGGCAGGTTCTCCTGGCGCGCGCGCAGCAGGGCCAGATCGCGGGCGTGGTAGCGCAAGCCTTCCTGCTGTTTATAAGAGGCGTCGTGCTCCTCGTCGATGATGATCAGGCCGGGATTCTTCATCGGCGTGAACAGGGCCGAACGGGTACCGATGATGATGTCCGCTTCGCCATCGCGGGCGGCGAGCCAGGCATCGAGTCGTTCACGATCGTTGACGTTGGAGTGCAGCAGCGCGATCCGGGCGTTGAAGCGCTGTTCGAAGCGGGCAAGCGTCTGTGGCCCCAGGTTGATCTCGGGGATCAGCACCAGCGCCTGCTTGCCGGCTTCTAGTACGCGATGAATCAGTTGCAGGTAGACCTCGGTCTTGCCGCTGCCGGTCACCCCCGCCAGCAGGAACGCCTGAAATCCTCCGAGGCCCGCGCTCACCGCCTCGAAGGCCGCGCGTTGCTGTGTATTCAAGGTGAGTTCGGCCTGTAGCAGCCAGCCGCCACTGTGCCCGCGCGTCGGCCTGCTGCGGCGGGATTCGATACGCACCAGGCCCTTTTCCAGCAGCAGGTCGAGGCTGTCCTTGTTCAGCTGCAGTTTGCTGAGCAGCGCATGTGGCAAGCCGTGAGCGTGCTGGGCGATGGCCTTCAGCGCTTCGCGCTGCCTGGGTGCACGAACCAATCGCGGATCGTCAGGGCTCGCGTCTTCGGCTACGTGCCAGTAGCGCTCTTGTCGCGCTTCAGCGGGTTCGCCCTGACGCAGCAGTACCGGCAGTGCCCAGCTGAGGGTGTCGCCAAGGCTGTGCTGATAATACTGCGCGGTCCACAGGCAAAGCTTGAATAGCGGGGCGGGCAGGGGTGGTTTGCTATCCAGCAGTTCCAGGGCTGGCTTGAGCTTCTCCGCCGGCACTTCGCTGTGGTCGCTCAGCTCGACCAGAATGCCGACCACTTCGCGTCGACCGAATGGCACGCGCAGGCGTACGCCTGGTTGAAGAGCGGCGGGTGACACGCCAGCCGGCGGCAGGTAATCGAACAGGCGACGCAGGGGGGAGGGCAGCGCCAGGCGTAGGATGCTGGAAGACACTCGATGATCCTTGGTGATGTGCGGCGATGGTAAACGATGACGCGATTCGGCGTCGTCGCGAGCGCGCCAGCGGCTCAGCGCGTCTGTCGCCCGCGCTTGCATCACCCTAGCGCTCTGGTATGATTCGCGCCCTACTTCGTGCGGTACTCGACATAGGGTCGGGTGGCGGCACACAATCCTAGAGGATTCACCATGAAAGCCGATATCCATCCTAATTACGTCGAAATCGAGGCCACCTGCAGCTGTGGCAACGTCATCAAGACCCGCTCCACGCTGGGCAAGAACCTGAGCCTCGACGTGTGCTCCGAGTGCCACCCGTTCTACACCGGCAAGCAGAAGGTGCTGGATACCGGCGGCCGTATCGATCGCTTCAAGCAACGTTTCGGTGTGTTCGGCGCCAAGTAAGCTGGCGTACCGGGAATCCAATGGGGTTTTCCGAGCACATGAAAAAGGCGTCCCTGGTGGGCGCCTTTTTCGTTTCCGTCTTCTGGCAAATTCAAGCGCTTGCCTTCTGCCCGTCGCCGGGGCGCTTGTCGACGCTGGAAGTGGCCCAAGTCGTTGACGGCGATACGCTGCGTCTGGTCGATGGTCGCAGCGTGCGGCTGATCGGCATCAACACGCCGGAGCTGGGGCGTGACGGGCGCAAGGCCGAGCCTTTCGCGCTGGCCGCACGGCGCCGACTGCAGGCATTGGTGCATGCCAGTGACGGGCGGGTCGGTCTGGTCCTGGGCCAGGAGCGGCAGGATCGCTATGGGCGCACGCTGGCCCATGCTTATGACGCGCAGGGACGTAATCTCGAAGCCGTGCTGCTTGCCGATGGCCTTGGCTTCATGGTCGCGGTGGCGCCGAATACACGGCTGGTGGCCTGTCAGCAGCGGGCCGAGCAGCAGGCGCGGCAAAACGGTCTGGGTGTCTGGCGCGAGCTGAAGCCCGGCTCGCCGCAATCGTTGAGGCGTGGTGGCTTCGCGCTGCTCGAAGGCAGGGTCGAGCGGGTCGAGCGCAATCGCGGCGGCTATTGGCTGGAAATGGATGGTCCGCTGGTGGTGAACATACCGCCGCAGGCGCTTGACGCATTCGATGTCCGGACAATGACCGTGCTTGCCGGGAAGCGACTCGAGCTGAGGGGCTGGGTAGTCGACCGCCGCGGACGGGTGGGGGCCGGGCAGGCCCGCTGGATGCTGCGCGTCACCCATCCGGCGATGCTGGGGTTGACGCGCTGATCGGCTGTTCGTAACGGCGCGTGAATCTACCCGGAAAGTCGTAGCGGCTTGGGCTTGACAGTCAGCCGGCCCGCTGGCTTGTGAGTGCGCTTGTTCTTGGCGTATGCTCGACCGCCTGTCTGTCCCAGTAAAATAAGCGGAAATGCCACATGACTGACCTGAAAACTGCCGCGCTCGAATACCATGCCCAGCCCCGTCCAGGGAAATTGAGCGTCGAGCTGACCAAGCCCACCGCCACCGCTCGTGATCTTTCCCTGGCCTACAGCCCGGGTGTAGCCGAGCCTGTGCGCGAGATCGCTCGCGATGCGGAGCTGGCTTACCGCTACACTGGCAAAGGCAACCTGGTGGCTGTTATCTCCGACGGCACCGCTATTCTCGGCTTGGGCAACCTTGGCCCGCTGGCTTCCAAGCCGGTGATGGAAGGCAAGGGCGTGCTGTTCAAGCGTTTCGCTGGCGTCGACGTATTCGACATCGAAGTCGATGCGGAAAGCCCGCAGGCCTTCATTGATACCGTCAAGCGCATCTCGATCACCTTTGGTGGCATCAATCTGGAAGATATCAAGGCGCCGGAGTGCTTCGAGATCGAGCGGGCGCTGATCGAGCAGTGCGATATCCCGGTTTTCCATGACGACCAGCATGGCACCGCCATCGTGACGGCTGCCGGCATGCTCAATGCGCTGGAAATCGCCGGCAAGACTCTCGAGCAGGCCAAGATCGTCTGCCTCGGTGCTGGGGCTGCCGCAACCTCGTGCATGAAGCTGCTGGTCAGCATGGGTGCGAAAATCGAGAACATCTTCATGATCGATCGCAAGGGCGTCATCCACGCCGGTCGTGACGATCTGAACCAGTACAAGGCTGTGTTCGCCCATGAAACCGACAAGCGCACTCTGGACGATGCGCTCGAAGGTGCCGACGTTTTCGTCGGCCTGTCAGGCGCCAACCTGCTGAGTCCGGAAGGTCTCAAGCGCATGGCGGCCAATCCGGTTGTCTTCGCCTGCTCCAATCCTGATCCGGAGATCAGCCCGGAGCTGGCGCATGCGACGCGTTCGGATGTCATCATGGCAACTGGTCGCTCGGACTACCCGAACCAGGTCAACAACGTATTGGGCTTCCCGTTCATCTTCCGTGGCGCGCTGGATGTTCGCGCCAAGCGCATTAACGAGGAGATGAAGATCGCGGCCGCCATTGCGCTGCGCGATCTCGCCAAGTTGCCAGTGCCGGCTGAAGTGGCTGCTGCGTACGGTGTGGATAGTCTGGAATTCGGCCGCGAGTACATCATTCCGAAGCCAATGGATCCGCGTCTGATCACGTTGGTGTCTGATGCCGTGGCCAAGGCAGCCATCGAAAGTGGCGTGGCGACATTGCCTTACCCGTCGCATTATCCGCTGCAGTCGGTTAACGACGTTTTCAACGGCTGACCGCGCTGAAAAAACAAACCCCGCCAAGGCGGGGTTTTTTGTTGGCTGGCGAAAATCGGTCGATCAGAACAGATCCAGCGGGGCGGCTTCATCGGCCGGAAGAGGGCTTCCAGGTGCCTGGATTCCAGAGTCGAATTCACCCATGGGGGGCGGCGAATCCTCGCTCTTGAAGACCTCGAAATAGGCGTCAGGCGTGCTGGGTGTGGCAGAGCGACCGCTGACCGGATCGATGCGCAGCTTGAGCAGCCCGTCCGGCTCCGCTGGCGGGTGCTCGGGCATGTCCTTTAGCACTGCGCTCATGTAGCTCATCCAGATCGGCAGAGCGACCGTGCCGCCATATTCGTTGCGCCCCAGGCTTTGTGGCTGGTCGAAGCCCGCCCATACCGTGGTTACGATGTCGGCGTTATAGCCGGAGAACCAGCTGTCGATGGAGTCGTTGGTGGTGCCGGTTTTGCCTGCGATGTCACCGCGCCCCATGGCCAGCGCACGTCGCCCTGTGCCGCGCTTGATAACGTCCTGCAGCATGCTGGTCATGATGTAGGCGGTACGTTCATCGAGTACCTGCTCGGCAAGGCGTGGTTCGGCGTCGAGTGCCTCGCCGTCATTCAGGTCTCTAGTGTCAGGCGCTGCGTAAGCCTCGGCCTCTGTTTCCTCGATCTGGGTATTTCGCGATGGCACGCGTGCCGGGTTGGCCTCGAAGAGCAGCTTGCCTTCACGGTCTTCTATGCGCTGGATCAGGTATGGCTCGATCTTGTACCCACCGTTTGCAAAGGTCGTCCAGCCGGTGGCGATCTCCATAGGTGTAAGCGTCGCCGTACCCAATGCCAGAGATAGGTTGCGCGGCAGGTCCTGCGGATTGAAACCGAAGCGGCTGATGTAATCGATCGTGTGGTCGATGCCCATTGTCTGCAGCAGACGAATCGAAACCAGATTCCTCGATTTGTACAGCGCCTCGCGCATGCGGATCGGACCGAGGAACGTATTGTTGTCGTTCTTCGGGCGCCAGATGCGGTCCATGCCCTGTTCGACAAAGACGATGGGGGAATCGTTGACTAGGCTCGCGGCGGTGTAGCCCGCGTCCAGTGCTGCGCTGTAAATGAACGGTTTGAAGCTTGACCCGGGTTGGCGCTTGGCCTGGATGGCGCGGTTGTAGTTGCTCTGGCCAAACGAGAAACCGCCTGCGAGCGCTTCGATCGAACCATCCTGGGGGTCGAGTGAAACCAGTGCCGCCTGCGCCTGCGGCACCTGGCTGAATACGGCTGTTTCATCATCCTGCCAGCGAATGCGGACCACGTCGCCTAGCTTGACCACGTCGGCTGGGCGCTGCGGCCTTGGTCCCATGCTGTTGATGCCGAGGTAGGGACGGGCCCACTTCATGCTGTCCCAGGCGACTGCGTGCTCGTTTCCGTCGCGCGTCAGCACCAGAATCCCGCTGGTCTCTACCTGCGTGACGACGGCCGGCTGCAGCCCGGAAAGGCTTCGGTACTTGGCCAGCTCGCTGGGCCAGCTATCGCGCGGCAGTTCTGCGAGGCGCGCTTCCGGTCCGCGGTAGCCGTGCCGCTGGTCGTATTCAATCAGTCCGTTGTCGAGTGCGAGGTTGGCAGCAAGCTGCCGCTCGCTGGACACCGTGGTCTTTACCCGGAAGCCATCCGTGTAGGCAGCGCTGCCGAAGCGGCCCACCATCTCGGCGCGCGCCATCTCCGCGATGTAGGCGGCATCCAGCTCGGGGGCTGCGCCGTGGTACCGAGCGGTCTCAGGTTCGGCGAGTGCTTGCCGATAGCTAGTTTCATCCAGTGAGCCAAGTCTGTGCATGCGGCCCAGGATCCAGTCGCGTCGTTCTTTACTGCGGGTCGGATTAACCAATGGGTTGAATGCAGAAGGTGCCTTCGGCAGGCCGGCGATCATCGCCAGCTGTGCGACGCTAAGCTCCGAAATGGGCTTGCCGTAATACACCTGAGAAGCCGCCTCGATTCCATAGGCACGATTGCCAAGGTAGATCTTGTTGACGTACAGCTCGAGGATTTCGTTCTTGCTGAGCTCGCGCTCTATCTGCAATGCCAGCAGTATCTCATTGATCTTGCGTGAGAAACTCCGCTCACTGGTAAGGAAGTAATTCTTCGCCACCTGCATGGTAATGGTGCTGCCGCCGGTCTGAATCTGCCCACTTTTCAATAATTGCGTGGCAGCGCGCATCAGGCCGGTTATGTCGACGCCATAATGATTAGCGAAATTGTCGTCCTCGGCAGCCAGCAGTGCGTGGATGAATTCCTCAGGGATGTCCTCGAAGTGGATCGGTGAGCGTCGCATCTCCCCGAACTCGGCGATCAGCTTGTCATCCGCGCTATAAACCCGCAGCGGAATTTGAAGCTGTATGCTCCGCAGGGAATCGACGGAGGGGAGGTTGGGGCTGAGGTAGAGAAATGCGCCGCTGATGCTCAGCAAGAGTGCGCAAAAGACTGCGAAGCACGACCAGAGAAAAAATTTCAAAAAACGCATCAGGGTTCTTGGAATCCAGGATTGGGGGGAGGAAGACTGCGGAGATGCTGAAAGGGAAAACCGTTCACATTATATGCGTTTTTTTTGCCGGGTAGCCATTTGCGCTTCTGTCAAGGCTGTTATCTAATGTGGATAAACATAATTAATCCGTAAGTTGCGGATAAAGATAGGAAATCGGTCGTGCTAGGGCTCTTCACTAAGAAAGCGAACACGCTGCTTGGGATCGATATCAGTTCGACCTCAGTCAAGCTCCTCGAATTAAGTCGATCAGGTAGTCGCTACCGCGTCGAGGCGTATGCTGTCGAGCCGCTCCCGGCAAACGCCGTAGTTGAAAAGAACCTCGCCGAGGTCGAGGGCGTCGGCCAGGCATTGCAGCGGGTGGTTGCCAAGGCCAAGACCGGATGCAAGTCGGCGGTAGTGGCTGTTTCAGGCTCCGCGGTAATCACCAAGATCATCGAGATGGATGCTGGTTTGTCCGACGAAGAGCTCGAGAATCAGCTGAAGATCGAGGCGGACCAGTACATTCCCTATCCGCTGGAAGAAGTGGCGATCGACTTCGAAGTCCAGGGGCCGGCTCCTCGCTCTCCTGGCCGAGCAGAAGTCCTGCTCGCCGCTTGCCGCAAGGAAAACATCGAAATTCGTGAGGCAGCGCTTGCGCTGGCGGGGCTCACTGCCAAGGTGGTTGACGTCGAAGCCTATGCGCTTGAGCGGTCATACGGGCTACTCGCTCCACAGTTGGGTGCGGCGCATGGAGAGCTGACCGTCGCCGTGGTGGATATCGGTGCCACCATGACTACCCTCAGTGTTCTGCATAACGGTCGTACTATTTATACCCGTGAACAGCTTTTTGGTGGGCGTCAGCTGACGGAGGAAATTCAGCGACGCTACGGCCTTTCACAAGAAGAAGCTGGTCTAGCCAAAAAGCAAGGCGGCCTCCCAGACGACTACGACAGTGAGGTTTTGCTTCCGTTCAAAGAGGCAGTTGTGCAGCAGGTTTCTCGCTCGTTGCAGTTCTTCTTTGCGGCAGGACAGTTCCATGATGTCGACTGCATCCTGTTAGCGGGCGGGACGGCATCGATACCTGGGTTGGATCACATGATCCAGCAGAAGATCGGTACTCAGACTCTAGTTGCGAATCCATTCGCCGATATGGCTTTGAGCAGCAAGGTGAATGCTGGAGCGCTGGCTAGCGATGCGCCGGCCTTGATGATTGCTTGTGGCCTGGCGCTGAGGAGCTTCGACTGATGGCGCAAATCAACTTGCTTCCGTGGCGTGAACAGCTGCGTGAAGAACGAAAGCAGCGTTTCCTAGCGTCTCTGGTCGGTGTGCTGGTCATAGCGGCTGGTCTGGTCTTTCTTGGAGATCGTTATTTCCAAGCTGCGATTGAGCAGCAGAGTGCGCGCAACGAGTTTGTCAAAAAGGAAATTGCGGTTCTTGATGCTCGTATTAAAGAAATCAAAGAATTGAAAGAGCGTCGTCAGCAACTACTGGAGCGAATGAAGATCATCCAGGACTTGCAAGGTAATCGACCTATTATCGGGCGAGTTTTTGATCAGCTTGTAAGAACTCTGCCGGATGGAGTGTATTTCACTTCGGTAAAAATGACCGGAAAGAACATTGCGATCATTGGTGCTGCCGAATCGAACAATCGTGTCTCCAACCTTATGCGCAATCTTGATGCCTCTGATTGGCTCCAAGCGCCGAATCTGAACGAGGTGAAAGCCGTCACCGCCGGTGCCGTGGATCAGGAAAATGTGTTCCAGCTGACGGTTCAGCAAACGCAGCCGGTTGCCGCTACGGAAGGAGCAAAGCCATGAGTCTGGCTGAATCGTTAGATAGTTTTCGCAAGATAGACTTCGCTGATCTCGATCTTAATAACCTCGGTTCTTGGCCTGCGCCGGTCAAGTTCATTGCCGGCGTTATGCTTCTCGCAGCGGTGCTTGCTCTAGGTTATTACTTTCATTTGCAGGATATGCAACTGCAATTGGAGCAGCAGCGCGCTCAGGAAGAAACCTTGAAGCAGCAGTTCTCGACCAAAGCCTTCCAGGCCGCCAATTTGGAAGCTTATAAAGCGCAAATGGCCGAGATGGAAACGTCGTTTGGTGCGTTATTGCGGCAACTGCCAAGCGATACCGAGGTCCCTGGGCTTCTGGAAGATATCACTCGAACAGGTCTCGGTAGTGGGCTGGAGTTCGAGGAAATCAAGTTGCAGCCAGAGGTGGCTCAGCAGTTTTATATCGAGTTGCCTATAAATATTAAGGTCGTTGGGGGGTATCACGATCTGGCAACTTTCGTGAGTGGTGTGGCAAGCCTTCCGCGTATCGTCACGCTACATGATTTCGAGATCAAGACTGAAAAGAACGAAGCTACATCAAAATTGCGGATGAACATCGTCGCTAAGACTTATCGTTATAACGACAAGGGGCTGCAGAAATGAATCGCGCGAGACTTACTGCGTTGGGCTTAAGTCTGGTTGCGCTGACTGGCTGCGGCAGCAGCAACGACTTCGGCGATCTGCAGCAATATATGAATGAGGTCAGGGCGAAGCCGAAAGGGACAATTGAGCCGCTACCGGCATTCATTCCCTACGAAGCCTTTACCTATAGCGCTGCCGCCCTGCGACATCCGTTTCAGCCTCCCGTCAAGCTTGATTTAACCCAGCGGCAAAAGGGCTCAAAAGATATCCAGCCCGATGAGTCGCGAGTCAAGCAGTTTCTTGAGGGGTTCAATATCGAGAACTTCACGATGGTAGGCACGTTAGCCAATGGTGGGGGGCGGTACGCCTTGATCAAGGGCGGCGACGGGGTTCATCGCGTCAAGATTGGTGACTATTTGGGGCGCAACCATGGCCGTATCGTCGAGATCAGCGATGCGGGAGTGGATGTAGTGGAAATCGTACCTGATGGAGAGGGTGGGTGGCTCGAGCGCCCGCGCAGTCTGACCTTGAAAGAGCGCACCTAGCGCGGGGCAAAAGCATGGAAAACCTTTACCGGTCTGCACAACGGAAGCAATTTATGAACACTACCCTTTCACGCCTAGGTATCTCTTTGCTGGCGGCGTTTATTTCTCCAGCCCTGCTGGCGGCCAACCTGAACGCCCTCGATGTCGCTACGCTGCCTGGCGACCGTGTTGAATTGAGGTTTGCGTTCGACGAACCGGTGGCTGCACCGCGTGGTTATACCCTCGATCAGCCTGCGCGGATCGCGCTCGACCTACCCGGCATATCCAATAAGCTCGGAGCGAAGAATCGCGAGCTAGGAGTTGGCAATGCGCGGAGCGTGACCGTCGTTGAAGCCCAAGGCCGTACCCGACTGATCGTTAATCTCAATACTCTGGTGCCCTACTCCACTCGCGTAGATGGTAACAATCTCTTTGTGGTATTGGGCGAAAGTTCGGGTGCTGTACGTGCCCCAGCTGTTTCAGCTGCGCCCGTTGCTCCAGTGGCTGCGCCTGCCAAGGCGATGGCTGTAGGTAAGGCGATCGAGAACATCGATTTCCGTCGGGGTGAAGACGGTGCCGGAAACGTCGTTATTACGCTCTCTGACCCATCGGTAGGCTCGACCATTGAGGAGCAGGGCGGAAAGATTCGTGTCCTCTTCGACAAGGCTCAACTGCCGGAGGCGCTGCGTGTTCGTCTTGATGTTCAGGATTTCGCTACGCCCGTGAAATTTGTCGATTCGTCCGCTCAGGCCGGTGGAGCTAGTGTCGCCATCGAGCCGACCGGTCGATACGATTATCTGGCGTACCAGACAGACAACAAACTGACCATCAGCATCAAGCCTCTGACCGAGGATGAAGCCGAGAAGCGCAAGGCTGAGCGTTTTGCTTATTCGGGCGAGAAACTCTCGCTCAACTTTCAGGATATCGACGTTCGTTCTGTACTGCAGCTGATCGCTGACTTCACCGATCTGAACTTGGTGGCGAGCGATACCGTCGCTGGCAACATAACCCTGCGTCTGCAAAACGTGCCTTGGGACCAGGCTCTGGATCTGGTGCTTAAAACCAAAGGTCTGGATAAGCGCCAGGTTGGTAACGTGCTACTGGTCGCGCCTGCCGACGAAATTGCTGCCCGTGAGCGTCAGGAGCTTGAGTCACAGCGGCAGATCGCCGAGCTTGCTCCACTTCGTCGCGAGGTCGTTCAGGTCAATTACGCAAAGGCTGCCGATATTGCGCGGCTGTTTCAGTCGGTGACCAATTCCGAGGGGCAGGCAGACGAGCGTGGATCGCTCGCGGTTGATGACCGTACGAACAACATCATTGCCTACCAGACTCAGGAGCGTTTGGACGAACTTCGGCGCATCGTGGCGCAGCTGGATATTCCAGTCCGACAGGTCATGATCGAGGCTCGAATCGTCGAGGCGAACGTAGATTATGACAAGGCGCTGGGCGTACGTTGGGGTGGGACGCAGCTGTTCGCTAACGGTCGGGGCGCTGTTTACGGCAGCGACGATTTTGGCGATGAGGCTGGTGAAAGTGGCGAAGATGGCAACGGTAATTATCCGTTCGTTGACCTCGGCGTAGCGAATCGGACTGCCGGAATCGGAATTGGCTATATCACGGATAATCTGATTCTTGATCTCGAGCTTTCGGCGATGGAAAAGTCGGGTAATGGCGAAGTGGTTTCTCAGCCAAAGGTCATGACGGCTGATAAGGAAACGGCAAAGATTCTCAAGGGGTCGGAGATTCCTTATCAAGAGGCGAGTTCAAGCGGTGCTACTTCCACAACCTTCGTGGAGGCCGCGCTTTCGCTGGAGGTGACGCCCCAGATTACCCCTGATAACCGGATCATCATGGAGGTGAAAGTCACCAAGGACGAGCCGGACTTTGCAAACGACGTCAACGGCACTCCGACCATCCGCAAGAATGAAGTGAACGCGAAAATCCTTGTGAATGACGGCGAGACTGTCGTTATTGGTGGGGTTTTCTCCAACACGCAAAGCCGGTCGGTGGATAAAGTTCCGTTCCTGGGTGATCTGCCTTATCTTGGGCGTGTGTTTCGAAGGGACGTCGTGGCAGACTCAAAATCCGAGTTGCTGATATTCTTGACTCCCAAGATTCTCAATCACCAAGCTGTTGCTGTGAGTCGCTGACCTCATTGAAGAACACTATCCTCGTAGGCCCGATGGGTGCTGGCAAAAGCACCATCGGGCGTTTGCTTGCCAAAGAGCTTCGTCTCCCATTCAAGGATTCCGATAAGGAGATCGAACAACGGACCGGTGCCAGCATTCCACTGATCTTTGACGTGGAGGGTGAGGGCGGCTTTCGTGAGCGGGAGCGGGCGGTGATCGCCGATCTCTGCCAGCTCGAGGGAGTGGTGCTGGCCACTGGCGGTGGTGCGGTGTTGCGAGAGGATAATCGGCAGGCCCTTCGTGCGGGTGGGCAAGTCGTCTATCTTTGCACGTCGGTCGACCAGCAGCTCGAACGCACCGCCCGCGACCGCAACCGGCCGCTATTGCAGGCTAGTGATCCCCGCAGCGTTCTGTCCGCCCTCATGGCCATTCGCGATCCGCTATATCGCTCGATAGCGGACGTCATCATCGAAACCGACGAACGTCCGCCGCGGATGGTTGTGACGGAAATTCTCGACCGGCTCGCGTCTTTGCCGCCTCGTGAAAGCCGGGATGAATCTGCGCTATCCTAGACCCCTTTATTGTTGGGGGCCCCATGCAGACTCTTCAGGTCGATCTCGGTGAGCGTAGCTATCCCATTCATATTGGCGAGCGGTTGATTGATCGCGCCGAGCTGTTTTCCGACAGGATCCGTGGGCGGCAGGTGGCCGTTGTCACCAATGAAACTGTTGCGCCGCTGTATCTCGATCGACTGACTCAGACCCTTTCCGACTACTCTGTCACTCCGGTGATTCTTCCCGACGGGGAGGAACACAAGAATTGGCAAACCCTGCAGCTCATCTTCGACGCTCTGCTCGGAGCTAGGCACGATCGCAATACCACGGTCATCGCGCTGGGTGGCGGCGTCATTGGCGATATGGCGGGCTATGCAGCTGCCAGCTATCAGCGTGGCGTGGACTTCATTCAGGTTCCCACCACGCTATTGTCGCAAGTGGACTCTTCGGTCGGCGGCAAGACCGGTATCAATCACCCTCTAGGCAAAAACATGATCGGGGCGTTCTATCAGCCCCGAGCGGTCATCATTGACACCGCGACCTTGAAGACATTGCCGCCTCGTGAGCTTTCTGCGGGACTGGCTGAGGTGATCAAGTATGGGCTTATCTGCGACGAGCCCTTCCTTGGCTGGCTTGAGGCAAATGTTGATCGACTTCGAGCGCTTGATCCTGTGGTGCTGACGGAGGCGATCCATCGCTCCTGCGCTGCAAAGGCCAAGGTGGTGAACGCTGATGAGCGCGAGTCCGGCGTGCGCGCGATTCTCAATCTAGGTCACACATTTGGCCACGCGATAGAAACACACATGGGCTATGGCGTCTGGTTGCATGGTGAGGCCGTGTCGGCGGGAACCGTGATGGCGTTGGAGATGTCTTGTCAGCTGGGCTGGATCACGCGGATGGAGCGTGACCGGGCCATCAGGTTACTGCAGCGCGCGGCGCTTCCGGTTGTGCCCCCCGCGCAGATGAAGCCGCAGGACTTTCTCGAGCACATGGCCGTCGACAAGAAGGTTCTGGACGGTCGGCTGCGCCTCGTTTTGCTGCGGCGAATGGGCGAGGCTGTTGTGACCGGGGACTTCCCTCGCGACGTGCTGGAAACCACCTTGAGCGCCAGTTACGGTGCAATGACGGAACACCTTGGAGCATAAGAAAATTTCCATGACCAGTTTGTCTGCGGACGACGCGTTTCTGAATCACTATGGCTTCAGCCATGACCCGTTTGCTGCTCGCGTTCCGGGCTTCAAGTTCTTCCCCGCGCAGCGCAAGCCGGTGCTTGGGCAGCTTCATCATCTGGCGCGCTACAGCCAGTTGCTGCTGCTGGTTACCGGGCCGGAGGGAAGTGGAAAAACCCTTTTGCGTCAGGCACTGGTTGCCAGTAGCAACAAGCAGGCGGTTCAGAGCGTAGTCATTACCCCTCAGGCTACGATGGATGCGAGCGCGCTGTTGGCACAGATCGCTCAAGCACTGAACAGCCAGGAGGCCGATTTCGACGGCGTGATGGCCCAGGTCATCCAGCTGGCGTTGACAGGTCAGGAAGTCTATCTATTGGTCGACGACGCCGAGCAGTTGACGGGTGCTGCGGTGGAAACTCTTCTGCGTCTAGCTGCGGGCACCCCTGAGGCCAGGCCGCATGTGTTCCTGTTCGGTGAGTCTGCGCTTGGCGGGCGGCTCGAGGCCTTGAGTGATGGCGAGGAGCGCTACCATGCCATCGCGCTGCAGCCGTATGAAGAGGACGAAACCAGGGAGTACCTGGCATTGCGGCTGGAGGGTGCCGGTAGCGGCCTAGAGTGTCTGAGCGAAGAGCAGATTGGTCGTATCCATGAGCAGTCTGGTGGTTGGCCGGGGGCGATCAATCAGTTGGCCCGAGACGAGCTCATCGCCGCGATGCAGAGCAAGCGCGGTCGGCGGAAATCGGGCGGTATCGGATTTCCGCTACCCAAAAAACATTTGGTCGCTGTAGTCGCAGTCCTTGTTCTTATAGCGGTCGGCTTTCTTTTCTTGCGTGGCGGCGATTCCGAGCGCCCTTCGGCCCCCGAAGTGACCTCCCTGCCGCTCGATGCTTCGCCTGTCTCGGGGCCGGCTGCTGAGACCGCGGAGCAGGACCCGGCTGCCATCGAGTTCGATGGACAAGAGCGGCCGTTGTCCCTGCCACTGGGTGGCGACGCACAGCCGGTGGTGCGCGAGCCGCTGGCAGCCGCTGCTGGTGGCGAGAGCGAGGACGAGAATGGCGGGCCCACCGCGAATGCCGCAATCCCTACAATTCCTGCACCTGCACCTGCACCTGCACCTGCACCAGCACCAGCACCAGCACCAGCACCGAGCGAGCGTGTTCAGCCCGCACCTGCTCCGCAAGTTGCTGCTCCGGCTCCCGCTCCGGCGCCAGCGTCACGCCAAGTGCGGCCGAATGCCGCAGAGCGTGCGCCTGCTGCAGCAACTGCCTCGGGCTCAACCAATAGCACTTGGTATGCGAGTCAGCCGGGAAGCAATTATCTGGTCCAGATTCTGGGGACTCGTGTCGAGAAGAACGCTCAAGCGATCGTCCAGCAGCATGGCGGTAACTACCGATACTTCGCCAAAGTGCATGAAGGCAAGCCGCTCTACGTCGTGACTTACGGCAACTTCGCGAATCGTGCTGCTGCGGTCGCAGCGGTCAAGACGCTGCCCGTCTCGTTGCAGGCTGGCAAGCCGTGGGTACGAAATTTGGCAGGCGTGCAACAGGAAATCAAACAGACTCGATAGAAAAATGCCCCAAAAAAGTGCGCAATGCACCTTTTTGGGGCTTGCAAAAATAAATTGTGTCGCTCTAGCTGGCTTTGTAAACTGCTCCCCCTTTTGCCCACGTGAATGACGGGGTGAGTCTCTGCCCGTCAATAAGGGGTTGATTTACAACGCATTTAGCTGGTGGAGTGCCTATGAGAGCAGGTCTTTTTCGTCCTGAAGAGTTCAAGGATAACTGCGGCTTCGGTCTGATTGCCCACATGCAGGGCGAGGCTAGCCATCACCTGCTAAAGACTGCCATTCAGTCCCTGACCTGCATGACTCACCGCGGTGGCATCAACGCTGACGGCAAAACCGGTGACGGTTGCGGTCTGCTGATGCAGAAGCCCGACGCATTTCTGCGTGCCCAGGCTCTGGAGCATTTCAACGCCGAGCTGCCTACGCAGTATGCCGTCGGGATGATCTTTCTGGATCAGGATGCCAGCAAGGCGGACCAGGCCCGCGCTCGTCTCAGTGAAGAGATTATCGCCCAAGGTCTGACGCTGGTCGGCTGGCGTGAAGTGCCGGTCGATACCAGCGTGCTGGGCCAGCTTGCTCTTGAGCGTCTGCCGCGGATCGAGCAGGTCTTTGTCTCCGGCGATGGCTTGGACGAACGCGAGTTCGGCATCAAACTGTTCTTCGCACGCCGCCGCGCCGAAGTCGCGCTCGCTGACGACAGCGCCTTCTACGTTTGCAGCCTCTCCGACAAGGACATCATCTACAAGGGCCTGATGATGCCCGCCGACCTGGCGCAGTTTTATCCTGACCTGGGCGATGAGCGTCTCGCCACTGCGATCTGCGTATTCCACCAGCGTTTCTCCACCAACACCATGCCGCAATGGCGCCTGGCTCAGCCGTTCCGTTTCCTCGCGCACAACGGTGAGATCAATACCATCACCGGCAACCGTAACTGGGCGCAGGCACGTCGCCTGAAGTTCGCCAACGAGCTGCTGCCGGACCTGGAAAGCCTGTCGCCGCTGATCAATCGCACCGGCTCGGACTCTTCCAGCATGGACAACATGCTTGAGCTCTTGGTCACCGGCGGAATGGATCTGTTCCGTGGCCTGCGTATGATCATTCCGCCGGCGTGGCAAAACGTCGAGACCATGGACCCCGATCTGCGGGCGTTCTATGAATTCAACTCTATGCACATGGAACCCTGGGATGGCCCGGCTGGCGTGGTGCTTACCGACGGTCGCCATGCAGTCTGCCTGCTCGACCGCAACGGCCTGCGCCCGGCGCGCTGGGTGACCACCAAGAACGGCTACATTACCCTCGCCTCCGAAGTTGGCGTCTGGGATTACAAACCGGAAGACGTCCTGGCCAAGGGCCGCGTCGGGCCGGGGCAGATCCTCGCCGTGGACACCCACACCGGCAAGGTGCTGCACACCGACGACATCGACAACCGCCTCAAGGCACAGCAGCCCTACAAGAAGTGGCTGCGGCAGAACGCCCTGCGCATCCAGTCGACCCTGGACGACAACGACCATGGTTCGGCCTTCTACGATGCCGACCAGCTCAAGCAGTACATGAAGATGTACCAGGTCACCTTCGAGGAGCGTGACCAGGTACTGCGTCCGTTGGCCGAGCAGGGCCAGGAAGCGGTCGGCTCGATGGGTGACGATACGCCCATGGCGGTCCTGTCGCGTCGTGTGCGCTCGCCCTACGACTACTTCCGCCAGCAGTTCGCGCAGGTCACCAATCCGCCGATCGACCCGCTGCGCGAAGCCATCGTCATGTCGCTGGAAACCTGTCTGGGTGCCGAGCGCAATGTCTTCGAGGAAACCGCCGAGCACGCCAACCGCGCGATTCTGACCACTCCGGTGATCTCGCCGGCGAAGTGGCGGACGATCATGAACCTGGAGCGTCCGGGATTCGAGCGTCTGGTCATCGACCTGAACTACGACGAGGCCGTCGGCCTCGAGGCGGCGATTCGCAATATTGCCGATCAGGCCGAGGAAGCCGCACGTGGCGGCAAGGTCCTGCTGGTACTCAGCGATCGTCATATCGCGCCAGGCAAGCTGCCAGTGCATGCTTCGCTGGCCGTGGGCGCGGTTCACCATCGTCTGGTGGAAACCGGCCTGCGCTGCAGCTGCAACATCCTGGTCGAAACCGCCACCGCCCGTGATCCGCACCATTTCGCCGTACTGATCGGCTTCGGCGCGACTGCGGTCTACCCGTTCCTTGCTTTCGAAGTGCTGGGCGACCTGATCCGCACTGGCGAAGTGCTGGGCGACCTCTATGAGGTGTTCAAGCACTATCGCAAGGGCATCTCCAAGGGGCTGATGAAGATCATCTCCAAGATGGGCATCTCGACCATCGCCTCCTACCGCGGCGCGCAGCTGTTCGAAGCTGTTGGCTTGGCTGAAGAAGTCGTGGACCTCAGCTTCTGCGGCGTTGCCAGCCGTATCAAGGGCGCGCGCTTCGAGGATATCGAGGCCGAGCAGAAGGCCCTCGCCGCCGAAGCGTGGAGCAGCCGCAAGCCGATTCAGCAGGGTGGCCTGCTGAAGTTCGTCTACGGTGGCGAATACCACGCGTACAACCCGGATGTAGTCAGCGCGCTTCAGGTGGCGGTGCAGAGCGGCGATTACAGCCGCTTCAAGGAATACACCGCGTTGGTCGACCAGCGTCCGGTGGCCATGCTCCGCGACTTGCTCAAGGTCAAGGTGGCTGAGCAGCCGCTGGTGCTGGAAGAGGTCGAGCCGCTTGAGGCGATTCTCAAGCGGTTTGATTCCGCTGGTATTTCGCTGGGCGCCCTGTCGCCGGAAGCCCACGAAGCGATCGCCGCGGCGATGAACCGCATCGGCGCGCGCTCGAACTCTGGTGAGGGCGGTGAAGACCCGGCTCGCTACGGCACCGAGCGCAGCTCGAAGATCAAGCAGGTAGCGACCGGCCGCTTCGGTGTCACGCCGGAATACCTGGTCAATGCCGAAGTACTGCAGATCAAGGTCGCCCAGGGCGCCAAGCCTGGCGAAGGCGGCCAGTTGCCTGGCGGCAAGGTCAATGGCCTGATCGCGCGGCTGCGCTATGCAGTACCGGGCGTCACACTGATCTCTCCGCCGCCGCACCACGACATCTACTCCATCGAGGATCTGGCCCAGCTGATCTTCGACCTCAAGCAGGTCAACCCGCAGGCGCTGGTTTCGGTCAAGCTGGTGGCCGAGCCGGGCGTCGGCACCATCGCCGCCGGTGTGGCCAAGGCCTATGCCGACCTCATCACCATCTCCGGCTACGACGGTGGCACCGGCGCTTCGCCGCTGACCTCCATTCGCTATGCCGGCTCGCCGTGGGAGCTCGGCTTGGCCGAAACCCACCAGACCCTGCGCGGCAACGACCTGCGCGGCAAGGTCCGGGTGCAGACCGATGGCGGTCTGAAGACTGGCCTCGACGTGATCAAGGCCGCGATCCTCGGCGCCGAAAGCTTTGGCTTCGGTACTGCGCCTATGATCGCCTTGGGCTGCAAGTACCTGCGCATCTGCCACCTGAACAACTGCGCCACCGGCGTTGCCACGCAGAACGAGCAGCTGCGCAAGGATCACTTCATCGGCACCGTTGACATGGTGGTCAACTTCTTCCAGTTCGTCGCCGAAGAAACCCGCGAGTGGCTGGCCAAGCTGGGCGTGCGTAGCCTGGGCGAGCTGATCGGGCGTACCGATCTGCTCGAAGTGCTGCCGGGTGAAACGGCCAAGCAGAACAACCTGGATCTGTCGCCCCTGCTCGGCAGCAGCAACATCGCCGCCGACAAGCCGCAATTCTGCTTGGTCGAGAAGAACCCGCCGTTCGACCAGGGCCTGCTGGCCGAAGAAATGGTCAAGCTCGCCAAAGGCGCCATCGATGCCAAGAGCGGTGGTGAGTTCGAACTGGAAATCTGTAACTGCGACCGCTCCATTGGTGCCCGTGTCTCCGGCGAGATCGCTCGCCAGCATGGCAACCAGGGCATGGCCGGTGCGCCGATCACCTTCCGCTTCAAGGGCACTGCCGGCCAGAGCTTCGGCGTCTGGAACGCCGGTGGCCTCAATCTCTATCTGGAAGGCGATGCCAACGATTACGTCGGCAAGGGCATGACCGGCGGCAAGCTGGTGGTCACGCCGCCGCAGGGCGCCAGCTATCGGTCCCAGGATTCGGCGATCATTGGCAACACCTGTCTGTACGGCGCTACCGGCGGCAAGCTGTTCGCTGCAGGTACCGCGGGTGAGCGTTTCGCGGTGCGCAACTCTGGCGCCCACGCAGTTGTCGAGGGTACTGGCGACCATTGCTGCGAGTACATGACCGGTGGCTTCGTCTGCGTGCTTGGCAAGACCGGACACAACTTTGGCTCGGGCATGACCGGTGGTTTCGCCTATGTGCTGGACATGGACAACAGTTTCGTGGACCGGGTGAACAACGAGCTGGTCAACCTGCAGCGCATCACCGGCGAGGCGATGGAAGCCTATCGCAGCCATCTGCAGGACGTGCTGCGCGAATACGTTGCTGAAACCGCGAGTGAGTGGGGGGCTGAGCTGCTGGATAATCTCGACGACTACCTGCGGCGGTTCTGGCTGGTCAAGCCCAAGGCGGCCAACCTGGCTTCGCTGCTGTCGAGCACCCGGGCCAACCCGCAATAACAATAAGCCGCTTCAGGCAGCGGTCCCAGCCAACGCGGGGCCGCTGCTCACCCTGATTGTCTTGCAGCCGTATGTATTGCCTACGGTTGCTGTTGAGAGGTTTTGAAATGACTGAACGTCTGAATAACGACTTCCAGTTCATCGAGGTCGGGCGCAAGGATCCGAAGAAGAAGCTGCTGCGCCAGCGCAAGAAGGAGTTCGTCGAGATCTACGAACCCTTCAAGCCGCAGCAGGCCTGCGAACAGGCCCATCGCTGCCTGGGTTGCGGCAACCCCTATTGCGAGTGGAAGTGCCCGGTCCACAACTACATTCCCAACTGGCTCAAGCTGGTCTCCGAGGGCAACATCCTCGCGGCCGCCGAACTGGCGCACCAGACCAACACCCTGCCGGAAGTCTGCGGCCGCGTCTGCCCGCAGGATCGTCTCTGCGAGGGCGCATGCACCCTGAATGATGGCTTTGGTGCGGTGACCATCGGCTCGGTGGAGAAGTACATCGCCGATACCGCCTTCGCCATGGGCTGGCGGCCCGACATGTCCAAGGTCAAGCCGACCGGCAAGAAAGTCGCGGTCATCGGTGCCGGCCCGGCAGGACTGGGCTGTGCCGATATTCTCGTGCGCAACGGCGTGACCCCGGTGGTGTTCGACAAGAACCCCGAGATCGGCGGTCTGCTGACCTTCGGCATTCCCGAATTCAAGCTGGAAAAGACCGTGCTCAGCCGTCGTCGCGAAATCTTCGGCGGCATGGGCATCGAGTTTCGTCTTAACACCGAGGTAGGCAAGGACATCACCATCGACCAGCTGCTGGCCGATTACGACGCCGTGTTCATGGGCATGGGCACCTACACCTACATGAAGGGCGGCTTCCCCGGTGAAGACCTGCCGGGCGTGTACGACGCGCTGGATTTCCTCATCGCCAACGTCAACCGCAACCTCGGTTTCGAGAAGTCTGCCGAAGACTTCATCGACATGAAGGGCAAGAAGGTCGTGGTGCTGGGCGGCGGTGATACTGCGATGGATTGCAACCGCACCTCCATTCGCCAGGGTGCGAAGAGCGTGACCTGCGCCTACCGTCGTGATGCGGCGAACATGCCGGGCTCGCGCCGCGAAGTGAAGAACGCCAAGGAAGAGGGCGTGAAGTTCCTCTTCAACCGCCAACCCATCGCCATCGTCGGCGAAGGCAAGGTTGAGGGTGTAAAGGTGGTCGAGACACGTCTCGGCGCACCAGACGCACGCGGTCGCCGCAGCCCGGAGCCGATTCCGGGTTCCGAGCAGGTGCTGCCGGCCGATGCCGTGGTCATCGCCTTTGGTTTCCGTCCGAGCCCGGCGCCGTGGTTCGAAGCCCAGGGCATCCAGATCGACAACCAGGGCCGCGTCGTAGCACCCGAGGTGGGTCAGTTCAAGCACCAGACCAGCAACCCGAAGATCTTCGCCGGCGGCGACATGGTCCGCGGCTCCGATCTGGTGGTGACGGCGATCTTCGAAGGTCGTCAGGCTGCTGAAGGCATCATGGATTATCTCGGCGTCTGATTGGGCGTTGCCGGGCATCGAAGGGCGCCCGGAGTGGCCTGATTTGAATCAAGCCCATAGCTAAATGGCACGGCGCTCGCCGTGCCTTTTTTTTTCTGCTTTGCGACAATGCACGGCACTTTTACGCTGGAACCCTGCCATGACCGTCTTGAAGAACGACCGCTTCCTTCGTGCCCTGCTCAAGCAGCCTGTCGACGTCACCCCGGTGTGGATGATGCGCCAGGCCGGCCGCTATCTGCCCGAGTACCGGGCCAGCCGCGCCAAGGCCGGTGACTTCATGAGCCTGTGCATGAATCCCGAACTCGCTTGCGAGGTGACGCTGCAGCCGCTGGATCGCTATCCGCTGGATGCCGCGATCCTCTTCTCCGACATCCTCACCGTGCCGGACGCCATGGGTTTGGGGCTGTACTTCGAGACCGGCGAGGGACCGCGCTTCAAGAAGGTGGTGAGCACCGTTGCGGACATCGAGGCGCTGCCGATTCCCGATCCGGAGAAGGACCTGGGCTATGTGATGGACGCAGTGCGTACCATTCGCCGTGAACTCAATGGCCGCGTGCCGCTGATCGGGTTCTCCGGCAGCCCCTGGACCCTGGCGACCTACATGGTCGAGGGCGGCTCGTCGAAGGATTTCCGCAAGTCCAAGGCGATGCTCTACGAGAACCCGCAGGCGATGCACGCCCTGCTGGACAAGCTGGCGCAGTCGGTCACCAGCTACCTCAATGGCCAGATCCTCGCAGGTGCCCAGGCGGTGCAGATCTTCGATTCCTGGGGTGGCAGCCTGTCGGCCGCGGCCTATCAGGAGTTCTCCCTGGCCTACATGCGCAAGATCGTCGATGGCCTGATTCGCGAACATGACGGCCGCCGCGTGCCGGTCATCATGTTCACCAAGGGCGGCGGCCTCTGGCTGGAATCGATGGCCGACTCGGGCGTCGAAGCGCTGGGGCTGGACTGGACCTGCGATATCGGCGAGGCACGCCGCCGCGTCGGCGGCAAGGTCGCACTGCAGGGCAACATGGACCCGAGCGTGCTCTATGCCAAGCCCGATGCCATCCGCGCGGAGGTGGCGCGCATTCTGGCCAGTTTCGGCCATGGCGAAGGCCACGTGTTCAACCTGGGCCACGGCATCACGCCGGAAGTCGATCCCGCTCATGCCGGCGCCTTCATCGAGTCGGTCCACGAGCTGTCGGCGCAGTACCACGGCTGATTTGCCAGCGGCTCCAGGAAAACGCCCCGCATTTGCGGGGCGTTTTGCTTTACCGGCTCAGTGAGCCGCTTGCGGCTCCGGCAGTGGGCGCAGGCGCGCTAGGTGCAGGGCTACAGCGAGGGCGATCAGCAACAGCGAGGCGATGAACAGACCTACGCCGTCCCAGCCGGCAGCGTGCCAGAAGACCCCGCCCAGCGTGCCGGCGATGCTCGAGCCCAGGTAGTAGCTGAACAGATAGAGCGACGACGCCTGGCCGCGAGCCTGTTGCGCGCGGCGGCCGATCCAGCTGCTGGCCACCGAATGGGCGCCAAAGAAACCGAAGGTGAACAGCAGCATGCCCAGCAGTACCAGCGGCAGTCGGTCGAACAGGGTCAGGGCCACGCCTGCCAACATGAGGGCGATTACCAGCCAGAACACCCGGCGACGGCCGAAGCGATCGGCGAGCGCCCCCACCTGTGCCGAACTGTAGATGCCCGACAGATAGAGCACCGCCAGCAGGCCGATCATGGTCTGGCTGAGGTGGAACGGCTCGGCAATCAGCCGATAGCCGATGTAGTTGTACAGCGTGACGAAGCTGCCCATCAGCAGGAACCCCTGCAGGAACAGCCACGGCAGGCCGGCATCGCGAAAATGCAGCGTGTAGCCCTGCAGCAAGCCGCGTAGGCGCAACGGGCGTGGGTGGAAGTGCCGCGACTCCGGCAGGAAGCGCCAGAGCAACAGCGCCGCCAGTAGCGCCAGACCGCCCATCACTCCGAGCACGCTGTGCCACGACAGGTAGTCCACCAGCACGCCGCTCAGCAAGCGTCCGCTCATGCCGCCGATGGCATTGCCGCCGATATACAGCCCCATCGCCAGGCCGAGGTGGTGCGGGTGGATCTCTTCGCTCAAGTAGGTCATGGCCACCGCAGCCACCCCGCTGAGCGCCAAGCCGACCAGCGCGCGCATCAGCAGTACGCCTTCCCAGCTGGGTGCGAGTGCGCTGCCGACGGTGAACACGGCGGCAGCGAGCAGGGAGACGACCAGCACCTGCTTGCGGCCGATGGCATCGGAGATCGGTCCGGTGATCAGCAATCCGACGGCCAGTGTCAGGGTCGAGAGCGAAAGGATCAGACTGCTCTGCGCTGCGTTGATACCGAACGCCTGCGACAGCATGGGCATCATCGGCTGCACGCAGTACAGCAGGGCGAAGGTGGCGAAGCCGCCAGCGAACAGGGCCAGGGCAGTGCGCGCGAAGCGCTGCGTGCCTTTCTCGGTATGGCTGATGGGCGCGCCAGGCGCGGGTATCACTGCTGACGCGCCACTGGCGCCGTGCGTACTGCTCACGATGGAGACCTCTGTCCGATTCGCTTTTTCCGGCCAAAAGCAGCCCGCTACGCCTGTGATCGCTTTTCGATCAAGGGGCGCAATTGCTGTTGTTCGGGGTTTATGGGCGAAATGATAGGAAACTTTGTTTAAGCTATCCAATATATTATTCGACCCTATTGATATGTTTTACGAATCGTTTGGAGCGCTCGTGGAACTGAGACATCTACGCTATTTCGTGGCGGTGGCCGAAGAGCTGCACTTCGGTCGAGCGGCCGAACTGCTGCGCATCTCTCAGCCGCCGCTTAGCCAGCAGATCCAGGCTCTGGAACAGGAGCTGGGCGTGCGCCTGTTCGACCGCACCAACCGCCGGGTGTCGCTGACCGACGCGGGGCGGCTGTTTCTCGACGAGACCCGGCGCACGCTGGCTCAGGTGGACAAGTCGGTCGATGTGGTGCGGCGTGCCGAGCAGGGTGAGATCGGCGAGTTGCAGGTCGGCTTCACCTCGTCAGCGCCCTTTACGTCGATTCTGCCGCGGGCGATTCTGGCCTTCCGCCAGGCCTTCCCGGCGGTGCACCTCGCGCTGCAGGAGATGACCAGCAAGCAGGTGATCGATGCGGTGCAGGACGAGACGCTGCAGGTCGGCATGATCCGTCCCTTTGCCTTGCCGCCGGGCCTGCAGACCGTCGAGCTGTTCAGCGAGCCACTGGTAGCGCTGATGCATACGGGGCATTCGCTTGCCGAAGCAGGGGAAGAGGGCCTGGCTCTGGCGGAGCTGGCCGACGAGCCCTTCGTGTTCTTTCCGCGCAGCTACGGCACCGGGCTCTACGATCAGTTGCTCAATCTGGCGCGACAGGCGGGATTCAGCCCGCGCATCGCGCAGGAAGCGAACGAGGCTCTGACAATTATCGGACTGGTGGCGGCGGGACTGGGGGTGTCGGTGCTGCCAGCATCGTTTCGCCGTATCCGTATCGACGGAGTACGCTTTCGCACCCTGTCGGATCAGGATGCCACCACAGCCGTGTGGCTGGTCAAGCGCCGCCAGGAGCAGTCGCCCCTGGCGCAGGCCTTCATGGATCTGGTGACGCGTGAGGCGCTTTCGGGCAGTTGAAACACCCCTCAAGCGGCTCGCGCGAAGCCGGTTGCGGGCCTGGGCCGTTGCCGGCCGAGCGATCAGTTGAAGTCGTACTTTGCTTCGATCTTGCGCTTTTGCAGGGTGTAGTGGGTCAGATCGATCTGGTTCTGCGCCAATTGATCTTCCAGCGCGTCCATCTCGCTGTTTTCCAGCTTGCTGACGTGCTGCTTGGTCGCGTGATAGTTGATCGTTTCCGCTGCGCTGTGCCCGCTTACCGGGTCCCACAGGATGGACAGCGGCCAGAACAGCAAGTTGACCACGCCGAACCCGTACTCCCGACCGTAGAACGAGCCACCGCCGGGTAGTAGGCCGAGTGCCGTCCCGAGGGCGGGGCTTTTCTCTTCGACCGCCAGCCCGGCGGCTTCATAGTGGCGAAGTTCGGATTTCTGATATGAATTCAGGCCGCTCGCGCAGCCGGTAGATGCGAGAATCGCACCGGCGAGAATGATAGGGGTTAGTTTCACGACAGCTCCTTGTAATTGCGGACATGCGCGCTCCTTGACGCGCGGTCGCGGAAACTATCATGAAAGATGGCGATATGACATGTCGCTGCACAGTTAATGCTGACGCGTTGGTATCTAGCTGGGGCTGTATGGCTATGTGGTAGGCGGAAAGGTCTCGGCGGCTTTAGCTTGAACTGTTCAGCGGTGCGGGCCTTTTTAGCTTGACACTGTCCACTGCCCTGCCAAAGCTACAGCGCAGCCGGCGAGGGCGCCGGTTTTCTACCATGCAAAGAGAACGATTATGAAACGGATTCTGCTAGCGTCCCTGCTCCTTACTGCTTCCGCCAGTTCCTTCGCCACCGCTCCGGGTGGTCCGGGTTGCGGCTGGGGCAATATGTTGTTCGAAGGCCAGCGCGGTTTGCCTTCCCACCTAGTGGCCTCAATCACCAATGGCACCTCCGGTAACGCCACTTTCGGCATGACCTCTGGTACCAATGGTTGCTCCACCGATGGGGCGCTGCAGTACAACGGCAAATCGATGCTGGTGCTTGGCAGCATCATGACCGAACTGTCCGAAGACATGGCCATGGGCGAAGGCGAGGCGCTGACGACCTATGCCGTCGTGCTGGGCATCAAGCCTGAGGATCGCGCACATTTCGCCAGCGTCACCCAGGCGCATTTCGACGAAATCTTCAGCTCCGCCGATGTGACCGCCGAGCAGGTCCATGCTGCTACCCTGGCGGTGCTCAAAGCGGATGCTCGTCTGGCTCAGTACGTCGAGCAGGCCTGAGTTTCACGCGCCTACCATCGTGCCCGCTCCGGCGGGCACTTTCATATCCGTTTGCCGTTGGCCGAATATGCTTCGACCCCTGCTATTGCTGGCGCTATATAGCCTAAGCGCCGTCGTGCTGGCTTCTCCACCCCCTGTTTCTGCCTTGCATCGGCTTGCCGACGAGACCTACTGGCATTCGCTTGGTCATTACGAGCGCGGCAAGCTTGGCGGCTGGCGAAACTATGTCGATGATGACGACTTCTTCCTGGCCGAGGGCGGCGAACAAGATCCCGCTGCTGAGCTCGCGGCGACGCTTGCCGCCCTTTATGCTCCCGCGGATCAGGGTGACCGGCATGCTCAATGCGTTTATCCCGCGCGCACCCGTTGGTTACGCGAGCAGTTGAGCCTGACCGATCTGCCAGCGGTCGAGTGCTCCGAATTCACAACCTGGTACGCCGAAGTCGCGCCGCACAGCGCCGTGCTGGTCTTCCCGGCGGCCTATCTCAATAGCCCATCATCAATGTTCGGTCATACGCTGCTGCGCATCGATCAGGCCGACATCGATACTCAGGGCAGCCCGCTGCTGAGTTCCGCGCTCAATTTCGGGGCCTTTATCGAAGGGTTGGATAACAGCATCCTCTATGCCTGGAAGGGCCTGATGGGAGGCTATCCCGGATTGTTTTCGCTGTTGCCGTATCGCGAGAAGATCGGCGAATACAGCCGCCTGGAGAATCGTGATCTGTGGGAATACCGGCTGAATCTGACGCCGGATGAGACGGGGCGGATGCTTGAGCATGTCTGGGAACTCAAGCAGATACGCTTCGATTACTTCTTCTTTGACGAGAATTGCTCGTACCGCCTGCTTGAATTGCTGGAAATCGCCCGGCCCGGGCTTAGGCTGACTGCGCAGTTTCCGTTGACTGCAATACCGGCCGACACCGTACGTGCCGTGATCGATGCAGGGCTTGTCGAGAGTATCGATTACCGCCCTTCGCGTGAGCGAGAATTGCTGGCTCGCACCGAGCCACTCGAAACCGAGGAACTGAACTGGGCTCGCCAGCTGGCCGACGATCCACAGGTGCTTGAGCAGAGCGACTATCTCGAACTGCCGGCAGATCGCCGCGCCTTGATTCAGGACAGCGCTTACCGCCTGGTTCGCTATCGCGTCACTGGAGAGGAGCGCGATGCGGCCAACGCCGCTCAAAGCTATCGTCTGTTGCAGGCAATCAATCGGAACCCGCCGCCTCGCCTGGAGGTCGAGCGACCGGTTCTGCCTGAATATGGCCATGAGTCACGTACGTTGCAGTTCGGCCTCGGCAGCCGCGGCGATCAAACCTTCGCTGAGTATGGGCTGCGCATGGCCTATCACGACCTGCTAGACAACCTTGAAGGCTTTCCGATGGGCGCGCAGATTGAAATCGCCCAGCTGCGGATGCGCCAGTACGAAGGCAACCGTTGGAAGCTACAACGGCTGGACCTGGCCGGAATTCGCTCGTTGACGCCGGTTACGCCGCTGCTGAGACCCTGGTCCTGGCAGCTCGCTGCGGGGCTGGAACGCGTGCCGGAGGGCGATCAGGATCGTCTGGTGGGGCATTTCAACGGCGGCGGTGGCTTCACGTGGCAGCTTGGAGGCGGTCTGCTCGGCTTTGCTTTGGCTACAGCCCGGCTTGAGCACAACCACGATTTTGGCGCGGCCATCAGTCCGGCCGCGGGTTTCGATAGCGGCCTGCTCTGGCGAAATGGAGCGGGAAATCTGCTCCTTGAAGCGCGCGGCGACTATTTCCACAACGGCGAAGTGCGCCGACGCATCAGCTTCGCTCAGCAGTTCGAACTGCATGACGATATCGGCCTGCGTCTGGGCCTGGTGCGTAGCTTCAGCCATCGCGCCGAGGCGGAAACCGAAGTCCAGTTACAACTGCGCTGGTACTACTACTGACGAGCCCTGCGTGCTTGCTGGGCGAGCTATCGGGTCAGGGCTGTTTGTAATGGGCAGGGGTTTCGCCTCTCTCCTGCTTGGGCACACGGGTAACGCGGATGTCGGTGATGCCCATGACTTCGGCCTGCTCAAGTAGCTGTGCTTCGTCGGCACCCGCTTTTGGCATCACCAGGCTGTTCTCGGCGTCGCCATTGTGTAGCTCGATGAGATGGCGAGCCGCTTCGCCCTGAGATAGGCTGTCGGCATCGGCGTCATAGGTCTCGGCGCGTGGATCGTTCTGGTAGATGTAGTTGATTTCGAAGGTATGCGAAGGCTTGTCGAACATAAGGCGCTCCTGTTGAGTCACTGATGTTCAGTGGACTCGACGGCGCCGACAATCGTTCCAGTACACGCGCTGCATGCACGTTTCAGACGGAACTTCCTCCTTGCGGTGGCTTACTTCACGCCCTGCTGCCCCAACCATGCCAGCAGCTGCGGCAACGGCATGGCGCCGCTCTGTCTGGCGACTTCACGGCCATTGCGGAACAGGATCAGGCTGGGAATCGAGCGGATGCCAAGTTGCGTCGACAGCTGTGCATTGGCCTCGCTGTCGAGCTTGGCCAGGCGGCAGCGGCCCTGGAGCTGACTGGCAGCCTGCGCAAAGGTCGGGGCGAAACTGCGGCAGGGCCCGCACCAGCTGGCCCAGACATCTATCAGTAGCGGCAGGTCGCCCTTGATGTGGTTGGCGAACTGGCTCTGTTGCAGGTCGAACGGAGCGTTTGGCAACGCCTCGGCCTTGCACCGACCGCAGCGCGGTGCGTCGTGCAGCCGGTCCGCGGGGATACGATTGAGGCTGGCGCAGTGCGCGCAGGGGACGATCAGTGATTCGGTCATGACGAGGCTCCACGGCGGTATGCCATTAATGTGGAGCCTCGCCGCGGGATATCAAGCCGCAGTGTGCTGCATTGCGGCCTTAGCCCTTCGAGGCGCTCAGTGCCTGCGCCAGATCGGCGAGGATGTCGTCGATGTGCTCGATACCGATGGACAGCCGGATCAGATCCTGAGATACGCCGGCGCGGGCCAGTTCCTCGGCATTCAGCTGGCGGTGCGTGGTGCTGGCTGGATGGCAGGCCAGGGACTTGGCGTCGCCGATGTTCACCAGCCGCACCACCAGCTTGAGCGCGTCGATAAAGCGCGCGCCGGCCTCCATGCCGCCCTCGATACCGAAGCAGAGGATCGACGCCGGCATGCCTCCCATATAACGGCGAGCCAGTTCGTGCTCGGGGTGATCCGGTAGCCCGGCGTATTTGACCCAGGCCACTTGCGGATGCGCCTGCAGGAACTCGGCGACCTTCAGTGCATTCTCGCAATGGCGTTCCATGCGCAGCGCCAGGGTTTCCAGCCCCTGCAGGATCAGGAACGAATTGAATGGCGAAATAGCCGCGCCCATGTTACGCAGCGGCACTACGCGGCAGCGACCGATGAAGGCGGCGGGGCCAAACGCTTCGGTGTAGGTCACGCCGTGGTAGGACACATCGGGCGTGTTCAGCAGCGCGAAGCGCTCCTTGTGCTGCGCCCAGGGAAACTTGCCGGAGTCGACCACGATGCCGCCGATGCTGGTGCCGTGGCCGCCCATGTACTTGGTCAGCGAGTGCACGACGATGTCCGCGCCATGCTCGAAGGGGCGGCAGAGCATCGGCGTGGCGACGGTGTTGTCGACGATCAGCGGCACGCCGTGGCGGTGTGCGGCTTCGGCCAGGGCGGCTAGGTCGATGATGTTGCCCGCCGGGTTGCCGATGGATTCGCAGAACACCGCCTTGGTGCGTTCGTCTATCAGCGCTTCCAGGGCGGCTATGTCATCGTGGGCGGCGAAGCGTACTTCGATGCCCTGGCGCGGCAGGGTATGGGCGAACAGGTTGTAGGTACCGCCGTAGAGCTTGGCGACCGAGACGATGTTGTCGCCGACTTCGGCGATGGTCTGGATGGCGTAGGTGATTGCCGCCATTCCTGAGGCAACGGCCAGTGCCGCCACCCCGCCTTCCAGTGCCGCGACGCGCTGCTCGAGCACGTCGGTGGTGGGATTCATGATGCGTGTATAGATGTTGCCCGGCACCTTCAGATCGAACAGGTCGGCGCCGTGCTGGGTGTCGTCGAAGGCATAGGATGTGGTCTGGTAGATCGGTACCGCCACCGCCCGGGTGGTCGGGTCCGGGCTGTAGCCTGCATGGATGGCGAGGGTTTCCAGTTTCATGGCGCGCTCCTTGTTCTTGTTCGTCGGGGGCAAAGGCCCGAGAGCATGAAACTGAACGCCTGGACGGTCAATGATCCAGGGCAAGCCTTATCGTCAGAGTGGCGTGAGCGGCCAGAACAGCGGAATCACCAGCGTCGCCACGACCCACAACAGCAGGTTCAGTGGTATGCCCACCTTGAGGAAGTCGGTGAAGCGGTAGCCACCGGCGTTGTAGACGAAGGTGTTGGTCTGATAGCCGATCGGCGTGGCGAAACTGGCGCTGGCGGCGAACATCACGGCGACCACGAACGCGCGCGGGTCGACCCCCAGATGCTGGGCCAGGCCGATTGCGATCGGAGTGATCAGTACGGCCACCGCGTTGTTCGACAGCATCTCGGTGAGCATCGAGGTCAGCAGGTAGATGAACGACAGCATGAACAGCGGGCCGGCCCAGGGGGTAATGGCCGTCACGTTCTGCACGACCAGCTGTACCAGGCCAACTTTGTCCATGGCGATGCTGATTGCCAGCATGCCGAAGATCAGGCTGAGGATCTTCCAGTCGACTGCCTTGTAGGCGTCCTCGACGTCCAGACAGCGCGTCGCCAACACCGCGGCCGCACCAATGATCGCCAGGCCTTCGATCGGCATCACGCCAAAGGCTGCCAACACCATGACCGCCAGGGTGGCGATGATCGCGATCGGTGCCTTGTCGCGGCGAAAGGCGCGCTCCTGTATCGCGTTGAGGCTGATCAGCTCGCCGTTGTCGGCGAAACGCTTGATCTGCGCGGGCGTGCCCTCGACCAGCATCACATCGCCGAACTGCAGCTGGAAATCGTCGAAGTTGCCCTGAATGTTCTCGTCCTGCCGGTGCACGGCCAAGACGCTGATGCCGTAGCGCGCGGATAGGTCGAGGTCGCGCATCGGTCGGTGGCTGTAGCGCGAGCCGCGGCCGACGATGGCTTCGGCAAGGATCACGTCTTCGCTGCTGATGGTTTCGAAGGCGTCGCCCCGGTTAAAGGTCAGGTGGCCGCTTTCGCGCAGCTCCACCACGTCCTTTACCTGGCCATGGATCATCAGCAGATCGCCGGCGGTCAGGGTGAAGTCATGCTCCGGGCGGCTGAACAGCTGCGCGTTGCGGTTTACCTGCAGCACCTGCAGCCCGCTGCCGCCGTTCAGGTTGGCCTCGGCGAGGGTCTTTCCGATCACTGGCGAGTTCGACGGCACGCGCAGCTCGGTCATGAAGTTGCGGTCCAGGCGTGGGCCGAGCAGCTTGGAAAGGGTGTCGCGTTCCGGCAGCAGGTGCTTGCCGATGGTCAATAGATAGACCATTCCGGCGGCGGCCATGATCAGCCCAGCTGCGGTGATCTCGAACATGCCGAACGGCGCGAGCCCAGCCTTGCGCGCCACGCCGTCGACGAGGATGTTGGTCGAGGTGCCGATCATCGTCAGCGTGCCGCCGAGAATCGTGGCGTACGACAGCGGAATCAGCAGTTTCGAGGGCGTCGTGCCGGCGCGCTTGGCCAGGGAAATCGCCACCGGCGTGAGGATCGCCACTACCGGCGTATTGTTCAGGCAGGCGGAAATCACCAGTGCGGTGATCGTCAGGCCGAACAGCACTCGTGTAGGGCTGGTGCCCACCAGATTACCGAGCCAGTTGCCCAGCGCATCGATGCAGCCGGTGCGTTCGAGCGCCGCCGAAATGATGAACATGCAGGCGATGGTGACCGGGGCCGAGTTGGACAGCACGCCGAGCACTTCCCCGGGCGTCAGCAGCTGCGTCGCCAGCAGCACCGCCACGGCAATCGCCACGACGATATCCGGGCTCCAGCTCTCTCTTACGAACGCCACCAATACCCAGATCAGCAAGGCGCAGACGAACAACAGCGGCAGCGATTCTGGAAGCATGGACGTCCTTAAGGGTGGCGACTGAGGCGCGCGTCGAAACAACGGGCCCGCGGCGCAAGATAGAGACGTCAGCTTAGAGAGTCCAGAAACCTTTCCTGATGTTTATATGCGATTTGGTTATTAATGGAGAATGGGCACGGCCGGCGAGCGGAGGGCTGGACCCGGCGGCGTCGCTGAGTCGTCCGTCAGCAGGGATAAACGAAAAAGCCGGGCAGTGCGCGGCTTTAAAGGTGGTGGGCCCACACGGACTCGAACCGTGGACCAAAGGATTATGAGTTGCCTAGAAACGCCGCAAACCCAGTGAAATCGTGCGTAGCTTAGCGCAGGTACAGTTAGCTGAAAGCAGCGTCGTAGAGCGGGTTAAGCATAATTGAGCGAAATCTGTGAAAGCTGGGCACTGTACCGCAGGTGTACCGTGACGCGGCCAAGCTTTGCTTGTTTTTTAATCATCATGTTGGATCTAAATTTATGACGTTGTCATCGCCAAACAAGAGTTTAGCCCGGTTAACTATTTCGAGTGTTGGGTGAGGATAAAAGAAGGCCAGCTCTCGTCGAGCACGAGTGCAGCAAACATAGATGATTTTACTAGTCCGCTCTATTACGGTGTCCTTGCCCTTTCCAGTAAAAAAAGCCTCGAAGTTATATTTGTTCCACTTTCCGTTATCTAGTACTACAAGAACGTTGTCGTACTCCCGGCCCTTTGTTTTATGTTGGGTTGAAAATGGTGTTTGGCCGTCAATGTACTCAAAAAGGCTTTGGAATTCTTTAAAAGGAATTTTGCAGACTTGCTCGTATATATAGCCTTTTGTGCGCTGGAACTCTAATAGCCGATCATCTTTTCTGACTAATCCTTTGATGTGGGCTAATTCAATTATTTCTTCGATGGTTTTTCCGTTCGATTGCGACAGTTCTTCGATTTCTTTCTTAAGTTTAACTTTCTTTGCATGAGAATCGATTTTGTAATCAGTTGATCGCAGAAAGTCGTTAAAATTACCTAGTGTGTAAAGTTGTATCAATGTTTGTATGCGGTGAAGGTGCTTGATCAAGTGGTCTCTTGTCGTTCCACCTCCGCCCAACATGCTCTGATCAGCTTTCTGATCATCAATCAGCATGTCTTTCTCTATATAGATAGAGGATATTGTTTTAAAAGGAGTATGGAGTGCGGCCTGATAGGCATCAGGGTGCTCGGAAATATAGTCTGCTTGACCTGGTGTGGCAGTGACTTTCGCTAGTATTTTTCCTTCTTTCCCCGCTTGTATTTCATGTATAACCTGCCCAAATGACTTGTCCTCAATTAAATAGTCGGGCTCATCGGTTTTGATGTAGTCACGGATTCGTTTGACATATTCTAGGATTTTGTCCGCGTCATAGATGCGCATAAGCCCCGGAAAACCAGCTTTGGTAGCGATCAAGTTGTGAGTCAGATTTAGCTCTTTTGTTTGGGGGGTAGACTTGTCCCAGTTTAGGTAGTCTCTGGCTGCTTGAACGTCGGGGTTAGATGAGTATAAAAATTTTGCGGACCCTACAATAGGCTTACCTTCGGTCATATTTGGGGCCGAAGTGTCGTCAGATGGTGTTTGTGCCAATCCGTCGGTTCGAAATTTGTTCGCTAGTTCTATTACAGATGTGGGGTTCCTCCTATTCTGTTCTTTTTTGATCTCAGTGACTTTATCCCGGCCATCACCTTTGAAATCATCCAGATTCCCAATGCCCTGATCGTAGATCGATTGCATAGCATCACCAAAAAAACCTACTATGTTTCGTCTTGGTGTGCAGGATAAGTGTTGTAGAAGTATGGCGATTACAAGAGGGCTTGTATCTTGATATTCATCAACCAAAATAAAATTGAACTTGTCATTCAGGATGCGACAAAGCTTAGGGTATTTTGCAAATAAAGCATGAGCTAAAATCAGTACTTGGTCATGAGATATGATTCCCGACCTAAGTTTGAGGTAGTCCTTGTATTGAACTTCGTTGTCAATTGACACAATTACTTCCGGTTCACCTTCCTGCGTAAGAACCTTAAATAGCTTTTGCTCTTCATCGTTTATCAACTCGATTAACGTTGTTTTCAGCTCTTGCTGGAAGTGCTTAATGCTTGACCATAAAAAATCATGAATAGTGGAGACGTGTAGGCTGTCATTACTGGCTCTGTGCTCAATTTCATGTGTGGCAGCGTTTGTGTAAGTAATACAGGCTACGCGCGCCAGCGGTTGTTGGCTTGTCAGGCCGTTAATGGTCTCAACCAGTGAGTATGTTTTACCGCTGCCAGCACCACCGCTTAAAAGAAAGTTATTATTCTGAGATGTTGCTTCAAGGATTTTTAGTGTTTCTTGACTATAGGAGGTTTTTTCTAGCTGCGAAGCCATACCAGGCCCTCCTGGATATATGCAGGTGTTTTCCAATTTGAGAAGCTAAATGCCTCTTTCGCTTGGCTGTTTAGTAAAATATCGATAGCAAGTGTAGTTTTCTTATCAACGCCTTTTTCTGCAAACTCGAAGGGGCTGTGTGTTCCTTCAATATAAAGAGTGAAGTGTTTGGCAATGAGAGAAGGGAAGGCTGCTGGGTCATCTCCAAGCAAAGCTTTATTGATGCTGAAGAAGGCATCTTCAAAACTACGTCCTCGATATCCATTTTCCTCAGTTTGATAGGCTGTATAAAGATAGCCGTCTTCACTTGCTACCCATGTTTCTTCGTTGTGCGTGAAGATTTTTAGATTGTTTTCTAATTTCAGGAAATAATCTAAATCTTGCCTATTTTTTTTATGGAAAAAACATAGCGCGTTATTGGATGTGTGATCGGCGGCGGGATCATTCGGAGGGCATTTTTCCGATGTGTAGATTGCGTCGCCTTTCTTGTTAAACTTTGGCTTTCCATCCTTGTCGGTGTCAGGAACTGTTCGCCCCGAGTCTATATCAGTTAAAATTAATGACTTAATTCCTAAGAAGCGAATAAATTTTTCGAAAACTTGCGAGTGTGCGCCGACCTCAATAATTGATATGTTTTGAGACAAGATGGGGGCGACGTCCTTCGCAGGGGATTCTTGGTCAATTTTTTTCATCATGGCCGGCAGTAGAATTCGCTCGGTGTCGCCCTCTACTAATATTGCTTTTTCAGCAAAAAACAACTCGGCACGGTTCAGCGTAAGATATTGCTTTAGAAACTTAAAGTGATTATTTTGATCTTTCCCATCTTCTTTTTCATATTCTTTTCTCAGGCTTTTCAGGTTTTTGCACTTGGCGCACCCGTTAACTCTCTTCATGTACTTAATGTCATCGAAGTCGCATTCGGCAACGATGTGAGATGAGTGGGTAGTTATAATTGTCTGAAGGTTAACTACTAGCCCATCCTCTCTTTTCACTCCATCCGCTAAGAGGTTTTTTATATTTTTTATAAATACATACTGCATCTGCGGGTGAGTGTGCGCTTCAGGTTCTTCTATGAATAAAAGATTCAGGGCGGCTGGCCGTTCTGTAATAGCTTTTCTGAATGATGTCATTAGCAGATCAATTTCAAAGATCATGCTAATCAGATTCATATACCCTAGGCCGTTGAAGTGCTCAGGCAGGTTGTGCGTTTCATGTCGATATAGAACAGTTGTGTTGCCGTCTAAAAGTTCTCTGTGTTGCAAAGTTGAGGCTATTGTAAGGGATGTTTCCGATAGTGATATTCCGCCAAACCGATCAACATTGGTTAGTAGTTTAGAAAACATGTTTTGATAAATTGCGCTTAAGCTTTTGTCTGCCCCGCGCAGGGTCTTTTTGAATAAATTGACCGTGTCTTTCTGTTCGTCAGACTCTTCCGTTCTTTTGTATATCGTGGCGGTTTGTCCTGAGAGGGTCTTGTCGTTATCTTTGTTGGTTACATTTCGTTTTGCACTTATCGCTCGAAATGAAATCACTTCATCTAAGGAGATTTTTTCCTTTGTAAGGTCAGTGTATATTTTCTCATCTGTGCTTAAATAGCTTTTCCTGATTATGCTGCCAAAGTATTTCTGTTGATTTTCAGAAAGATAAAGCAGTGCATCTTCGTCGTAATTGTCCTTGCTCTCTTGAAAGTCTGTATGGAACGAGGTGAGCTGCTTATGAGTGAGTTTGTATTCGAAGCCTAAATTTATTAAGTTGTCTTCTGGGTCTAGGCTCATAATAAGAGGGGCGACTTGGCCTAGGTCGTCATTCTCGTCGTATGAGATTATTAATTTTAACTCCATCCCAAGCGGAGTGTACTTGTCTTCTTGAGGGATGGGTTCTTCGCCAGAAATTAATGACTTCAGCTTTTCTCTGAGTACTATGTTGAAATCATCAAAAGTGATTTTGCTTCTCTCTGAGACGAATTTTTCTAGCGCTGATAGGAGGGAAGTCTTTCCTGTATTGTTTTTGCCAATTACAAGTGATAGGTCATTTTCTAGATCAAGCCTAAAATCTCTAAGGAGACGGAAATTGCTTATTTCAATCGCTGATATTTTCATTTAATGATCCGGATTTTCTGAATAATTTTTTGTAAGCGAAAGGGGCTGCTCTATTTCTTTCTGCAGTCACTCTTCATCAAAGTAGTCACTATCCAGCTTCGGTAACTTTAGAAGGCGTGAAGTTACACCAACCTCGTGATCCATCATCAGGTTGACCAGTCGGTTGCCATCTACCAGAACCATGCCTTCCACCGAACGAGAAAAGTCGATTGCCTGGGCTGTATAGCCTGAGGTGGTAATAAATACGCCACGCTTGGCCTTCTGCCCTGCAAGAGCGCCATAGAAGGCCTGCAGCTCTGGCCTGCCAACTGTTCCCTGCCAGCGTTTGGCCTGGACGTAGACTTTTTCCAGGCCGAGTTTGTCGAGAGAGATCACTCCGTCGATACCGCCATCACCGCTGCCGCCGACGCGCTGCAGATCGTTGCGGCTAGCGCCGTAGCCAAGGCTGTGCAGCACATCCAGCACGATGACTTCAAAGCGGTTGGGGCTGACTTGCAGGAGGTTATCCAGCAGGTCTGCAGCCGTTGCTTCGCGCAGTTCACGCAAAGCCTGCTCCAGACGATCATCAGGGCTAACAGTGGCTGAGCTGAGCGCCGCTGTAGGCTGCTCTTGCCCATCGAGTGGGACAGCATCTGTCGGGGTCTTGAGTTTTACATTCATAAAGCCAATGGCGAGCTGTTCGACCTTATCCGCAGTCAGAGGGGCAGGGTGCTGGAGGGCATAGGTAATGCCTGCGTCAGTCAGCTTCCAGTACCCACGCTTGGCGCTGCTGGACAGGCCGGCGCGTTTGAGGCGGTCATGGGCCCAGCCTGCACGGTTTTTGTACGTGGCCTGGCCGCTGGCAATCAGCTCTTGGCACTGTGCTTCCGACAGGTTCAGCGCATCAGCAGCTGCTTCATGGGCGTCACGTGCTGTCGCGCCTTCGGGTGTGGCTGCCAGGTAGCGCAGGATCGGCTCAATAAACTGGTCGTAGGTAGGGACGGACATTGCAGTTCCAGGAGCAAGGTGAATGTGTTGTTAGGGGCGGTCTGCAGTCACAGGCTCGGCTCGACTAAGCGCTCAAGGCCATCGGCACGTTGCTTGGTCATATCCAGAAAGCACGAGGCGCTGTTTATGCGGTCGATGCTGCCGCCCGTGAGGCTGGCGAGCAGGGCGCAGTCGGCATCGCGGAAGTTGATCCATAGCCGCTGCGCGTCGCGCAGTTGGTTTTGCTGGC
This sequence comes from Pseudomonas sp., assembly GCA_007713455.1. GTDB lineage: Bacteria > Pseudomonadota > Gammaproteobacteria > Pseudomonadales > Pseudomonadaceae > Stutzerimonas > Stutzerimonas chloritidismutans. The sequence goes on from VMRT01000010.1 coordinate 372,476, forward strand.
CTTTATCCAGCGCCTGCATGGCGGCCTTGTAGTTCTGATTTAGGCGGGCGTCTTGCTGTTCTGTCTCACTGCCCATGCAATCGAGCATATTCATTGTCACCCCGCCGGACTCATCCATGCAGGCGCTGTAGGAGGAGCTGTAGCTATCATCCGCTGCCTGTGCGCCAGCGCTGAGCGTGGTAACGGCAATCGCCAAGAGCCATTTTTTGCTTAAGTGCATGATGAGCGTCCTGCGTATCAAGGGATGAGTGTTAAAGGCTCTGCATGGTTCGGCACTTGGGAAACGCAGAGCAGCCCCAAAACTGCTGCCCCGCTTTCGCCCCTGACTTCACGGTGCGAATCAGTAGCGCGCTGCCGCATTTCGGGCATTGCCGCTCGGCTGTCGGATCGCTACGGCGCTTGAGGTTTTGCACATGCTCGCGGTGGGTGGCGAGCGTTGGTGCGCGGCGGCCGGTTTGCAGGGCGTGCAGCATGGCGTCGACTTCAGCCGCGCTGAATACCGGCTGCTGGAATGACTTGATGTAGCGGATAAAGCCGATGCCCTGGGTCACGTTGGCTGGCACTTCGGTTTTAAAGGTGCTGCCGCCGACAAAGGTGATCACCGAGTGCAGGTGCTCGGGGTTAACGCCAAGGGTGGCTTCTAGGGCTTTTAGGTGTTTGTAGTTCTGCCGCAGCGGGTTCTGGAATTTGAAGGTGCGTTTGTAGAGCTTCTGCGTCCACTGCGCCTGCTTCTCGCTGCCGAATATCCAGCCGCTCATGTTCTTCGTTTCCAGCACGAAGATGCCGTAAGGCGAGAGGAATACGTGGTCGATCTGCGTGGTGCCGTCTGGGGTGTTCAGCGTGACGTTGTGCAGGCGGCGGTAGGTCTGCTTATCCAACTGCCAATGGGCAAACAGCCGCACTAGGAGTTCGCCAATATGGCCCTTGGCCCAAGGCGACTTGAGCAGGCCGAGCAGCAGCATCAGTGGGATCACCCAACCGAGCGTGCCCCAGGCCTGGGCGATGATAGGGGTGAAGTCCATTTCTCAACCTTCGGTAATCCTGAGTTATCTGGATATTACCGAAAGTAAGCGTAAATTAACGAAAGTATTCAATGAGGCCTCTAGATCCGGCGATTGCTGCTGATTGCTCACCAGCTTGCGGGCCGGTATATGTGGTTATGCACCTGGTAGGGCTTGCCGCTCGGCCTGGCTAAACCACTGAGAAATGCCGATGCGTATCCACCTGCTGTCCGACCTGCACAATGAATTCAGCCCCTTTGAGCCGAAGTCTCTGGAATGTGATGTAGTGATTCTGGCGGGCGACATCGATGTCAAAGCACGCGCTGTTGAGTGGGCCAGGCAATCCTTCTCTGGGCCGGTGCTATATGTCCCAGGCAATCACGAGTTTTACGGCGGGCACCTCACGCACACCCTGCAGAAACTGAGGGCGGCGCAGGATGACCGCGTGCGGGTGCTGGATCGGGATGAAGTAATACTGGCAGGCGTTCGGTTTCTGGGCGCGACCATGTGGACGGATTTCGCCGCTACCGGTAACCCGCCTATGGCGTGCATGAGTGCGCAGAATGCCCTGAACGACTTCCGGCAGATCCGCACTGAAAGCTACAGGCGCATCCGGCCCGCTGATTTGGTTGCTCAGTCAGTGCAGACGAGAGACTGGCTGCGCATGAAATTGTCGGAGCCATTTGCTGGGCCAACGGTGGTGATCACTCACCATGCGCCAACTTTGCGCTCTCTCCAGGGTAACCCGCATGCCGGCACTCACATGGACGCTGCATATGCTAATCGCTGGGAAGGCCTCATGGGGGGCGAGCAGATGGCGCTATGGGTCCATGGGCATTCGCACACCGCCGTCGACTATGAAGTGGCGGGTACGCGTGTGGTTTGCAATCCGAGAGGGTATCCGGGCGAAGAGACTGGCTTTCGCCCGGATTTGGTCATCGAGGTATAGCCCGCTGGTGTAGTGCAAGAACAAAAGCACAAGGCCCGGGTTTACCGGGCCTTGTGCTGAGCAGGAAAGCTGCTTGAGGCTATTGAACGTAGCTCTGCGCGAAGGCAGCGATTTTCTGGGTGGCCTGGAAATCGACCAGCTGTATCCCGTGCTCCAGGATGCTGTCCTTTGCCATTTTCACTGCTTTTCGGTGGCGGGCTGACTCATTCTCTGCCGGTGCAGATACAGGTATCAGCACGTTTTTCAGCTGAATAATCTCTTCCCGCTCTGCGCGAGCGAACTTCATTAGCCACTGATCGCAGTGGTCGAGGATCGCGCTCGGCTCGGCCTGATCAAAAGCCAAGGGTTTGATTGCAGCCACCACCTCATTGCGATGAACCAGGGGTAGATGCAGCTTGCTCAGCTCACCGGTGAGGGTGTCGTCACGGAAGCTACGGATAGAGGCTTCCGTAAACAGAGTTCGAATTTCGCGAACCATGATTTCTTCGCGACGATCACGCGCCATGCCTTGGCGGTCGATATAGCGGCCAAACAGCTCATCAAGGGTCGCGTCAAAGTTTTCCACCAGGATCGAGCGCATGGGGCTGAAGCGGATCAGCGACTCTTTGGGCTCAGTCAGGAAGCGGAAGTGGTTAACGATTTGGCTCTCTTGTGCTTCTGCCGTCATCGCTCGGACAGCATCCAGCTCGTTCTGGGCTATTTCCATGGCCTTGGCGAACAGGTTGTTGCACTCGAAGAAATGATTGACCCGTTTCAGGTTTTTACGGGCGAGCCTGTACTCCATGCGCCCGATAGCCGGGGCCGAGAGAACGATGCCGACATTGGCAAATTCTTCGGTTTCGGCAAAAGGCGCGAAGCGCACGATGCTGTAAAGACAGGCGTATTTCATTGCAGGACGCTCCAGAACTCGTCCGAATTGCAGCGCATCAGGTTACTTTCGATTTCTTCGAACAGAATATCGAGTCCCTCTTTGCCGATAGATTCACACCATTCATCGGGTATGTCTGAGCATAGGTCACGAAAGCGCTTGGCAGTGTCGTGCATCCGCTGGCTGTATTCAACTTTGTCGACCAGATCCAGGTGCCATGCACGATTGCTTGGGCCAAACACATGGCTCTGAGCAAACTCTTGGGCATCCTGCGGCCAGTGGAACGCCTGGTTATGGTCGATCAGCTGCAGCTGATTGTCTGTGCTGCACATGAGCAGGTTGGGGCGACCACCCAAAGGGCCTAACTGACGATCACCGTTACCAACCCAGTAATCAAAGGTGAAAACGGCTTTTTGCAGGTCAACAGGAACCTGCAGTGCTTGCGAATAGAGCAGGTCTGCAGCGTCCGCGACATATGCCAGAGCGAAGCTGTCACCAGGCCCGAGGTCGCTGCGTGCTTCTGGGTTGTAGCGCAGCAGGGCGGGGTCAATATAGATATAGCCGTGCTCTGGGATTGGTAAGCCAAAGTCAGCGGCCAGGCGGGCGCAAAGCAGCTCGGCAATACGTTCTGCGGGCGGTAGCTCCAAGCCCTTGGCCACATAGTGTTTGCCGTTGCTGGCTCGGCATAGGAAAGGGCGTGTCATACCGCCCTCCAGGCGCCGGATGATCTCCACCGCTTCTATGTAGTTACCCTTGGCCATTGACGGCTTCCTTATGCATCAGCTGGCCAGACGATACTGGTCTGCGTCCTGCTGCACCATGCCCAGTTCTTCTAGGGCATCCAGCACGGCCTGTACGGCGACCTTGGGTGAGCGTTTGAACTGGGCGGCGAGGGCGTCGGCAGGTAGCGGGCTTTGGCTGAGTGCGTGGCGCACGGCTGCGACCTGTTCGCGCATTTGCTTGGGCCAGGTGATTTTGCCGGTGGCGACTGCGGCGGCAGGAACGGATTCGAAATCCGTTGTGTCGTCTAGGTCGGCTTCGCTTTGCTCCGGTGCGACGGCGGCGCTTGGGTTCTGGTACTCGGGGCGCAGCCAGCGGATATGGCCACGGGCTTCTTCGGCGGTGCGTTCGCTGTTCAGCGCCACAAGGCGGCATAGCAACTCTTCTTCTGCTTCGGCCTGCGCTTCGGACTTATCCGGTAGCGGTGTGGTAGCGCCGGGCTTGCCCACCAGTTGTTTGGCCAGATCATCCCAGCCATAGGCAGTGAAGACGGCGCGATCAAGTTCGTCATGCAGTTCACGCAGCAGGGAGACTAGGCCCTGTTCGTGGATGGTCTTTTCCTTGGCGCTCAGCTGCTCGCCGGAGCGCAGCTTTTCCAGCACGTTATACATGCCGGTTAGTGGCAGCTCAGGGTATTGAGCCTGCTGGCGTTTGCGGTGGGCATCCAGACGCTCGGCCAGTTCGCGGATCTGCTCTTGTTGTTCTGAAGTGGTGTGAGGAAAGGCATACGTGTCGAAGCTTCTACCTTTGGCGTAAACCGGATCGTTTCCGACGCCTAGATTGCCTCCCGTTGATTCAACGAAACGATTTTTTGAGAGCTGGCTGGGACAGGCGCTAAATTATGGTTTTGTAGTTGTGCTTGCAGGTGCGTGTATAAAGCTAGTTATGGCTGTGCTTGAAATGTATCTTCTGGAAGGTGGCGCGGCAATAAGGCTTGACCCGCAAGTAAGTGACATTGTGCCCGCAGCGGCTATTTGTGTTATCGGATCGCTCCTGCTTGCACAGGTTAACTCTGTTGCGTCTGCTTTAGGTGGTGGTGTTGCGATTAGTACTTTAGGTGCTGCGGGCGCAGTTTACAGCCGGGCTAAAGGCGGGGTGGTTGGTGCAAAAGATATTGCTTCTGGGAAAACCCTGTCTGATATGCGCGCCGCCCGGCGTCAAAAGGAAAGTAATGCAAGGTGGGCAAGCCAAAATCCAGGTAAAACTGCAAGAGCTGCTGGTATTCCTATGGCGGCATATAGACAGTTAACTGCATCGCGTTTTAATAGAGTGTCACGGAACTAGGGGGTATGGTCTTGTCTGCGTTTTTCGTCGCCTTAGCGGCAACATTCTTAGTGGCTATTCTGGCGCGTAAAAGCGTCAGTTTTTTTCGTACGGCACTGAGCGCTGAGAGAATAGCAGCACAAACAGCGAATTGTTTTCTGCTGAGTATTTGCTTGCTTGTAACGTGGGTAGTCGTCTTGCAGACTTGTGTTGATGTGGTCAAGGGGGAACCGTTGAGCGAACTGCTGAGTGTTTTTGCATTCTATGTTGCGTTGGCTTTTCTCTTGTTTAACAAGCTTCGACGCCCCAATGAGACTAGGCCGATCTAACTTCGAGTCGCGCCGGTGTGAATTACTTGAAAGCTCTCATTTTCGAGGGCTTTTTTGTTGCTCCTGCCAAAGGTCATAAGCAGCTTGCTGGGCCAACCAATGGCCGGCTCTGCCCAGGCCTGCTAATTCGAGCTGTGCAGCGAGTTCGTTGCTTACTGGTGCCTGGCACAGCATGACTGCTGAAAGTGATCTGGGAGGGCAGCCTATGCGCTTAGCCAGGCTTGCCGCTGTTAGCTCCAGTGCTGGAAGTATGTCTTCCCGTAAGGATTCGCCGGGGTGTGGCGGCTTGTGCATGGGCATATGAACTCCAGCATAGATTGTGCGCATCGCGGCGTACGCAAGGTGAGCAGCCATGTCTCTCTGGAGCTATTCATTGCGTAAGGCCGCGACCAAGTCCAGCCTTTAAGCCTTTCAAATGTGCCATCGCTACTTCTTTGGCTGCCATAGGTCTGGCTGGCACAGCTACCTGATCACGCTTTTGGCGGTCTCTGGTTGGCTGCTTATGGGTCGGACAAAACTGGCCTTTCTCATAGCGCTTCAGAAGTCCAAAAAACCATCGGATGGGCGTCGTCCGGATGACCCCTCCTTGTGACAATGCACCTGACAATTCGTCCAGCAGTGCTTGGGCGTCCTCAATTGGTATTGCCGATAGAGCCTTGGCTACTGCCGGTATGTCGCTGGCTGGTATTCCCACGGGGTACTCCAGGTCAGGATGAGCGGGTGATTGCACAGCTTCAAACGGTTTTGTAGTAGTAGTTCTTTTTTCTCTTAGTACTTGTTCTGTATCTGTATTTAGTAGCGTCGGGTCTTCCGAAGGCGGAGGCACCGTATTCGGGTTTTCCGTTCCTGGTTCCACCACGTACGGAAAACCCGAACGTGGTGACGTAGGTGCTGGGAGGGAAGGGGTGTCGGAGACTTCCCACAGCGTGCTGCTGAATCGGCCGTGTGTACCTCGCTCTCGGGTGATGAGCAGATAGCCAGCGTTCTCTAGGGAAACTCTGAAAAAGACTTTCTGATTTGGCAAAATACCGCGACCCCACCCACCGAGTTTCCCGATGAAGCAGATGACCTTCGCCGACGCCGAGTACGCTGGCAAGCGCAAGCAAACCCGCAAGGAGTTGTTCCTGA
>VMRT01000011.1 GCA_007713455.1 Pseudomonas sp.
CTATGACCATCCGTTCCTGTGGGGCTCCAAGCGTACCGGTCCGGACCTGGCCCGTGTCGGTGGCCGCTACTCCGATGACTGGCACCGCGCGCACCTGTACAACCCGCGCAACGTAGTGCCCGAGTCGAAGATGCCGTCCTATCCGTGGCTGGTCGAGAACACCCTCGACGGCAAGGACACCGCCAAGAAGATGTCGGCACTGCGCACTCTCGGCGTGCCGTACACCGAAGAAGACATCGCCGGCGCCAAGGATGCCGTCCGTGGCAAGACCGAAATGGACGCCATGGTGGCCTACCTGCAAGTACTCGGCACTGCACTCACCAACAAACGGTAACGCATGATGGAAATCGGGACTCTTCGCGGCTTGGGCACAATTCTGGTATTCGTCGCCTTTATCGGCGTGGTGCTCTGGGCTTACAGCAGCAAACGCAAGAATAGCTTCGACGAAGCTGCCAACCTGCCCTTCGCGGACGACGAGACCGACGCCAAGAAGCGTGATGAAGAAGCTTCCAGGAGTAAGAAATAAATGACCTCGTTTTGGAGTTGGTACGTCACCCTGCTGAGCCTCGGCACCATTGCCGCGCTGGTCTGGCTGCTACTGGCAACTCGCAAGGGCCAACGCCCTGACAGCACTGAAGAAACCGTTGGCCATTCCTATGACGGTATCGAGGAATACGACAACCCGCTGCCGCGCTGGTGGTTCATGCTGTTCGTCGGCACCGTCATCTTCGCCCTCGGCTACCTGGTGCTGTACCCCGGGCTGGGCAACTGGAAAGGCATCCTGCCGGGCTATGAAGGTGGCTGGACTCAGGTCAAGGAATGGCAGCGCGAGATGGATAAGGCGGACGAGCAGTACGGTCCGCTTTTCGCCAAGTACGCCGCCATGCCTGTAGAGGAAGTCGCCAAGGATGCTCAGGCGTTGAAGATGGGCGGTCGCCTGTTCGCCTCCAACTGCTCGGTCTGCCACGGCTCCGATGCCAAGGGCGCCTACGGCTTCCCGAACCTGACCGACAACGATTGGCTGTGGGGCGGCGAGCCGGAAACCATCAAGACCACAATCCTGCACGGCCGCCAGGCGGCGATGCCGGCCTGGCGGGACGTGATCGGCGAAGAAGGCATCCGCAACGTTGCCGGCTATGTGCGCAGCCTGTCCGGTCGTGATACCCCAGAGGGTATTAGCGTCGACATTGAGCAGGGTCAAAAAATCTTCGCGACCAACTGTGTAGTCTGCCATGGACCGGAAGCCAAGGGCGTTGCAGCCATGGGCGCGCCGAACCTGACCGACAATGTCTGGCTGTATGGTTCGAGCTTCGCTCAGATCCAGCAGACCCTTCGCTACGGTCGCAATGGCCGCATGCCGGCCCAGGAAGCAATCCTTGGCAACGACAAGGTGCACTTGCTGGCGGCTTACGTTTACAGCCTGTCGCAGCAGCCGGAGCAGTGATACAAAGGGTCGGGGTGACGACCTGTCGCACCCGACCCCGACACTCCGGGCGTACCATTCGCAGCTGGACAGAAAAATGATCCCGGTTGGCACGTATCGGCCGGGACACCCACCTTCCGCCGTGGTACGCACTCGATGACTGAGCAGATCCCCGTTCGTGATGTAACCCCCCCGTCCAAGGCAGGAGCGTCGGCAGACCTCTACGCCGCGCGTGAAAAAATCTACACCCGAGCCTTCTCCGGCCTGTTTCGCAATGTCCGTCGCGTCGGCGGAGCGGTTCTCTTCATCCTTTATTTCGGCACCGCGTGGATCAACTGGAACGGCCGACAGGCTGTCTGGTGGGATCTTCCGGAGCGCAAATTCCACGTCTTCGGGGCAACCTTCTGGCCTCAGGACTTCATGCTGTTGTCATGGCTGCTGATCATCTGTGCCTTCGGCCTGTTCTTCATCACCGTGTTCGCCGGACGCGTCTGGTGTGGCTATACCTGCCCGCAGAGCGTGTTCACCTGGGTTTTCATGTGGGCCGAGAAGGTCACCGAGGGTGACCGCAACCAGCGCATGAAGCTGGACAAGGCGCCCATGAGCGGCAACAAGTTCATCCGCAAGCTGGGCAAGCACGGCATCTGGCTCGCCGTGTCGTTCGCGACGGGAGTCACCTTCGTCGGGTACTTCACCCCCATCCGCGAACTGGTACCTGACCTGCTCACCCTGCAGGTTGGCGGCTGGGCCCTGTTCTGGGTGGCCTTCTTCACGCTCGCCACCTACGGCAATGCCGGCTATCTGCGTGAGCAGGTGTGCATCTACATGTGTCCCTACGCGCGCTTCCAGAGCGTGATGTTCGACAAAGACACCCTTATCGTTTCCTACGACCCGCGGCGCGGCGAGAAGCGTGGACCGCGCAAGAAAGACGCCGACTACAAGGCCATGGGCCTCGGCGACTGCATCGACTGCACCATGTGCGTACAGGTCTGCCCGACCGGGATCGACATCCGCGACGGCCTGCAGATCGAATGCATCGGCTGCGCGGCCTGTATCGACGCCTGCGACGCCATCATGGACAAGATGAACTACCCGCGCGGGCTGATCAGCTACACCACCGAACACAACCTGTCCGGGCAGAAGACTCATCTGCTGCGCCCGCGCCTGATCGGCTATGCCATCGCGCTGGTGGCCATGATGGGGCTGTTCGCCTATGCCGTGTATGATCGCCCGCTGGTAAAACTCGACGTGCTCAAGGATCGCGTGCTCTACCGCGAGAACGAGCAGGGCAACATCGAGAACGTCTACACCCTCAAGGTCATGAACAAGGCTCAGCAAGAACAGACCTTCGTGATCGAAGCGACCGGCCTCGACGGTCTGGTCTACGAAGGCCGTAGCGAGATCCGCGCCGAGGGCGGCGAGCTCGTCACGATCCCGGTCGAGTTGTCCATCGCCGCCGAGAAGCTGCCCTCGAGCACTAATGAAATCGTCTTCCACATTCGCTCGGTAGACGACGACTCGATAAACGACGATGCAGACAGCCGTTTCATCGGCCCGAGCATCCGCTAAGTAAGGTAATGCATGCGCTCTGATAACGAACAAACGCGTTGGTACACCCAGTTCTGGGCCTGGTTTGTCATCGCCATCCTGCTCAGCTCCGTGATACTGGGCGTGTCTCTGCTGACGTTGGCGATCAAGAATGCCGACACCCTGGTCGCGGACAACTATTACGACGCTGGCAAGGGCATCAACCAGTCGCTGGAGCGCGAGAAACTGGCAGAGCGCCTGGAGATGCAGGCACGCATCGCCCTCAATGATGAACGCGGCCTGGCCGAAGTGCATCTGAGCGGCGCAAGCCGCCCGCAACAACTGGTGCTTAACCTGATCTCTCCGACCCAACCCGAGCGCGACCGTCGCATCATCCTGCAGCCGCAGGGTGAAGGCATCTATCAGGGCCAGATGCAGGAATCGATCAGTGGCCGCCGCTTCATCGAGCTACTCGGTCGCGAAGGTGATCAGGACTGGCGCCTGTACGGGGAAAAAACCATCGAAACCGGCCGCGCCCTCGAACTGAAGCCTTGAGCCGCTGATGGCAAAGCCTCTCCCCTGCTATCACTGCGGCCTGCCGGTGCCAGCCGGCAGCCCGTTCCAGGCCCGCGTGCTGGGTGAGACGCGGGCCTTGTGCTGCCCAGGCTGCCAGGCCGTTGCGGAAGCCATCGTCAAGGGTGGGCTGGAGAGCTACTACCAGCACCGCAGCGACACCGCCATCAACCCGCAGACTCTCCCTCAGGAACTGAGCGAAGAGATGGCGCTATACGACCGCGAGGACGTCCAACAGCCGTTCGTACAGCACCAGGGCGATCTGGCAAGCACTTCGCTGATGATCGAAGGGATCAGCTGCGCCGCCTGCGGCTGGCTGATCGAACGCCACTTGCGCAACCTGCACGGCGTGGCCGAGGCCAGCCTCAACCTGTCCAATCATCGCCTGAACGTACGCTGGAGCGACGCACAGCTGCCGCTCAGCGAGCTGCTCGGCGAGCTGCGACGGATCGGCTACGCAGCACACCCCTACCAGGCCGACCAGGCTGCCGAGCGCCTGGCCAGCGAGAACCGCCGTTCGCTGCGCCAGCTGGGCGTAGCCGGGCTGCTGTGGATGCAGGTAATGATGGCCACCATGGCCACCTGGCCCGAGTTCAACCTGGACCTGTCGGAGAGCTTCTTCGTCACCCTTCGCTGGACCGCCCTGCTGCTCACCACGCCGATCGTCTTCTACTGCTGCACCGACTTCTTCAAAGGAGCACTGCGCGATTTGCGCACCCGCCACCTGACTATGGACGTGTCGGTGTCGCTGGCGATCGGCGGTGCGTACGTCGCCGGCATCTGGTCCACCATCACCGGCCAGGGTGAACTCTATTTCGACGCGGTGGGCATGTTTGCCCTTTTCCTGCTGGCCGGGCGCTACCTGGAGCGGCGCGCGCGCGAACGCACCGCAGCGGCCACCGCACAACTGGTCAATTTGCTGCCTGCGTCCTGCCTGAAACTCCACGCAGACGGTCACAGCAATCGCATCCTGCTCAGCGAGCTGCAGCTCGGCGACCGCGTACTGGTGCAACCCGGTGCGTTGATTCCGGCAGACGGCCTCATCATCAGCGGTCAGTCCAGCGTCGATGAATCGGTACTGACCGGTGAGTACCTGCCCCTGCCCCGCGGCGTGGACGATGCAGTAACCGCTGGCACGCTGAACGTCGAAGGCCCGCTGACCGTGGAAGTCCAGGCCTTGGGCGACGACACCCGTTTATCCGCCATTGTCCGCCTGCTGGAGCGTGCTCAGGCAGACAAACCGAAGCTTGCCGAGCTGGCCGACCGCGTCGCGCAGTGGTTCCTGCTGGTGGTGCTGCTGGTTGCAACCGTCGTCGGGGTGGTCTGGTGGCAGATCGATCCGCAACGCGCGTTCTGGATCGTTCTTGCATTGCTCGTTGCGACCTGCCCATGCGCGCTGTCGCTGGCGACACCCACAGCACTTACCACGGCCACCGGTACGCTGCACAAGCTCGGTCTGCTGCTGACCCGCGGGCATGTGCTCGAAGGCCTGAATCATATCGATACCGTGGTGTTCGACAAGACCGGCACCCTGACCGAGGGCCGCCTGACACTTAGCGCCGTGCACCCGCTCGGAGCTTTGAATGCCGATGCCTGCCTGGCGCTGGCCGCAGCCCTGGAGAACCGCTCCGAACACCCGATTGCCCGCGCCTTCGGACGTGCGCCGCTGGCGGCGGAATCGGTCGAAACGGTGCCGGGCCTTGGCCTGCAAGGCAACGTTGAAGGTCGCAACCTGCGGATCGGCCAGCCCAGTTTCGTCGCCGAAGGCTTCGCCCACCCGACACCCGCCATTCCCGGCGACCAGGGGCAATGGCTGTTGTTGGGCGACGATCAAGGTCCGCTGGCCTGGCTGGTATTGGACGATCGGCTTCGCGACGATGCCCCGGCACTCCTCGAGGCCTGCCGCGCTCGTGGCTGGCAGACGCTACTGCTATCCGGTGACAGCTCACCGATGGTCGGCCAGATTGCCAGGGAACTGGGCATCGATGAGGCCGAAGGCGGCATGACCCCTGCTGCCAAGCTTTCCCGATTGCAGGCATTGCAGGCCGCCGGACATCGGGTGCTAATGCTCGGCGACGGCGTCAACGACGTCCCGGTGCTTGCCGCAGCGGATATCAGCGTCGCTATGGGCTCGGCGACCGACCTGGCCAAGACCAGTGCTGATGCGGTACTGCTATTCAACCGCCTAGGCAGCTTGGCGCAGGCATTCGACGTCGCACGCCGCAGCCGCCGCATCATCATCGAGAACCTGGCCTGGGCAAGCCTGTACAATGGCCTGATTCTGCCCTTCGCCGCCTTTGGCTGGGTCACCCCACTATGGGCCGCGCTGGGGATGTCGCTCAGCTCGCTGCTGGTGGTTTTGAACGCCTTGCGGCTGACACGCCAGCCGGCAAGTCACGGCTGAATCTGCTGCAACGCACGTCATTGGCGCAGCGGCGCACTTTACGCAGCTGAAGACTTCGCTTCGGATCCTGGAGGTCCTAATGGCCGCTCTGTACATCCTCATCCCTGTTGCCGTGGTCCTGGTGGCCGTCGCAATCTGGGTGTTCTTCTGGGCGGTGGACAGCGGGCAGTTCGACGATCTCGACGGACCGGCGCACAGCATCCTGTTCGACGACGACGAGCCGCAGAAGCCTTCCGCAGTCGATGCAGCGGAATCCTCGGAAGATCAGCCGGAGCAACGCAAAGGTGACTGAACTGCTGCCCCTGCTGCTGTCAGCACTGGTCTTGGGACTACTGGGTGGCGGCCATTGCCTCGGCATGTGCGGCGGCCTGATGGGTGCACTGACCATGGCCATTCCACCGGATCAGCGCGGCAGGCGCCTGCGCCTCCTGGTCGCCTACAACCTCGGACGCGTATCAAGCTATGCCGTTGCCGGATTCCTGATCGGCCTGGCGGGCTTGGCCGTTGCCAACAGTCCAGCGGCCATGGCGTTACGAGTCGTCGCCGCACTTCTGCTGATCACCATGGGCCTGTACCTCGCCGGCTGGTGGAGCGGGCTGACACGCATCGAGTCGCTAGGGCGCGGACTCTGGCGTCATATCCAGCCTATCGCTAGCAAATTCATGCCAGTAACGAGCGTTCCACGCGCCCTGATACTTGGGGCGCTGTGGGGCTGGCTACCGTGCGGCCTGGTCTACAGCACCCTGTTGTGGTCAGCCAGCCAGGGCGATGCACTGGATAGCGCTTTGCTGATGCTGGCGTTCGGCATCGGCACCTGGCCGGTGTTGCTTGCCACCGGCCTTGCTGCCGAGCGATTGACAGCGTTGCTGCGCAAGCGCGGCGTGCGCGTCGTCGGCGGGGTAATGGTGATTCTGTTCGGTATCTGGACGCTGCCAGGCCCTCATCAGCAGTGGCTGATGGGGCATGGCTCAGCGCCATCTCACGAGACACACGCGCACTAGCGGAAGGCTTTCGAGCGCTCAGGGCTCCTTGGGCAACTGGCGCTTGTGAGCAGTCTTGTCGTAGGTATCGATGATGATCCGGGCCGCCTCGTCCGGTACCGGCTTACCCTGGAGAAAATCATCGATGTTGCGGTAGCTGACACCATGAGCGGCCTCATCGGGCTTGCCAGGTGACAGCTCTTCGAGATCCGCGGTTGGCACCTTGTGCACCAACTGATCGGGAGCGCCCAATGCCTCGGCTATCTGCCGAACCTGATCCTTCACCAGACCCGCCAGCGGCGTCAGGTCGCACGCGCCATCACCGAACTTGGTGAAGAAGCCCATCACCGCCTCTGCCGCATGGTCGGTACCGATGACCAGGCCCTGGCGCGCGTTGGCGATCGTGTACTGAGCAACCATGCGCATCCGCGCCTTGGTATTGCCCAGCACGAAATCACGCTGCGCCGGGCTCAAAGGATCAAGCGCCTGCGTGGCGGCAGCCAGGCCCAGCACCGCGGTGCCGATGTTCACGGTGTGGCACTCGTCGGGCTTGATCGCATCCACCGCCAGCTGCGCTTCATGCTCGTCATGCTGCACCTGATAAGGCAGGCGCACGGCGATGAAGCGATAGTCGTCGCCTTCCCCTGCTTCGCGCATGCCGGCGACCGCCCGCTGGGCCAGCAGACCCGCCGTGGTCGAATCGACGCCACCACTGATCCCGAGCACCAAGGTCTTCAGGCCCGACTCGCGCAAGCAGGTCTGGATGAAGCTCACCCGACGATCAATCTCGGCCTGTACCGACTCCGGTCCGGTAAATGGTGCGCAGACGTTGAGCGCGGTTGCGATTTCCTGCTGGCGGCTGTGCATGAATCTCTCCTCTGGCGATATGAAGGCGCTGCTGAAGCATAAGACGCTGACGTGATCATCTGACCGCCAATCAGCGCGATCCTTCCGGATGTCGGCGCCGATCTGGCCCAGCGCGCTAGGGTCGGATCAAGTTTGATACAGGTCAAGTCCGCCGCAATGCCCTGCCCCTAGAATCCAGCGACCGCCGTCATGACCGGGAACGCCACATGCTCGACTCCATTCGCTGGGATTCCGACCTGATCCGTCGCTACGATCAGGCCGGCCCGCGCTATACGTCGTACCCGACCGCGGCCCAGTTCAATGAAAAGGTCGGCTCGTTCGACCTGCTGCACGCACTGCGCGGCAGCCGCCAGGCGTCACGCCCGCTGTCGCTGTACGTCCATCTGCCATTCTGCGCCAACGCGTGCTACTACTGCGGCCGCAACAAGGTGGTGACCAACGACCGGACACGCGCACAGCCTTACCTGGAACGCCTTGAGAAAGAAATCGAGCTGATCACCTGCCACCTGGGCAAGGACCAGGTGGTCGAGCAGCTGCACTTTGGCGGCGGCACACCTACCTTTCTCAGCCATGATCAACTGCGTCGGCTGATGGGCCATCTGCGCCAGCACTTCAACCTGCAGGACGATGATCATGGCGACTTCAGTATCGAGATCGACCCCCGGGAAGCGGATTGGCCAACCATCGGCCTGCTCCGCGAGCTAGGTTTCAACCGCATCAGCATCGGCGTGCAGGATCTGGACCCGGACGTTCAGCGCGCCATCAATCGCATGCAGACCCTGGAGCAAACACGCACCATCATCGAGGCGGCCCGCACGCTGCAGTACCACTCGCTGAGCATCGATCTGATATACGGCCTGCCGCTGCAGACGCCAGCACGCTTCGCCAGAACCGTTGAGGCGATCATTGACCTGCAGCCGGACCGGCTCTCGCTGTTCAATTATGCTCATCTGCCTGAGCAATACGCGCCGCAGCGCCGTATCAACGCCAACGACCTGCCGGCCCCCGCCGAAAAGCTGGCCATGCTGGAGCAGAGCATTCATTTGCTCACCGACGCGGGATACCGCTACATAGGCGTGGACCACTTCGCCCTGCCGGACGATGAACTGGCCATGGCGCAAGAAGATGGCAGCCTGCAGCGCAACTTCCAGGGCTACACCACCCATGGCCATTGCGATCTGGTGGGTCTCGGCGTTTCGGCCATCAGCCAGATCGGTGATCTCTACTGCCAGAACACCAGCGACATCGAACAATATCAATATCAGCTGGATCAGCATCAGCTAGCCACCGCCAGAGGCTTACGCTGCAAACAGGACGACCATATCCGCCGCACCGTCATCCAGTCTCTGATCTGCGATTTCGAGCTGAGCTTCACGAAAATCGAGAGCGAGCATGACATCGAGTTCAGACAGTACTTCGCCGAAGCCTGGCCGATGCTCGAGCAGATGGCCGCTGATGGGATGATCGAGATCACCGAGAGCCATCTGCTGATTCAGCCTGCTGGCCGGCTACTGGTTCGCTCGATATGCATGCTCTTCGACCACTATCTTCCCGAGCAGGTCAGCCAGGCCAGCCGCGCCTGATCTAGAGCGCCTCAGACTATCGTCCAAATCATTGCCTGCGACCCTTGAGCCGATTGGCCATCGCCGACGTCCTGAGTTAACCTTGCGCGCTATAACTAGGTTTCCAGGAAGCCCTCTATGTCCGAATCGATCAAGGTCCGTGCGCAGCGGCAAGCTCATTGCAAGGATTGCAGCCTGTCCGGGCTGTGCCTGCCCCTGTCGCTGAACATGCAGGACATGGACGCTTTGGACGACATCGTCAAACGCGGCCGCCCCCTGAAGAAAGGCGAAACCCTGTTCCGCCAGGGCGACGTGTTCAGTTCCGTATTCGCCGTACGCTCCGGCGCGTTGCGGACGTTCAGCGTTACCGATGGCGGCGAGGAGCAGATCACCGGCTTCCACCTGCCCAGCGAGCTGGTCGGTCTTTCCGGCATGGATACCGAAAGCTATCCAGTCACCGCGCAGGCATTGGAAACCACCTCGGTTTGCGAAATTCCCTTCGAACGACTCGACGAACTGAGCGTCCTGCTGCCGCAGCTGCGTCGCCAGCTCATGCGCATCATGAGCCGCGAAATCCGCGATGATCAGCAGATGATGTTGTTGCTGTCGAAAAAGACCGCCGATGAGCGCATCGCGACCTTCCTCATCAACCTTTCTGCACGCTTCAGCGCACGCGGCTTCTCGGCCAATCAGTTCCGCCTGCCGATGTCGCGCAACGAGATCGGCAATTACCTGGGCCTGGCGGTCGAGACCGTTTCCCGTGTATTCACCCGTTTTCAGCAGAGTGGCTTACTCGAGGCCGAGGGCAAGGAAGTACGCATTCTGGATTCCATCGGACTGTGCGCCCTAGCCGGCGGCGCAATGGATGTCTGAGTCAGCGCGTTTGGAGTAACAGATCAGATGATCTTCGACGAGTTCAGCATCAAGACCCTGATCCGCCCGGTGCAGGACTTTCCCCGCCCGGGTGTGGTGTTTCGCGACATCACCCCGCTATTCCAGTCGCCAAAGGCGCTACGCATGGTGGCTGACAGCTTCATTCAGCGCTATGTGGAGGCCGACTTCACACATATCGGCGCGCTTGATGCGCGAGGGTTCCTGGTCGGCTCGATTCTCGCCTATGAGCTGAACAAACCTCTGGTGCTATTTCGCAAGCAGGGCAAGCTGCCGGCCGACGTGCTGTCGCAGGCCTACAGCACCGAATATGGCGAAGCGCATCTGGAGATTCACGCCGACAGCCTTTGCGAGGGCGATTCGGTGCTGTTGTTCGATGACCTGATTGCGACCGGCGGCACGCTGCTAGCCGCCGCACAGCTTGTGCGACGCATGCGCGCGAGCATTCATGAAGCGGCTGCCATCATCGATTTGCCCGAACTGGGCGGATCGCAGAAACTTCAGGACATTGGCATTCCCACGTTCACTCTGGTCGCCTTCGCCCTAAGCGACCGCTGACGGCGAATTCTCCGCGCCGCTGCTAGGTAAAGGATCTGCCCATGTTAATGACGTTAAGGCGCAGCCTGCTTATCCTAGTTCTGGCCTGTACTCCTCCCGGGTTCGCACTCGATCGCGATGCACTGCTGGACCAGGCGAATATCCTGCTGCTGCCGCGTGAACGGCCCATTCCCCAGCTCGAGCTGATCGACCAGGACGGCCAGCCTTTCAGTACTTCGTCGCTGCAGGGGCGCTGGCACATCCTGTTCTTCGGCTTTACCGCCTGCCCCGACATCTGCCCGACCACGCTGAGCGACATGCGTCGGCTGCTCAGCCAGCTACCGCCCGAGACTCGCGAGCAGCTGCAGGTGGTATTGGTCAGCGCCGATCCCGCGCGCGATACGCCGGAACAACTCAAGGCCTACCTGAGCTACTACCGCGCCGGCTTCAGCGGCTTGACCGGCGACATGGAGCAACTGCTAAGGCTATCCAGGGCACTGGGTCTCCCTTTCGTTCCGGCGCGCGAAACAGAAGGCGACTACAGTGTCAGTCACAGCGGAAATCTGGCCTTGGTCGCACCGGATGGCAGCCTGCGCGGGCATATTCGTGCGCCGCTGAAACTGGAGGGCTTGCAGCGGATGCTGCCGCAGATACTCGAGAACGAACGCTGAAACTGGCCATCGAAGCCGAATTACCGAATCAGTGGCAGTCCAGGGTATCGGCCAGCACGTATGCCTGAAATGCCACCTCATCGACCCATTGCTGAGTCAGCCCCGCCAACCGCCCTTCTGCCAACCATTGCGCCAAGAGTGCGTTGATCTGCTGCTGCAGGTTAGCGTCATCAGCGACGGTCAGGCTTAGCTGCCACCCGGCATCGAAAATCGACGGTAACAGGTGCTTGTAGCGCCGCCACTCGGGCAAGGTGGCGATCTCCGTCAGCAGCACATCATCTTCGACAACCGCAGCGCACTCACCAAGCTTGAGTCCGATCAGCGCATGCGCCGCGCTCGGATATTCCCGAGGCACCGCCGCGAAGCGCTCGCTAAGCAACGCTCCATATGGACTCGCGTGATTGACGCAAACCGTCTGCCCCTGAAGATCGGACCAGGCAAGCAACTCACCTTCCGTCGCGCTTAGCGCGGCAGGCACAGCATGATAGTAAGTGGCCGGGCCAACCCGATCGCCTGCGACCAGGCGCACTTCAGCGTCATCTGCGCTGACCACGAAAGACCCGGAACGCCCAAGCGCTTCGGCCAATTGCTCGATCAGCGCCGACTCGAAACTCTCCGTTTCGCTGCTGGACAACACCCGATGTTCGGGCAGTTGCACCCGCAACGACTCGGCCATCGCCGCGACCGGCATCAACAGAACGAGCCATATGGCAATGCGCGAGGGAACAGACATGCAATGGCCTCAGACGTACTGATAGCGAAGCATCCGCTGCTTGAACTTCTCCAGTACAACCTGATCGATCAGCGTGGCGAGAATGGCGATAACCAGAATGTTCATCATCACGCCAACCATGTCAGCAATCTCGCCCGAGTACGCGAGCGAACGCCCGAGCCCCTGGCCGAAACCAATCAGCATCTCGGCGGAGATCAGTGCACGCCAGGCGTTGCCGAAGGCCAGCTGCGCGCCGGTGATCAACTCTGGCATCACGGCGGGCAGATAAACGCGGCGCAGCAGCTGCCAGCGCGAGGCACCCATCACCCGCGCCGCGGCGACGTGCACCGGCTGCACGCTCTCGGTGGCATTCATCACCGACAGCGCCATCGGGAAGAAAGCGGCCAGGGCGACCACCACGATGATCGGCAGATTGCCGAAACCCATCACGATCAGAAACAACGGCACCCAGGCGATCGACGGAATCGACTGCAGAATGACGATGGCCGAGCGCAGGATCTCGCGAAAGAAGAACAGCACCCCACCCACCAGGCCGAAACCGATCCCGAACAGCAGCGCGAAGCTGTAGCCGCTGCCGAGGCGACTCATACTGCCGTAAAGCCCTTCGCGGAACTCTGGCTCCTGGATAGTGCTGAACAGACGCTCGAAGACGGTCGGGATACCTGGCATCAGAAAGGCCGGCAAACTCCATGCTGCGGCCTGCCAGATCAGAAGAATGAACAGGATGGCCAGAACGACCGCAAGGTACTTCTTTGGGCCAGTAAGACGGCGAGCCTGACTCATGGATGCGCTACCTCCGTCTTGATACCCAGCAGACTGAGAATTTCCTTACGCTCGGCAGCGAAGTCGGACAGATCGTGGCTCTTCTCGCAATGGGTGAAGTTGAAGGTTTTCAGCACGCGAGTCGGCCGCGCGCTGAACACCAGAACGTGATCGGCCAGGTAAAGGGCCTCATCGACATCATGGGTGACCAACAGCACCGTCGGCTGATGCTCCTCGATCAGTTCACGCAACACGTCCTGCAATGCCATTCGGGTCAGGGCATCAAGGGCGCCAAACGGCTCGTCCAGCAACAGCACCTCGGGTTTGGCGATGAATGCGCGGGCAAGGGCCGTACGTTGGCGCATGCCGCCGGAGACCTGATGCGGGTAGTAATGCTCGAATCCATTGAGGCCGACCCGCTCGAGCCAAGCCTGCGCCTGTTCGAATGCGCTGGCCTTGGCCACGCCCTGCAGTTCCAGCGCCATGGCAACGTTGCCCTGCAGGCTGAGCCAGGGATAGAGGGCATGCTCCTGGAACACCAGCGTACGTCGAGGGCTCGGCTCGGTGATCGGTTTTTCGTCAGCAAGCACCCTGCCCGCGCTGGGCTTCTCCAGCCCGGCAACCAGATGCAGCAGGGTCGACTTGCCGCACCCCGAAGGTCCAACCAGAGCCACTAGTTCACCCTGGGCGAACTCACCGCTGAAGCCCTTGATGACTTCGAGCTGCCCGAAGCGCTTGTCTACTTCTTCAAACCTGAGTTGCATAAAAATCCGCAAATCCAGAAACGAAACTGCCCGGCAATGCGGGCGATGCAAACGGCCCGGCACAAAGGCCGGACCCGTGTAGTTTCAAACCAGAGTCAAGCAATCAGAGTTCGCGAGCTTCCTGCCAGGACAGATCGACGATGGCACTGGTGTCGAACGGCTTGCCATCGCGGGTCTTCAGCGAACCGAGCTCCTGCAGAATGTCCGCCAGCTCCTGGATGCGCGCCAGATCGTCCTTGCCAAGCTTGGCGCTGAAGGTCTGGGTTCCGATCGCCTCCTCAATGACAACCTCGCGCGCGAGCTCACCACGCTTGAGCGTCTTCAGCGTCGGCTCGGCGATGAAGTAGTCGGCGATCAGCTTGGCTGCCTCGCCAGGCTGCTTGTCGAGCATTTCGATGGCATCGCGCTGGGCGTCCAGCGACTTCCAGACGGCATCCTTGCGCTTGGCCAGGGTATCGCCGGAGGTGATCACCACCATGCACGGGAATGGCCACACTTCACCGATCTCGTAGACCTGCTGAACCGGGGCAACCAGCTGCGCGATGCGATCATACGGCTCGAACAGGAACGCCGCATCGACACGCCCGGACACCAACGACTGCACCGCAACGGCCGGGCTGACACCCATGATGTTGACGTCGCTCGGCTTGAGTTCGGCATTCTTCAAGGTCACGCCACGCAGCACTGCATCAGCGGTGCTCCCCTCTTTCTGCGAAGCGAGGATCTTGCCCTTCAGGTCGGCAACCTTCTCGATACCCGAACCCTCAAGCGCCACGATAGAGTGGTAGCCCTGCTGAGCGCCACCGACCACCTTGAGGTCAGCACCTTTGGAGGCCCAGGCCACCGCATTGGTAAAGCCGAGGACGCCGGTATCCAACTGCCCGCCGACGATCGCCTTGATCAGGTCGGTACCGGAACTGAACTCGATCAGCTCGACGTCAAGGCCATGCTTCTTATACAGACCGGCCTCGTGTGCAACCATGGCCTGGGCATCGTCCATGACACGGATGTAGCCAACCTTGAACTTCTCCTGCGCCTGAGCAAACGCGCTCAGCAGCAGCAGAGCTGGAACCAGCCAATGCTTTGCTTTCATTTCGACCTCGATTCGGATAGCCAGTACATATAACCAGAACGAAGCACTATATTCGTTTTAGTTATCTAACGTTGATGGCTTAGAACTTTACCTGAATCACCCAGAAAACTGCACTACCGAGGTGGCATATCGTCAGTACTTCGGGTTATAGGCGGATTGTCTTGCGCCCGGCCAGTGCGTGGGCCAGGGTTCCGCCGTCGACCAGGTCCAGCTCGCCGCCCAGTGGAACGCCGTGAGCGATTCGGCTGATGGTCAGCCCCTTTGGAATAAGCATCTGCGCGATGTAATGCGCCGTTGCCTCGCCTTCCACCGTCGGGTTTGTCGCGAGAATGACTTCAGTGAACGCACCGTCTGCAACACGCGCCAGAAGCTCGGGAATGCCGATCGCTTCAGGACCCAAACCATCGAGCGGCGACAGATGCCCCTTGAGCACGAAGTAGCGCCCGCGAAAGCCCGTCTGCTCGACGGCGAAAACGTCCACCGGGCTCTGCACCACGCAGAGCAGCGAATCGTCGCGTCGCGGGTCGGCGCATTGCGGGCACAGGTCGTCTTCGGTAAGGGTACGACACTGCCGGCAGTAGCCGACCCCTTCCATCGCTTTGCTCAGCGCTTGCGCCAGGCGTAAGCCGCCGCTGCGATCTCGCTCCAGTAGCTGCAACGCCATGCGCTGTGCAGTTTTCTGGCCCACGCCGGGAAGAATGCGCAGGGCGTCGATGAGTTGGCGGATCAGGGGACTGAAGCTCATAAATTAAGCGTCGCTATGCAAAGGGGCAGCACAGTGCCAGGGATTCAGGCGGCTTGCAGGACCAGAGGCAAGAAAGCGGGACATCGGAGTCTACTGCGCGTAAATGACGATGCCCCGCCCTTCGAGAAGCGCGCCCATGCGCGCCGATTGGCCGTTCGAGTTAGAAAGGCATCTTGAAGCCTGGCGGAAGCTGCATGCCGGCGGTCATGCCGGCCATCTTGTCCTGGCTGTTCTGCTCGATCTTGCGTACCGCGTCATTGACGGCGGCAGCGATCAGGTCTTCCAGGATTTCCTTGTCTTCCTGCATCAGGCTGTCGTCGAGGCTGACGCGCTTGACGTCATGGCGACCGTTCATCACCACGCTGACCAGCCCGGCGCCAGACTGGCCCGTCACCTCGGCGTTCGCCAGTTCCTCCTGCATCTTCTGCATTTTTTCCTGCATCTGCTGCGCCTGCTTCATCAGGCCGGCCATGCCACCTTTCATCATGGGAATCACCTCAATTAATCAGGTTTCGGAGTGTTCTACGGGTTCGATGGTGCCTTCGCGGATCACAGCGGCGAACTGCTGCATGAGCTGCCGGACCAGGGGATCTGCGTGAATCGACTGTTCCGCGGCACGCTGTCGTTCGGCACGGCGACGCTGGGCGGCCTGCGCAGGAGTTTCCTGCTCCGGCTTCTGCAGCACGATCTCGAGCTGTAGCGTACGCCCGTGGTATTGATTCAGGGCGTCGTTGAGTCGCCGCTGTTGCGTGGGGTTGAATAGTGCGCTCTGCGCAGGATCGAGATGCATCAGCCAACGGTCGCCTTCCACGGCGATCAACGTACAGTTGGCGGCAATGCTGCCGGTAAGACCGGACAAGCCGAGCTTGAGATACAGCTCCAGCCACTCGGCAGCCAGCCCGGTCGCAGGCTCTACCGCAGGCAGAGGCTCGACGGGCTCCGGCTCATCCCTTGAGTGTTCCAGTTCGTCCAGATAGGCCTCGGCCTGGTTCTCGACCTCGAAGTAGTCCTCGTCCGTCAGCGGCGGTTCGTCATCATCCGGCTCTTCGACCTGTACCACGGACGCCACGTGATCGGCAGCCCCGTCCACCGGCACAGGTTCGGGTAAAACAGCATCAGCCTCGACCGCGACGGGCGGTACGTCAGGCGGCTCATTCCAAGGCACATCGATGACAGGCGCGGCCTGCGGCGCTTCCACCACATGAGTGGCGACCGGGGTCACTGCCGAGGGCGTGGAAGCCGGCACGTTCACTGGCATGGTAACGGCCGGCGCAACGGGAGCGGGCTCTGGCGCAGCTGCTACGGCAATCGCAGCGGATGGAGCGGACGACACGCCAGCGGGAGCGGAATCGGCCACCGCTGCGGGCTTGGAATCAGCTGTGGCCGGGCTGATTCCCAGTGTCTTTAGCGGTGTTCGCGGTGCGCCATCACTGCCTGCAGGACGAAATGCCAGCATGCGCAGCAGCACCATTTCGAAACCGCTGCGAGGATCAGGCGCCAGCGGCAGATCGCGCCGGCCGATCAATCCCATCTGATAGTAGAACTGCACATCTTCGGCCGGTAGCGCCTGAGCCAACGCCAGCACGCGATCACGATCGCCCTGGCCGTTGTCTACCGCCTCAGGCAGCGCCTGGGCGATGGCGACGCGGTGCAGCACATTGAGGATTTCGGCCAGCACGCCAGCCCAGTCCGGCCCCTGCTCCGCCAAGTGGCGAACGGCCTCGAGCAACGCTCTGGCATCGCCTTCAAGCAATGCCTGCAGCACACCATAGACCTGACCATGATCGAGGGTGCCGAGCATGGCGCGCACATCGGCGGCCAGCACCTTGCCTTCACCGAAGGCGATCGCCTGATCGGTCAGGCTCATCGCATCGCGCATCGAGCCATCGGCGGCACGCCCCAGCAGCCACAACGCATCGTCTTCGAAGGGAACGTTCTCGACGCCCAGCACATGAGTGAGGTGCTCGACCACTCGCTCGGGCGGCATGTTCTTCAGGGAGAACTGCAGGCAGCGCGAGAGGATGGTGACCGGCAGCTTTTGCGGATCGGTGGTCGCCAGCAGGAACTTGACGTGGGGCGGCGGCTCCTCGAGGGTCTTGAGCAGCGCATTGAATGAGTGCGACGAGAGCATGTGCACTTCGTCGATCAGGTAAACCTTGTAGCGCCCGCGGCTCGGCGCGTACTGCACGTTGTCCAGCAGCTCGCGGGTATCTTCGACCTTGGTACGGCTCGCGGCGTCCACCTCGATCAGATCGACGAAGCGCCCCTCGTCGATTTCCCGGCATACCGAACACACACCGCAGGGCGTCGAGCTGACCCCGGTTTCACAGTTCAGGCACTTGGCGATGATCCGCGCAATGGTCGTCTTGCCCACGCCCCGCGTGCCGGTGAACAGGTACGCGTGGTGCAGGCGCTGGTTGTCCAGCGCGTTGATCAGGGCCTTGAGCACATGCGTCTGGCCGACCATTTCGCGGAACGAGCGCGGACGCCATTTTCGTGCAAGAACCTGATAACTCATAACACCATCGCGGGGGGACAAGGCAGAGGACGGGTAATGCTAGCGGAGCAGGATGGAAATTGCATCCGGGCTGCACGCGAACCGCCGGCTAGCCCAGCAATCGCGCACCAAGCGCCTCGACTATCGTAGCCAGCGCCGGGTTGTGCCCGCCGATCCGCACCTTGAGGCCATCGATCTCGCGCCTCGGCGGATACTGTTTGCGCAGCAGGTCGAACCCAGCCCGACGCTGCGCCTCATTGCCAAGCAGGCTGCGGCGGAAGTCGGCATCGTCGCGACGCGGATCGTAGACCGCCCGGCACAGTGTGGCCAGCATCTCGGCGGGCTCTGCGGAGGATGCGAACGCCAGCTCGGTGAGTGCCGGGCCGGGCATCAGCTGCGCCAGTTCGATAGCCGGCTCGACACCACGCGCCGCGCAAAGCGCCGCGTATATCTGCGCCGTACCGCGCAGCTTGCCGTCCAGGCTGTACCCGGCGATGTGCGGCGTAGCGATACGGCACAAGCCGGCCAGTGCGACATCGACCTGAGGCTCGCCTTCCCAGACATCCAGCACGGCTTCCAGGTCCGGCCGCTGCAATAGCAGGTCGCGCAGCGCGGCATTGTCCACCACAGCCCCCCGACTGGCATTGATCAGCCAGGTACCGGGTCGCAACCTCGACAGTCGCGCCTGATCGAACAGGTGAAAGGTCGGCCAGTCGCCCCCCAGGGTCAGCGGCGTGTGCAGGCTGATGACATCGCACTCCGCGAGGATCTCATCTAGCGAGACGAAATCGCCTGCCTCGCGGACCTGCCGCGGTGGATCGCAGACGCGCACGTCCCAGCCAAGCCCGCGCAGCACTTCGAGCAGCCGCCCGCCCACCTCACCGGCACCGACCACGCCGAAACGCCGCCTGGCCAGCGCTTCACCGCGCACCTCCGACAGCGCGAGCAAGCTGCCCAGCACATAGTCGACCACGCCCCGCGCGTTGCACCCCGGTGCGCTGGCCCACTCGATGCCGGCCTGCTCGAAATAATCCAGATCCAGATGATCGGTGCCTATCGTGCAGGTCCCGACGAATCGCACTGCGCTGCCTTCCAGCATCTCGCGGTCGACCCGAGTCACCGAGCGCACCAGCAGCACGTCGACATTCTCCAGTGCAGCTCGATTGATGCTGCGGCCGGGCATGCGGCGAATCTCGCCGAAACCGGCAAAGAACTCATCGACCAGCGGAATGTTTTCATCGGCAAGGATATGCATTGCACGGCTCCGGTGAGGGGGAGCACATTCTAGACGGCTTGCCACTGCTTTGCCGCCTTCCTGAGCGTAGCCACGCGGCGTAGACTAGCGCGCTTCTTGTATACAACCGGAACGCCCAGTAATGCCCACTGAGCTCAGACTCAGACGGGTCCGCCTCGAATTGCGCACCCTCTTTACCCTTGCCCTACCCATGATGATCGCCCAGCTGGCCAGCACGGCGATGGGTTTCGTCGATACCGTTATGGCCGGACGCGTAAGCCCGCAGGACCTGGCCGCCGTCGCGCTAGGCAATTCGATCTGGGTGCCGGTCTATCTGCTCGTCTGCGGAATCACCCTGGCGACCACGCCGAACGTCGCGCAGCGCTTCGGCGCAGGACGGCATGGCGAAATCGGCCCGCTGGTTCGCCAGGCGTTGTGGATGGGCGGCGGCATCGGTGTGCTCAGTGCATCATTGATGTGGAACGCGGAGCCCGTCCTGCATCTGATGCGTGTCGAACCGGCCCTGGTCGAGCCGACCATGGACTACCTGCGCGCTGTCGCCTGCGGATTTCCCGCTGTCGCTCTGTATCAAGTGCTGCGCTGTTTCAGCGACGGGCTGGGCCATCCGCGGCCAAGCATGGTGATCGGTATCCTCGGACTGCTGCTGAACATTCCGCTGAACTATGTGTTCATCTACGGCAAGTTCGGCGTGCCGGCGATGGGCGGCGTCGGTTGCGGCGTTTCCACGGCATTGGTGATGCTGTTCATGTTGGTGGCGATGAGCGTCTGGGTTAAGCGCGCACCGGCCTATCAGGCCAGTCAGCTGTTTTCCCACTTCGAATGGCCACGCTGGCCGATGCTGCGTCATCTGCTTTCGGTCGGCGTACCAATCGGGGTCGCGGTGTTCGCCGAGGCCAGCATCTTCTCGGTGATCGCCCTGCTGATCGGCGCCCTCGGGGCAACGGTTGTCGCCGGTCACCAGATCGCACTGAACTTCACTTCGCTGATCTTCATGATTCCACTGTCGCTGGGTATGGCGGTGACCGTGCGCATTGGTCAGGAGCTGGGCCGCAACGCTCCACGCGACGCTCGCTTTGTCGCCGGCGTCGGGATCGGCGCCGCTCTGGTATATGCCTGCTTTTCCGCCAGCGCCATGCTGCTGTTCAGCGAGCAGATCGCGCGGATCTATACCCCTGATCCGGCCGTGGTCGCCGTCGCTGCCAGCCTGTTCCTCTACGCCGCGCTGTTCCAGTTCTCCGATGTGGTTCAGGTCACGGCTGCTGGCGCGTTGCGCGGCTATCAGGACACCCGCATGACGATGGTCTACACCCTCTTCGCCTACTGGGGGATCGGTTTGCCGTTGGGCTATCTGCTCGGCCTGACCGACCACCTCGGCGCCGCCAGTGGGCCTGCCGGTCTATGGCAAGGCCTGATCGCCGGCCTGAGCTGCGCAGCTCTATTGCTCAGCGTGCGCCTGGCCCGCAGCGCCCGACGCGAGATTCGTCGGCACACTGCGCTTCGCAGGGCGGCCGTCTGACAAAGGTCGGGATGGGGCAGCGCGGATCATAGGCTGCGTTCGATTCGGCCGTCGGAGCGCGCCAGGTAACCCGTGCCACACTCCCAAAGCAGCGCAGCGCGGTCCTCGGTACCAAGTGCGTCGAGTCCACCACGCAGCGCATAGGCGGTGAAGCCGAGCTGCGTCAGTAGGAACACCGCGTTGGCGCTGCGCTTGCCGCTTTCGCAATAGCAAAGGTAGGGCCGCTGCGGGTCCAGCAAACGGGTTTTCAAACGCAGCAGGTGCAGCGGCATGTGCAGCGCCTGCATGGCATGGCCCTGCTCGTAATCATCAAGCAGACGCACATCCAGCCACTGCGCACCGCAGGCCAGCAGATCCGCCACGCCATCCAGATCGACTTCGCCAACCACCGGTGCCTTGAGCAGCTCGAGAAAGTCCGCCCGCGCCAGGCGGAGCACCCGACCGTCCTCAACCATCGCGACACTGGCATTACGCGGTCGCTCCTCGAGTAGCGCCTCTTCGCCGAAACAGGCTCCGGGTTCCAGCTCGGCCAACAGTTGCTCACCGCTGCCGGCGGCCTTCAGGACCTGCGCGCCGCCGCTCTTGAGGAAATAGCAGCAGTCTCCGGCTTCCCCTTCACGTAGCAGGGTTTGCCCGGCGGATACTTCGATCTCCACGAGGCGGCTGAGCATGCTGCGAATATTTGCCGGTGGAACCTGGGCGAACAGCGGATTCTCCAGCAGGCGCTCCAGCCACTCCCCGTCCTCGCCCTCCATCGACAGCTGCAGCAGCACATCTTGCAGGGCTTGGCGCCAGGACAGCAGGCGCTCCAACTCCGCGCTGTCCACCGTCAGCAGCTGGCAGTCATCCAGCGCCCTCGCCTCCAGCAGGCGGCCCGCAGCAAGGCTGTGTAGAGCAGCCGATGTGCCCGCAACCAGCCGCGTTTGCTGCCCGTCGTGATCGGTCAACAGCAGGCTGCCCGACATCAGGTAATGACGTTTCGAACTCAGCTCATCAACAAGGTCGAGCAACTGCCCAGGCGCAAGCGCGAGCGGCAGTATGCGCACACGAAGCTCCCACAACTGGCGTGGCGACAAGCCGTTAAGCGGGACCAGATTACGCAGCTGATCGGGGTGCAGCGGTTTGTTCATCCGAGTAAATCCAAACGTCTATCCGTCAATCAGCTTCTGCAGCTGGCCCTGAGCAGCACGGCGCCCTTGCAGTCCACCGGTATGGACGAATATCAGGCGCGTGCCGGCGGGAAAATAACCGCGCTCGACATAAAGGCGCAATGCCATCATGGTCTTTGCAGTGTATATCGGATCGAGCGGCACGCCACCCTGGCGCTCGGTATCGAGAATGAACTGCGCCAACTCCCTGTCGAAGCGACCAAATCCGCCACGACTGGCGTCCAGCAGTTCATAGCCGCTGGACGCCACGCCGGCTTGCGCGAGCAAGTTGGCCACGCCGGTATCGACGGCGTGGGAAGGCGGCCCTGCCAGTGCGCCGAACACCCGATGCCTACCTGCCTCACCGATGACCAGACCCGCCAGCGTCGTTCCAGTACCAGCGGCCAGCCAGAGTGCGTCGTAGTCGTTCCAGCCGAGCGACGCGAGCGCGGACTCCACTCTCGGAACAAGCCCGGCGCACCCTAGGGCGCCGGGCAAACCGCCGCCACCTTCAGGGATGCAGTAGAAACCTGGATATCGCGCTCGCCATGGCGTCCAGAAGGTAGGCAGATTGCGCTCCCGGTACCCTGCGTAGCCGAGCCAATGCAGCTGCATGTCCCAGCCACGTAAATCGGCGACCGTTGGCGTTACCTGCTCATGGCCGCGCAGCAGGCCGACAGTAGGCAGGCCGAGTCGGCGGCCGGCTGCAGCCAGCGCATGCAGATGATTGGAGTGCGGGCCGCCGAGACTGATCAGCCCCGGCGCAGCGACAGAACGCGCTGCATCGAGATGCTTTACCAATTTGAACCACTTGTTGCCGGACAGCTCGGGATCCAGCAGATCGAGCCGCAGCACCGCAACCTCGACCCCGCTGCGCGCGAGCCAGTCCAATGACAGCGGCTGCAGGATCAGCGGAGCATCGAAGCCGAGATCGGATTGAACGGAGGACAAACCGCTCAGCTGCCGGTGCGCTGCCGGTCTTCCTTGCGGTGCCGGGCGCAGCAGTTGGATTCGCCGATCACGAAGCGACTCGGCGCATCGATCTTGTCCAGGGGCATCGCGCAACGCTCACCGCTGGAAAGCGCCGCGACGCAGGCCGGCTTCTGATAATGCTCCAGCCACTGTCGGTACTGCTCCTCGGAGACAAAGCACTTGGCAGCCGCATAAGCCAGAGGATTGGCGCGGTAGCGGGCCAGGTCCTGCAATGCGATCGTCAGATGCCCGGCACCCGGGTGGTAGGCCATGAACACGACCCCTTGTCGAGACAGTTCCTCCAGCACCCGGTCACCGCTGTGGCGCAGCGTTTCGCACTCGGTCTTGAGCCGCTGGATTTCCTCTTCCAGCTGTGCATCCAGTTCGTTGCGGTAGGCCAGCTCGACATCGCGGATCGCCACCTGCTCCTTGTACTCCGCAATCGCCGCCGCGATACGGGCCTGGGCTTCATGCTCGAACTGCTCCCGGGCGGCGCCGATCTCAACCCGACCGCTGACCTCCAGCGTACGCAGCTGCTTGCTCATTTCCTCACGCGCTTTCTGGAAACTCTCGCCCTGGGCGGTCATCTGCGCATGCAGGCTGGCGTTCAGCTCGGTCTGCTGTTGCAATTTCTGCTGCAGCGTGCGGATCTCCTCCTGCAGTGCCTTGCGTTCCTTCTCCGCGGCAGCCGTGAGCTTGAGCGCGTCTTCTTCGCGCAGACGCTCGAGGTTGGTAATGCGTTGGCGCTGCTGCTTGATCAGCAGCGCAGCCTTCTGCCGCTGTTCACGCTCATGGCTTTCGGAACGTTTCGCGGCTGCTTCCTTGCCGGCCTCGGCTGCATACCAGGTGTCTTCGGCGACCATCTGCAGACGTTCCGCAGGTACGGCCTGAGGCGTCTCCTCTTCGACCAGCAGGCCGAGCTGGTTGCGCTTGATGGTCTCGCGCAACACAACCAGATCATTGCGTTCTGGACCGACCTTGGGATCCCACATGTGCATCTGGTGCCAGGAGACCGGGCATTGGCTGCGGCAGGCCAGGCGAATCGGTCCGGCCCCCATGTCCGGACCACGCCCGGTACGCTCGGCCAACTGACGCAGGGGAATGTTCCAACCGGCGTCGGCAGAGCCGTCATCATTGAAGTCGAGACAGAAAAACACCGCGGCGCGCACCTGCAGCCGCGGATTGATCATTACGTAGACAGCATGCATCTGGCGGTCTGCGAACTCGGGTAGCGCGACCACCCCATCCAGCACCGCTTCGAATTCGGGATACAGCATTTCCTTGCAGATGGAGCCCTCATTGAAGAACAGGACGGCTTCGACCATCTGCGGTTTGTTCTGCATGCTCGATTTCCTTTATCGCCCGCAACTGCGAGCCAGCGATTAGCGAAACGAGCGGCCATCCGATGCCGTCGTCCCGTTGGTGCCGCAAGTTTAGGGGAAATGTTCGCGCAGGCAATGTGACTGGGTTGGCAGGGAGTCGCCGCATCGGACGCCGTTCGACCAGGCGCCCAGCGGATTTGCGATGAGCTTAGCTAAATCACTTGCCGCGGTAGGCAGCGAGACGTCGCTTCATCTCGTCGCCCAGGGCCTGCAAGCCACTCATGGGCCGGATCATGACCTCGAATTCGACAATCTTCCCTTCGTCATCGAAGCGGATCATGTCGATGCCCTTGAGCTCACGGTCACCCACCCGGGCGCTGAACTCGAGGACTACATCCGCACCCTGGGCGCTGGCCAGCTCACGGTGGTAGCGAAAGTCCTCGAAAACCTGCAGCACGGTGTTGAGGATCAGGTTCACCGTCGCTGCCCCCTCATACGGCGTGTGAGCCATCGGCGAGCGAAACACCGCCTGCGGATGCAGCAGCTCCGGCAGCCGGCTCAGGTCTCGCTCAGCGATCATTCGGTGCCAGGCCTGCAGGCTATTGGCAGCCCCCGGTTGCAGCGCGATTGCAGTTTCCATGCGTGATCCTCTTTGCGGATGTGCCGTTGGCCTAGAGCGCCGCAGCCAGGCGACAGCCCTGATTGATCGCGCGCTTGGCGTCCAGTTCAGCGGCGACGTCGGCTCCACCAATCAGGTGTACCCGCGCGCCGGCGGCTTCAAGGCCTTCCTGCAGCTCACGCAACGGCTCCTGCCCGGCGCAGAGAATCACCGTATCCACCGGCAGTACCTGCGGCTCACCTTCGCCCACGCGGATGTGCAGCCCGGCGTCATCGATCTGCAGGTACTCGACCGAATTGAGCATCTGCACGTGCTTGTTCTTCAGTCCGGTACGGTGGATCCAGCCAGTGGTCTTGCCCAGCCCGTTACCCACCTTGGACTTCTTGCGCTGCAGCAGATAGACCTGACGCTTGGGCGCATGCGGAGCCGGCTGGATGCCGGCGATACCGCCGCGCACCGACAGCCCGAGATCGATACCCCACTCCTTCCAGAAGGCTTCACGATCCAGGCTGGTGGATTCGCCGTCGTGGGTGATGTATTCCGACACGTCGAAGCCGATACCGCCTGCGCCGATCACCGCGACGCGCTGGCCGACCGGCTTGCGCTCCAGAATCGCATCCAGGTAGCCAATCACCTTCGGATGGTCGACCCCCGGAATTGCCGGCACTCGCGGCGCGATCCCGGTCGCCAGGATGATCTCGTCGAAGCCACCGGCCAGCAGCGCTTCCACCGTCGCGCGGGTGTTCAGACGAACCTCGACTCCGGTTTCTTCGAGGCGGTTCTTGAAGTAGCGCAGGGTTTCGTAGAACTCCTCCTTGCCCGGCACCCGCTTGGCAACATTGAATTGCCCGCCGATTTCGGCGGACGAATCGAACAGCGTCACCTCGTGACCGCGCTCGGCTGCGATGGTCGCAGCGGCGAGCCCCGCAGGCCCGGCACCGACGACGGCGATCTTCTTCACCACGGTAGTGGGGATGTAGTTCAGCTCGGTTTCGTAGCAGGCACGTGGATTGACCAGGCAGGTGGTCAGCTTGCCGCTGAAGGTGTGGTCCAGACAGGCCTGGTTGCAGCCGATGCAGGTGTTGATGCGCTCGCTGTGACCGGCGGCGGCCTTGTTGACGAACTCCGGATCGGCGAGGAACGGCCGCGCCATGGAGACCATGTCCGCATCGCCCTCGGCCAGCACCTGTTCGGCGACCTCCGGGGTATTGATCCGGTTGGTGGTGATCAGCGGAATGCTTACCTCGCCACGCAGCTTCGCGGTCACCTTGGTGAACGCGGCGCGTGGCACCTTGGTGGCGATGGTCGGAATCCGCGCCTCGTGCCAACCGATGCCGGTATTGATCAGCGTGGCGCCCGCCTGCTCGATGGCCTTGGCCAGCTGCACCACCTCTTCCCAGACACTGCCGCCTTCGATGAGGTCGAGCATCGACAGGCGATAGATGATGATGAAGTCGCTGCCCACCGCTTCGCGCACGCGGCGCACGATCTCCACCGGCAAGCGCATGCGATTCTCGTAGCTGCCACCCCAGCGATCGGTGCGGTGGTTGGTGTGCGCCACCAGGAACTGATTGATGAAGTAGCCTTCCGAACCCATGATCTCGACGCCGTCATAACCGGCTTGCTGGGCCAGGCTTGCGCAGTTGACGAAGTCGCGGATCTGCTTCTCGATGCCCTCCTCGTCCAGTTCGCGCGGGGTGAACGGATTGATCGGCGCCTGGATAGCGCTCGGCGCCACCAGCTGCGGGCTGTAGGCGTAACGCCCGGCATGCAGGATCTGCATGCAGATCTTGCCGCCAGCTTCGTGAACCGCCTGGGTAACGATCTTGTGCTCTTCGGCCTCCTCCGGCGTGGACAGCTTGGCCGCCCCGGCGCGCACCGAGCCTTCCTCATTGGGGCCGACGCCGCCGGTGACGATCAGGCCGACGCCACCGCGAGCGCGCTCGGCGAAGAATGCCGCCATCCGCTCGAAGCCGTTGGGCATTTCCTCCAGGCCCGTGTGCATGGATCCCATCAGGGTACGGTTGCGCAAGGTGGTAAAGCCCAGATCGAGCGGAGCCAGCAGTTTCGGGAAAGCGGTCATCGAAGCATCCTCATCATGACGAGTGCCGAGCCTCATGGGGCTACGGTCGGTATGCAGCGACGATAAACAGCGAAGGTGCCGCACTCAATGATCCAAAGTGACAACTTTTTGATCCTTCTGCGCAAAAAGCTTGGCAACAGGCGCCGCGTTACCTACGCTGACGCAATCCCTCACTGCCCTGCCTCACATGCGCACCTCAATCAATATCGTGCTGTTGCTCGTCCTCGCGGCAGCCTCATTTGCCGTCTACCTCGACTGGACGCAAGACCGTCGTAGCGGCCCACTGCTGTCCGATCTGCGTACGCTACCCATCGAGGACCACGGGCAGGCCGGAAGCGCAGGCAACCTGCTGGGCATCGAGACGCGGCTGCAGCCTGCCGACTATCAGAGCCGCGAGCGGCTGCAACTCAAGTTTCGCACCTACCTCAAGCAGGCGGCCGAAGCCGGCATGCTCAGCGAGCGAACCGTCGTGGTGCTCCCCGAACACGTTGGCACAGGCCTGTTCGCCCTGGGCGAAAAGCCGGAAGTGCAGCAGGCCCGCACCCTGCGCGATGCGATGCAGTGGATGGCGCTCAGCAATCCCGGCAGCTATCTGCGCGCACTGCCGGATAATCAGGGCGACGATCGGCGTACCGGTGCGGTGTTGCGACTCAAGGCCCGACAGATGGCAGAGGAATACCAGAACGTCTTCGGCGGCCTCGCCAGAGAGTTCGGCGTTACCTTGGTGGCTGGCTCGATCGTGCTCCCGGAGCCCTATCTGGAGAACGATCAGCTGATGATCGGCGATGGCCCGCTGCGCCAGGTAAGCCTGACCTTTGACGGTCGCGGCAAGCCCCTCGGAACGTTGCAGTACAAGCAGGCGCTGAGCCGTTACGAACGCCGCTACAGCGTTGCCCCCATCCCCGAGCGTCGACGGCTGATTGAAACACCGGCGGGCTCGCTGGCAGTGCTGCTGGGCTGCGATGCCTACCTCGAGCAACCGCCTGCCGAAGCGAAACTGCTGGCTGTACCCGGCGCGCTGGCAGAGCCGCAGGCGAGCTGTGGCAGTACACATTCCGAGGCGCTCAGCGCAACACCGCACATGGCCGTGCATACCCTCGCCTTGCCCTGGAATCTACTCGGCTCGCCGCGCCGCCCGGCGCCCCCGGGCCACGGCGTCCCGGTCCAGGTACGCAATCAATGGCTCGGCAGCACCCCATGAATGCGCAACGGGTGCGCCTGGGCGATCTGTCGGTCGGTTTCCTGCACAGCCTCAACGATGCGTTGCAGCTGTACGGCCATGACCCTCAGCCGCTTTTGCTGGCCTACGGACTGGATGGCGAGCGGCTCGCTGAGCCGCATGCCCGCCTCTCGATCCCCCGTTACATGCGGCTCGGGCATGCGGCCATCCAGCTGGCTGGCGATCCCGCTCTGGGCCTGGAGATGGGCCGCCTGCGCAAGCCCGGGCACCTCGGCCTCGCCGGGCTGACCGCCGCTCAGGCGCCCACCGTGCGCGAAGCGGCACGGGCACTGATCCGCTACGAGGCGCTGTATGCATCCAACTACCGCGGCAGTTCGAGTTTTCATGAAGATGCGTCAGGCGCCTGGCTGCGCTTCTATTCCATCAGCCCTTACAACGCCTACAACCGCTTCGTCGTCGATACGGTGCTCGCCAGCTGGATCTCGCAGCTCAGCCGCTTGAGCGGACAGCCGCTGGTGCCGATGGCGATCCACATCGAGTTCGAAGCCCCTGACTACGCCTCGCGCTACGACGAGCAGTTCGGCCGGCCGGTAATCTTCGGCGCCGAAGCGAATCAGTTGCAGCTCGATCAGCGCAGCCTGGCGTTGCGCAACCCGGATCATTGCCCCGGCACCTGGCGGCATCTGCTGGAGCTGTGTGAAGCGGAACTGGAACGGCGCACCCGCACCCGCAGTCTGCGCGAGCGGGTCGCACAGCTTCTCGGGCCGATGCTCAAGGGCCAGGAGCCGGACCTGCAACAGATCGCTGCACGTCTGCAAATGCCGGTCTGGACACTGCGACGCAAGCTGGCCGAGGAAGACAGCAGCTATCGCGCGATCCTCAACGACACCCGCCGCGACCTGGCGATGGCCTACATTCGCGACACCGAATCCGCTTTCGGCGAGATCGCCTGGCTGCTTGGTTTTTCCTCAGCCGAAGCGTTTCAGCGTGCCTTCAAGCGCTGGAGCGGGCAGACGCCGGGAGACTATCGCCGGGCGCAGCGGCGCGGCGCGTAAACGGCGCATACGCGAGCGGCGCTCAGAGTTCGACCGCATCCTCGGCGCAGTCGGGGTGATCCTGCTCGGCGGCATGCCATTCCAGTAGTTCGTCCTGGTAGTCGTCCATCGCTAGATTCCTCAGTCGTCGGCGGTTGCCCAAGGCTTGATGCCTGTCTGTGCATCAAGGTTCATGCCAGCAGGCTACAACCGGCAAATGAAGGAATCGTGACGTGCCTTGAGCCTCGCGGGCGGCCAGATCACGGGGCACGCGCGAGTGACACGCCCCAAACCGGGGCGCGCCTTCAGGGTGAAGACAACCCCGCTGCATTCATCGCCAGGCGCAGCAGCCAGGCGACGATGCCGAGCGCCAGCACGCTGCCACTCCAGATCAGCACCAGCCAGCTCATGCGCTTCCAGAGCGGCCGCTGCTCAGGCTGTGCGGGCGGCTTGTTATCCAGATCAGCCATCAGTGATACCCATCCTCCGCACTGACCTTGCCGCGGAACACGTAGTAGCTCCAGGCCGTATACATCAGGATCAGCGGCAGAATGAGCAGTGCTCCGACCAGAGTAAAGCCCTGACTCTGAGGCGGTGCGGCCGCCTCCCAGATGCTAACCGACGGAGGAATGATGTTTGGCCAGAGGCTGATGCCCAGACCGCTATAGCCGAGGAAGATCAGCGCCAGCGTCAGCAGGAATGGCGTGTAGTTGGCGTAGCGCTGAATCGAGCGCAGCAGTCCGAATGCGCAGAGCAGCACCAGCACCGGAACCGGCATGAAATACAGCAGGTTGGGCATGCTGAACCAGCGCTCGGCGATATCCGGATGGGTCAGCGGCGTCCACAGGCTGACGATGCCGGTAACCACCAGCACCGCCCACACCAGCGGAATGCCGATGTCGTGCATGCGCCGTTGCAGGTCGCCGGCAGTGCGCATCATCAGCCAGGTACAGCCGAGCAGCGCATAGGCAACGATCAGCGCCAGTCCGCAGAACAGCGAGAACGGCGTCAACCAGTCCAGTGCCCCGCCGGCATAGGCCCGATCCTCGACCGGCAACCCGCTGATGAATGCACCAAGCACCACGCCCTGGAAGAAGGTGGCGACCAGCGAGCCGCCGATAAAGGCCTTGTCCCAGACATGCTGGCGCTCGCGGACCACCTTGAAGCGGAACTCGAACGCCACGCCGCGGAAGATCAGCCCCATCAGCATGAAGATGATCGGCAGATAGAGCGCGGACAGCACCACCGAATAGGCCAGCGGAAACGCGGCGAACAGCCCGGCACCGCCGAGTACCAGCCAGGTCTCGTTGCCGTCCCAGATCGGCGCAACGGTGTTCATCATCACGTCGCGCTCCGAGGCGTCCTGCACGAAGGGACAAAGGATGCCGACGCCGAGATCGAAACCGTCCATCACCACGTACATCATGATGCCGAAGATGATGATCACCGCCCAGATCAGTGAAAGATCGATACCCATGGCTCAGTTCCTCTCGCCCAGTTGATCGCTTTGTCCCTCGGGAAGGGCTTCGTCCGCCGCGGAGATCGGTCGCATCGGCGTGCGCGCCTCGCCGGGTCCACCGGTACCTTTCTCGCGCCCTTCGCTGATCACCGGGCCTTTGCGCACCAGGCGCAGGACGTACACCATGCCCACCCCGAACACGGCGAAGTAGACGACCACGAACATCGCGAGAGTGAGCCCCAGCTGGCCGGCGCCGTGATTGGATACGGCGTCGGCGGTGCGCATCAGGCCATAGATCACCCAGGGCTGACGCCCGATCTCGGTGGTGTACCAACCAGCCAAGATGGCGATCAGCCCGGAAGGGCCCATCAGCAACACCAGTCGCAGGAACGCGCGTGAGCTGTACATCCGGTCGCCCCGCCGCAACAGCAGACTCCAGATACCGGTGACGATCATCAGCAGGCCGAGCGCGACCATGATGCGGAACGTCCAGAACACGATCGTCGAGTTCGGCCGGTCCTCGGGCGGGAAGTCCTTCAGCGCCGGAATCGGTTCGGTCAGGCTGTGATTGAGGATCAGGCTGGCGAGATAGGGGATCTCGATCTTGTAGCGCGTTTCCTCGGCCTCCATGTCCGGCCAGCCGAACAGCAACAGCGGCGTCGGCCCGCCTTCGGAGTTGTCCCAGTGCCCTTCCATCGCGGCGATCTTCGCCGGCTGATACTCGAGGGTGTTCAGCCCATGAAAATCGCCGATCACCGCCTGCACCGGTGCCACCAGGAGGGCCATCCACATGGCCATCGAGAGCATCTTGCGGATCGCCGGGTTGTCCTTGCCGCGCAACAGCTGCCAGGCCGCCGACGCGCCGACGAAGAACGCCGTGGCGAGGAACGCGGCGACCGCCATGTGCGCCAGTCGATAAGGGAACGACGGATTGAAGATGATCGCCAGCCAGTCCACCGGCACCACGATGCCGTCGATGATCTCGTGCCCCTGCGGCGTGTGCATCCAGCTGTTGGACGCCAGAATCCAGAAGGTCGAGATCAGCGTGCCCACGGCCACCATGAGCGTGGAAAAGAAATGCAGGCGTTCGCCGACCCGAT
The DNA here is from genome assembly GCA_007713455.1 of Pseudomonas sp. Lineage (GTDB taxonomy): Bacteria > Pseudomonadota > Gammaproteobacteria > Pseudomonadales > Pseudomonadaceae > Stutzerimonas > Stutzerimonas chloritidismutans. Next base: position 31,718 of record VMRT01000011.1, read on the forward strand.
TCCAGCCGAACAGCATGACCCCGAGGAAACCCGCCTCCAGGAAGAACGCGGTCAGCACCTCATAGGCCAGCAGCGGTCCGGTGACGCTGCCGGCGAACTCGGAGTAGGCACTCCAGTTGGTGCCGAACTGGTACGCCATGACGATTCCCGACACCACACCCATGCCGAAATTGACCGCGAATATCTTCAGCCAGAAGTGATAGAGGTCGCGATAGACCTCCTGCCGGGTCTTCAGCCAGAGCCCCTCGAGCACGGCGAGAAAGCTGGCGAGCCCGATGGTGATCGCCGGGAAGATGATGTGAAAGGTGATGGTGAAAGCGAACTGGACGCGCGCCAGCTCTAGTGCTTCCAATCCGAACATGGGCAACAACTCCTCGTCAAATGAGCGCCCGCGTCGTCGATGACGGTAAAAACGGGGTCCAGCACAAGTGACAGCAGAACGCGCCAAGGGTGCGCCGCGCGTGCCGCGCCATCTCGTCGCGCCCTCTGGATCGGCGGTCGATCCATCGCGCTCCAGCGGTCTATGCTGGTCGTAGCCGCGTCAGCCTTGGAGTACCGCCGGTGCCGATTCACACCTTCATCCCGCCATACATTCTCGACCGCATCATCGACCGCGGCTCGCCCTACCAACGCGGCTGCGCTCAACAGACGCTGCACCACGTGCAGAGCCTGCCGCCCAACCCCGGCCCGCCACGACCCACAGCCATCGCCGAGCTTGGCGAGCTGCGCACGCCCGGCCACGCACAACGACGAATCCATGACGCCGAGCAGCAGATGCAGCTGCCGGGCAACCTGCGACGTCGCGAAGGTCAGCCGGCCTCCGGCGACGCCGCGGTGGACGAAGCCTACGACGCGCTCGGCGCGACCTACACATTCTTCTGGCAGGTTTTCCAGCGCGACTCGATCGATGACCTGGGGATGCCGTTGATCGGCACCGTACACTACGGCCAGGGCTACGAGAACGCCTTCTGGAACGGCGAGCAGATGGTGTTCGGCGATGGCGACGGTGAGCTGTTCCAGCGCTTCACCCGCTCGCTGGACGTGGTCGCCCACGAACTGACCCACGGCCTGATCGAGAGCGAAGCCGGGCTGGTCTATTTCAACCAGCCAGGAGCGCTCAACGAATCAGTGTCGGACGTGTTCGGCGTGCTGACCAAACAGCACGCGCTCGGCCAGACTGCGGCGGAGGCCGACTGGCTGGTCGGCGCCGAACTGCTCACCGACAAGGTCAACGGCGTCGCCCTGCGTTCCATGGCCAACCCGGGCACCGCCTACGACGATCCGCTGCTCGGTCGCGACCCGCAGCCTGCGCACATGCGCGACTTCATCGAGACCCGCGACGACAACGGTGGCGTACACCTCAACTCCGGCATTCCCAACCGCGCCTTCTACCTCGCGGCCATGGCGCTGGGTGGTTACGCCTGGGAGCAGGCCGGACGAATCTGGTACGCCACCATCTGTGATCCACAACTGCCCAATGATGCGGACTTCGCAACCTTCGCCGGTGTGACGCTGAACCACGCGGCGCAGCTGTTCGGTCGTCAGTCGCCTCAGGTTCAGGCGCTGTATGAAGCCTGGACGTCAGTGGGCGTAGCACTGCGCTGAGGAGACAGGATGAAGATGCCAGCACTGGGACCGGAAACCTCGTTGCGCGTATCGCGCCAGGGCGGTTTCGTCGCGGCGCCAAGCCTGGCGCGAACCCGGCAGATCGAATTCGCCGACTGCGACGCCGAGCAGCGCCGCGGCCTCTGCTCGGTGGTCGAACGCTGCCTGCCGGTCGCCAGCAAGAAAGTCGGCGCCGGCGATCAGCGCTTCTTCCGAGTCGAACTGCACTACCGACGCGAGGACACCGACGCCGAACTGATCCTGCAGATCGCCGAGGACCGAGCGCCACAGGAACTGATGCAGCTCTGGCAGAACGGCGCCATCCCCGGCGACAGCTAGAAGCGGATCACGCCGCCGTCCGCAAGCAATGCGGTGATCTGCGCCGCCGGCAGCGGGCGTGAGAGCAGGTAGCCCTGGAACTCGTCGCAACCGTTGCGACGCAGGAAGTCGAACTGCGCGGCGTTCTCGACCCCTTCGGCGACCACCGTCTTGTGCAGGCTCTTGCCCAGCGAAATGGCGGCACGGGCAATCATCGCCACCTTCTCCTCCTGTTCGAGTCCGGTGACCAGCGATCGATCGATCTTGATGATGTCCAGCGGAAAACGCCGCAGATAACTGAGCGCCGAGTAGCCGGTACCGAAATCGTCCATCGCCAAGCGAAAGCCCCGCGCGTTGAACTCGGCCAAGATGGAAACCGCACGGGCGCCGTCTCCGAGGAATACCGTTTCGGTGATTTCCAGCTCCACCTGGGTCGGCGGCAGCCCTATTTCGTCGAGCACCGCGAGGATGCGTTCGACCACATCGTCGCCAAGAAACAGCAGCGGTGACAGGTTCACCGCAATCAGCAGCGGCGTGCCGCGTCCCTCGTTCCATTGCCGCGCATCGGTGAAGGCGCGACGCAGGATGGCCAGGGTCAGCGGCATGATCAGCCCGCTCTCCTCCGCCACCGGGATGAAGCGATCCGGCCCTATCACCCCCAGCTCCGCGTGGGTCCAGCGCGCCAGCGCCTCGACACCGACAATCCGCCGCGTCGCATCGACCTTCGGCTGGTAGTGCACCGACAACTCGTTGCGCTCCAGCGCCACGCGCATGGCGGCCTCGAGATTCAGACGCTCATCGGCGATCCGGTTGAGATCGTGGGTGAAGAACTGGAAATTGTTGCGCCCACGCTTCTTCGCCGCGTACATGGCGATATCGGCGTGCTTGAGCAAGCTTTGCGCATCCTCGCCGTCGTCGGGGAACATCGCCACACCCAGGCTGGCGCCGACCTGAAACTCGCGACCGGCGAGCATGACCGGCCGGCGGATTTCGTTCAGCACACGCTCCAATAGCGAGATCACTGTGCTGATGCGGTAGTGATCGCTGAGCACCAGCACGAATTCATCCCCACCGACCCGCGCCACGGTGTCGGAGCTGCGCAGACTACCGGCCAGCCGCGCCGCAATACTCTTGAGCAGCTCGTCACCAGCGACATGCCCGAGACCGTCGTTGATGAACTTGAAGTTGTCCAGGTCGATGAATACCAGCGTCAGGTAGTAGCCCAGGCGAGCCGCACGGGCCAGGCCCTGCTCGATGCGGTCGTTGAGCAGGATGCGATTGGGCAGGCCGGTCAGCAGATCATGGTTGGCCTGACGTTCGAGCTGCTGCTGATAATGCTTGCGCTCGGAGATGTCCTGCACGGTGCCTTCGTAGCAGATGAACTCGCCGCTGGCGCCTCGCACCACGTGCGCGTTCTCGGATATCCAGATGCGTGTGCCGTTGCGCCGATAGACCTCGGACTCGAAGTTGAGCACCTCGCCCTGTTGCTCCATCAGCTGGCAGAACACTTCGCGACGCCCACCCTCGACGTACAGGCGACGCTCTATGTCAGCGAGATCGGCCACCAGCTCGGATGCACTGTCGTATCCGTAAATGCGCGCCAACGCAGGATTCGCGGCCAGATAGCGGCCATCGCGGGTGGACTGGAAAATGCCCTCCGAAGCGTTCTCGAAGATGCTGCGATAACGCAGTTCGGCCTGCTCCAGCGCTTCGAGCACTGCCTTCTGGGCGGTGATGTCCTCGATGAAGCCCTCCACCACGATCTCGCCCTGCTCATCGGGCACCGCGACGCCGCGCTCGATGACCCATTTGAGGTTCCCCGCGGCGGTGCGGATCCGGTAATGCACGGTGAATCGCCCCATTCCGGCGACAGCATTATCGATGCAGCGGCGGACGCGAAGCCGGTCATCCGGATGGGTGATCCGGTCCCATGAGATGCCGTTGTCGTCGACCAGATCCGCTGCACTGTAGCCGCACAAGCCTTGCGAGCCCTGGCTGACGAAGATCATCGTCCAGGGCGCGTCGTTGCGGCAGCGGTAGGCCATGCCTTCGAGGTTGTTGACCAGCGTGTCGAGCACACGCGAGCGGTCCAGCACCTCACAGGTGAGCAGGCTGCTCCGGCGGTTGGTTCTGGCAGAGAGTTCTTGGGTCATTGATCTGGGCTTGAAGTGGTTATCCTGCATGACCCGGAGCCGCGACAATGTTGAGGCTGTCGCCCGGAGGTCAGCAGGAAAGGCAGAAAACCGATGCGCAGCAAGAAACGCTCCATGGACGGCACATGGCCACCCATCGAGCCCTCGTCCTGCCTCCTGCCCGGAACCGCGCACCATAATGTGACGCACCGGTCACAGCCGAGCCCCATTTCAGGGCACCGTATCGCTTCATACCGCTCTGCCATGGTGCCCGCTATTAGGGACAGCTCGCCGCGCATATCGGATCAGCACTGCACGTAGCCGCTTCTGGAACGCCTAGAACTGCCCTACTTCGCCGGCTCGCTGCGCTGCAGTGCTGCTGGCAAAAGAAGCGCAGTCACGCCAGCGGCCAGCGCCGCAAGCAACACGACGGGGCCGGCGGCGTTCCAACCGAAAACCGCGGTCACGCCGCCGACCACTACCGGGCCCAGCAGTTGTCCCAGGTTGCTGCCCTGCATCATCAGGCCGACAGCAATTGGAACGAGGAAGGTCTCCCGCGCAGCCAACGGTGCGGATGCCAGCAGCGTGGCCGGGATCAACCCACCCACGGCTGAAAACAGCAGGCACAGCAGGAAGGTCGCCTGCGGTTCGAACCAGCCCAGGAATATGCCTATCCCGGACGCCCCCATGACGCCGCTGGCAAACAGGATCAGCGAACCACGCCCAGCGCCGCGCGTGAGCAGATAGCCAGCAGCAAGGTTGCCGCTGACATTGACCACACTGGCCAGTGCGCTCAACAGCCCCGCACTCCGATATGAGATATCCATACGCTCCATCAGCAGAACCGGCAGAAAGCTGAACAGGGCGAAGAACATCAGGCTGTACAGCGCGAAACCAACCGCCAGCAAAACGCTGGCTCGGGAAAACAGCACGCGCCGAATATTTCCCAGTAACCGTCCGGGTATGCCAGACGAAACGCCAGCGGGTATGCAGCAGCCCACCGCCACCGCGGCGATTACCGCCAGCGCCGAACCCGTCCACCACAACCCCTGCCATGTCTGGAACAGCGGCCCGGCGACCATGGCCAGCGCCATCCCGCTCGGCATGAAGCAACTCCACAGCGAGAAGGCGCTGTCCCGTGCAGCGCCGGTCGTCAGGCGTTCCAGAATCGCCGGCCCGGCGACGATGATGAGCAGGAATCCGAGTCCTTCCAGCAGCCGGGAAATCAGCAGCAGCGCGAATGACGGCGCGGCGGCGCCCGCGACGCCGGCAACCGCGGTTACCCCGAGCCCCAACAGCAGGGCCCGCCGATCTCCGACTGCCGCCACCACCGCACCGGCCGCCGCTCCCCCGAGCAAGCCGAGCACCGCGAATATGCCGGTCAGCCAGCCGGCTCCGGCGAGATCGACCCCAAGGTCCGCCTGTAGCAACGGTGTGGCAATGGCAGCCTTGCCCAAATGCAGAGCCGCCACGACTCCGCAGCCGAGCACGACCCAGACGACCAGCCTCGCGCGGAGCGGCCGGGCGGCATTCATTCCGGCACCCCGACCGGATTGGCGGCGAGTGCAGCGGCCACGCGAGCGACGTGCCAGCCCTGGTAACGGGCGCCCTGCAGTTCATTTTCGCTCGGCTGGCGGTCACCGCCGCTGCCGTCATCGGCCAGCGTCGAGGCGCCATAGGGCGTGCCACCGGTTATGGCATCCATCCGCAGCTGCCCCTTGAAGCTGTACGGCAGCCCGACCACAACCATCCCCAGATGAAGCAGTACGGTGTGCGTCGCCAGAATCGTGCTCTCCTGGCCCCCGTGCTGGCTGCCGGTCGAGGTGAACACGCTGCCCACCTTGCCGACCAGCCGGTCCTCGGCCCATAGCCCGCCACATCGATCGAGGAAGTTCTTCATCTGCGCGGCCATGTTGCCGAAACGCGTCGGCGTGCCGATCACGATGGCGTCGTAGTTCGGCAGTTCCGCCACGGTCGCCGTATCCGCGGGCTGGTCCATCTTGTACCCCGCATTCTGCGCGACCTCTTGCGGAACGAGTTCAGGCACCCGTTTGACGTCTGCCAACGCGCCCGCTTCGCGTGCGCCCTCGGCGACGGCATCGGCAAGTGCTTCGACATGTCCATAGGATGAGTAATAGAGCACCAGTACGTTCGTCATTGCTGCAGTCCTCCGATGGCATTGACTGGAGCCAGGCTAATGACTAAAAACGCTCTCGCAGAGTGATTAAATTTCGATCAACTCGATCTATGGAGCAGATCATGCTCGATGGCATGACACTGGATCAGATTCGTACGTTCGTAACCGTGGCCGACAGCGGCAGCTTTCGATCCGGCGCGGCACGGCTGCTGCGCGTGCAATCGGCCATCAGCCATGCCATCGCGAATCTGGAGACGGAACTGGGCCTGCAGCTGTTCGATCGCAGCGGCTACCGCCCCGTCCTCACTCAGGAAGGTCAGGCACTGCTGGCCCACGCACGCGACATCCTGCTGCGCGCCGATGCCATGCGTGCTCGGGCGCGGGCGCTGGGTGCGGGTGTCGAGCTGGAACTGACCCTGGTGGTGGATACGCTGTTTCCGATCGAATCGGTGGCGCTCGCCATTACCCGGGCCAGCGTCGGATTTCCTTCCACCAGCTTTCGCCTGGAGTCACAGGCCCTGGGCGGCCCCATCGCAGCGCTGGATGAGAGGCGCTGCACACTCGCGATCATCGTCGGCGAGGATTTTCGCAATCCCCGGCTGGCGCTAGAGGCGATTGGCTCGATTGCGCAGATTGCCGTCGTACGCAGCGATCATCCGCTGGCCGAACTCGGTAGCCGTGCGCCACTCGGCGTGCCGGATCTCGCCGGCCATCTGCAGATCGTGCTTGCCGATCCCACGCCACTCTCCGAGGGCCGCTCATTCGGCGTTCTGTCGCCCTTCACCTGTCGGGTGAATACCCAGGAAGCGAAGGTCGCACTGATTCGCGCCGGACTCGGCTGGGGACGGCTCCCGGCATGGCTGGTTGAGGAGGATCTGGCTTCAGGGCGGCTGGCGCGCGTCGCCATTCCCGACCTTGGCAGAAACAGCGAGGTGCAATCCGAAGCCTACCTGGCGCACCGGCTGGATGAGCCACTCGGGCCTGTGGCACAGGCGTTCCGCCGCGCCTTGCTCGAGCAAGCCAGCATCTAGCCTCACGACAGTGCTCGTCCAACCTTATCCAAATGAGCAGCGCTCAGTAGCCGCTGCCCGCGTATTGCCGAGGCCACTTCGCGAGCGGGCACATCCTCGGCAGCTACGGGGCGTCGGTTACGGCCGCGCGTATATCATCGGCCAGCTGGCGTACCCGCGCTTCGCTGGTGTCCCACGAGCACATGAAGCGCGCACCGCCGACACCGATGAAGGTGTAGAACATCCAGCCGCGGTTCCTGAGCGCCTCCAGTGCCGATGGTGGCAGGCTGACGAAGACGCCGTTGGCCTGCACCGGAAACATCAACTCGACGCCAGGCAACGGTTGAATCAACTCGGCCAGCAGCTGGGCACAACGGTTGGCGTGTTCGGCGTACCTGAGCCACGCGCCGTTTTCCAGAAGCCCGACCCACGGTGCCGAAAGAAATCGCATCTTGGAGGCAAGCTGGCCAGCCTGCTTGCAGCGGTACTCGAAATCAGTGGCCAGTTCGCGATTGAAGAACAGGATGGCCTCGCCGACCGCCATGCCGTTCTTGGTGCCACCGAAACAGAGCACATCGACGCCGGCTTTCCAGCTCAGTTCGGCGGGCGACATGCCCAGGTGAGCGCAGGCATTGGCGAAACGCGCGCCGTCCATGTGCAGGTGCAGCCCGAGGTCCTTGCAGGTGTCGCTGATGGCACGCAGCTCGGCGGGCTGGTAGACGGTACCGACTTCCGTGGCCTGGGTCAGGCTGACCACGCGTGGCTTGGGGTAATGGATGTCCTTGCGCTTCAGCGCGATCTCGCGAATGGCAGCAGGCGTCAGCTTGCCCTGCTCGGTCCTGCCGAGCAGCAGCTTGGAGCCGCTGGAGAAGAACTCCGGCGCGCCGCATTCGTCAGTCTCGACGTGGGCGATGTCGGCGCAGATCACGCTGTGGTAGCTCTGGCAAAGGGACGACAACGCCAGGGAATTGGCCGCCGTACCGTTGAAGGCGAAGAACACCTCGCAGTCGGTCTCGAACAATGCGCGGAAGTGATCAGCCGCGCGGGCTGTCCATTGGTCGTCGCCGTACGCCCTGTCGTGGCCTTGGTTCGCCCTTGCCATGGCTTCCCAGGCTTCAGGGCAGATGCCGGAATAGTTGTCGCTGGCAAATTGCTGCTTGTCGGTCGTCATCAAATCCTCGTTATGGCATTGCCGGGCGGTTGGTGGCTGCACGTTACGTTGTAGAAGCCAGGACACGCGAGCGCAAACGGAGTGTCAGGCGAGCATGTACGGGGGTGATGCCGGCGCCGCCCCGCCCTCGTCAGCCTCCACGCAACGTCTTAGCACAGCGAAGCGCCCAGCGCGGATATCACGGCGGCACATTTCACGGTCGCCCACAGGGAAATTCAGTAACGCTGTGGCACCCTGCTGCGCGTGTTCTGAAAACCACGGCACGCTGAATCCCATCTAGTCTTTGACGACGCGCTGCGGCGAATCGAAAAGCGTCGTGCCCAACCCATCTCACCAACCAGGAGGGCTCATGGTCCATCCCAGTGTGTCGCAAAAACGTGCCGCTTTTCGTGCGCTGCACCAGTCGGGCTGTTTCGTCCTGCCCAACCCCTGGGATGTCGGCAGTGCGAGCGCCCTCGCAAGTCTCGGATTCAAGGCGTTGGCGACGACCAGCTCCGGCTACGCCTGGTCGTGCGCCCGCGCCGACGGACAGATGCCGCGGGACGAGGTCCTGGCCCATATGCGCTACATGGTCCAAGCCACCCATCTGCCGGTGAACGCCGACTTCGAGAGTGGCTACGCCGATACGCCCGAAGGCGTGGCCGAAAGCGTGCACATGGCGGTCGGAACCGGCGTCGCGGGGATTTCCATCGAGGACTCCACAGGAGACCCGCGCGAGCCGTTGCGCGAGCTTGCCGAGGCCACCGAACGGATGTGCGCCGCGCGTGAGGCAATCGACGCTACCGGAGGCGAAACACTGCTGATTGGCCGCGCCGAGAACTTCTTCGTCGATCGGCCTGATCTCGACGACACCCTTGCACGCCTGAAAGCCTATGCCGATGCAGGCGCCGACTGCCTGTACGCACCAGGCCTGAGAACCCGCGAGCAGATCAGCGCCGTCATCGCGGCAGTCTCGCCAAAGCCGGTCAATGTACTGATTGGCTGGAACAGCGACCTGACCGTACAGGACCTCGCCGGCCTAGGCGTCAGACGCATCAGTGTCGGCGGCGCCTTGGCACGCGCGGCATGGGCCGGCTTTCTGCAGGCGGCACGGTCCATCGCCGAGCATGGACGATTCGATGGTTTTGCCAGCGCAGCCTCTGGAGCGGAGCTCGACGCGCTGTTTGGCAAATGCGAGAGGCCATAGGATTCCGCCGAAACGGGTCGCCGACGGGGATTGGATAGTGCAGGGTTCACCAATCACATCGCTATTCGACAGGCACAAAAAAAGCTGCCCTTGGGCAGCTTCTCTTGTCTCATCACTTCTAAAGGAAGTGAGCGGAGGGATATGGCGCAGCGGACGGGACTCGAACCCGCGACCCCCGGCGTGACAGGCCGGTATTCTAACCGACTGAACTACCGCTGCGCGTCGGCCGGACTTTCGTCCGAAATCTCACAAAGGTTGGTGGCTGATGACGGGATCGAACCGCCGACCCCCTGCGTGTGATGCAGGTGCTCTCCCAGCTGAGCTAATCAGCCGATCGCCTTGCGAGGCGCGCAATTTACTCAGCCCCCTACGCTAAGTCAACAATAACATTGAATTTTTTTTATGGAACCGTGGTCAACAGGAGCTGCCGCGTCACTTTGTAACCTTGGTCCTGCACCATCGATTCGCCAAGAGCACCTGTAAATTCGCTGCGGCGTCCGCGAAAGTGTTCTAAAAGTGCTGTATCGCCTGACAGAGGCAACCCGCGTACTAGGGAACCGAACAACAAAAGCGCCACGGAGTATTTCGCTTGCCACTGCCGGGAAAACTGGACAACTACCGCCGCTACGTCCCACTCATCATCAGTACCGTGCCGCTCTGCGTGTTCGCGCTCTACCTCGCGATGCAGATCGAGCAATGGATGAACCTGTCTCGCGCCCCTACCCCCACCGACGTCTATGAACAACAAGCCGGCAATCTGGGTCAGCCCGATATGCAGCGGCTGGAAATACTGTTCGGCTCGGCGGCCCCTTCTGACTCCTACGCGCCCACCGCAGCTGCCAGCGGCTTTACCCTGCGCGGCAGCTTCGTGCACATGGATTCGCAGCGCTCCAGCGCCATTGTTCAAGTCGACGGGCAGCCGCCACGGCTCTACTGGCAGGGCGAAGAGCTGGCCAGTGGCGTCAGTCTGCATCAGGTCTACCCTGATCGCGTGGAGCTGGCGCGCAACGGCGCCGTCGAAGTGCTGCATTTTCCTCAGGTACGCTCGCCTAGCTACATTCCCGAGGAGATGACCGAAGCGCCCTATCAGGATCAACCACCCTATGCCGAGCCACCGGACGAGGAGACGCAGCTGATGCAGCAGCAGATGGACGCCTTGCGTCAGCAGCTGGAAGAAGCCGTCAACCAACCCGATGCCGCCCCCGCCAACGATCAGCCCACGGAAGACAATTGACCGATGCCGAAGCCTTTTTCGCGCCCGTTGCTTGCCCTGCTCGCCACCGGCCTGCTGGCCGCCCCTCTGCCTTTGCTTGCCGTCGAACCCGGTATCGAGCCAAGCCCCAATCAACAGGACGGCTGGACCATCAATCTCAAGGACGCGGATATCCGCGCCTTCATCGATCAGATCAGCCAGCTCAGCGGACAGACGTTCATCGTCGATCCGCGAGTGAAGGGGCAAGTCAGCGTGGTATCCAATGCCACGCTGTCGCTGAGCGAGGTGTATCAGCTGTTCCTCTCGGTCATGGCGACGCACGGGTTCAGCGTGCTGACCCAGGGCGATGTCGCCCGAGTAGTTCCGAACGCTGAGGCCAAGGCCGAAGCGGGCAGCGGGCCTACCGGCGGCGACCAACTGGAAACACGGGTGATCCAGGTGCAGCACACTTCCGCGGCCGAACTGATACCCCTGATCCGCCCGCTTGTCCCACAGTTCGGCCATCTTGCTGCGGTGTCGTCGGCCAATGCACTGATCATCAGTGATCGCAGCGCCAATATCGCGCGCATTGAGGACCTGGTGCGCCAGCTCGATCGCGCTGAGAGCAACGATTACGCCGTGCTCAATCTGCAGCACGGCTGGGCGATGGATATCGCTGAAGTGCTGCGCAACTCGCTGATGCGTGGTGATGCGAAAACCACCTCCGGCGTGCAGATCATCGCCGATTCACGCACCAACCGATTGATCTTCATTGGCCCCAGCGAGGCCCGAGGCAAGCTGGCGGCACTGGCCCAATCGCTCGACACGCCAACCACGCGTTCGGCCAACACGCGCGTTATCCGTTTGCGCCACAACGATGCGAAATCCCTGGCCGAGACCCTGGGTGATATTTCCGAAGGTCTGAAAAACCCCGAAAGCGGCGAATCCGCCACCACTGCCCGACCGCAAAACATCCTCATCCGCGCCGACGAAAGCCTGAACGCGCTAGTCCTTCTCGCTGATCCAGAGCTGATCGGCACTCTGGAAAGCATCGTTCGCCAGCTGGATGTTCCCCGCGCACAGGTCATGGTCGAAGCGGCTATCGTCGAGGTTTCCGGCGACATCACCGACGCCCTCGGCGTGCAATGGGCGGTCGACGCGCGCGGAGGCACTGGTGGAGCCGGTGGCGTCAGCTTTGGCAACACCGGTATTTCGGTCGGCAGCGTGCTCAATGCCATCAACGAGAACGAGATCCCGGAGAACCTGCCCGACGGCGCGATCATAGGCGTTGGAACTCGCAGTTTCGGCGCGCTGATTACCGCACTGTCGTCCAACAGCAAGAGCAATCTGCTGTCGACGCCGAGCCTGCTGACGCTGGATAACCAGGAAGCTGAGATTCTTGTCGGCCAGAACGTCCCGTTCCAGACGGGCTCCTACACCACCGATGCGGCGGGCGCGAACAACCCCTTCACCACCATCGAGCGCCAGGACATCGGGGTGACCCTCAAGGTGACTCCGCACATCAACGAAGGCGCCACGCTACGCCTGCAGATCGAGCAGGAGATCTCCTCGATAGCGCCCAGCGCCAGCCTGACGGCCCAGGCGGTGGACCTGGTGACCAACAAGCGCGCCATCAAAAGTACCATCCTTGCCGAAGATGGCCAGGTCATCGTGCTTGGCGGCCTGATTCAGGACGACGTCACCCGCACCAACGCCAAGGTGCCGCTACTCGGAGACATTCCGTTTCTGGGTGCCCTATTCCGCTCGACTCAGGAAACCCACGTCAAACGCAACCTGATGGTGTTTCTGCGACCTACGGTCATTCGCGACCGTGCCGGCCTGGCGGCTCTTTCCGGGAAGAAATACAGCGATATTCGGGTCATCGAAACGGATTCGGCCAGCCCGAGCATCCTGCCGGCGAATCCCGCGCAGCTGTTCGACGGACGGGGCGAGCCCGCACCGGCTATCGATCTGCGTCAGTGAAAAAAGGACACAAGCGTTCGTGCCCGACCTGCTTGGGCAGGCCGGGCACGGCATCCTGATGAGTTGATCTAGAGCGCTGCGAGACCGCGAGCCAGATCGGCCTTGAGGTCAGCGACATCTTCCAGCCCCACCGCTACCCGAATCAGACTGTCCGAAATGCCTGCGGTCGCGCGATCCTCGGCGGACAGCCGACCATGTGTGGTCGAGCCTGGATGGGTAATGGTGGTCTTGCTATCGCCCAAATTGGCCGTAATCGAGATCAGTCGAGTCGCATCGATGAAGCGCCAGGCGGCCTCCTTGCCTCCAGCAACCTCGAAGCTCACCACCGCACCGAACCCCTTCTGCTGACGCTTGGCCAGCTCGTGCTGTGGATGGCTGGACAAACCCGCATAGTAGACGCGCTGGATACCGGGTTGCTGCTCGAGCCATTCGGCAAGCTCCTGAGCGCTGGCACAGTGCGCCTGCATGCGCAGCCGCAACGTTTCCAATCCCTTGAGGAAGACCCAGGCATTGAACGGACTGAGCGTCGGGCCGGCGGTACGCAGAAATCCGACCAGTTCCTTCATCTGCTCGCTGCGACCTGCAATCACACCGCCCAGGCAACGGCCCTGGCCATCGATGTACTTGGTCGCGGAATGAATGACGATATCGGCACCCTGTGCCAGCGGCTGCTGCAATACCGGTGTGCAGAAGCAGTTGTCGACGGCCAACATCGCGCCCTTGGCGTGGCAAAGCTGCGCCAGTGCGGCAATGTCCACCAACTCTGCCAAGGGATTGGATGGCGATTCGACGAACACCAGCTTGGTGTTCTCCTTGAACGCGGACTCCCAGGCGGCAAAATCGGTGAGCGGCACATAGTCGACCTGCACACCGAAACGCTTGAAGTACTTCTCGAACAAGGAAACGGTGGCGCCGAATACGCTGCGCGAGACCAGCACGTGATCGCCTGCCGAGCACAGGCTCATCACGGTGGCGAGGATGGCCGCCATGCCGGATGCCGTGGCGACCGCCTGCTCTGCGCCCTCGAGCGCCGCCATACGCTCCTCGAACGCACGGACGGTGGGATTGGTGTAACGCGAATAGACATTGCCCGGCACGTCACCGGCGAAGCGCGCCGCAGCATCGGCGGCACTGCGAAACACGTAACTGGAAGTGAAGAACAGCGGCTCACCGTGTTCGGCTTCCGGTGTGCGCCGTTGCCCGGCGCGTACCGCAAGCGTATCGAGCCCGACGCCTTGAAGATCGCTGTCCAGCCGTCCGGCATCCCATTCAGTCGTCATAGCTCTTACCTCGGCCGCGGGCAGCCGAGGCTGCCACGCCGGCATGAATCAGTTGTTGTAGAGATCGATGATGGCGCTGACCGCGTTCGTCTTGACCTTGCTCAGATCATTGCGCGCCTGCTCGATCTTGTGCAGATAGGCTTCGTCGATATCACCGGTGATGTAATTGCCGTCGAAAACTGCACAGTCAAAGTTGTCGATCTTGACTTTGCCGCCACCAACGGCGTCGACGAGGTCTTCCAGATCCTGGTAGATCAGCCAGTCGGCACCGATCAGCTCGGCGACCTCTTCGGTGGTGCGGTTGTGCGCGATCAGCTCGTGGGCACTGGGCATGTCGATGCCATACACGTTCGGATAGCGGACCGCCGGCGCAGCGGAACAGAAGTAGACGTTCTTCGCCCCTGCCTCGCGCGCCATCTGAATGATCTGCTTGCAGGTGGTGCCGCGCACGATGGAGTCATCCACCAGCATCACGTTCTTGCCACGGAACTCGAGATCGATGGCATTGAGCTTCTGCCGTACCGATTTCTTCCGCGCGGCCTGGCCGGGCATGATGAAAGTACGACCGATGTAGCGGTTCTTGACGAAGCCTTCGCGGAACTTCACACCGAGGCGATTGGCCAGCTCCAGCGCAGCGGTACGGCTGGTGTCGGGAATCGGGATGACCACGTCGATATCGTGCTCTGGACACTCGCGCAGGATCTTGTCCGCCAGCTTCTCACCCATGCGCAGCCGAGCCTTGTAAACCGAGACACCATCCATCAGGGAGTCGGAACGCGCCAGGTAAACGTACTCGAAGATGCAGGGTGCAAGTTTCGGCGCATCCGCGCACTGGCGGGTGAAGAGCTTGCCGTCAGCCGTGATGTAAACCGCTTCGCCCGGCGCCAGGTCGCGAATCAGGGTAAAGCCGAGCACGTCGAGCGATACGCTTTCGGAGGCGATCATGTACTCGACGCCTTCGTCGGTATGGCGCTGGCCGAACACGATCGGGCGAATCGCATTGGGGTCGCGGAAGCCGACGATGCCGTAACCGGTGACCATCGCCACTACCGCGTAGCCACCGCGGCAGCGCTCGTGAACCTTGCTCACCGCGGCGAAGACGTCCTCCTCGGTCGGCTGCAGCTTGCCGCGCACGGCAAGTTCGTGGGCGAACACGTTGAGCAGCACTTCCGAGTCGGAGCTGGTATTCACATGGCGCAGATCCGACTCGTAGATCTCCTTGGTCAGCTGATCGACATTGGTCAGGTTGCCGTTGTGCGCCAGGGTAATGCCGTAAGGCGAGTTGACGTAGAACGGCTGTGCCTCGGCGGAACTGGAGCTACCCGCGGTGGGGTAACGGATGTGGCCGATCCCCATGTTGCCGACCAGGCGCTGCATATGGCGCTGCTGAAAGACGTCGCGAACCAGGCCGTTATCCTTGCGCAGAAACAGCCGGCCGTCATGGCTCGTGACGATACCGGCTGCATCCTGGCCGCGGTGCTGCAGTACGGTAAGCGCGTCATACAGCGCCTGATTGACGTTCGACTTACCGACGATGCCGACAATGCCACACATGCAAGGAACCTCTCAGTTATTACAGGCAGACCGGATACGACGGCAGGCCGAGCATCCGTAGAAAAAGGGACTCAACCGGGCGGGTTGAGTGATCCGGCGAACCACTGGCCGCTGAAGCCTAGAATGAGGTTCTTCGACCAGTCGGCGATCAGGAGAAAGTGCGGCAACAACGTCGACTCGCGCCACCAGAGGTCCTGCTCGACCGGCGCCAGGCTCAGCAATCCGGCGAGCACCACCACCAATAGACCACCCCGTGCCGCACCAAACACCATGCCGAGAAAGCGATCGGTGCCGGACAAACCCGTCACTCTGATCAGCTCGCCGATCAGAAAATTAACCAGTGCTCCTACCAGCAAGGTAGCCACGAACAGCAACGCGCAGGCTGCGATGACTTGCGCCGAGGGCGTGCTGATGTATTCCGCGAGATGGTGGGACAACGCACCACCGAACATCCATGCGACCACACCGGCAACGATCCAGGTAACCAGCGAAAGCGCTTCCTTCACGAAACCACGCTTCAAGCTGATCAGGCTCGATACTGCAATGACGGCGATGATGGCCCAATCGACCCAGGTGAATGCCACGATGTCTTCTGCAATGGGGAAAAGGCGGCGCATTTTAGCAGAGCAGGAGCGCCAGGAATACGCGCTGACTACCCGACGGCAACTCCGCAGCCGGGGCCTGTCGTCAGTACCCCGGCCAGCGCTTCAACGATTCAGCTTCCTTCCGGCTTGAAACGAACGACGAAGCCATCGAGTTTCTGCTGGCGCTGCAACACATCGCGAAGCCGATTCGCTTCGCTGCGCTCCACCAGCGGTCCGACGAAGACGCGATTCATACCATCCGCAGTGCGGATGTAGGCGTTGTAGCCCTGCGAACGCAAGGTCTGCTGCAGGCTTTCGGCGCTGGCGCGATTGGACAGGCTGGCGAGTTGGATCGACCAGCTGACCGGCAGGTTGTCGTTATCAAGCCGTGGCTCGTCTTTCGCCGCCTGCGGTTGTTCCACCGGCGGCTGCGCAGCTGGCGCAGGCTCGCTCGGAGCGACCGGCACGATCGGCTCCGAAGCCTGCTCACCGACGGGTGATGCCGCTTCTGCCTCGGCACCTTCCTCGATGATCTCGAAACCTTCAGGCTCCGACGCTGGCTCTGGCACTTCGACCTCCTGCATCTCGATTTCAGCCGGTGCCGGTGCAGCAGGGATGGTGGGCGCATCGACGGTGACGTGGCGCAGATCGTCCTCACGATTGAACAGCATCGGCACGAATATGACCGCCAGCGCAATCAACACCAGAGCGCCAACCATACGCTGCAGCAATCCCTTATCCAGCATCGCCATTCAACTCTCCCCCGCCCGTTGTTCCAGCCAGTCAAGCGCCGCCGCCACGCAGTAGAACGATCCGAAAACCACTACTTCATCATCGGCTTCGGCCTTCGCGCATTGAGCATCGAGCGCCTGCTCGAAGCTCGCATACTGGCTGACCGACGCGCCCCGCTCAAGCAGCGCTGCAGCCAATTGTGTAGCTGATTGCGTTCGCGGCGTAGGCAGTGGAGCGACGGCCCAATCAGCGATGCAGGAGGACATCGCTTCGAGCACACCGTTGAGATCCTTATCCGCCAGCAGACCAAAAACAGCCAAGCGACGACCATCTACTGGCCGCTGCTCAAGGCGTTGCGCGAGGTAGCTTGCAGCATGAGGATTATGTCCAACGTCCAGCAGCAGCGAGATCTCGCGGCCGCGCCAGCTGATCTGCCGACTATCGAGGCGCCCTACAACGCGTGTCCCCTGAAGCGCCGCGGACAACGCCGCCGGCTCCCATGGCAAGGCAAGCGTGGCATAGGCTTGCAGGGCAAGTGCAGCGTTCTCCATCGGCAATGACAGCAGCGGCAGGTCATGCAGCTCCAACGGCTCGCCGCCAGGCCCGACGCCCCGCCAATGCCAGGAGTGGGGATCAAGCGCCAGGTCGAAATCTCTTCCGCGCAGAAACAGCGGTGATTTCAGGGACTCTGCGTGCTCAAGCAATGGCCCCGGAACATCCAGATCGCCACAAAGCGCGGGGACTCCGTCGCGCATGATCCCGGCCTTTTCATACGCAACGCTGTCGCGGGTATCACCCAGCCAATCGGCATGATCGAGTCCGATATTGGTGATCACAGCCAGATCCGCGTCAATGACGTTGACGGCATCGAGACGACCACCAAGACCGACTTCCAGTACCACGGCGTCGAGCCCGCTCCGCTCGAACAGCCAGAAGGCTGCAAGTGTGCCCATTTCGAAATAGGTCAGCGAAACCTCGCCTCGCGCCGCCTCCACCGCGGAAAAGGCCTGGCAAAGCTGGTCATCGCTGGCCTGGTGCCCGTCGAACTGAACGCGCTCGTTATAACGCAGAAGATGCGGCGAGCTGTAGCTACCGACCTTGTATCCCTGACTGCTCAACAGAGCAGCGATGAACGCGCAGGTAGAGCCTTTGCCATTCGTACCCGTGACGGTAATCACCAGCGGAGCCGGCCGTGTCAGGCCAAGCCGCCCCACCACCGCTCGGACCCTGTCCAGGCCCATGTCTATGGCAGTGGGATGCAGCTGCTCGAGATAGGCGAGCCAGTCGGCCAGACTCCGACCGGTCATGCAGTAGCCGTTACCTGGGCGGGTTCCACCGGGCTTGGCAATTTCTGCATCTGGGCCAGCAAGCGCGACAAGCGAGTACGCAGTTCGGAGCGATGAATGATCAGATCGATAGCACCATGGTCCAGCAGGAACTCGCTGCGCTGGAAGCCTTCCGGCAGTTTTTCTCGTACGGTCTGCTCAATCACTCGCGGGCCGGCGAAGCCGATCAATGCCTTGGGCTCGGCGACGATCACATCACCAAGCATCGCCAGACTCGCGGACACACCTCCGTAGACCGGATCGGTCAGTACGGAGATAAACGGCAGGCCCTCTTCACGCATGCGGGCCAGCACGGCGGAAGTCTTTGCCATCTGCATCAGGGAGATCAGAGCTTCCTGCATCCGGGCACCGCCTGACGCGGAGAAGCACACCAGCGGGCAACGCTTTTCAAGAGCAACATTGGCGGCCCGCACGAAACGCTCGCCAACGATTGCTCCCATGGAGCCACCCATGAACGAGAATTCGAATGCACAAGCCACGACCGGGATGTTGACGACCTTTCCGCTCATTGCTATCAGCGCATCTTTCTCGCCGGTCTGCTTCTGTGCTGCAGAGAGGCGATCCTTGTACTTCTTGCTATCACGGAACTTCAGGCGGTCGACCGGCTCCAGCTCGGCAGCGATCTCTTCGCGGCCCTCGGCATCGAGGAAGATATCGAGCCGGCTACGGGCATCGATGCGCATGTGATGCTGGCACTTGGGGCAAACATCGAGCGTCTTTTCCAGCTCAGGGCGGTATAGAACCGCCTCGCAAGAGGGGCACTTGTGCCAAAGGCCTTCGGGGACCGAGCTCTTTTGCGTCTCCGACCGCATGATCGAAGGGATCAGTTTGTCTACCAGCCAGTTGCTCATGCTCTTGTTCTCCAAAGCTTCAGTCCCGAGCGCACTCGCGCTGCAGGCAGATTCATTGTTGCGACCACGCGTATCAGGCGCTCTTGGTCGCGTGAGCGATGCGCCTATCGGCGCAGCCGCGAAACTCCGACTCCTTCAGGCAAGGAATCACGCTACTGGTCTCACCAGCGACTAGTTACTGGACGGCAAAGGCTACCCAGGCGTCACATAGCCGCTCGAACCCGACCGACAAAGGCCATCACCTTGGAAGCATCCTTGACGCCCTTGCTCGCCTCCACCCCGCCGCTGACATCCACTGCATACGGACGAACCTGGGCAATGGCTTGCTGAACGTTCTCGGCGGTCAGCCCACCTGCCAGAATCAGCGGCTTGGCCAGCGCCGCCGGGATCAGCGACCAATCGAAGCGTTCGCCCGTCCCACCCGGCACGCCCGCGACGAAAGTATCCAAAAGGATGCCGCTGGCATTTGCATAACGCGCGACCTCAGCCTCGATATCCTCGCCGTTCCCTACCCGTAGCGCCTTGAACCACGGCCGATGAAACCCCTCGCACTGCGCCGGTGTTTCATCGCCGTGAAACTGCAGCATGTCCAACGGAACGGCGTCGAGTATCTCGTTGATCTCGCAGCGGCTGGCGTTGACGAACAGGCCTACCGTCGTGACAAACGGTGGCAATGCCGCGACGATCTCACGTGCCTGCCGCACATCGACGGCACGCGGGCTCTTGGCATAGAAAACCAGGCCGATGGCATCGGCGCCCGCCTTGGCTGCTGTCAAGGCGTCGTCGACGCGAGTGATCCCGCATATTTTGCTGCGAACGACTGACAACGGATGCTACCTGCCAAAAAGGAAACCGGATGGTAACAAAAGACCTGCCACCTGCAAGCGAATAGGCAAAACGGCTCCTGCCTAATTCATTAGCGACGAACGTCCGGCAAACCCGACAGGAAGTGCGGACCGAGATAGCGCTTCGGCAGCTCGAACTCTTCGGGATAATCGACTTCGATGAGATAGAGCCCGTACGGGTGCGCTGTCACTCCGCCCGTTCGGCGCACACGAGACTCCAGCACTTGCGCAGCCCATTCCACTGGCCGCTCACCCGCACCAATGGTCATCAGAACGCCAGCGAAGTTGCGCACCATATGATGCAGAAAGGCATTGGCCCGAACATCTATGACGATCAGCCGGCCGTGCTCCAGCAGCTCCAGGTGATGAATGGTTTTGATCGGCGACTTGGCCTGACACTGCCTGGCCCGGAAGGCACTGAAATCATGTGTTCCCACGAACGCCGTCGCAGCGGCACGCATACGCTCGATATCGAGTGGGCGATGGTTCCAGGTAACCTCTTCGGCCATGTGCGCCGGCCGTATCTGATTGTTGTAGATCACATAGCGATAACGGCGAGCCATCGCGCTGAAGCGCGCATCGAAATGACGCGGCATCTCCTTCGCCCAGGTGACGCTGATGTCGGATGGCAGGTTCATGTTCGCGCCCATCACCCATGCGTGCATGGTTCGCGAGACCGGCGTGTCGAAGTGCACGACCTGCCCGCTGGCATGGACCAACGCGTCTGTGCGACCTGCACAGCTCAGCGTGACGGAGTGACCACCCGCCACTTTGGTCAACGCGGTTTCGAGTGATTCCTGAATGGATGGCACACCGGCGCGCTGACGCTGAAATCCGCGATAGCGCGATCCCTTGTATTCGACGCCAAGCGCGATCCTGGAAACGCCGACGGCAGCCATTTCGGCTGCCGTTTGGGATACTGCTTGGGTCATGATCAGGCTAGTTTGGCGAGCATCTCTCGCGCCTCTTGCTGCTGGACATCGCTACCCTCGGAAATCACTTCATCCAGGATGTCGCGTGCACCTTCAGCGTCGCCCATGTCGATATAGGCTCTGGCGAGATCCAGCTTGGTGGTAGTTTCGTCGGTGTCGGAGAAGAAATCGAAGTCGTCCTCCCCACCGCCGTCGGCGTCAGTCGTAGCCAAGTTGTCAGCAGGAGCAGTGGCCGGCTCCTCCAGTTCCTTGGACAGATCATCCAGATCAGCCTCCACCTCGTTCAGCTTGTCGGCAAAGGTTTCCGGTTGCGCCTCAAACTCGGGCTCATCCAGCGAAATATCGAACCCTTCGGGCAAATCGTCGCTCGGATTCGCTACAGGCTCCGACAGTTCGAAATCGAGATCATCACTTTCAAACGCGGCAGGACCTTCAACCGGCTCCTCGTCGAGATTGAGCGAAAACTCTGTGGGGGCTTGCTCCGTTCCTTTGTCGCTGTCCAGATCGAACGAGAAATCGGAAAGATCGTCCTGCTCGGCCTCTTGCGCAGACTTATCTTCTGCGAGATCGAAGGAGAAATCGCTGGCTGCAGGCGAGGCCTCACGCTCGGTAACCGGCTCATCCAGCGTCAGGTCGTCGAAGTCCAAAGAGTCGTGCGCAGGCGCAGCCGGACGCTCCTCGTTCAGATCGATGTCCAGGTCATCCAGGCTGAGGTCGAATGCATCGTCCAGATCCTGCCCTGCCGCCGGCGCGGCCGGCTCGTCGAGCTGCAGATCATCAAGGTCGAGGCTGTCCATGTCCATATGAGTGGCGGCGACAGCTGCCGAGCCTCCGATCGCCGCGGCCATGGCGGGATACTTGTACTTCAGCTGCTCGACTTCGGTGGTAGCGCCGCCGATTTCACGTAGCTCAGCTTCTTCACGGGCGAAGCCATCGCGATTGCCAAGCTCCGCATACACTTCCATCAGCTTCAGCCGCAGATCGCTCCGCTGAGGCTCGTCATTAAGGGCGTTTTGTAGCAGTTCTGCAGCCTGATTGAAGCGGCCGTAAGCGATGTAGATGTCCGCCTCGGCCAATGCATCACCTGTAGTGGAAGTCAGCTCATCCGACGCAGCCGGAGCGTCGGCATGGAAGGAAGTCGGTTCAAGTTGATGCTCCTGTCCCAGATCGACGTACGCTGGCGATTCCACTCGCAGATCGTCGACCGTGTCATCCGCCATCAGACTTTCCTGCAGCTCCGCCTCTTTCATCGCATTGCGGCGCGAAAGAGCCATCAGACCCAGCAGTAACAGCAACAGGGCACTACCGCCGACGACACCGAGCAGCAAAGTGTTGGACAGCAGATCGTCAATCAGGCTCTTGGGCTCAGGCTCAACAACAGGTGCGACCGGTTTCGCTGGGCTGGCTGGCTTTGCAGCAGGCTTGGACGCCGCAGACTGCTCGGCCGGTGCCGGAGCTACGACTGGAGCAGGTTCCTGCCGGGTATCAACAGCAGAATCAGCCTGGGTGTCACCGTCAGCGCGGGCCGGCTCTTGCGTGCTACCTTCAGTTACCTGGGGCTCTGTTTTTGCGGCAGCAGGCTGGCTGGCGTTGGCGTCCAGCGCCGGGGCCTGGCCTTCGGCACCGACCTGGGCCTGCAGCTTGGCAAGCTGGTCATCCTTGAGCTGCATAAGCCGTTGCAGCTTTTCCAGCTGCCCCTGTAGATCATTCAGACGATCCTTGAGGTCGTCGTTCTCACGACGGCTGGAGTCCAGACTCTCCTGGGTCACCGCCAACTTGTCACGCAAGGCCTGGCCGCCTTCGGCGGACCCGGTGTCGGAGCCGGCAGTTTCCTTGCCCGCATCAGCCGCCACCAGGCGGAGGCTGTCACGAGACTCGCTACGCGACGGTGCTGCTCCAGCTTCAGTACGACGGGTCGCGTCCAGTTGGCGAGCGCCTGCAACCGCGCCACCACTACCCTGACGCCACGCCGCGTTCTGCTCCGCGACCTGAGCGATCGCTTCGGCCTGAGAGCGAGTCGATATCTGCTCGGCATCCGGCAGACGGAGTACCTGTCCGCTCTTCATCCGGTTGATATTGCCGCCGATGAAAGCATCAGGATTGAGATCCTGAATCGCCAGCATCGCCTGATGAACCGTTCCATTGCGACGATTAAGCTCCGCGATCTCCCAGAGAGTATCGCGCGCGGAAGTCTTGTATTCGCTACCACCGCTCTGCGGGGCGCTTACCGGCTGAGCTGGGGTCGAGCGCGTTGTAGACGGACGAGCTGGCGCAGAGCGTACTGGCTCTACTGTTCGGGACGGAGCGGAAATGGGCAACTGCGGTGCTGCGGCCGCTGCCGTTTCCGGTGAATAGAGTGGCGGATCGAGCAGCAGGGTGTACTCACGGAGCAGGCGCCCACTGGGCCAGAGCACCTCAACGAGAAAATTGAGATAGGGTTCGCGTACCGGCTTGCTGGACGAAACCTGAATGACGCTCTTTCCGTTCGGACGCAGTACTGGAGTGAATTTCAGGTCCGTCAGAAAGTACTGGCGATCAATACCGGCGCGATTGAATTCTTCGAGCGAGGCCAATACCGGGATCACCTCCCCGGGCGCCAGGCTGTT
Organism: Pseudomonas sp.; assembly: GCA_007713455.1. GTDB lineage: Bacteria > Pseudomonadota > Gammaproteobacteria > Pseudomonadales > Pseudomonadaceae > Stutzerimonas > Stutzerimonas chloritidismutans. The sequence continues at coordinate 55,182 of VMRT01000011.1, forward strand.
TGCATCCAGCAGCTCGATTTCCGCGATCAGCGGTTGATTCAATGACGACTGAAGCGTGACCTCTCCCAACCCAAGCGCGTGGGCCATTTCTGTAGTCAGCGCGGTAGCAGCCGCGATTGCCAGCACCAGATTGCGAACCCGAACCATTATTTAATCCCTTGTTTATCTTTTTCTCGAACTACGAGAGGGTCTTATGTCACTGCCCGCGCCACCTGGCGGTGGCTCCCCATCAGCGATAAGCCGTTCAGCGCATCGGCTAGAAATATTCTTTGAATTACCAGTAAGTATCTTTTACAGATAGTCTTTTATCAACAACTCACCAGACTGCACAGCGTTTAGTGCCGCGCCTTTTCGCACGTTATCAGACACAATCCACAAATTGACTTCCCGTGGATCGCAGATGCCTCGACGAAGTCTTCCAACATAGATCGCCTCCTGCCCGACTGCGTCACCAACCGCTGTCGGATAGTCATCCGACTCCACCAGCTCAACCCCTGGCGCCGCGTCGAGAGCCGCAGACAGCGCTGGCATATCGGCCTCGACGCCACCCTGCAACGAGACGATGAGGCTCTCTCCGAAGAACACCGGAGCTTGAACGAACGTAACAGAGACGGCGAGTTCAGGCATATCCAGGAGCTGACGAAGCTCTTCAACCAGACGCCGTTCCTGCGCTCCATATCCTTGCGCGTCGACCGCCTCGGCTTGTGCGAGCATATTGAAAGCCATCTGCCGGCCGAATATTCGGGGCTCCAAAGGGCGCGCATTGAGCAATTCGGATGTCTGCCGGGCAAGCTCCTTCACGCCCGCCGCACCACGACTTGATACCGGCAAACAGGCCGTAACAGTCACGCGATGCAAATCCAGCTGTTGCTGGATCGGCTTCAATGCGATGGCCAGAGCGACCGCTTCAGGCAGTGGACTGGCAATGGCGCGCTGATCGGGCAACGAATCGAGCAGCCCGCCGTTAACCTCTGGCACCACGCAAAGCTGCTGCTTGACGGGAATCGAGCCTGACAGATCGACGATTCGGCAGCCTGCCGCTACTGCCTTGACGTGACACTCGCTCACCAATTCCGAAGCACCGACCAGAAACACCAGCTGCGCCCGATTGAAGTCGAAGCGATCCGCCTCGCCAACACGCAGATTCCGCCCCTTGAATGGCACCGTGTGCCCGACATCCTCGCTATCACCCAACAGATGCAGCTCTGAAACCGGAAACGCACGCTCCTCGAGCACCTCGACAAGCGCTTCGCCTACCAGGCTGACCGAACCTACGACCGCAACACCGACACCTGTGGGCATCGTCACCTCCACGCGTTAAGGACCGGCACTGTAGCGAAATGGCAGACCACTGCAACCAGCGCCGCCGAGCGGCACATCGCATAAACGAAAACGCCGCGAACAAGTCGCGGCGTCTGGCACTTCATCGAGAGCGCATCAACGCTCCAGCAGGATACGCAGCATGCGCCGCAGCGGCTCCGCGGCGCCCCACAGCAGCTGGTCGCCCACGGTGAACGCGCCCAGGTAGTGCGAGCCCATGTTGAGCTTGCGCAGACGGCCGACCGGCACGCTTAGCGTTCCGGTGACTGCGGCCGGACTCAGCTCCTGCATGCTGGCATCACGATGATTCGGCACCAGCTTGACCCAGGGATTGTGCTGGCTGATCAGCCCTTCGATATCGGAGATCGGCACATCCTTGTTCAGCTTGATGGTCAGCGCCTGGCTGTGGCAACGCATGGCACCCACGCGCACGCAGATGCCGTCAACCGGGATCGGACTCTTGAATCGACCAAGGATCTTGTTGGTCTCAGCCTGCGCCTTCCACTCTTCGCGGCTCTGCCCATTCGGCAACTCCTTGTCGATGTAAGGAATCAGGCTGCCGGCCAGCGGCACGCCGAAATTGTCGACCGGGAATGCTTCGCTACGCTGGGTTTCAGCCACCTTACGGTCGATATCCAGGATCGCGCTGGCGGGATTGGCCAGATCATCGGCCACGGCCGCATTGATCGCACCCATCTGCTTGATCAGTTCGCGCATGTTCTGCGCGCCAGCACCGGAGGCTGCCTGATAGGTCATCGCGCTCATCCACTCGACCAGACCGGCTTCGAACAGACCGCCAAGGCCCATCAGCGCCAGGCTGACGGTGCAGTTGCCGCCGATGTAGTTCTTGGTGCCGGCATCCAGTTGCTGGTCGATCACGCGACGGTTCACCGGATCGAGCACGATCACCGCATCGTCCTGCATACGCAGCGAGGACGCCGCGTCGATCCAGTAGCCCTGCCAGCCCGCTTCACGCAGCTTAGGGAAGACTTCATTGGTGTAGTCGCCGCCCTGACAGGTCAGGATCACATCGAGGCCTTTCAGCTCGTCGATGCTGTAGGCGTCCTTCAGCGCAGCGGTTTCCTTGCCAATATCGGGGCCCTGGCCGCCGACATTGGAAGTGGTGAAGAACACGGGCTCGATCAGGTCGAAATCCCGATCTTCCAGCATCCGCTGCATGAGCACGGAACCGACCATACCGCGCCAACCGATCAGACCTACACGTTTCATCGCAACTACACCTATAGAAAAAGTGGCCCGCGCAGATTAAGGCGGGCCAGAAGATTACAACTTCGCGAGGGCCGCGACTACTGCATCGCCCATCGCCTGAGTACCGACCTTGGTACAACCTTCCGACCAGATATCACCGGTACGCAGGCCCTGATCGAGCACATCACTCACCGCCTGCTCGATGGCATCGGCTGCCGCTACCTGATTGAAGCTGTAACGCAGCATCATCGAAACGGACAGGATGGTCGCCAACGGATTGGCGATGCCCTGGCCAGCGATATCCGGCGCTGAACCGTGGCACGGCTCGTACATGCCCTTGTTGCCCGCATCCAGCGAGGCGGACGGCAGCATGCCGATGGAACCGGTCAGCATCGATGCCTCGTCGGAGAGGATGTCGCCAAACATGTTGTCGGTGACGATCACGTCGAACTGCTTCGGTGCACGCACCAGCTGCATTGCCGCATTGTCGACGTACATGTGGCTCAGCTCGATCTCGGGATAGTCCTTGGCCACTTCCTCGACCACAGCACGCCACAGCTGGCTGGACGCCAGCACGTTGGCCTTGTCCACCGAACAGAGCTTCTTGTTGCGCACCATCGCCATGTCGAAGCCGACCTTGGCGATGCGACGGATTTCGCTTTCACTGTACGGCAGCGTGTCGTAGGCCATGCGCTCACCGTTCTCCAGCACCTTGCTTTCGCGCGGCTTGCCGAAATAAATGCCGCCGGTCAACTCGCGAACGATGAGGATATCCAGACCGGCCACGATCTCAGGCTTCAGCGACGAGGCATCGGCCAGTTGCGGGTAGAGCAGTGCCGGACGCAGGTTACCGAACAGCCCCAGCTCGGAGCGAATCTTCAGCAGACCGCGCTCGGGACGAATGGCCGGATCGATCTTGTCCCACTTCGGGCCTCCCACCGCGCCAAGCAGAATGGCATCGGCAGCACGTGCACGCGCAAGGGTTTCGTCGGCCAGCGGCACGCCATATTTGTCGACCGCTGCGCCACCCAACTCGTCATAGCTCAGCTCGAAGTCCAGCTGGAACTTGTCATTGGCCAGCTGCAGAACCTTGACCGCCTCGGCCATGATCTCCGGGCCGATACCATCACCGGGCAGAACCAGAATCTGTTTACTCATCACATTCCTCGATTTTCACTTGGGTGGACGCCGTTGTGTTCATCCACCGAAACCCTGCAAGTGGATGGATGACGCATCATCCACCCTGCCCTTATCTCACTTGATGGCGCCGAACAGCCATGGCTGGCTCTGCTGGTGACGGGTCTCGAACGCCTTGATCGCGTCCGCGTCTTGCAGCGTCAGGCCGATATCGTCGAGGCCGTTGAGCAGGCAGTGCTTGCGGAAGGCATCGACTTCAAAGTCGTACTGCTTGCCGTCCGGGCGTGTCACGACCTGCGCAGCGAGGTCCACGGTCAGCTGGTAGCCTTCGTTGGCTTCGGCCTGTGCGAACAGCTCATCGACTTCCTCTTCCTTCAGCACGATCGGCAGCAGGCCGTTCTTGAAGCTGTTGTTGTAGAAAATGTCGGCAAAGCTCGGCGCGATGATCGTACGGAAACCGTACTCCTCAAGGGCCCACGGCGCATGCTCGCGGGAGGAGCCGCAGCCGAAGTTCTCACGCGCCAGCAGCACGCTGGCGCCCTGGTAGCGCGGGAAGTTCAGCACGAAGTCCTTGTTCACCGGACGCTGCGAGCAATCCTGATTCGGCTGGCCGACGTCCAGGTAGCGCCACTCATCGAACAGATTAGGTCCAAAGCCGGTGCGCTTGATGGACTTGAGAAACTGCTTCGGAATGATCTGATCGGTATCGACGTTGGCACGATCCAGCGGACAGACCAGGCCGGTGTGTTGGGTAAAGGCTTTCATCCGTTATCTCCTCAGGCCTGGACCAGTTCGCGTACATCGATGAAATGGCCGGTTACCGCCGCAGCGGCCGCCATGGCCGGGCTGACCAGATGCGTACGGCCACCGGCGCCCTGACGCCCCTCGAAGTTGCGGTTGGAAGTCGAGGCGCAATGCTCGCCGCTGCCCAGCTTGTCGGGGTTCATCGCCAGGCACATGGAGCAACCCGGCTCGCGCCACTCGAAGCCAGCCTCGACGAAGATCTTGTCCAACCCTTCAGCCTCGGCCTGCTGCTTCACCAGGCCGGAGCCCGGCACAACCATCGCCTGTTTGACGTTCGCCGCCACCTTGCGTCCCTTGGCGACCTCAGCTGCGGCACGCAGATCCTCGATCCGCGAGTTGGTGCAGGAACCAATGAACACGCGGTCCAGCTTGATATCGGTGATCGGCTGGTTGGCCGCCAGGCCCATGTACTTCAGCGCACGAACGATGGAATCGCGCTTGACCGGGTCGGCTTCGGCAGCGGGGTCCGGCACGCTCTGATCGACAGCCAGCACCATTTCCGGCGAAGTGCCCCAGCTGACCTGCGGCTTGATGTCCTCGGCCTTGAGTTCGACGACGGTGTCGAACACCGCGTCGTCATCAGAGACCAGGCCTTTCCACAGCTCGACCGCCTTGTCCCAGTCGTCGCCCTTCGGCGCGAACGGACGCCCTTCGACGTAGGCGATGGTCTTTTCATCCACCGCCACCATGCCTACGCGGGCACCGGCCTCGATGGACATGTTGCAGATGGTCATGCGCCCTTCCATGGACAGATCGCGAATCGCGCTGCCGGCGAATTCCAGGGCATGGCCATTGCCGCCGGCGGTACCGATCTTGCCGATCACGGCCAGCACGATGTCCTTGGCGGTGACGCCGAACGGCAGTTTGCCTTCGACGCGCACCTGCATGTTCTTCATCTTCTTGGCTACCAGGCACTGGGTGGCGAGCACATGCTCGACCTCGGAGGTGCCGATACCGTGGGCCAGCGCACCGAAGGCGCCGTGGGTGGAGGTGTGCGAGTCACCGCAAACCACGGTCATGCCCGGCAAAGTCGCGCCCTGCTCCGGGCCGATCACGTGGACGATGCCCTGACGCACGTCGTTCATCTTGAATTCGAGGATGCCGAAATCGTCGCAGTTCTCGTCCAGCGTCTGTACCTGGATGCGCGAGACCTCGTCGGCGATGGCTTCCAGGCCGCCCTGACGCTCGCCCTTGGTGGTCGGCACGTTGTGGTCCGGCGTGGCGATATTGGCGTCGATGCGCCATGGCTTGCGGTTGGCCAGACGCAGACCTTCGAACGCTTGTGGCGAAGTCACTTCATGCAGGATGTGGCGGTCGATGTAGATCAGCGACGAACCATCGTCGCGACGTTTCACCTCGTGCATTTCCCAGAGCTTGTCGTAGAGCGTCTTGCCGGCCATCGGAGTTTTCCTCATCTGCTTTCTATGCGGGGCGAATAGCCCTTGCGCTTATGGGGACGATGCTAGGGACTTGCATTCAATTACTCAAATTCATATTTTTCATCCCAAGCATTCCCTACAGGAATCCGAATCATCAACGGATAGAGATCGTTCATGGACCTGGCCAACCTCAATGCCTTTATCGCCATCGCGGAAACGGGCAGCTTTTCCTTGGCCGCGGAGCGCCTGCATCTGACCCAGCCTGCAGTCAGCAAACGCATCGCCGCATTGGAATCGCAGCTGGACGTGCGACTGTTCGACCGGCTCGGCCGCGAGATTGGCCTGACCGAGGCAGGAAGAGCCCTGCTGCCGCGGGCCTATCAGATTTTGAATGTACTGGACGACACCCGCCGCGCCTTGACCAACCTCAACGGCGACATTGGCGGCCGGCTGAGCCTGGCGACCAGCCATCACATCGGCCTGCACCGCCTGCCGCCCTTGCTACGCGCGTTTACCCGCGCTTATCCGCAGGTCAGCCTGGATATTCGCTTTCTCGATTCGGAAGTCGCCTACGACGAAGTGCTGCATGGCCGCGCCGAACTGGCGGTCATCACCCTGGCGCCGCAGACTGCCGAGCCGGTCCGGGCAATGAAGGTATGGGACGACCCGCTGGATTTCGTTGTCGCGCCCGAGCACCCGCTGGCTGGCAAGGCGGATATTCGCCTTGCCGATGTCGCCGGCCATCCTGCCGTTTTTCCCGGCGGCAACACCTTCACTCATCACATCGCCCAGCGACTGTTCGAGCGTGAGGGCCTGACGCCCAATATCACCATGAGCACCAACTATATGGAGACCATCAAGATGATGGTCTCCATCGGGATTGCCTGGAGCGTGCTACCGCGCAGCATGCTCGACGAACAGGTAGTCAGCCTGCCTCTGCCGGGCATTCAGCTGACCCGGCAACTTGGCTACATCCTGCACAGGGAACGCACCCTGTCCAATGCGGCCAGAGCCTTCATGGCGCTGCTGGATGCTGAACGCGGTGACTGACCAAACGAGACAACTACAAAAAAGGGCGCCCTATGGCGCCCTTCTCTTCCTTGCAGATCAACCCTCCAGCGCGGGTCGCTGATCGGCATTGATCGGGATGCGCTTGGGCTTGGCCTCTTCCGGCACCACGCGCACCAGGTCGATGTTGAGCAGGCCACTGTTCAGCGCAGCGCCCTGCACCTCGATGTGGTCGGCCAGCCGGAACGACAACTTGAACGCCCGCTGAGCGATGCCCTGATGCAGATAGGTGACATTCTCGGCCTCGCTTTCGCGCCGCCCGCCACTGATGGTCAGCACACTGCGCTCGACCTGCAGATCGAGGTCGGACTCCTCGAAGCCGGCGGCCGCGACCACGATTCGATACTGGTCGTCACCGTGTTTCTCGATGTTATAGGGTGGATACGAGCTGCCGGTGTCGTTGCGCAGCGCGGACTCGAACAGGTCATTGAAACGATCGAAGCCCACGGATTGCCGGAACAGAGGGGCCATGGGGAACGAACTCATGATAAACCTCCTGAATCAGCGAGTTGAAACTGGCGGGACCCGACTTCGGCATCCCGCTGAGCCCTAGATAGGAACCGTTATGCAGATTTCAAGGCACCAAAAATGAGCCTGCCGACGAGAGGTAACACCATGTCCAGAGTCATGCTGATCACAGGTGCCAGTCGTGGTATCGGCGCCGCCACTGCCCGGCTGGCGGCCCACCAGGGCTACGCACTGTGCCTCAACTATCACCAACGCGAAGACGCGGTGAAACAGGTGCTCGAACAGGTCCACGCTGCGGGCGTATCGGCAATCACGGTCAAGGCTGATGTCGCTGACGAGGGTCAGGTGGTGCAGATGTTCGAGATGATTGATCGCGAGTTCGGCCGCCTCGATGTGCTGGTCAACAACGCCGGCATGCTCGAACAGCAGATGCGCCTGGAGCAGATGGACGCCGCCCGCTGGACGCGCGTGCTCGGTGCCAATGTCATCGGCAGCTTTCTATGCGCACGCGAGGCGATCAAGCGCATGTCCACTCAGCGTGGCGGCCAGGGAGGTTCGATCATCAATCTGTCCTCGATCGCCGCGCAGCTTGGTGCGCCTGGGGAGTACATCGACTATGCCGCGGCCAAGGGCGCTATCGACAGCATGACGGTCGGGCTGGCCCGGGAAGTGGCCGGCGAAGGCATTCGGGTGAATGCGGTACGACCCGGTGTGATCCATACCGAGATTCACGCCAGCGGTGGCGAGCCGGATCGCATCGAGCGGGTCAAGGCAAGCGTGCCCATGGGGCGCGGCGGGAAAGCCGAGGAAGTTGCCGAAGCCATACTCTGGCTCGCCAGTGAGCGCGCCAGCTATACCACCGGCGCGTTACTGGACGTCAGCGGCGGACGCTGATCGGCCTAACCCAGCGCCGCCACCGGAATTACGACGGTATCGACGCCGAGCATCGCGTCGATCCGCGCGCAATCATTCTCCCGGCGCAGTGCGGCGAACAGCGCCACCGCCTCGGGGTAGTTGCGCGTAAGCAAGGCCAGCCACTGCTTCAGTCTGCCAGGCGCATAGCGTGGTGCGATCTTGCCCCGCGCCTGCTGCCAGAAGTCCACCAGCGTGGGTTGAAACTCTGCCCAGCTCATCTCGGCGATGCCTTGCCCCTGTTCAGCGGCGGCGATCTGCCGTGCCAGGTCTGGCCGCGAAACCAGGCCGCGGCCCAACATGATGTTCTCCGCACCGCTGACTTCTCGACAGCGACGCCAGTCTTCCAGCGACCAGATATCGCCATTGGCGTACACCGGCACCGCGACCACTTCCTGCACGCGAGCCACCCATTCCCAATGCGCCGGCGGCTTGTAGCCTTCGACCTTCGTTCGCGCATGCACCACCAACTGACCCGCCCCGCCGTCCACCAGCGCCCGAGCGCAATCGAGTGCACCGTCCGGGCTGTCGAAACCCAGGCGCATCTTGGCGGTGACCGGGATGTGCGCCGGCACAGTTCGCCGTACCTCACAGAGGATGGCGTGCAGCAAATCAGGCTCCCTGAGCAGGATGGCCCCACCGCGCGATTTGTTTACCGTCTTGGCCGGGCAGCCGAAATTCAGATCGATAGCAGGCGCACCCAGTGAGCAGGCATAGGCAGCGTTATCAGCCAGACAGGCAGGATCGGAGCCCAGTAATTGAACGCGCACAGCGGTTCCGGCGCGAGTAATGGCGCCAGTCTGCAATTCGGGTGCAAGTTTGCGAAAGCTGCTTTGCGGCAGCAGACGATCAGAGACTCGGATGAACTCGGTGACGCACCAGTCGACACCACCCATCCGAGTCAGAACGTCGCGAAGGATTTCGTCGACCAGCCCCTCCATGGGCGCCAAAGCGATCTGCATACCAGGCCAATAGATGTTGAAAGGTTGGACATTGTACGGATGCCCGACCGCTTTATGAATGTTGCGTGGCCGGTAGCGGGCTATTCTTCGATGGTCCCGCCAATGGTGTCGGTTCCCGTGGTAGCACCCATGCCGCCTGTGGTTCCGGTATTGCCCGTTCCCATGGTGCCCAGGTCACTGCCCTGCTGCGCCTTGTGGTCCCGACTGTCATGGCCTTCCGACTTTTCGCTGTGCTGGTCGGAACGCTCGCTCGATTCAACCGAGCTTTCGTTTGCAGCTCCCGGACGACGAGCGTCATCGGCGTTCTCCGCCGAACCGGCGTACGCCCCGGCAGAACCCGCCAGAAGCAATACTGTTACCGCTGTGAGTGGCCGATTCATGGCTACCTCCTATCGATGAACGACTGCGTTAATCACTACGTCTTTCCAATTTGGGACGGCGACGGTGCTCCATGTCAGTCTCATTGCCACCATGGCGGGGTTCGGCCGTGTCATCGTACCGCTCCACCGCTGGCTTCTTGGAGGATGCGTCACCTGCCTCAGACTGGCCCTGGTCATCCTCCAGATAGTCGATACCGCCGCCAATGCCCATCGAGCCATTGCCGGCGGCGCCGCGATCCGCCGCGCCCGTGTTCTGAGCCAACGGGATATCAGCGAACGGTAATTCCAGATCCTGCGCGCTGACTGTTGAAGCAAGCGCTGCAACCAGCACACCAAGCTGAATACGCATGTCCGACACCTCCGCATCATCCACTTGATACTTGGGCAGCGGCGATTCCAAGGAGTGCGCCGGCGAGCGACCGATGGCATGCCGGAACCGCTTTCAGCGAGCGGGGTCACAACCACAAGGACGAATATTGGATTCAAAGAGGAAGCTCCAGATGGAACCTGCGCTGATACTCCTGATGATGATCCTGGGTTGGCTGTCGGTAGCGCTCTCCATGCTCTGGGGCATGATGAGGATCGCTCGTCGCCATCACCCGCCGCAGGCTCGCCCGGCAATCAAACAGTGTCTGCCACACCAGCCAGCAGCTCCCGGCACCCTGCCCTCATGGCACGCCTGACCAGTATTTCCATCTGATTTCAAATAAACCCGTGACAGCCGCGTTTAAAGCTGTAGAATGCGCGTCGCGGGATGGAGCAGTCTGGTAGCTCGTCGGGCTCATAACCCGAAGGTCGTCGGTTCAAATCCGGCTCCCGCAACCAATTTAAAAGGCCACTCAGATGAGTGGCCTTTTTTGTGCGCGCAAAACTCTGAGGCGCTCGTGTTGGCACCAGACCTCGCATGAATCGCTAACCTTTTGAATGAAATACGCTTTTTTCCTTCCTTTTGATTGACATCGAGTAATCGGGCTGTAGAATGCGCCCCACAGACGCGGGATGGAGCAGTCTGGTAGCTCGTCGGGCTCATAACCCGAAGGTCGTCGGTTCAAATCCGGCTCCCGCAACCAAATCACGAAAAGGCCACTCAGACGAGTGGCCTTTTTCGTTTGCGCGTCTTTTCTGTCACGTACAGACAAGCGCCCCCCTCTTTCGGCCAGTCAGCCGCGTCTTGTAACAACGGGTCCGAGAATTAACTCTTTATCCGAATAGTTGCTCAGCATAGTCGGAATAATATTCCCTTTGTTTATGCATACGTCATTTATGGCCAGCAAAGGAGCAGATGGTTTATTCAGCTTAGAGCCAATTACCGCATCCGCTATAACCATTGATGATAGCCCTAGGCCAGCCTGCGTCAAAAACAAAACTCTTTTGAACTCAATAACCTGGCTCTCCTAAACACCTCGCGACCTCCATCCGCAACTTTTTTTTGGCTCCCTAGCTTGACTTGGTTCACGTTATGAGGGATATCTAGTCGCAACAGGGAGCAATACGTTGCAGAGCAGTTTAAGACCAACTGGACAGGTCAAGTTTTGCGGCGCGAGAGTTAAACCCCCTGCCTGATTAGTATCGCTTTTAATAAAGCGATGCGGGCTCGTTCGCCATAAGTATTGAGAGAGCCGGGACTCGCAGAGTGCCCGGAGTGCGGTAGCCATGCCTGATTCTCTCAAGGTCACACGCGGACGTTGGCCGATCGCAGATGACGGGGAATACGTACAAGTTATTCAAATCGACATGTAAATAAGTCGATGGCGGTAGCTTTGTCTAAATAAAAGAATATTTTAGATCGGCATCAACTTTCGTCACAGGCTAAAAGCCTACTGCCCAGGCATTACACCGTAATTGTTTATTCCCACCCAGGACGCCGATCAGCAGCAGCCTGCAATAGCTGCGGTTCGACAAACCGTTTCGCCTCGCCTTTGTGCAGGGAGAACTACAGTGTCAACAATCTTTTATGGAATGGAAGATCAGGACAAGGCATTGATTGCGCGGGATATCAATCAGAATGGCTACGCCTGCATACCCGGCTACTTGAACAATCTGCAACTAACTCAACTGCGCGAGCAGGTTCACGAGCAGGCTCGACAGCATCACGGGGAATATTTTGCTCATCATGACGGTGAACAGGTTGCGGGCTCGCTGCTTGCCACGTTGAGCAGCGCTCCGGAGTTCCAGTCGCTGCTGGACGACGTTTACCAGCTTGGCGCCGGCAAGGCGGCTCCCAGCAAGCGCATCTACCTGGTGATGCGATGCGTGCAGGGGCAGACAGGACGCAAGGAGTCGAACTGCTTCCACTACGACGCTTCTCTGGTAACGGCACTGCTGCCGGTGGAAATCCCGCAGGACGGCGACCAGCGCGGCGACCTGCTGGTGTTTCCCAACCTGCGCAAGCTTCGCAAGTACGTGCTGGTCAACGTGGTGGAGAAAGCACTGCTGCAGAACAAGTTGAGCCGCAAACTGATTAGCCGCGCGATAGGCCTCGGACTGCTCAAGCCACAGCGCCTGCAGCTGGTACCCGGCAATCTCTACCTGTTCTGGGGCTACCGATCCCTGCATGCCAACGAGCCTTGTGATCCGGCGCAGCTGCGCGCTACCGCGATCTTCCACTACGGCGATCCCCACGCCGGCAGCCTGATGACCCGAATGATCCTCAGACACAACCAACGCAGGGCACGGCGGGCTAGCGCGATCGGCGCGCATCAACCTGTCTGAGCGCGCATCTGTAGCACCCAGCGATAACCCCCGAATGCCATTCGGGGGCGGCTGAGCTTCGATAAGGAAATCACCATGATCAACGTGACCAAGTCGTACCTGGGCAGCAAAAACAAGTTCAAGGCTTACATCGACAGGATCTACAACACCGGCTGGCTCACCAACAACGGACCGTTAGTGACTGCACTCGAGCAACGACTCAAGGACTACCTCGGGGTGAGGAACATCATCCTCACCAACAACGGAACCATCGCGCTGCAGATTGCCTATCGAGCGCTGGGATTGACCGGCAGCGCCATCACCACCCCCTTCAGCTTTGTCGCCACCACCAGCTCGCTGCAATGGGAAGGCATCAAGCCGATCTTCGCCGACATCGATCCGGCGACCTGGAATCTGGACCCGGAACAGATCGAGCGAAATATCCAGCCCGACACCTCCGCCATCGTCGCGACGCATGTATTCGGCAATCCTTGCGACGTCGAACGCATCGAGCAGATCGCGCGCAAGAACAATCTGAGGGTCGTCTACGACGGCGCCCATGCGTTCGGCGTTCGTCACAAGGGGCGGTCGGTCTACGACTGGGGCGATATCAGCACGCTGAGCTTCCATGCGACCAAGCTGTTTCACACCATCGAGGGTGGCGCCATCGTCACCAACGACGACGCGCTGGCCGACCGCATCCGTCTGCTCTGCAACTTCGGCATCGTCGACACCGACCAGATCGAAGGCATCGGCATCAACGCCAAGCTCAACGAGTTCTCTGCCGCGATGGGCATGTGCGTACTCGACGACATCGAGCTGATCTTCGAATGCCGGGCGGAGATCGGCCATCGTTACGAGCGGCGCCTCGGCGAGCATTTCGAGCTGCAACGACCGCAGCCGGAATCCCAGTGCAACTACAGCTATTTTCCCGTTGCCCTTGCCGACGAAAGCCAGCTGCTGCGCTGCCGCTCGCAACTGAACGAGAACGGCATCAACCCCCGCCGCTACTTCTACCCCTCGCTGGACACGCTCGACCATCTGCAGCCGCAGGTACCACAACCACGCTCGCGAGCGTTGAGTCGCAAGGTCCTGTGCCTGCCGATCTATCCCGGGCTGCCGCGCAAGGTGCAGGAGAAGGTCATGCAGACGCTCATCCAGGAGGCAATCCACAGCGAGCAGTCGAGCCGCACGCTGTTCCAGCCCCTTGCCGAAGCGTTCGGGCTGTTCAGCGCCACGGAGCGCCTGCCGGGCGCCGACTACCCGCGCATGCCCCTGACATCCGGAGGCCAGCAATAACCCATGTCAGATCCCAAGCGGTTATCGGTGATCCGCAACACCAGCCTGAACTACCTCGGCCAGGCGTACGCCCTGCTGATCGGCATCCTGATCCTGCCGTTCTACCTGAGGCATCTGGGTGCCGAAGCCTATGGTCTGATCGGTTTCTTCGCGGTGCTCCAGGCCTGGTTGCAGTTACTCGATGCCGGGATGTCGCCTGCACTGGTCCGACAGGTCGCGCACTACCGCGGGCAGGGCGACCTGTCCGCGGCGCCCGGCCCAGCGGGACGCCTTCTGCGCTCGTTCGAGCTGCTGTTAATGCCGATTGCGCTGGCGACCTGCGTGGCGATCTACCTGAGCAGCGGCTGGATCGCCGGAACCTGGCTGCAGGCCCGCGAATTGGGTACCGGCACCATCATGCAATGCATCAGCCTGATGGGCCTGATGGTCGGGCTGAGGCTCTACGCGACGCTGTACAAAAGCGGCCTGCAAGGTGTCGAGCTGCACGGCTGGCTGAACGCAACGAATGTACTGATCGCTACCCTGCGTTACTTCGGTGGCCTGTTTCTGGTCGCCCTCGTGTCGCAAGATCCGCTGGACTTCTTCCTGTTCCAGACGGCCGTCGCCCTGGTGGAAACGCTCGCCTTCGCCAGCAAGGCTTATGTGCAACTGGCCAGCCCACGTTTGCTCACCGGCATCGACTGGCGCGTGGTCAAGCCGGTGCTGCCATTCGCCGGCGGCATGTTCTTCACCTCGCTGCTGTGGATCGTGCTGACCCAGCTGGACAAAGTGCTGCTTTCCAAGGTGCTTTTGCTCAAGGAGTACGGCTACTTCTCGCTGGTGGCGCTGATCACCACCGGCATCATGACCCTGACCAACCCCTTGGTGCAGACGCTGCTGCCGCGCATGACCATGCTCGTGGCCGAAGGGCGGATCGCCGAGATGGAGCGGCTGTATCTGAACGCCACCCGCTTCGTCTGCAGCGTGCTGTTTCCCATGGCTGCGGTGATCGCCTGGCACAGTCAGGCGCTGATCTTCGCCTGGACTGGCGACGCTGCCGCCGCCCAATGGAGCGAACGCATGCTGTTCTGGTACGTGCCAGGCAGCGCGCTGATGGCGGTCGGCGCCTTCCAGTTCTACCTGCAGTACGCCTACGGCCAGCTGCGGCTGCACATCTGGTACAGCGTGGTTTCCACCGCCATCAGCGTGCCGATTGTGATCTACGCAGCGCTTGCCCACGGCGCATACGGTGCCGCACTGGCGTGGTTCTTCCTGCGCCTGGCGACCTTCGTGATCTGGCCACCGGTGGTGCACCGGCGGTTCGCGCCCGGCCTGCAGGGCACCTGGGCACGAGACATGTTGCGGATCACTGCGGCGACCGTGGTCGGCGTGGCACTGGGCGAACCGCTGTTCCTGCTGATCGTCAGCGACAACCGCTTTGACATTCTGATGGCGCTGGCCGCAAGCGGGTTCATCTGCCTGCTGCTGGTCGCGGCGACCTCGAAATCACTGCTACTCAAGCTTCATCTACTCATCACCAAGCGAGCATCCAAAAATGGAATTGAAGAGCGAGCAAGCCTTGATTGAACGTTGGGGCGGCAAGACCGAACCGCTGCTGAGCATCGTCTGCCTGGCCTACAACCACGCATCTTTTATAAGGAAGGCGCTGGAGAGCTTCCTCCAGCAGGAAACGGATTTCCCTTTCGAGGTGATCGTCCACGACGACGCCTCGACTGACACCACCGCCGCGATCATCGCCGACTACGCGGCGCGCTACCCCAGCATCATCAAACCGATCTACCAGACGCAGAACCAGTTCAGCCTCGGCGTGCCATTCAGCACGCGCCTGTTCGCCCGTGCGGGGGGCAAATACATCGCCTATTGCGAAGGCGACGACTACTGGACCGATCCGACCAAGCTGCAGCAGCAGGTGGACTTTCTCGAGCAGCATCGTGACTACGTGATCACCTATCACGATGCGTTCATGTTCAACAGCCAGGGCATCATCCAAAGCCCGCAACTGACCGGAAAACTGCGCAAGAACGCCACGGCGCTGGAACTGATGCAGGGCCGCCCGCTCTCGACGCTGACGGTGTGCTTTCGCAACCTGATTCAGGAACTGCCACCGGAATTGCTCGGCGTGAAGGTGCTGGATATCTGCTGGTGGTCGCTGCTCGGCGCCTACGGCAAAGGCAAGTTCATGGAAGGCATCAGCCCCGCCGCCTACCGGGTGCACGAGGGTGGCATCTTCTCCATGCAGCCGAGCCGGCAGCGCATCCAGATGGCCATGCATGCCCACTACTCCCTGGCGCGCTACTACAACCGCATCGGCAACAACGCGCTCTACGAGTACTTCCTGATCCAGGTGTTCGGCGAGTGCCTGTCGCTGATCTCGCCGTTCAGCAAGATCCAGGCGCTTTCAACCATCGCCCAGAACATCAGCCTCAACCTGCTGCGCCGGTTGAGCCCACGGCTGGCCAGGAGCTGATCAGCCCGACCCCGCTTCTTTGCAAAAACGCACCATGAGGAAGGATTCCCAATGACTGCCTTGACCCGCTCTTCGCTGGAATATGACGCGGACAACCGCATCGACCTCGCCGGAATAATGCGCACCGCCTACGATCACAAGGCGCTGATCATCACCATTACCGGCTTTTTCGCTGCACTGGGCGTGCTCTATGCCCTGATCGCCACGCCGATCTACCAGGCGACCGCGATGATCCAGATCGAACCGAAAAAAGCCGCGATCACCGGCGTGCCGGAAATATCGGCCCGGCCGGATTCGGTGTCCCAGGCGGTCACTGAAATCTCCCTGCTCAAATCCCGCGCCGTGCTCGGCAGAGCCGTCGAGGAGCTAAAGCTCTACATCGTCGCCAAACCCCATCACTTCCCGGTGTTCGGCGCCTTCATGGCGCGCAAGCATGACCCGGCGACTGATGGCGCGCTGGCCACCCCGCTGTTCGGCCTGACCGGCTATGCGTGGGGTGGGGAAAAGCTCGAAGTATTCCAGCTCGATGTGCCCGAAGCGTATCTGGGCGTGGAGCTGACGTTGATCGCCGGCACGGCCGGCAGCTTCACGCTGCATGACGACGAGCAGCAGCTGATTCTGCGCGGCCAGGTCAATGAAGCTGTGGAGAACCAGGGCTTCAAGGTGCAGATCGCCCAGCTGGAAGCGCGTCCTGGCACCGAATTCCAACTAGTCAGGAACCGCCCGCAGACCACCGCGCTGGATTACCAGAACCGCTTGAAGGTCGGCGAGGCCGGCAAGGATTCCGGGATCATCTACATGTCCCTGGAAGACCCGGACCCGCAGCTGGCCAGCCATGTGCTGGACGAGATCAGCCGGCTGTACGTCAGCCAGAACATCCAGCGCAGCTCCGCCGAGGCGGCCCAGCGCCTGGACTTCCTGCGCTCTCAACTACCTCAGGTACGCAAGGAGCTGGAGAAGGCCGAAGCCGCGCTGAATGCCTACCAGACCAGCTCCAAGTCGGTGGATATCAGCATCGAGACCAAGGGCGTGCTGGACCAGATCGTCGCGCTGGAAACGCAGATATCCGAACTGTCGCTCAAGCGCGTGGAGTACGACCGCCTCTATACCCGCGAGCACCCGACCTATCGCACGCTGATCACCCAGATGAACGAGCTGCAGACGCAAAAGGCGCAGCTGCTGAAGAAGGTCGACGCCCTCCCCATGACGCAGCAGGAGTTGCTACGCCTCCAACGTGACATGGAAGTCACGACCCAGACCTACACGCTGCTGATGAACCAGGCACAGGAGCAAGACATCCTGCGCGCCGGCACCATCGGCAACGTGCGCATCATCGACAACGCCTACTCGATGATCGAGAAGCCGTCGAAACCGGTCAAACCGCTGGTGGTGGCCATCGCGATCTTCGTCGGCCTGCTCGTCTCGGCGGCAGTCATCCTGCTGCGCCAGGCCTTCTACCGCGGTGTGGAAAGCCCGGACGTGATCGAGAAGCTTGGCGTACCGGTTTATGCCGGCCTGCCCTACAGCGCCTCTCAGGATCAGCTCAATCGCAGCCGCAAGAGCCGCGACGGCAAGACCCGACTGCTCAGCCTCACCGAACCGACCGATCTGGCGGTCGAATCGCTGCGCAGCCTGCGTACCAGCCTCAAGTTCGCCATGCTCGAGGCGCGCAACAAAGTGCTGATGATCACCAGCCCGACCCCTTCGGTTGGCAAGTCGTTCGTGTCCAGCAACCTTGCTGCGGTGATCGCGCAGACCGGCCAGCGCGTGCTGCTGATCGATGCCGACATGCGCCGCGGCTACCTGCACACGCTGTTCGGCATGGCGCCGCGTCACGGGCTGTCGGATGCACTGGCCAGTGGCCTGAACCTGGCGGAGATCACCAACCGCACCGAGCAGAAGAACCTGCACTTCATCTCCGCCGGGTTCTCCGCGCCGAATCCGTCCGAACTGCTGATGCACGACAACTTCTCCCGCCTGCTGCGTGAAGCGGAAAAGCTCTACGACTTCATCATCATCGATACGCCACCGGTGCTCGCGGTGACTGACGCCGTACTGGTCGCCCAGCAGTCGGGCACCAACCTGTTGGTGGCCCGCTTCGGCCTCAGCACCAGCTCGCAGATCGATGCATCCAAGCGGCGGCTCGCGCAGAACGGCGTGCTGCTCAAGGGCGTGATCCTCAATGCCGTGAAGCGCAAGGCCTCGACCTCGCCGTACGACAGCGGCGCCTATGGTTACTACACCTATACCCAGCAAGCCTAAGCACAGGAGAAGCTTCATGCTCAGGACCATCGGGGTTATGCAACCCTACCTTTTCCCCTACCTCGGCTATTTCCAGCTGATTGCCGCCAGCGATGTCTTCGTGCTCTGCGACGATCTACAGTACGTAAAGGGATCCTGGATCAACCGCAACCGAGTGCTCTGCGATGGCCAGCCCAAGCTGATCAGCTTTCCCCTGAAGAAAGCCGGGCACCTTGAGACGATCCGCGAGCGCTGGCTGTGCGATGACTTCCACCGCGAGGCGGCCGCGCTGTTTCGCCGCCTGGCCCATATGTACCAGCGTGCGCCCCACCGCGAGGAAGTCCTACCGCTGATCAAACGTATCCTCGAGCATCCGGAGCGCAACCTGGCTGCCTTCAACGAGCAATCGCTCCGCGCGCTGTGCGACTACCTGGGCATCCATACGCCGATCTGCCGCGCTTCGGATCTTGGCCTGGATCCCGAACTGGAGATGCAAGAACGCGTCATCCAGATCACCCATCGCATGGATGGTGAGCTATACCTAAACCCCATCGGTGGCATGGAGCTTTACTGCCCTGCCCGCTTCCGCGCTGACGGGCTGCTGCTGCGTTTCCTGCGCATGGACGACATCGAATATCCGCAGCTCAAGCATGCATTCGTGCCGTCGCTGTCGATCATCGATGTGCTGATGTTCAACAGCCGCGAGGCGATCAAGGAGTTGCTACTGCGCTTCAACGTGGTCGAAGGCCACGAGAAAAGGGCGACGCTGACGCTGGCATGACGACATTCAGCCTGCCGTTGGGACAGGGGCAGGCTTATTCAGGGAAGGACATCCACATGAACTCGAGCACTACCGCACGCTGGTATCTCATCCAGACCAAGCCACGCCAGGAGGCCCGCGCCGAGGAAAACCTGCTGCGCCAGCACTTCGAGTGCTACCGCCCGCTCAAGGCGCCTGCGCCCCTGCGCGGCTCACAGGGGACCAAGTCCGGCGAGGCGCTGTTTCCGGGCTACCTGTTCATCCGCCTCGATTGCATTCACGACAACTGGTACCCGATCCGCTCCACCCGGGGCGTCAGCCGCGTGGTGAGCTTCGGCGGCCAGCCGACGCCGGTACGCGACGAGCTGATCGAACAGTTGCGACAGCGCCTGGCCCAGCCGCAGACCATGGCGGCGGCGCCGTTCTCACCCGGCGAACGGGTCCAGGTCAGCGGGGGCAGTTTCAGCGACATCGAAGCGATCTTCGTCAGCAGCGACGGCGAAGAACGCTCCGTCATCCTGCTCAACCTGCTGCAGCGTGAGCAGAAGGTCCGGGTACCCACCCGTTATCTCCAGTGCTACTCCTGAGCCAGGCGAGTGCCCGTAGGGCCATGCGAGCAGCCTGACAGGTTCAATCAGCGAGCCAACCGATGAAGATCCTATTCCTCAATGCGTTCTACACCCCGCATGTCGGCGGCGGCGCAGAAGTCATCCTCCGGCACCTGGCCGAAGGGTTGCAGCGGCGTGGTTGTGAGGTGGCAGTGCTGGCGACCGGCCCGGATGCCGGGCTGAACATGCAGATTCAGGACGGCGTGCGGGTCTATCGCGCCAACCTGGCGAACAGCTACTGGCACTACACCCAGCAGCGCCCCAGTCGCGTCGCCCGCCTCGGCTGGCACTACCGCGACCGCTACAACCGCGACATGCGCTGTCATGTGCGCGAGGTGATCGCGCGGGAGCAGCCGGATATCGTGGTCTGTAACAACCTCACCGGCTGGTCGATTTCCGCCTGGGACGAAATCACCGCCGCCGGCCTGCCGATCGTCCAGGTGCTGCACGACCTGTACCTGCTCTGCCCGAAGGACACCATGTTCAATCGCGGCAAAAGCTGCCAGCGCCAGTGCGGTATGTGTTCGGTGTTCCGTCTCCGCCACGCCGGCGCCTCAGCGCAAGTGGCCACGGCGATCGGCGTCAGCCGCTTCGTGCTCGAGCGCATCACCGCACAGGGCTATTTCAGTGGCGCGCGCCAGCATGTGGTGCACAACTGCACGCCGGCCAACCCCGGTCAGGGCAGCAAGCCCAGGCAGCGCAGCAACCATCCACTGCGCTTCGGCTATATCGGCACGCTGTCGGAGAACAAGGGCGTCGGCTGGCTGATCGAGCAGTTCCAGCGGCTGGACATCGATGCGCGGCTGGATATCGCCGGGCGCGGCAAGCTGGACTACGAAGCCAAGCTGAAGGCCATGGCCGATCCGAAAAAGGTCAGCTTTCTCGGCTACTGCGACAGCGACGAGTTCATGCAGAGCATCGACGTGCTGGTGGTGCCGTCGCTGTGGGGCGAGCCGTTCGGCCTGGTGGCCGTCGAAGGCTGCGCCAACAACCTGCCGGTGATCGCCAGCAACATGGGCGGGCTGCCGGAGATCATCCGCGACGAATGCAACGGCCTGCTCTGCTCGCCCGATGATCCCGACTCACTCGGCATCGCCATGCTCTGGCTCTACATCGACGGCGCACTGCGGCAGCGGCTCGCCAGCCAGGCACGGGCCAGCGTGCTGCCGCTGCTGGATATGGAACGCATGCTGGATCAGTACCAGACCATCCTGCGTGAAACACTTCAGGGAACGAGAATCCACCATGAACCAGAGCCTGCTGATTACCCCGCGGCGACGCGACTCGAATCCGTTGGCCTTCGACAAGCCGACATTGTTGACGCTGGTCGTCGCCTCGCTGCTGCTGACTGAAACCTTCTCCGGCGCCCTGCGCTACTACTTCGACATGGCCGGAGTCTCCTGGCTGCTGTACCTGCCCAAGGTTGCCTGTCTGATCGCACTGGGCCTGGAGCTGTTGCGCTACCGCGGCTGGCCGGCCTTCTGGCTGGTACTGCTGGGGCTGGTGACTTCCAGCCAACTGGCGCTGATGCATGGCGCCGAACTGGCCAACATCGGTTTCAGCCTGTTCATCTACATTCCGCTGTTGTTCGGCCTGATTTGCGGCCGCCATGTGGAGTTGCGGCTCGGGCTGCTGCGCCGAATCATCGGCTTCTGCCTGATCGCCTGCTTCGTCGGCATCGCCCTGGACATGCTCACCAGCGTGCCGTGGAAGGGCTACAGCTACATGGTCGGCGAGGTGGAACTGAGCGCCAACCGCTCGTGGGCGTTCGACAACATCGACCGCATCGGCGGCTTCGCCCGCATGTCCACCGCGCTGTCGGTGATGATCGCGATCTACAGCCTGTTCGTCGCCGCATTCATCCAGCCGCGCGTGCTACGCCTGATGCTCTACATCGCAGCGCTGATCGGCATCGTGCTGACCACCAACAAATCCACCGCGGCGGCCTACGTGCTGACCCTGCTGATGCTGATCGTCACGGCCTACCGCTTCGCCAGCGCCACTGCGTTTCTCGTCGCAGTGCTGGTCGGCCTGATGCTGCCGATGGCCAGCCTGGTGCTCAGCCTGGACCCCAACGCCGCCAACAACGGCTCGCTGCTGGCCTCGTTCGCCGACCGTCTGATCAACAGCTGGCCGAACTTCATCGAGGTCATCACCCGTGAGGGATGGGGCTGGTGGGGCGCGGGATTCGGCGCGGTGGGCAGCACTGGCAAGGTCTATCCCGTACCCGGGCTGGAGTTGCTGAGCATTGCCGACAATACCGCGCTGTACCTGTGGGGAATGCTCGGCGTGTTCGGTGTGCTGCTCTACCTGCTGACCTTTCCGCTGATGCTGCGCCTGCATGAACGGGGCTCGCGACTGCGCAGCGCGTTGCTGCCGATCGTTTTCTGCATCTGCCTGGTGGCCTGGGCCACGGATGTACTGGAGGTGTCCATCGCCACGCTGTTCCTGGGCCTGGCGATCTCCCACGTGCTGACCCCGGCCCGCGCCCCGAGCAACAACCTGGCGGCGCAACGGCTGCCCGAGTTGCAGCACCTGACCTGAGACCTACCTTCACGGATGATCCACATGACGAAGCGCTCTACCCCGCTCAACACCCTGCTGCTGGGCGGCTTGCTTGGCCTTGCTCCGTTTACACCGGCCCAGACCACCGAGGAGCCTTTCGTGGTCGGCGTATGTGCCCATGAACTGCACAAGGGCGACCCCAGCGGCCGCGCCTACGCGATGATGCGCGATGCCGGCATCACCTCCGTGCGCACCGACGCCCACTGGGCCTATGTCGAACGCCGGCCCGGGCAATTGAAGATCGAACCATCCTGGCACCGTTACCTGAAGGCAACAGCCGCTCACGGGCTAAGCACCCAGTTCATCCTCGGCTACGGCAACTCGCACTACGGCGGTGGTGAAAAGCCCCGCAGCGAGCCGGTAAGGGCGGCATTCAATCGCTATGTCGAGTTCATCACCGAAGAGCTGAAAGGCAAGGTCGCCTATTACGAGATCTGGAACGAATGGGACGTCGAGGACCCGCGCGACCCGGAATTCACCCAGGATTACGCGCGGCTGATCGCCGATGCGTCCGGGATCATCCGGCAGCGCGCGCCCGGCGCCAAGGTGCTCGCCGGCGCGGTGACCAGCCAGGGCATCGACTCCGGTTTCGCCCTGCGCCTGCTGGAGAACGGCCTGATGCAATCGGTGGACGGCCTGTCCTTGCATCCCTACGTGCACTGCCGCGGCTGGCGGCGCAACACCCCAGAGGCCTGGATCGAATGGATGAGCGAGGTCGACAAGGACCTGACCCGCGCCGCCGGACGCCCGGTACCGCTCTACCTGACGGAAATGGCCTGGCCTGCCCACCAGGGCGCATGCGGCATCGATGAAAGCCTGCAGGCGGCCTACCTCGCCCGCGCCTTCTTCCTGGCCAAGACGCTGCCGAGCATCAAGGGCATGTGGTGGTACGACTTCCGCAACGATGGCACCGACAAGACCGAGCGCGAACACAACTTCGGCCTGGTACGGCAGGACTTCACCCTCAAGCCGGCTTATTCGGTGCTCGCCTCCATCAGCCAGATCGTCAGCCAGTACAGCTTCCTCAGCCGCGAAGAGAAAACCCCGGGTGACGTGGTGATGCTGCGATTCGCCCGCGGAGACGATGAACTG
Organism: Pseudomonas sp.; assembly: GCA_007713455.1. Classification (GTDB taxonomy): domain Bacteria; phylum Pseudomonadota; class Gammaproteobacteria; order Pseudomonadales; family Pseudomonadaceae; genus Stutzerimonas; species Stutzerimonas chloritidismutans. Next base: position 78,544 of record VMRT01000011.1, read on the forward strand.
ATGGTGGCCTGGAGCACCGGCAAACCGAGGACCGTGGAGCTGCAGAACACCGAAGGCCAGGCGGGCCAGGTGGCGCTGATCGATACCGCCCAGCCCCAGCACGGCCGCGTGGTCACCAGTACCGAGTGGAAGTGTCCGGGCAAAGGCCAGGCCTGCAGCACCGAGGTGGAGCTCGATGGATTCCCGAAAATCATCAGCCTGCGCGCGGTGCAGAACGACGGTTGACCCCTGTCACGACATGCACTGACCGCACGACCGGCCACCCAGGCGAAACGCAACCGGACCAGCACGCGCTGGCCAACCCGCATTGACCGCCACGCACCACGCATCGCTTCGCCAGTCGCCAAAGCCGCCACCTGCCAGCGTTCGCCGCTGGCCAGCATCCGGCGGCGCACGCCATCCCCGCAAGGAGAGCCCTACATGATCGCCATCAACGCCCGTTTCCTGACTCAGGAAACCCGCGGTGTGCAACGTTTTGCCGAACAGGTCTGCCTGGAGCTTGCCGCCATGCGCAAGGACCTGACATTCATTGCGCCGGACGACATCCGCATGCACGCCAGCGCCGAGCGCCTGCAGGTGCGGCGCATCGGCCGCAACCACGGGCATCTGTGGGAACAGCTGGACCTGCCTCTGTGGCTGGCGCGCCATGGCTATCCGCCGCTGGTATCACTGTGCAACACGGCACCGCTGATCTACCGCAACCAGATCGCCACCCATCACGACATCACCTACGTGCGCCATCCGGAGAGCTATTCGCGCGCCTTCCGCAGCGTCTACAAGGGGCTCACGCCGCTGCTGCTCAAGCGCATCAAGGCGCTGATTACCGTCAGCGACTTCTCACGCAAGGAAATCGCCCGCTACTACGGCTACCCGAGCGAGAAGATCTGCGTCGTCCCCAACGCGGTGGCGGCCAAATTCCATCCGCCGAGTGGCGCGGATCGCAGCGGCAATGCCAGGCCATACGTGCTGGCGGTGTCCTCCCCGAACGCGCACAAGAACTTCGCGCGGATGGTCGCGGCCTTCCTCAGCCTGGAAGGCTTCGATGACGTGGAACTGCACATCGTCGGCGACTCGCACTCGGTGTTCTCCGGCTCCACCTCCAGCATTGATGGCAATCCACGCGTACGCATTCTCGGCCGGCTGAACGACGATCAGCTGGTGCGCGAATACCAGGGCGCCACCGCCTTCGTGTTCCCTTCGCTCTACGAAGGCTTCGGCATTCCGCCGCTGGAGGCCCAGGCCTGCGGGTGTCCGGTGATCGCCGCCCGGGCCGCGTCGATACCCGAAGTGCTCGGCGAGAGCGTGCTCTATTTCGAGCCGCTGAACATCGAGGACATTGCCCGCTGCATGCGCCACGTGCTGCAGGACGCGCGCCTGCGCGATGACCTGCGCACCCTCGGCCTGGCCAACGTCGAGCGCTACTCCTGGAAGCGCTCGGCGCAGACCGTGTCGCAGCTGATCGACAAGGCACTGATGGGCAAACCCAGCCCGCCGTCCTTTATCGCCTGGTCATCGGACCGCCCCTGATGCCCGACGAATGCAGTCCCGACACTCAACTCTATCAATCAAGCGAGGCAGACCATGGAACGGTTGGCGCATATCGACGCGCTACGCGGCAGCGCAGCCCTACTCCTGATTTTCCAGACCCTGCTGTTGCCACTGTCAGACGGCTGGGCACTGCAGCACGCCCTGGACCCCGGGCTGCTGGCGATGCTTTGGTTCCTGCTGTGCTGCGGCTTCATCGTGCCGGCCAGCCTGCACGCCAGCGTCGACGGCGGGCGAGGTTTTGTCGTCCGCCGCCTGCTGCGCCTGCTGCCGGTCTACCTGCTGGCGGTGCTGCTGACCGCCATTCTGTTGCCGACGGCACCGGCCTGGCTGCCGGGTGTGGCCGCGCCAGGCAGCGCCATGGCGTTCGAGGTCATCGGCGCTTACGGAGCGCTGCCGCCAATCCTGCTGTTCTACGGGTTCTGCCTGCTGCTGCAGGTGCTCGGCCTGTTGCACAGCGTCAGTCTGCGGACCAGCTGCGCGCTCGTGCTGCTGGCGGTGGCGCTGCTGCTCGCCCTGGCGCGGCAGCTGCTGGGCACAGAGCTACCGGTCACGCTGCCGCTGGCGCTATCACTGATGTTTTTCGCGTCACTCAGGTACGAGGCCAAGCATGAAAGCAGCAGCTACGCCCGCAGACGAGCCCGTGAATATGCGCGCTACACGCTGCGAATCTACCTGCTGGTGCTGCCGATCATCTTCCTGGCCGGCTGGTCTGCGGACGCAACCGCCTGGCCCCGGGACCTGCTCACCTATGCCCTGGCCATCGTGACCTTCCTGCTGGTCACCAGCCGGCTACCGCTACGGGCACCGCCGCTCGTCTGGCTTGGAAGCCTCAGCTACTCGCTCTATCTGTTGCTGCCAGCGATGCAGCGCCTGAGCGAGCTGCTAACCCAGGCGCTCGGCCTGACCGGCCCGACCGCCAGACTGGCTGGCGTTGTGTTCGGCCTGCTGCTGGCCCTCGGCAGCGCCCAGCTCTGCCGACAGTTGCTGGATCTACCGCTGGCTCACGCCGGCAGGCGCCTGACCAGACAACACGACCTGATGCCACTGGCACGCCTGCACAGCCGCTGAGGCTCACCGCCTCGCTGCTCACTCTTTCTCGATCAAGGATGTCATGCCATGAAAGTTGCCATCGTTCACGACTGGCTGGTGACGTATGCCGGCGCCGAGCGCGTGCTCGCCGGGCTGTGCGCCGTCTGGCCGGACGCCGATCTGTTCGCCGTCATCGATTTTCTCTCCGACGCCGACCGTGCCCACCTCGGCGGCAAGCGCGCCACCACCACCTTCATCCAGCAACTGCCGAAGGCGCGCACCCATTACCAGAAGTACCTACCGCTGATGCCGCTGGCCATCGAGCAGCTCGACATGTCCTCGTATGACCTGATCATTTCCAGCAGCCACGCAGTGGCCAAGGGCGTGCTGACCGGGCCGAATCAGCTGCACATCAGCTACGTGCATTCGCCCATCCGCTACGCCTGGGACCTGCAGCACCAGTACCTGCACGAAGCCAGCCTGGAGCGCGGCATCAAGGCCAAGCTGGCGCGCATGCTGCTGCACTACATGCGCATGTGGGACCAGCGCACCGCCAGCGGCGTCGACGAGTTCATCGCCAATTCGCACTTCATCGGCCGGCGCATCAACAAGAGCTACCGGCGCCCATCCACGGTGATCTACCCGCCGGTCGACACCCGCCAGTTCACCCTGCACGAGGCCAAGGAAGACTTCTATCTCACCGCCTCGCGGATGGTGCCCTACAAGAAGATGCCGATGATCATCGAGGCATTCGCGGCCATGCCGGACAAACGCCTGATCGTCATCGGCACCGGCCCGGAAATGGAAAAGGCCCGTGAAGCGGCCGGGCCCAACGTCACCCTACTCGGCTACCAGAGTTTCGAAGTGCTGCTGCAACACATGCAGCGCGCCAAGGCGTTCGTCTTCGCCGCCGAAGAAGATTTCGGCATCGCGCCGATCGAGGCGCAGGCCTGTGGCACGCCGGTGGTCGCCTACGGGCGCGGCGGCGTACTGGAAACCGTGCGCGGGCTCGAACATGCCGAACCCACGGGCGTGTTCTACCCGGAGCAGACCACCGCCTCGCTCATCGCCGCCATCGGCGAGTTCGAGGCCCAGTGCTCACGCATCACCCCGGAAAACTGCCGACGCAATGCCGAGCGCTTCTCCAGCGAACGCTTCCAGCAGGAAATCCGCGCCTTCGTCGACGCGCGTCTGCGCGAAGCCAGGGCCTTCGACCTTCAGCAGAGCTCCGCGCCCTTGCCGGCCCCCAGCACGCCGCTCTACCCGGCAGCCGTGGTCCCGATCAAGCACGCCTGAGCGTAGTCCCCCATCAACCCCATTCACTTACGAGGTTTCAAGGATGAACACAGTAAAGAAGTGGATGAGAGTGACCCGAGCGCTCGGGTTCGCTCTCGTTGTAGTGATCGAGCCAGCCAGCGCTGCGGTGAACGCCGACACGCTGATCACCGAACCGACCAACCCGCCAGGCCAGTTGCCGGCCTGCAGCAGCGCCGGCAGTGCGAGCGTCATCGCCTACAGCGACTCGTCAATCGACGCCACGCCACGCTGTGGCTCCAATGGCGGCAGGCAGCAGGAAAGCCCATCCGGTCATCAACCGTATCGATTCGCGGAACCGGCGTCCGGTTCGTTCTGGAGTCCGCCGGCAGACAGCAGGCGCTATTCATTCTGATCCGGGCCGTTACCGCACCGGGTTATGCAGGAGCACAGGCATGAGCACAGAAGAAACATCCAGAACGTCGCTGATTCTGGCCGATGGCTATTCCTACACCGAACTCATTCCCGCACCCGGCGCGCCTGACGGACCGTCGGGCAATGGATTCATCCGCATCTTCCATGCCTTCTTCAGCCCCAACGAAGAAGGCACGACAGCCGATGTGCAGCAGCCCGACTGCCTGCCATTGGCCACGCCTGAACAGAGCTGAGGAGATATTCCGTGCAGAACACCGCGCGCGTCGAACCCTGCAAGCAGAGTGCACAGGCAGCCGCCACCAGCGCCGGCGAGATGCCGGTGCGACGGCAAACCACCATCGTCACGGTGACCTACGGCGACCGCCTGGTTTACCTGCGCCGACTGATCGAGCAGGCCTTCGCCTTCGAACAGATCACCCGCGTACTGGTGGTCAGCAATGCCTCGACCGCACCACTCGAACAACTGACCAGCCGCTGGCCCGGTCAGGTGCGCATCATTCCGCTGGCGCACAACACCGGCTCGGCTAACGGCTATGCGGTGGGGCTGGAAGCGGCGCTAGCCGAAGGTGCGCAGTACATCTGGATGATGGATGACGACAACGCCCCCACCGCGTCCGCGGTGCGGCTGCTACATGAAGAACTGGCGCGAATGGCTGACGAGGTAGGGCTGCATCGTGCCGCCGTGCTGGGCTTTCGCCCCAGTCAGCAGGAAGACATCGCCCGTGGCGTACCGAGCCGTTTCGCCATCCAGCCGCGTTCCAGCTACTTCGGCTTTCACGTCGCGCAGCTGCCGTACAAGGTCTGGCGCCGCCTTCCTTGGGGCCGGCCAAAAGGCACGCCGCTGCGGGCCATCGACCTGCCCTTCGCCCCCTATGGCGGCATGCTCGCCCATCGCAGCCTGTACCAGGCGATCGGGGTGCCGTTGCGCGAGCTGGTGCTCTACGCCGACGATACTGAGTACACCCGTCGCATCACCGCCAAAGGCGGCCGTCTGCGCCTGGTGACCGATGCGCTGATCGACGAGCTGGAGCTGTCCTGGAACATCAAGGCGCACACCCGCAACATCTACGAAGCCTTCCTGCTCGGTGATTCCGATTTCCGCGCCTACTACACCGCCCGCAACCAGGCCTGGTTCGACACCTACGTCTGGGCCGCCTCACCCTGGCTGTATCGGCTGAACCGGAGCATTTTCCTCGGCCTGCTGCGGCACGTGGCCCGGCGGCAGCAGGTTCCGGAACGGCTGCAACTGATCGAGCAGGCCATCCGTGACGGCGAGAACCGTTCGCTGGGGATGCATCAGACCTTTCCGTTGCGCTGAACCCATTCCAAGGAGGAGCCGATGCACGCGCCAACCACCGCGCCAAGAGATAACAACTTCGATTTCCTGCGCTTCTTTGCCGCCTCGATGGTCGTGTTCGGCCATAGCTACGGCCTATCCGGTCAGGCGGACCGGGAACCTCTGCGCCTGTTCAGCGGCAGCTACGACTCGGCGGATATCGCCGTACACGTGTTCTTCGTGATGAGCGGTTTCCTCATTGCGGCGTCCTGGCTGAACAGCCGCAGCGTGCTGGATTTTGCCGCCAAGCGAGCCCTGCGCATCATGCCGGCACTGATCGTCTCGGTGCTGTTCGTGGTCCTGCTGATCGGCCCGCTGGCCACCGAGCTGCCGCTTGGCGATTACTTCACCGCCCCCGGCACGCTCGCCTATCTGGCCAATGCCGCGCTGATCACCGAGTTCCGCCTGCCCGGCGTATTCGAGGCCAACCCGTTTCCCCACAGCGTCAACGGTTCGCTCTGGACACTGCCTTACGAAGTGCTGATGTACGCCACCGTGCTGACGCTCGGAGTCGTCAAGGTATTCGGCCGCAGCAGCGCGCTGATCGGCCTGATTCTGATGGTGGGTGTGCATTTCCACCTGATGCCGATCTACGAGATGCAGAGCGATCTGCTGCGCAAGGCCACTCGCCTGGGGATGTTCTTCTATGCCGGCGTGCTGCTCTATCTGTACCGGCACCTCGTTCGCTGGAACTGGAAAATCGCTGCGCTGCTGGTTGCGGCCAACCTGGTGAGTGCCCGCAGCGACCACTGGGAGCTAGTGCACGTGCTGACCCTGCCCTACCTGACGCTCTACCTCGCCCAACTGCGCATTCCGAGGTTGTCCGGCTTCGGCAAGGCCGGCGACTTCTCCTACGGCCTGTACATCTTCAGCTTCCCGGTCCAGCAGCTTCTGATGCACTGGACCGACGGCCAGTTGCCACTGATTCCCTTCATGCTCCTTGGCTTCGCTGCCAGCCTGGCGCTCGCGGTGCTGTCCTGGCACCTCGTCGAATCGCCAGCGCTTCGGCTCAAACGCTACCTGCCGCGCCAGAGCCCCTCAACGGCGCCGGTAGTTGCGACATCCAATCGCTGATCGCTAGAAATCCTCTACGGGACTGGCGAGTGCGTCCTTGAGCTTTCTTGCCTCCAGTTTAGGAAACGAAAAACGGACGGCAAGTATCGAGTCAGCGCCGTCATCCATTATCACCAGCTCAGCGACACGCGTATTGTCCTTGGCGGCAGCTACTGCTGTCGTGACATTAGGATGCTTCTTGGCGCGATCCAGACCTTCGATGAAGGTGTAGGTTAGGTTTCCTGCGTTAGCCGCCACGCTTTCGTAACTGGACAACTTTGCTGCGAAATCCTGCCGGCTGCTACGGCGGTCCAGATCAAGAAGATCAAGCTGCGAACTGGCATCAGCCAGTGAGACAAGCGCAAAGGTCTTAGCCAGCGCAGCGACCGCCTGTACATAGGCCTGCTGCTCAAAACCTGACAACAGACTGACCATATAAAGCTTGTCGCCGGAGAACAGTAAAGCGGCGGTAAAAGCGTGCCCCACGAATTTGACGTCATCTATGCACAGTGCGGTAGCGCCAATCTCTACAGAACAATCGTAATAGCCAGCCTGATTGCTGTATTTGCTGAACGGCGCGCCATACACATGCTCCTTGAACAGCGCATCATCGGCCAAAGCGCTCGTGCACAGCGCCATGGCAGCGGTCATCGCCAGGCCTTTCGATAGCAACGTTTTCATGAAGTCCATTTCCCCGGTTGAATAAAGGCGGCGATGATAGCCTTTTGATACCTCGCGTAACACGATTCGCAGTACGACCGCCGCTTGCGACCAATGGTTCGAGGTTTAGCCCAGCCAGACCGCCACGCTCCCGGCCAAGGCAATGGAACGGTGAACCGCTGAACGGTCGAGCGCTGCCGCTTTCAGTCTGGCTAAAAAATGCTCAGCTCTATATACTCGCGCGCTTTTTTCATGCGCGGTTTTCGAGGTTCAAAGTCGATGAGCAAAACGCCAACAGTCGGATTCGTGAGCTTGGGTTGCCCCAAGGCAACGGTCGACTCTGAACGCATCCTCACCCAGCTGCGCATGGAGGGCTACCAGATCGTGCCGTCCTACGAGGATGCCGATGTAGTGGTGGTCAACACCTGCGGTTTCATCGACAGCGCCAAGGCCGAATCGCTGGACGCCATCGGCGAGGCGATCGCTGAGAACGGCAAGGTGATCGTCACCGGCTGCATGGGCGTGGACGAGAACAACATCCGCGGCGTACACCCCAGCGTGCTGGCCGTCACCGGGCCGCAGCAGTACGAGCAGGTGGTCAATGCGGTACACGAAGTGGTGCCGCCGAACATCGAGCACGACCCCTTCGTCGATCTGGTGCCGCCGCAGGGCATCAAACTCACCCCGCGCCACTACGCCTATCTGAAGATTTCCGAAGGCTGCAACCACACGTGCAGCTTCTGCATCATCCCGTCGATGCGCGGCAAGCTGGTCAGCCGTCCGGTGGGCGATGTGCTCAGCGAAGCCGAGCGCCTGGTCAAGGCCGGCGTGAAGGAAGTCCTGGTGATCAGCCAGGACACCAGCGCCTATGGCGTCGACCTCAAGTACAAGCTGGATTTCTGGAACGGCCAGCCGGTCAAGACGCGCATGCTCGAGCTGTGCGAGGAGCTGGGCAAGATGGGCGTCTGGGTGCGCCTGCACTACGTTTATCCGTACCCGAATGTCGACGACGTGATCCCGCTGATGGCCGCCGGCAAGATCCTGCCGTACCTGGACATCCCCTTCCAGCACGCCAGCCCGAAGGTGCTCAAGGCCATGAAGCGCCCGGCCTTCGAAGACAAGACCCTCGCGCGCATCAAGAAGTGGCGCGAGATCTGCCCCGAGCTGACCATCCGCTCGACCTTCATCGTCGGCTTCCCCGGCGAGACCGAAGAAGATTTCCAGTACCTGCTCGACTGGCTGACCGAAGCGCAGCTCGACCGCGTTGGCTGCTTCCAGTATTCGCCGGTTGACGGCGCACCGGCCGAGGTCATGGGCCTGGAACCGGTACCGGACGAGATCAAGCAGGATCGCTGGGACCGCTTCATGGCGCATCAGCAGGCCATCAGCGCCGCGCGCCTGCAGCTGAAGGTCGGCAAGGAACTCGACGTGCTGATCGATGAAGTGGACGAGGACGGCGCCATCGGCCGCTCCTGGGCCGACGCCCCGGAGATCGACGGCATGGTCTACATCGACAGCGAGAAACCGCTGCAGGCGGGCGACAAGGTCCGCGTGCGCGTCACCCACGCCGACGAGTACGACCTCTGGGCCGAAGTGATCTGAGCTGATCCGCCATACGAAAACGCCCCGCAAATAGCGGGGCGTTTTCATTTCTGCACGACGAGTCCTCGGCAGCGTAGCGTGGAAAACGGCGAAGCCTTTTCCACCACCTGACGGCGAACGCGTCAACGCTGCGGTGGTTGCCGCACCGGTGCGCCGTTGGCCACGTAGTAGCTCGCCGTGCTGCGCGGCAGCGGCTCGCGACCGCGAATCCGATCGGCGATCTTCTCGGCCAGCATGATGGTGGTGGCGTTGAGGTTGCCGGTGATGATCTGCGGCATGATCGAGGCATCCACCACGCGCAACCCGTCCAGGCCGTGCACGCGCCCCTGCCCGTCCACCACGGCCATATCGTCCGTGCCCATCTTGCAGGAGCACGACGGGTGATAGGCCGTCTCCGCGTGCTCGCGGACGAAGGCGTCCAGCTCGGCATCGCTCTGCGCTTCCACGCCCGGGTTCAGCTCGCGACCACGGTAGGGATCGAGCGCCGGCTGCGCGATGATCTCGCGGGTGAGGCGAATGGCATCACGGAACTCGCGCCAGTCCTGCTCGTGGGCCATGTAGTTGAACAGGATGCTGGGATCGACCCGTGGATCGGTGGAGCGAATCTCGATGCGCCCGCGACTGGGTGAACGCATCGAGCCGACGTGGGCCTGGAAGCTGTGGCCGTCATGGGCATTGCTGCCGTTGTAGCTGACCGCTACCGGCAGAAAGTGGAACTGGATATTCGGCCATTCGAACTCATCGCTGCTGCGGATGAAGCCACCAGCCTCGAACTGGTTGCTGGCACCGATGCCGCTGCCGAGGAACAGCCATTCGGCGCCGATGGCCGGCTGGTTCCACCACTTGAGCGCCGGGTACAGCGACACTGGCTTCAGGCACTCGAACTGCAGGTACATCTCCAGATGATCCTGCAGGTTCTGGCCGACACCGGGCAGCTCCTTCACCAGCGTGACGCCGAGCTTCTTCAGCAACGCGCCAGGGCCAACTCCCGAGCGCTGCAGGATTTGCGGCGAGGCGATGGCGCCGCCGCACAGCAGCACTTCACAGCGCGCACGCGCCACCTGTGGCTGCTCGCGGCCGCGCAGGTAACGAACGCCGACGGCACGCTTGCCCTCGAACAGCACACGGTCGGTGACGGCATGGGTGTGGATGGTCAGGTTCGGCCGCTCCTTGGCCTGATCCAGATAACCGCGCGCCGTGCTGGCGCGCCGGCCCTGGGGCGTCACGGTGCGATCCATCGGGCCGAAGCCTTCCTGCTGGTAGCCGTTGAGGTCATCGGTACGCGGGAAGCCCGCCTGCACGCCCGCTTCCACCATGGCGTGGAACAGCTCGTTGTTGTCTGCCTTGGGTGTGGTCACGCTGACCGGGCCGTCGCCGCCGTGGTAGTCGTTGGGGCCGATGTCACGCGACTCGGCCTTGCGGAAGTACGGCAGGCAGTCGAGGTAGGTCCAGTCCTCCAGCCCCGGAGTCTTGGCCCAGTTGTCGTAGTCCAGGGCGTTGCCGCGGATGTAGCACATGCCATTGATCAGCGAAGAACCACCCAGGCCCTTGCCGCGACCGCAGTCCATGCGGCGGTTGTTCATGTGCGGCTCGGGGTCGGTCTTGTAGGCCCAGTTGTAGCGGGTGCCCTGCAGTGGATACGCCAGTGCTGCGGGCATCTGGGTGCGGAAGTCCAGCCGATAGTCCGGGCCGCCGGCTTCCAGCAGCAGCACGCTGACGTCGGCGTCCTCGGTCAGGCGCGCGGCGAGCACGTTACCCGCCGAGCCGGCGCCGATGATGATGTAGTCATATTCCATGGTTCAAACCTCCCTCAGAACACCGAGGCGAACTCGCCCAGCTCTACCTGTACCGATTTGACCCGCGTGTAGTGCGCCAGCGAGGCGATGCCGTTCTCGCGGCCGATGCCGGACTGCTTGTAGCCACCGACCGGCATCTGCGCCGGCGATTCACCCCAGGTGTTGATCCAGCAGATGCCAGCCTCAAGGCGATGGATGATGCGGTGCGCCCGCGCCAGATCGGTAGTGACGACGCCGGCGGCAAGGCCGTACTCGGTGTCGTTGGCGCGGCGGATGACTTCGTCCTCGTCGTGGTATTCGAGCAGGCTCAGCACAGGGCCGAAGATCTCTTCGCGCACGATGGTCATGTCGTCGCTGCAGTCGCTGAAGATCGTGGGCGCGACGAAGGCGCCCCTGGCGTGCTCGCCGTCGGTCACCCGCACGCCACCGCAGAGCAGCCGCGCGCCGGCGGCCTTGCCCTTGGCGATGTAGTCGAGCACGTTGTTCATGTGCGCGAAGCTGACCAGCGGACCGAAGTTGGTTTCCTCCTGCTGCGGATCCCCCAGGCGGATGCGCTGCACGCGCTCCAGCAGCTTGGCCTCGAACGCTGCTTTCAGACCGGCCGGAACGAACACCCGCGTGCCGTTGGTGCACACCTGGCCGGAGCTGAAGAAATTGGCCATGACCGCGATATCGGCTGCGCGATCCAGATCGGCATCCTCGCAGACGATCAGCGGCGACTTGCCGCCCAGCTCCATGGTCACGTCCTTGAGCGACGATGCCGCCGCACTGGCCATGACCTTCTTGCCGGTGGCCACGCCGCCGGTGAACGACACCTTGGCGATGCGTGGGTGCTCGGTGATCAGCGCCCCGACGCCGGCGCCACTGCCGGTCAGTACGTTGAACACGCCATCGGGCAGCCCAGCTTCGCTGAAGATCTCCGCCAGTTTCAGCGCGCTCAGCGAGGTGACTTCGCTGGGTTTGAAGATCATCGCATTGCCGGCAGCCAGCGCCGGTGCGGCTTTCCACAGGGCGATCTGGATCGGGTAGTTCCAGGCGCCGATGCCGGCGACCACGCCCAGCGGTTCGCGCCGGGTATAGACAAAGCTGCTGTCACGCAGCGGAATCTGTTCGCCCTCGATGGCCGGAGCCAGGCCAGCGTAGTACTCCAGCACGTCCGCGCCAGTGACGATGTCGACACTGCGGGTTTCGCTCAGCGGCTTGCCGGTGTCCAGGGTTTCCAGCAGCGCCAGCTCGTCGTTGCGCTCGCGCAGCAGATCGACCGCGCGACGCATGATTCGCGCCCGCTCGATGCCGGTCAATGCCGCCCAGATGCGCTGGCCCTGCTCGGCGCTTTCAACCGCGCGTTCCAGATCGGCCGCACCGGCCTCCGCCACTTCGGCCAGGACTTCGCCGTTGGCCGGATTGATGCTCTCGAAGGTTTCATTGCTGCTGGCGTCGACGTAGCCGCCATGGATATAGAGTTGCTGCCGTGGGAAACGGGCCATGATCTACCTCTTCGTACTGTTCGTGGCGGCAGCAGATCGACGCTGCCGCAACATGATTGGAACGCCTCGGGGATCGCCCGAGGCGTGCAGGGTCAGGGCGTCGGCGCCGCGCCCGGATTGGGCATGCCGCTTTCACCACCGCCGTTCTCGCGCTGCAGATGCAGGAAGTGCATGTGGTGCTCGTAGTGGTCGAGGATGTCCTCGATCAGCTGGCGCCGCGAGTAGCCCATCAGGTCGTAACCCAGGCTGCCCTGACGCAGATGCACCTCAAGCCGGTAGTAGTCGGCGTTGCCGCTCTGCGTGCGCAGGGCAAAGGACGGCATGGTGCCGCGCACCGGCCAGATCTGGTAGGTGAAGTCCTGCTCGCTGCCCAGATTGACGTGCAGCGCCAGGTGCTCGTTGCCCGGTTCGCCTTCAACGATCTCCACCGGCACGCCCTTCTCGCCCAGCGCCTTCTGGATCTCCTCCATCGCCGGCTTGCACACGTCCTTCAGGTAGCGACGGATCTGCGAACGGCTGGGGAAGCTCATTGCCCGCGACAGCCGCTGACTCCAGTTCATCTGCGTGTGCTCCAGCGTAGCGCGCCCGGACAGGTAGCCGGACAGGCTCTTCTGGTAGCTGTCGGCCATGACGCCTTCGACGTGCAATGCCTTGAACAGCCCGTACATCATGAACAGCAGCACGATGGAGAACGGCAGGCCCATGATCACCACCGTACCCTGCAGCGCGGTCAGGCCACCGGCGATCAGCAGCGCCAGGGTGAGCACACCAATGATTGCCGCCCAGAGGATGCGCATCCACACCGGCGCATCGCTGTTCACATCCTTGAGGATGGAGGTGAAGTTCGACAGCACCAGCGAGCCGGAGTCGCCTGAGGTAACGAAGAACACAATGGCGAGGATGGTCACCACGATGGTGGTGAGACCGGCCCAGGGCAGGCTCTGCAGGAACAGATAGATCGACGAGCCAGGGTTGCTCACCGCCTGCTGACCGAATTCGAGGGCACCGCCCATGACCATCTCGATGGCGCTGTTACCCATGATCGACATCCAGGCCATCATGAAGGCCAGCGGCAGCAGCAACGTGCCGATGACGAACTCGCGGATGGTGCGACCGCGGGAAATGCGCGCCAGAAACAGGCCCACGAACGGCCCCCAGGCGATCCACCAGGCCCAGAAGAACACTGTCCAGGCGTTCAGCCAGTCGGTCGGTCGGCGGTAGGCGTAGGTGTCCAGCGACAGGCTGATGAAGTTGGAGAAGTAGTCGCCTACGTTCATCACCAGTGCGTTGAGCAGGAACACCGTGTCGCCGACCACCAGCACGAACAGCAGCAGCAGGACCGCCAGCAGCATGTTGAATTCGGAAAGCCGGCGAATCCCGCGCTCGACCCCGGTCGCCGCCGAGATCGCCGAGAACACCACGATCAGCACCACCAGCACCGCCTGGGTGAGCGTGCCTTCCGGTATGCCGAAGATGTAGTTGAGGCCGAAGTTGAGCTGGATGATGCCGATGCCGAGACTGGTAGCGATGCCGAACACCGTGCCCAGCACCGCGGCGGTATCGACGGTATGCCCGATGGGGCCGTAGATGCGCTTGCCGAAGATCGGATACAGCGATGAGCGGATCGACAGCGGCAAGCCCTGGCGAAAGCTGAAATACGCCAGCGACATGCCGACCAGGGTATAGACACCCCAACCGGAAAGACCCCAGTGCAGGAAGGTCAGCTCCATGGCGTGGCGCGCGGCCTGAGTGGTTCCGCCCTCGCCTACCGGCGGTTCGAGAAACTGGGTGATGGGTTCGGCGATGCAGAAGAACAGCAGGTCGATGCCGATCCCGGCGGAAAACAGCATCGCCGCCCAGGTGACCACGTTGAATTCGGGTTTGGAATGATCCGGCCCGAGGCGGATCTTGCCGTAGCGGCTGGTAGCCACGATCACCACGAAGAGCAGGTAGACCAGCACGGCGAGAAAGTAGAACCAGCCGAAGGTGTCGGATATCCAGCCAAGTACCGTGTTGATGACCGCTTGGGAGCGATCAGTGAAGAACATCGTCCATATGGCAAACGCCACGATAGCGATTGCAGAACCGTAGAAAACTACGGGATTGATCCTGTCAGCCGGCGCTTCGGAATCATTGGGCGAGAGCTCAGCCTCGTTCATCAGTTCTATCTCCTGAACTTGTTCTGGCTTTTACGACATCGCGGTGCGACGTATTGCGGCAGGTGGCGGGCAAATCTTTCGAAATTGCTGCGCACCAAGGGCGGGATGGGCATGCATAGCGGCCGTACTGATGACAGCCATGCCCGTCGGCAAGCTGCTGCCGACAAAAATGAAAGTTGAATCATGCTCCCATAATGGCGAAGTCGGCGTGCATCCTACACGATAAGTGTCAATTTCGCGAATCACGGCGAAATCGGCACCATCCCAAGCGCCTTGATCCGCGCCTTCGGTCATGCGAATCGCCTCGCCACGAGCGGCGCAGCGCTCCGCCCCCGCTCGGCGTTTTCAGCGATTGTGCGCTGACTTATGATCGGCCCCGCGTAGCAGCAGCCTTCTCCCATTCCACCTGCAGAGATGAGTTCATGTCGTCCGATCCTCGCTTCACCGCCATGCCCGACGCCAACGGATATTTCGGCCCCTATGGCGGCCAGCTGGTCCCACCGCACCTCAAGCAAGCGATGGACGACATCAACCTCGCCTACGAGGAAATTCGCCAGCGCGATGACTTCCAGCAGGAACTGGCCGCACTGTTCGCCGACTACGTGGGTCGGCCAAGCCCGATCTTCCATGCGCGGCGGCTGTCCGAGCAGCTCGGCGGTGCGCAGATTTATCTGAAGCGCGAAGACCTGAACCACACCGGCGCGCACAAGATCAATCACTGCCTGGGCGAGGCGCTGCTGGCCAAATTCATGGGCAAGAAGAAGGTGATCGCGGAGACTGGCGCCGGCCAGCACGGGGTTGCCCTGGCTACCGCCTGCGCGCTGGTCGGCATTCCCTGCGAGATTCATATGGGCCAGGTGGACATCGAGAAGGAACACCCGAACGTCACCAAGATGAAGATCCTCGGCTGCAAGCTGGTAGCGGTCACCCGCGGCGCAGCGACGCTCAAGGAAGCGGTGGATAGCGCCTTCGAGGAATACCTGAAGGATCCGCACAACTACATCTACGCCATCGGCTCGGTGGTCGGCCCGCACCCGTTCCCGAAGATGGTCCGCGACTTCCAGTCGATCATCGGCACCGAAGCCCGTGAGCAGTTCCTCGCCAAGCATGGCCGCCTGCCCGATCACGTGGTTGCCTGCGTCGGGGGTGGTTCGAATGCCATGGGCATGTTCACCGCCTTTCTCGAAGATGCCGCGGTCGAGCTGGTCGGTATCGAGCCAGCGGGTGAAAGCCTGGACAAGCCAGGCCGCCACTCGGCCACACTGTCCAAAGGCAAGCCAGGCGAACTGCATGGCATGGCCTGCTACGTGCTGGAGGATGCAGACGGCAATCCATCGGCGGTGCACTCCATCGCCTCCGGCCTGGACTACCCGGGGGTCGGCCCACAGCACAGCTACCTGAAGGACATCGGCCGGGTGAACTACCATACCGCGACCGACCAGGAATGCCTCGACGCCTTTATGACCCTTTCCCGCGTCGAAGGCATCATCCCGGCCCTGGAAAGCGCCCACGCAGTGGCCTGGGCCATCCGCAGCGCACCGACGCTGAGCAAGGAAAGCCATATCCTCGTCAATCTATCTGGCCGCGGCGACAAGGATGCTGATTACGTCGCCAATCTGCTCGGCCTGTAACACGTCAACGGCGGGCCGGCGATGCATGTGCGTGTCAGCCTACTGGAAGCACAACCGGCGGCCATAGCGGGTAAGATGCGCAGCCGCCCGACTGCTTCCCAGGCCAGCCTTCATGGATCACAGCGTCTCACCTATCGGCTACGTCCGCTCCTGCTTCAAGGAGAAGTTCGCAATCCCCCGCCAGCCCAGCCTGGCACCAGCCGCACGCGGTGTGGTGGAACTGCTGCCGCCGTTCGACAGCGGGGAGGCGGTGGCCGGGCTCGAGCAGGTCAGCCACGTATGGCTGCTCTTTCTTTTCCATCAGGCACTGGAAAGCAAGCCCCGCCTCAAGGTCCGCCCGCCTCGCCTCGGCGGCAATCGCATGGTCGGCGTGTTCGCCACCCGTGCCACGCACCGCCCCAACGGTATCGGCCAATCGGTGGTCAGACTGGATCGCGTCGAAGCGGATCGGCTTTTCATCTCCGGCATCGATCTGCTGGACGGCACGCCGGTGCTGGACATCAAACCCTACGTGCCCTACGCCGATGCGCTGCCTGACGCACGCAACGACATGGCCGCCGACGCGCCAGAGTTGATCGAGGTGCAATGGTCGGAATCGGGGTTGCTGCAAGCCCGCCGCGAAGCACTGCGCCTGGGCGAGCCCTTGGTCGAACTCATCGAACAGTGCCTGGCGCAGGACCCGCGCCCGGCCTATCAGAAACCCGAACCGGAACGGCGATACGGCGCGCAGTTCTGGGATGTGGACGTGCGCTGGCATTACCCGACGCCAGGCGTGATCCGCGTTCTGGAAGTCGCGCCAGCAGCGCCGCAACCGGCCTAGGGCCGGCGCGGCGCCCCTCCTCACTTGCCGGCGGGCGTCAGCAGCAGGCGCTGCGTGCCGTAGACCTTGTCGAGATTCTCCGTCTTGAACGGGAAACTCATGTAGTTCGCCTTCATCCACGCGTCGATGCCATCGGCGTAGTGAGGGCTGGCCGGATTGCCCGACTGGCCTGAACTGTTGAGGCCGATCATCGGCTCGTCGCGGCCAAAGTCGACGATGATGCGCATCGCCGGGATCAGCCAGGTATCGAAGTCCGTTCCCAGGTGATAGGCCGAGGCATTCAGCGTGCTGTGGTCGCCGCCCATGGCAAAGGGGCCGCGATCCAGGTAGCTGCCGATAGCGTTGATCTTGCTCCGCTGGCTGGCCGGCATATGCGGCGCCAACTGCGTCGCGCCGGAGGTCCAACTGGCAGTGTGCAGCTTGCCCCATTGCCAGGCGCTGCGCTCGTTGCCCAGGCGGCCTTCCAGCAGACTCACCGCACCAGCAAGACTGCGTGCCAGAATCGCCGGCTTGTCTTCGGTTTGCGCAGTCCGCTGGTCGTTCCAGAACGGGCTGTCTTCACGTCCGAGCAAATGGTCCGCCTGCGCCGAGTAGGACGTGTTAGCCGTCTGCACCAGCGCTCGCCACGCCTGCGTATCTTCCGGCCCCAGCTCGTCGAGGAACGTCTGCCGTGCGCTTTCGTGCAGGAAAGCGCCATACAGCGCAGCATCGGCCGAATCCGCAGCGAGCTTGCCGTCGAACGCCATCAGTCGATCCAGCGCTTCTCGCGCCTTGCTGCGTTCGGCGGCCGGCAGTGCATCGATCGCCTTGCGCAACGGCTCGGCCATGCCCGGCGCCTCGAACATTGCCCTGAGCTTGACGGCGAACGGCGTGACCTGGTCGTACTGCATCGCGATGGTACTGCGGGTGTCATGCTTGCCCCGCCCCGCCAGTTCCGCCAGCCGCTCATAGCGCTCGGGGCCATACCAGGAGCTGGAAAGCTGCATCCCGTAACCGCGCGGTACACTGCGATGGTTGGCGGTGCCGAGCCAGCCCTGGATAGGATCCTGGTCGTAGGGATGCAGCATCGGATCAGCGAAGCCGTCCCAGTCATAACGATTGTCCCAACCCGGCGACGGCACCAGCCCCAATCCCTCGCGACGATTTGGGAAGCGTCCGGTGACCTGCCAGCCGATTCCCTGCTGGTCAGCAAACACCAGATTCAGCGCCGTCGCACGAATTTCGCGGGTCGCCTCGAAGGCCTGATCCACCGATTGCGCGCGGGACAGATCGAAGAAGGCATCCAGGGTGCGATCGGCCTCCAGCTGCGTGGTTTTCAGCGCAAGGCCGTAACCACTGCGGAGCTGTAGCGGTTGCAAGGGGTGCTTGTGCTCGCCGAGCGCCGTGTTCAGCAGAGGCCCATTACGGGTTTCGTAGATGGTCTCGCGAATCGGCCGCTCGCCTTTGACGAAGTAGGTTTCGTGCCGCTCGCGGGCCTGCAGCCACTTGCCATCGGCCAGGTACATCAGCCGCGAGCCTTCGCGGCGCACCTGCTCGAGATAGAGGTCCTGATTGTCGCCCATCACCATGGTCATGCCCCAGCCGAGCTTGCCGTTGAAACCGGCGACCACTGCGGGCACCCCGGCGATGGTGACACCCGCGGCCTGGAACTTCGGTGCGCGGACCTGCATGAAATTCCAGTACGAAGGCATCGACAGCGGCAGGTGCGTGTCGTTGGCCAGAATCGGTTTGCCGCTACGGGTGTTGCTGCCGGCAATGGCCCAGTTGTTCGACGCAGCCATCCCAGTCGGGGTCAACGATGCCAAGTTTTGCGCCGCCTGCTCGATCGCCGCCAGCCCTGGTACCGATCCACCCAGCGCGAGTCCCTTGAGCTTGTCGGCTTCGGCGAACGGCAATGCTTCGTCCGGATAGATCGGCAGCAACCAGGCGAGCTTATCGCTACCCACCTTCTGCGCCAGCAGCAGCGCCGCCACTTCTTCCTGCAGATTCTGCGAAAGCCCGAAGTTGAGCAAACAGAACACCAGCACCGAGTCCTCGGGCTTCCAGTACTCAGGCTTGTAGCCGGACTCGGCAAGGTCCATCGGCAGCTTGTCCTGATGGCGATACAGGTAGGCGTTCACGCCGCGGGCGTAGACCTCGAAGAACTTCTTCATCCGCGGCGAGGACTCGCGATAGAGCAGCTCGGCGCTCTGGCGCAGATTCACCGCGCGCATGAAGCGGTCGGTCTCCAACACGCCGGGGCCGACCATCTCCGCCAATCTCCCTTGAGCCATCAGCCGTAGGCTGACCATCTGGCTCAGACGATCGGTGGCGTGGACGTAACCCATGGCGAACAGCGCATCGTGGAACGACGAGGTTTCGATCAGCGGCATGCCCAGCGAATTGCGCCGGATGCTCGCGCTGCCTGCCAGGCCGGTCAGCGGCTGAATGCCCTGCGACGGCGGCAGGCTGGCGCTGTAGCGATTATCGAGATAGGCCTGACAACCGCCAAGGCCGGCCAGGCCGAGCGCGGCCCCCAGCGTCAGGCGAACCAGGGCGAACGGCAGACGCAGAGACATCAAAGACTCCTGAGCGAGCTTGGCAAGGGATGGTACTGACAGATTAGAGGGCGCGCGGCGAAGAAGATCGGTCGATCAGGCCGCGTCGCGGGATTTTGGCAGAGCTTCGTCGAGCAGCCAACGGGCCGAACGCCGAGCCTCGGCCTTGTGCTGCAGCTCGAGGGCACTGAACTGCGCTTCATGTCGGCGCCGCTCCTGCTTGTCCAGCGCCTTCCAGACGGCATGGGTCGGCACTTGCTCGGTGGCTTCGAACAGCTGCTGGAAAACCTGACAACGAGGATGCTGCCCCAGCGCCACATCATAGTTGTCGAGCAGCACCTTGATGCGGATTGCCCCCTCGATGAGCGGGACTTGCTCCTCCAGCAGGCAGCTGGCGAGGATTCGCAGATCCTCCGCCAGCGCGGTCTGCTGCTGCGTCCGCGCCGCTGCCTGCAACCGCTCGTTGCGCCAGACACGCCGCCAGAGATACAGCGCATAGCCGCCCAGCGCAGCAATCAGCAGCGTGGCGATGACGAACAGACCGATGGCCAGGGTCATGACAGGCTCAGGCGCCGTGGCATTTCTTGTACTTCTGCTGGCTGCCA
The DNA here is from genome assembly GCA_007713455.1 of Pseudomonas sp. Lineage (GTDB taxonomy): Bacteria > Pseudomonadota > Gammaproteobacteria > Pseudomonadales > Pseudomonadaceae > Stutzerimonas > Stutzerimonas chloritidismutans. The sequence goes on from VMRT01000011.1 coordinate 98,496, forward strand.
CAAGGGCACGGGTCATTGCGACCGACGTCCTTCAGCGGATTACGCACAGGTTCGTGGCTGTGATTGCAATGCGGGCCATGAACGTGGTGATGGTCATGGTCGTGATCGTGATCGTGATCGTGGTTGCAGTCGGGACCATGTACGTGGGGCTCTTGACTCATCTGGGTACTACTCCGGAATAAAGTTGCCCGGGATTATCTCGCCATTGTTGGAAATGTGCACGCGCCGGCCCATCATCAGCCCGGTCTTGAGCTCACCTGCCAGGCGGTAGGCGATCGGACGGTCGGGCTTCTCCAGCAGACGCACGATGTACTTCATATGGCGCCAGAGGTTGGTGTGAACCGGCACCTCGTAGTACTCGAAGCTGTTGGCAGGTACTGTCAGCCAGCCACTGGACTCGCCGCTGGCCAGTTCCACGTCGTTGAGATGGACTTTGTAGATCAGCCCGCGCACCGGCAGGCTGTGATCGTTGGGGTTGTCGATACGAAAGCGCAGCATGAATTGCTGTTCCAGCAGCCGCGCCTTGATGATATCGACCTTGGTGAGCTCGACCGTAGGGTCCTTGAAATCGCCCGAAAACCAGGTCGAGCATCCGGCCATGCCGCCAAGCAGGCAGAGCAACACGACGGTTCTAAGAATTCTTATTGTGTGTGCCTGGCAAAACATTCCGGTACTCCAAAGGACGGCCAAGTGTAGCAAGCAGCATGCTTGCCGCAACGGGGGCCACCGCAAAAATACCAGTCTCAGGCCGCAATATGACAACGACGTTTCAGACAAAGCGCTCCCGCATTGCAGTGCGCCGCGGATCACTCACGTCGCCAGCACGTTTGCGAGGACCTGTCGCGCCTTGCCTATGCCGGCAGCCAGTGCCGCTTCGATCTCGGTCATGGTGATCACCCCGCTCGCCTTGCCGGCCGCCGGATTGACCACCAGCGCCAGGCAGGCATAAGGCAGATCGAGTTCGCGCGCCAGCGCAGCCTCGGGCATTCCGGTCATACCGACGATGTCGCAGCCGTCGCGTTCCATACGGGTGATCTCCGCTACGGTTTCCAGCCGCGGACCCTGCGTGCAGCCATACACACCGTGACTGCTGAACGCATAGCCCTCGGCTGCGAGTGCGCCGATCAGGCGCTCGCGCAGCGCTTCGTCATAGGGATAGCTGAAATCGATGTGGGTCACGTGATCTATATCGCCTTCGAAGAAGGTGTGTTCGCGACCGTAGGTGTAATCGACAATCTGATGGGGTACGCAAAAATGTCCGGAGCCCATGGCCGAATGGATGCCACCGACCGCATTGATTGCAAGAATCGCCTCCGCCCCGGACTGCCTCAGCGCCCATAAGTTGGCTCGATAATTCACCTGATGTGGCGGAATGCGGTGCGGATGGCCATGCCGTGCAAGGAACAGCACCTCTCGGCCGCTGTATTCGCCACGCAGGATTTCACCGGACGGGCGCCCGTAGGGCGTATCGATGAGCTGCGCGCGCTGCATCTTGAAGCCGCTCAACTGAGTCAGGCCGGTGCCGCCGATGATGGCATGGACAGTCATGGGTATTCCTTGAAAGAAAAAGGGTCAGTCAATCAGGTCGGCGGCCTTGAGCGCGCCAATGGCGTCAAGCCAACGCGGATTCTGCTTGTACTCAGCAGCGCACTCCCGACCAGCGCGCATACGCGAAAGCGCAGGCGGCGCCGTGACGCTGAGGCGCTGCAGCGCAGCCAACGCCAGTTCAGCCGCCGCCCGATCATTACACACCAGCCCCATGTCACAGCCGGCAACCAGTGCAGCCTGGATGCGATCGGCCGCATCGCCGGCGACGTGCGCGCCCGCCATCGACAGATCGTCACTGAAGATAACGCCCTTGAAGCCGAGCTCGTTACGCAGGATGTCCTGCAGCCAGCGCCGCGAAAAACCTGCGGGCTGGTCATCGACCTGAGGATAGATCACGTGCGCCGGCATGATCGCATCGAGCGTGCCGCTCAGCGCCTTGAAGGGAATCAGATCACAGCGGCGCAACTCTTCAAGACTTCGTTCGTCGACCGGGATCGCGACATGGGAGTCCGCCTCGGCCCAGCCATGACCGGGAAAGTGCTTGCCGGTTGCGGCCATACCCGCCGCGTGCATGCCACGGATGAACGCGTCGATCAGCACTACGGCGGCCTGCGGATCGCCTTCGAATGCACGCGTTCCCACCACGGCACTGCGCTGGTGGTCAAGATCGAGAACCGGTGCGAAGCTGAAATCCAGGCCCGCAGCGAGTACCTCGGTCGCCATCACCCAGCCGCAGGCTTCCGCCAGCCGCGGCGCGTCGGAGCAGCGCGCAAGTTCGCGCATCGGCGGAAGCCGTACGAAACCCTGGCGCAGCCGCTGGACGCGGCCACCCTCCTGGTCCACCGCCAACAGCAGGTCTGGCCGCACGGCTCGAATCGATCGGCACAGCTCGTCGACCTGGCGCGAGTGCTCGATATTTCGGGCAAACAGAATAAGCCCGCCGACCTCGGGCTGGCGAAGCAGCTGGCGATCCTCGGCAGTCAACCAGGTACCAGCAATGTCCAGCATCAGTGAACCGTGCATATGCAGAAGGGATCCTTATTCGAGTTCAGCGGCAGCCCAATCGGGACAGGGCGCCTCGTCGATGCGCACCGCACAGTGAGGCGGCACCAATGGGAAGAGTTGCAGCAGGTCGGCATTGCGCATGCGAATACAACCGTGGGAAAGAGGTACGCCCATCGGCTCACAATCGGGGGTGCCGTGAATGTAGATGTAACGGCGGAAGGTATCGACCTGCCCCTGGCGATTGACTCCTGGCTCGCACCCGCTGAGCCAGAGAATCCGGGTCAGGATCCAGTCACGACCGGGAGAAATTCCGTGAAGCTCAGGGGACCATACCTCCCTCGTCCAGCGCCGCCCGCGCAACACCGCACCTTGAGGCAAACCGTCACCGAGGCGCGCACGCACCTGATGCAGACCGCGCGGCGTGCAACCAGAACCGTTCAGCTCGCCCGCACCATTGCGTGCCGTAGAGACAGAAAAGCGCAGACGCAACTGGCCCTCGGCGAAGCCATAGAGCTGCTGATCGGCGATGGAAATATGCAGAAAATCGAGAAATGCCATGGGCGGCTAGCTTAGCCGATCACCCGGCAGGCTTGTAGCTCAAGCCTTCGCCGGGATAGCCACTGCGTTGCGCCGCGCGATCGGTTGCGCCGCCGCCAGCGTGTTGTCATCAATGCCACTGTCGGCGCGCATGCCGGCCGCGAGAAACGGCACCATCATACGCATGACCTGCTCGATCGAGGTTCTGACGCCAAAATCGTTCTCGGAAATAGCGCGCAGTGCCTTGATACCCGACATGCTGAATGCCGCCGCACCAAGCATGAAGTGCACACGCCAGAACAGTTCGATGGGCGGAATGGCCGGCGCCGCGTCATGCACCTTGAGCATGTAGCGACGGAACACCTTGCCGTACATGTCTTCCAGATAGCGGCGCAGGTGGCCCTGGCTCTGACTGAAAGACAAGCCCAGCAGGCGCATGAAGATGGACAGATCATCGCCGCTGCGCGGTTTGACCGCCAAGGCCTGCTCGACGAGGATTTCCAGCAGTTCCTCGAGCGTGTCCTTCTTGTCAGTCAATGCCTCGCGTCGATCCAGTTCACGCTCGAGACTGGCACAGAATGGCCCGAGAAAACGCGAGAACACCGCTTGGATCAGCGCCTTCTTCGAACCGAAATGATAGTTCACTGCCGCGAGGTTGACCCCAGCCTTGCTGGTGATCAGGCGAAGCGAGGTTTCGGCGAAGCCTTTTTCCGCGAACAGCTGTTCCGCTGCATCAAGAATGCGCTCAACTGTTTCCGACTGCGCCATGCCCCCTCCGAAAGACAAACAACTGTTTGAAACTTACGTTTCACCGACCGGCAAGTCAACCACGAAACGCCTTGTGGCACTAGCGTCATTGTCGCAGACAGACCACGGAGCACGCCGGATGTGCTTTCAAAACCATCATAATCATTCGTTGCCAAGGCCGGATCACTGTATATAATCCCAGTCACTGTATAAAAGAACAGAGACCGACATGATCAAGCTGACGCCTCGCCAGACGGAAATCCTCGCGTTCATCAAGCGCTGCCTGGAAGACAATGGGTATCCACCCACTCGTGCAGAGATCGCTCAGGAACTCGGCTTCAAGTCACCCAACGCTGCCGAAGAACATCTCAAGGCACTTGCCCGCAAAGGCGCTATCGAGATGACGCCTGGGGCGTCTCGCGGGATACGTATTCCGGACTTCGAACCCGCCGCATCCGAAAACGGCCTGCCGATCATCGGCCGCGTTGCTGCCGGCGCGCCAATTCTGGCGCAGCAACATGTCGAAGAATCCTGCCAGATCAGCCCCGCGTTTTTCCATCCGCGCGCCGATTATCTGCTGCGTGTCCACGGCATGAGCATGAAGGACGTCGGCATTTTTGATGGCGACCTGCTGGCCGTGCACACCACCCGCGAGGCCCGCAACGGCCAGATCGTGGTTGCTCGCGTCGGTGACGAAGTCACGGTGAAGCGTTTCAAGCGTGACGGCAAGAAGGTTTGGCTGTTGGCTGAAAACCCCGAGTTCGCGCCCATCGAGGTCGACCTCGAACAGCAGGAACTGGTGATAGAAGGCTTGAGTGTCGGCGTAATCCGCCGCTAAGGAGAAGGTTCATGCAGTACCAGACCAGCACTTCCCGGCCCCAACTTTCGTTGTTCGACGGCGTCATTGCGCAAAGCCTGGCACCGTTTGGCAACCTGAAACCACGCAACAAACCCGAGCAGGACAAGGAATATCTGAGCGAGTTGAGCCTGAGTGGCAGCAGCGAGCACTGCCACCTGCTGCTTGCCCCGATCCTGCGTGAACTCGGCGATGCAGCGGACAGCCGCTGGCTGACGCTGATTGCCCCGCCTGCTTTCCTCTCGCAGAACTGGCTGCGCAAGTGCGGTCTGAATCGCGAACGCATCATCCTGCTGCAGCCACGCGACGCCGAGGGCGCGGGCGCGATGGAACTCGCCTGCAAAGCCCTGGCCTCGGGATGCAGCCATACCGTGGTCAGCTGGTTTGATCAGCTCGATGGTGCAACACGTAGCAAACTATGCGCAGCCGCCAGCCTGGGCGCAGCTCAGAGTCTGAATATTCGTCTCGGATGTTGAACCGCACGGCACAGGGACGTGCTGAAAATCGCGGATGGAATCCTGAAGCTATAACGCTCGAGCAATAGCTCACTCAGTGCAGAACACGCGGCTCTTCATCGTCGCGCTCGAAATCCCCTTCCGACATGCGACCGGCCATCTGAACGCCGACATTGAACATCGCCTTGGCAATCTCGACGTGCTGCCCCTGTAGAAATAGCTTGGCGTCTTCCGAAAAATTCAGCGTGACCAACACCTCTTCGTCCTCGGCACGACGAAGCACGATGCGCCCGTCAGGTAGCTCGACGATTTCCAGAAAAGATGTAGGCATGGATCAGCTCCGCGTGAAAGGCGGCCATTGTAGCAGCCGACCAGCCTCAGGACAGCCTTTGCAGGTCTCAAGCTCCTTTCGCTAGCAACACCCCGATAGGTAGCAGCATCATGCAGCCGTGCGTTGCCCGACCAACAAAACAATGCGGCTATGGACACCGACACGTAGCATGCACAAAAAAAGCGCGCGCCGGCGCTCGATAAGGATTGTGTATGACAACCCGCACCTTGCTGCTTACCGCCTTGGCCATGCTTGCATTTGCCGGCAACTCGATCCTATGCCGTATCGCCTTGCGGGACACCGCTATTGACCCGGCCAGCTTCACCGGCCTCCGTATACTGGCCGGAGCACTCACGCTCTGGCTAATGTTGCGAATCGGCACGCCGAGACAATCGCAGGGCGGAGATTGGTTCAGCGCCTTGGCGCTGTTCGTCTACGCCGCTAGTTTTTCCTACGCCTATATCAACCTGGATGCCGGAGCCGGCGCCCTGCTGCTGTTCGGCGCGGTGCAGTTGAGCATGCTTGCTTGGGGATTGCTGCGGGGCGAGCGCTTTAGCGCTTGGCAGATTGTCGGCTTGCTGTTGGCATTGAGCGGATTGCTGATTCTGCTGCTTCCGGGAAGCAGCGCGCCGGCATTGGACGGCGCACTGCTCATGCTGCTGTCCGGTGTCGCCTGGGGCATCTATTCGCTGCGTGGACGGGGCGCGAGCAATCCCCTTGCAGCAACTGCGGGCAATTTCATCAAGGCCGTGCCGCTGGCAGCAGTGCTTTGTCTGGTGACGCTTGGCCAGCAGCAATGGGATGCGCCAGGAATCGTGTACGCCCTGCTCTCCGGGGCGCTGACCTCTGGCGTCGGCTACGCCATCTGGTACGCGGCGCTGCCTGGTCTTGCGGCAATACAGGCGGCAAGCGTCCAGCTCAGCGTTCCGCTACTCACAGCCATCGCCGGGGCTGTGCTGCTGGGTGAAGCGTTGACAGCAACGCTGATCATCTCAGGCGCGGCGATTCTCGGCGGCATCGCCATGGTCCTGAGCATCGGGCACCGCGGCTGACGCCACGGTCCCGAGTGTCACCATTCGGTCAGCGACTCACGAAAACGTAATGCCAGGCCCTTGAGGTTCTGTCGCCAGGCTTCCAGCTCGACGCGCGACAGCGGTGGCACATCGTCCTCGACACTGACTGCCTCGATCAACGGCTGGCGCGGATCAGTCTTGGCCTTGGCAGGAGCGCGTGGCGGCTGGAGCAGCTGCTTGTAGGCGGTAAGCAACTGCCCGAGCCAGGTGCTTGGCTGCTCCGACAATTCCAGCAATTCGGCGAGTTCCGGGCTCGGCGCAGCCTCGAGCACGCTGCGGGTCAGAAATGCCTCGACGACAGGCGCATCCGCACCGGGCGATCGGTAGTAACCGGCGATCTCATGGCACAGTCCAAGCAAGGCGCCGTAAAGGTGGAACAGGCAAGCCTCACGTTCAGCCTGAATCAAACCTTGAGAATTCATCGAGGCCGATTCTTCGGCCTTGCGCCAGCTTTCCAGTGACAAACCGGCGAAGAAGATCTTCTGGTTGGTACGTGTGTAGAGCTCGTGAGCCATGGCATGCTCTCCGAAAGAAGATGGACAGAGAATGGACCTTCACAGGTTGCCGCACCAGATCGGCTGACGAAGTGTCAGCCGATCTGAAGAACACACTCGGTGCAGCCGGTCTGCTGAGCGGTCGAACGCAAAGAAATCAGCGTTTGTCTTCGACCTTCCACTTGCCGCCGTCGTAGAACGCCTTCCAGCCGGTCGGCTTACCGTCCACTTCGGTCTGCACGTACTGCTCCTTGGTCTTGCGGCTGAAGCGGATAACCGCGAAGCGGCCTTCCGGATCCTTCTGCGGCGCATCGAGCAGGAAGTGGTACTTGGGATCAATCTCGTCCTTGTGCGGGATCAGCTCACGCACCAGCGGCGCGCGGGTTTCGCGATTCTTCGGGAACTGACTGGCAGCCAGGAACAGGCCGGAAGCGCCATCGCGCAGTACGTAGGTGTCGTCGACCTTGTCGCACTTGAGCTCGGGCATCTTCACCGCATCCATCTTCGGAGGCGCGGCCTCACCGTTCTTCAGCAGCTTGCGGGTGTTCTTGCACTCGGCATTGGTGCAACCGAAAAACTTGCCGAAGCGACCGGTCTTGAGCTGCATTTCGCTGCCGCACTTGTCGCATTCCAGGCTCGGGCCTTCATAGCCCTTGATGCGGTATTGGCCTTTCTCGATCTCATAACCCGAGCAATCCGGGTTGTTGCCGCAGATATGCAGCTTCTGCGTCTCGTCGAGCAGATAGGCATCCATCGCGGTACTGCAGATCGGGCAGCGGTGCTTGCCAAGCAGCACGCGAGACTCGGACTCGCCCTCGTCATCGGCAGCGATCTCGTCGCCCGGAACCAGGTTGACGGTGGACTTGCAGCGTTCCTTCGGCGGCAGGCGGTAGCCGGAGCAACCGAGGAACACGCCGGTGGAAGCGGTACGGATCATCATCGGCCGACCGCAGACCTTGCACGGGATATCGGTCACGGTCGGCTGATTGGCACGCATGCCGTTCTCGCTGGCCTCGGCAACCTCGAGCTTCTTGCGGAAGTCACCGTAGAATTCGTCCAGTACGTGCTTCCAGTCGCGCTCACCCTGGGCGACGTCGTCCAGATGCTCTTCCATGCCGGCGGTGAAACCGTAGTCCATCAGATTGTTGAAGCTCTCGGACAGGCGCTCGGTGACGATGTCGCCCATCTTCTCCGAATAGAAACGGCGGTTGTGCAGCGAGACGTAGCCGCGGTCCTGGATGGTCGAGATAATCGCGGCGTAGGTGGACGGCCGGCCGATACCGCGCTTCTCCATCTCCTTGACCAGGCTGGCTTCGGAGTAGCGCGCTGGCGGCTTGGTGAAGTGCTGGCTCGGGTCGAGCTTGAGCAGCTTCATGTCGTCACCCTTGTTCATCTCCGGCAACACGTCATCCTCACCGGCCTTGCTCTGCTGCGGCATGACCTTGGTGTAACCGTCGAACTTCAGGATGCGGCCCTTGGCGCGCAGTTCGAAATTGCCGGCAGCGACGGTCACGCTGGTGGACAGGTACTGTGCAGGCGGCATCTGGCAGGCTACGAACTGGCGCCAGATCAGCTCGTACAGACGCTCGGCATCGCGTTCCATGCCCGAAAGCTGGGTCGGGCGCAGGTTGACGTCGGACGGGCGAATCGCCTCGTGCGCTTCCTGCGCGCCTTCTTTGCTCGAATAGACATTCGGTTTTTCCGGCAGGTACTTGTCGCCGAACTCGCTCTCGATGAAACCGCGCACCATACCGATCGCGTCAGCGGAAAGGTTGGTCGAGTCGGTACGCATGTAGGTGATGTAACCGGCTTCGTACAGGCGCTGAGCCATCATCATGGTCTTCTTCACACCGAAGCCGAGGCGATTGCTCGCCGCCTGCTGCAGGGTCGAAGTGATGAAGGGGGCTGAGGGCTTGCTGCTCGTCGGCTTGTCTTCGCGCTTGCTGACGCTGTACTGCGCGCCCTTGAGTTTCTCCAGTGCAGCGGTGGCTTGTGCTTCGTTCAGCGGCTTGAAGGCTTCGCCGTTCTCACGCGCGACCTCGAAACGCACCTTGGCCTGCTGCGCATTCGCCAGGTCCGCGTGAACTTCCCAGTATTCTTCCGGAACGAAGGCGCGAATCTCACGCTCGCGCTCGACCACCAGCTTCACCGCTACCGATTGCACTCGGCCGGCGGAAAGCCCGCGGGCGATCTTCGCCCAGAGCAGCGGCGACACCATGTAGCCAACCACCCGATCGAGGAAACGACGCGCCTGCTGTGCGTTGACCCGGTTCAGATCGAGTTCGCCAGGCTTGGAGAAAGCCTCCTGAATCGCCTTCTTGGTGATCTCGTTGAACACCACGCGCTTGTAACGGCTGTCGTCGCCGCCAATCGACTCGCGCAGGTGCCAGGCGATGGCCTCCCCCTCTCTATCCAAGTCGGTCGCAAGATAGATGGTGTCGGCTTCCTTGGCCAGACGGCGCAGTTCCTCGATGACCTTTTCCTTGCCGGGCAGGATCTCGTACTTGGCCTTCCAGCCGTGCTCCGGGTCGACCCCCATGCGGGTTATGAGTTGACGCTTGGCCTTCTCCTTCGGCGACAGCGCAGGCGCTTCGGCGGCCGCAGCCTTGCCGCGCTTGACCGGCTCCTTGTTGGCAGAGCCGCTGGTAGGAAGGTCGCGGATATGGCCGATACTCGACTTCACCACGTACTGGTTGCCCAAATACTTGTTGATTGTCTTGGCCTTGGCCGGTGATTCCACGATGACCAGCGATTTACCCATGGAGAGGAGAGTTCCTGAATCTAGAGGTGAACAGAGGCGGCGCCTCCGACAGTTTGAATACCCGCACCGGCGCTAAACGGCAAGGCATCAGCGTACGTTAGTGCGCGTTTTGCGAACGGGCCGACCTGACAGAAAAATCGCCCTGCCCGGCTCCGCCTGGTGCGAATCAGAGCAGCCGTCCGATGCCATCCAGCGAACAGCAAGGTTTAAGCTCCGTCTGAAAAGCACCGCTATATATAGTGGCGATGGAGGTGAGGTCAAGCGCGGACCTGGTGGCCGCTAGCCAGCTCAACCTTCGAAAACGCTCGTTTCGGCCTCGATCAATGCGAAACGCGGGACCGTTTCGCCGTTGACTTCGACAGTCTCGATGAACATCGACAACGGGCGCACCCAGAGTCCACGTTCCCCATACAGCGCCTGGTAGAACACCACCGACTCCTCGGTCTCGGAGTGCCGCGCAACAGCGAAAACGCGATATTCCGGCCCCTTGTAATGGCGATAACGCCCCGGCTGCAACTGCATGCCTACCTCCACACAAATACAAAAAAGAAAAACCGGGGCACCAGGCCCCGGCTTCCATGCACCGACTGACAATCATATTCCCGCTCAGTCGCGAGATTGGCTGTCAGCCTAGCGCAGTCATTTGCATCTGTCTGTTAGACGCGTTCGAAGACCGTACTGATCCCCTGGCCCAAACCGATACACATGGTGGCGATACCAATCGTACCGTTGTTCTGCTTCATCACGTTCAGCAGGGTGCCAGAGATACGCGCACCGGAGCAGCCGAACGGGTGACCCAGGGCGATCGCGCCGCCGTGCAGGTTGACCTTCTCTTCCATCTTGTCGAGCAGCTTGAGGTCCTTGAGCACCGGCAGTGCCTGTGCAGCGAAGGCTTCGTTCAGCTCGACGTGGCTGATGTCGTCCATGGTCAGACCGGCGCGCTTGAGCACCTTCTGGGTGGACGGCACCGGGCCGTAACCCATGATTGCCGGGTCGACACCAGCCAGTGCCATGGCGCGAACCACGGCCAACGGCTGGATGCCGAGATCCTTGGCGCGCTGGGCGGACATGACGATCATGCAGGACGCGCCGTCGGTGATCTGCGAGGAAGTACCTGCAGTCACGGTGCCGCCCTTCGGGTTGAACGCAGGCTTCAGCGCAGCCAGGCTTTCCAGGGTGGTGTCCGGACGGATGGTTTCGTCGTAATCGAAGACCTTGAGGAAGCCGTCCTCGTCATAGCCTTCCATCGGGATGATTTCATCCTTGAAGTTGCCTTCCAGCGTGGCCTTGTGCGCCAGGCGGTGCGAACGCTCACCAAAGGCATCCTGCTGCTCGCGGGTGATGCCGTGCATCTTGCCCAGCATTTCGGCAGTCAGGCCCATCATGCCGGACGCCTTGGCGGCGTACAGCGACAGCTGCGGGTTCGGGTCGACGCCGTGCATCATGCTGACGTGGCCCATGTGCTCCACACCACCGATGACGAACACGTCACCGTTGTTGGTCTGGATGGCCTGCACGGCAGTGTGCAGGGCGCTCATGGACGAACCGCAGAGGCGGCTCACGGTCTGGCCGGCGCTGGTGTGCGGGATACGCGTCATCAGCGAAGCCATGCGGGCGATGTTCCAGCCCTGCTCGAGGGTCTGGTTCACGCAGCCCCAGATCACGTCCTCGACTTCGGCCGGGTCGATCTTCGGGTTGCGCGCCAGCACGCCGTCGATCAGGTGTGCGGACATGGTTTCGGCGCGGGTATTACGGTGCATGCCGCCCTTGGAGCGCCCCATCGGGGTGCGACCGAAGTCGACGATGACTGCATCTCTTGGATTCAGGCTCATGAATTCTCTCTCCCTCGATTAACCGTAGAAGCGCTGGCCGTTGGCAGCCATCTCGCGCAGCTTCGCGGTCGGGTGGTACAGCGGGCCCAGGTCGGCGTACTTGTCGGCCATCGCGACGAACTCGGCGACGCCGATCGAATCGATGTAGCGCAGCGCACCACCACGGAAGGGTGGGAAGCCAATGCCATAGATCAGGCCCATGTCGGCTTCGGCAGCGGTCTCGACGATGCCGTCTTCCAGGCAGCGCACGGTTTCCAGGCACAGCGGGATCATCATGTAGTTGATGATGTCCTCGTCGGACAGCTCGCGAGTCTCGGCAACGATCGGCTTGAGCAGCTCGTAGGCCTGGGCATCGACGACCTTCTTCGGCTTGCCCTTCTTGTCCATCTCATAGGCGTAGAAGCCCTTGCCATTCTTCTGGCCGAGGCGGTTGGCCTCGTACATGACGTCGACAGCCGTGCGGGTGTCGTCCTTCATGCGATCCGGGAAGCCTTCAGCCATCACGTCACGGCCGTGGTGGCCGGTGTCCATGCCGACGACGTCCATCAGATAGGCCGGGCCCATCGGCCAGCCGAACTTCTCCATCACCTTGTCGGCGCGAACGAAGTCGACACCGTGGGCGATGGCGCGGGCGAAGCCGCCGAAGTACGGGAACAGCACGCGGTTGACCAGGAAGCCCGGGCAATCGTTGACCACGACCGGGCTCTTGCCCATTTTCTTGGCGTAGGCAACGGTGGTTGCGATAGCCACTTCGCTGGTTTTCTCGCCACGGATCACCTCAACCAGCGGCATCATGTGCACCGGGTTGAAGAAGTGCATACCGCAGAAGTTTTCCGGACGCTTGAGCGCCTGGGCCAGGTAGTTGATGGAGATCGTCGAGGTATTGGAGGCGATGATCGCGTCTTCGCGAACGTGCCCTTCCACCTCGGCCAGCACGGCGTGCTTGACCTTCGGGTTCTCGACCACGGCCTCGACGACGATGTCGACGTTACCGAAATCGCCATAGGACATGGTTGGGCGGATCGCGTTGAGCGCCTGAGCCATCTTGTCAGCGGTCAGACGGCCTTTCTCGACACGCTTGCCGAGCAGCTTGGAGGCCTCGTCCAGACCCATCTGGATACCCTCTTCACGGATATCCTTCATCAGGATCGGCGTGCCCTTGACAGCCGACTGGTAGGCGATGCCGCCACCCATGATGCCGGCGCCGAGTACGGCAGCCAGTTTCACGTCACGCGCCTGCTTGTCGTAGGCCTTGGCCTTCTTCTTCAGTTCCTGATCGCTGAGGAACAGACCGACCAAGCTCTGTGCAACCGAGGTCTTGGCCAGTTTGACGAAGCCGGCGGCCTCGACTTCGATGGCCTTGTCACGGGTGAAGTTGGCGGCTTTCTGGATGGTCTTGATGGCTTCGACCGGGGCCGGATAGTTCGGGCCGGCCTGGCCAGCAACGAATGCCTTGCTGGTTTCGAAGGCCATCATCTGCTCGATGGCGTTGAGCTTGAGCTTGTCCAGCTTCGGCTGACGCTTGGCCTTGTAGTCCAGCTCGCCGGAAATGGCGCGCTTGACCAGATCCAGTGCAGCGGCCTGCAGTTTGTCCGGGGCGACCACGGCATCGACTGCATGAACCTTGAGCGCGTCTTCGGCGCGGTTTTCCTTGCCGGAGGCGATCCACTCGACAGCGTTATCCACACCGATCAGACGCGGCAGGCGCACGGTGCCGCCGAAGCCCGGGTAGATGCCCAGCTTCACTTCCGGCAGACCGACCTTGGCGGCGGTGGACATGACGCGATAGTCGGCAGCCATGCACATCTCGAAACCGCCACCCAGGGCGATGCCGTTGATGGCGGCCACGGTGGGTACGCCCAGGTCTTCGAAATCACTGAAGATCTTGTTCGCTTCGAGGTTGCCGGCGACCAGTTCCTCGTCAGCCATCTTGAAGTTGTCGACGAATTCGGTGATGTCGGCGCCGACGATGAATACGTCCTTGCCGCTGGTAACGATGACGCCTTTCACCGACGCGTCAGCCTTGATGGCATCGACGGCCTGGCGCAGATCGTTGAGAGTGAGGCGATTGAACTTGTTGACGGACTCACCCTTGAGGTCGAAATTCAATTCGACGATGCCGCTCTCAAGAGCCTTAACCGTGATGGCTTTACCTTCGTAAATCATCAACTGATCTCCAGGTATGGAAGCTGAACGTTACGTGTCTCACGTCTTCGGCCCTTACTCGACCGCGCCTTGCAGCGAACGACACCCACCGACACGATAATCCGGGTGATCGGCATCTGCTCTGGCAAACGCTCGATTCATACGCCCGTTTGATTTGGGTCGGCACACCTTCGGGGAAAAGCTCAGCATTGTCAATCAGCTGGTTTGCCTAACCGAAAGCCACCTGCAAGCGGACATTTCGCGACCACCCGGTCATCATCGACAACGCCGATTCGCCGCCATTCACCGCGCCGATCCTTGCCGTGCACCGGTCACCGACCGACGCCACGTTTGTCTGTTGAATCCTAGCCGTAGCCGAGCAGGTACACTGCCGCATCTCGCTCTATGCCATCACCGGCCTTAGCGGCCGCGAAACGAATCCGGAGTTACTGCATGTCCAACGCCCCCATCGCCCGCGCCGACACCGGCACCGATCCCTATCGCTGGCTGGAGAATCGCGACGCCGACGACGTGCTGGCATACCTCAAGGCGGAGAATGCCTATCTCGAAGAACAGCTCGCCGACCAGTCCGAACTTCGCGAGACGCTGTTCCAGGAAATCAAGGGCCGCATCCGCGAAACCGACCTGTCCCTGCCGTCGCCTTGGGGACCGTGGCTGTATTACCAGCGCACCACCGCTGGCGACGAATACCCGCGGCACTATCGCTGCCCACGCCCGGTCGATGGCTCGCTCACCGTTGACGAGAACGCCGAACAGCTGCTGCTCGACCCCAACGAGCTGGCCGAAGGCGGCTTCCTCTCCCTGGGCGCGTTCAGCGTCAGTCAGGACCACAGCAAGCTCGCCTACAGCCTCGATCGCGAAGGCGACGAGATCTACCGACTGTTCGTCAAGGATCTCGCCAGCGGCGACGTGACCGCCCTGCCCTTCGACGATTGCGACGGCAGCATGACCTGGGCCAACGACAGCCAGACGCTGTTCTACGGTGAACTGGACGACACCCACCGCCCGCACAAGATTTACCGCTATCGCCTTGGCGATACGGGCAGCCGCGAGGTTTATCACGACCCGGACGGGCGCTTCTTCGTGCATTGCTACCGCACCAGCTCCGAGCGCCAACTGGTCATCCTTTCCCACAGCAAGACCACCAGCGAAGCCTGGGTGCTGTCGGCGGACGAGCCGGATGGTCAATGGACGTGCCTGGCACCACGCCAGGAAGACCACGAGTACTTTCCCGATCATGGCCTTCACGAAGGTCAGTGGAGCTGGCTGATCCGCAGCAATCAGGCTGGCATCAACTTCGCCCTCTATCTCGCCAGCGAGGCGCAGCCCGAGCGGGAGCATTGGCAGGAACTGGTCCCGCATGACGACGCGGTGATGCTCGAGGATGTCAGCCTGAACGCCGAGGCGATCACCCTGACCCTGCGCGAAAGCGGCCTACCAGTGATCGAGGTGCGGCCGCAGGGCGTGCAGCCCTATCGCCTGCAGCTGCCCGATGCGGCCTACAGCCTGCACGTACAGAATTCGCTGGAGTTCACTAGCACGGTGATCCGCCTGCGCTATGAAGCGCTCAACCGACCGGCACAAGTCCGTCAGCTGACGCTGGCCGACGGCACGCAGGAAGTGCTCAAGGAAACCCCGGTGGAAGGCCCCTTCGATGCGGACGCCTATGAAAGTCGACGCATCTGGGCGACCGCCCAGGACGGCACGCAGATTCCCATCAGCCTGGTCGGCCGGCGTGACAGCTTCGGCAAGCCGGCTCCGCTCTATCTCTATGGCTACGGTGCCTATGGGCACAGCCTCGACCCGTGGTTCTCCCATGCGCGCCTGTCGCTGCTCGACCGCGGTTTCGTCTTCGCCATCGCGCATGTACGTGGCGGCGGCGATCTCGGCGAAGCCTGGTATCGCGCCGGCAAGCTGGAACACAAGCCGAACACCTTCAGCGACTTCATCGCCTGTGCCGAGCAGCTGCTGGCCGACGGCTACACCACCTCGCCGCGCCTGGCCATCAGCGGCGGCAGCGCCGGCGGCCTGCTGATCGGCGCGGTGCTGAACATGCGCCCGGAGCTGTTCGGCGCAGCCGTCGCCGAGGTGCCCTTCGTCGATGTACTGAACACCATGCTCAACGCCGACCTGCCGCTGACCGTAACCGAGTACGACGAATGGGGCGACCCGAATCAACCGGAGGTGCATGAGCGGATCAAGGCCTATGCGCCCTACGAAAATATCCGCGCCCAGGCCTACCCCGCGCTGCTCGCAGTGGCCGGCTACAACGACAGCCGCGTGCAGTACTGGGAAGCCGCCAAGTGGGTCGCCAAGCTGCGCGCCACCCGCACCGACGACAACCTGCTGCTGCTCAAGACCGAATTCGGTGCCGGGCACGGCGGCATGAGTGGGCGCTACCAGGCGCTCAAGGACGTGGCGCTGGAGTACGCCTTCGTGCTGAAGGTATTCGGCATGGCGGCTTAGCACGCACGCGTGCCTGTCGGGTTGTGCTAGACATTCAGCCTCGGGGCCAGCCGTGAAGCACGGCTGCCCCGCGCCGATGTTGGTCGCGAAGTTCGTCCGTCGCACTTTCACGATTCGCGGTCAGGACCGTTCCCGCGCATTGGCGCGCCCTGGCTCCCTCCTCCCGGCGTCCGTTTGGCTTCCCACAACAGCCACTTCAACGGCGTTTCCGCCAGATGCCGACCTGCGGCACCGAACAGCCTGCGCTGGCGAGAGTCATTCATTGAGAATGTCCTCGTCGGAGCCACCCATGAACAACAAGTCCTCGAACCACCAGAATCAGAACGTCCACGGCTGGGAGCGCGCCATGTCCCTGGCCGGCGGGCTGTATTTACTTGCCAAGGGCCTCAGCCGCGGCGGTTTGGGCGGACTGCTGCAGCTGGGTATCGGCGGCCTGGCGCTGTCCCGTGGCGTAACCGGGCACTGCGAGGCCAAGCGCGTGTTCAATGAAATCAACGAACAGGCCGGCATGGCCGAAGGCCGCTCGCACCACATGCCGTTCGAACGCTCGGAAAAGGATCGCCAGCAATTGCAGGCCAACGCCGCGGCAGCCACCAACGGCACTACCGTAACCGGCAATGACAGCCTGAAAAGCCCGCCTGCCGGCGTCTGATCCCGCGCCCATTCAAGCGCGGAACATTGAGCCCGGCGAGTCGTGGCATGGCCGCCGGGCGCAGGCTCACGGGTAAAGCGTTACTAAGCTCCGCTCGCCCTCTCCTTTAGCGCTTCTTCACCGCCTCATGAGCCTCGATCAGCTGATCGACCACACCAGGATCGGCCAGAGTCGAGGTATCGCCCAGCGCGTCGTAGTCGTCCGTTGCGATCTTGCGCAGCAGCCGGCGCATGATCTTGCCGGAACGCGTCTTCGGCAGCCCAGGGGCCCATTGGATCACATCCGGTACGGCGATCGGCCCGATCTCCTTGCGCACCCATTGCTGCAGCTCCTGACGCAGCGCATCCGTGGGCTGCACGCCGCTGACCAAGGTCACATACACGTAGATCGCCTGCCCCTTCAGCGCATGCGGAACGCCCACCGCTGCCGCTTCGGCCACCTTGGCATGGGCGACCATCGCGCTTTCGATCTCCGCGGTGCCCATGCGGTGTCCGGACACGTTGAGTACGTCATCGACCCTTCCGGTGATCCAGTAATAGCCATCCTCGTCGCGGCGCGCGCCATCACCGGTGAAGTACATGCCGCGAAAGGTCTTGAAGTAGGTGTCGACGAAGCGGTCGTGGTCCTTGTAGATGGTGCGCATCTGCCCCGGCCAGGAGTCGAGGATCACCAGATTGCCCTCGGCAGGGCCTTCGAGCAGGTTGCCGAGGTTGTCCACCAACCCCGGCACCACACCGAACAGCGGGCGCGTGGCGGAGCCCGGCTTGAGTGCGGTCGCCCCTGGCAGCGGGCTGATCAGGATGCCGCCGGTCTCGGTCTGCCACCAGGTATCGACGATGGGGCAGCGCGATTGGCCGACCGTTTCGTAATACCAGTGCCATGCCTCGGGATTGATCGGTTCGCCCACCGTACCGAGCAGACGCAGGCTGGAGCCATCGGCCCCCTCCACCGCCGCGGCCCCCTCGGCCATCATGGCGCGGATCGCCGTGGGCGCCGTGTAAAGGATGTTCACCTTATGCTTGTCGATGATCCGGGCGATGCGGGTAACGTCTGGATGATTCGGCACGCCTTCGTACATCAGCGTCGTCGCGCCGTTGACCAGCGGACCATAGATCAGGTAGCTGTGCCCGGTGATCCAGCCGATATCGGCCGTGCACCAATAGACCTCCCCGGGGCGGTAGTCGAACACCCGCTCATGGGTCAGTGCGGCATAGAGCAGATAGCCGCCGCAGGTATGCAGAACGCCCTTCGGCTTGCCCGTGGAGCCGGAGGTATAAAGGATGAACAGCGGCTCCTCGGCCCCCATTTCCTTTGGTGCGCAGACCTCACCGGCCACGCGCATCAGGTCGTCGTAGCAGATGTCGCGATGCGAGTGCCAGCGAATGTCCGCACCCGTGCGGCGCACGACGATGATCTTCTTCACACAGCTGGTCTGGGGATTGGTCAGCGCCTCGTCGACGTTCTCCTTGAGCGGCACGGGTTTGCCGCCGCGAATGCCTTCGTCGGCGGTGATCACGATCTTCGACTGACCATCGATGATGCGCCCGGCCAGCGCTTCCGGGGAGAAGCCACCGAACACCACCGAGTGGATCGCGCCGATACGCGCGCAGGCCAGCATCGCCACCGCAGCCTCGGGAATCATCGGCATGTAGATGGTCACCACGTCGCCGCGGTGCACATCCTGACCGCGCAGCGCATTGGCGAACTTGCTGACTTCCTGGTGCAGCTCGCGGTAGGTGATCTCGCGGTGTTCGGAAGGATCATCGCCCTCCCAGATGATTGCCAGCTGATCGCCGCGCTCGGCCAGGTGCCGATCCAGGCAGTTGGCCGAGACGTTGAGCGTGCCATCGGCGAACCATTTGATGTCCACATGGTGATCGTCGAAGGAGGTGCGCTTGACCTCGGTGAAAGGCCGGATCCAGTCCAGCCGCGCCGCCTGTTCACGCCAGAAGCCCTCGGGATTGATCACCGACTGCTGGTACATGGCCTTGTAGCTGGCTTCGTTGGTCAGTGACTGAGCGGCCACCTCGGGCCGAACCGGATATACGGACGCAGCGCTCATGGCAGTTCCTCGTCTGTCTTGTTGGTATGCAGAACCCTGTCCAGCAGGCGAACCCAATGACCAACCCAGCGCCTGTCAGACGGTGCACTCCAGCCAAGCACGCCACCCATGGCGTATCGGCTTTGCTCAAGCATAGACCGCGCCTCACCGCATGGCGTGTGCACTGCCGCCATTTGCCAGAGCTTTTGCGTAGCTGAATGCTACGGCCCCGACACCCGCGGACGTGTTTTGCGGGCAAAAAAAAGCGGCCTCAGGGGCCGCTCGGTCAACCATCCGGTTGCAATACACACTTGTCCGATCACGCAGATAGACACCGCCATTCTGTGCAGCCAGCGCCGTGGCCGAAACTGCACATTGGTCTAACAGACCATTGGCGGGCTTGCCTCAGGGCGCAGAGTTAGCTGCGCGCGCGGCCTCGATCAGGTCCTTGCCGATATCGGCTTCGAACTTCTTCCACGCCGGCTGCACCGCGTCGCGCCACTTGTCGCGTTGCTCGTCGGTAAGCACCAGAATCTCGCTCTTGCCCGAGTCGATGACGCCCTGCTTGGCCTTCTCGTTCAGCGCCTCGGCCTGGCGGTTCACCTCCACGGTGACCTCGTCGATGATCGCTTCCAGCTCGCCGCGCACCTCTGCCGGCAGGCCGCTCCAGAACCTGGTGTTGGTGATCAGCAGGTAGTTGCCGATGCCGTGACCGGACTCGGTGATGTACTTCTGCACCTCGTGGTACTTCTGGCTGTAGATGTTCGACCAGGGATTGTCCTGGGCATTGACCACGCCGGTCTGCAGCCCTTGATAGATTTCGGCGAAGGCCATCTTGCGCGGTACTGCCCGCAGGGCGGTGTACTGGGCGGCCTGCAGGTCCGAGGGCTGCACGCGGAATTTCAGTCCGCGGGCGTCGGCCGGCTCGCGCAGCGGCTTGTTGGCAGTGAAGTGGCGCATGCCGTTGAGCCAGTAGGCCAGGCCGGTGATGCCCTTGTCCTCCATCGACTTGAGCATGGCGCGGCCCTTGTCCGACTGCTGGAAGCGCTGCGCCGCAGCCATATCGTCGAACAGGAACATCAGGTCGAACAGCTGCAGTTGCTTGGTGTATTGCTCGAGCTTCGACGGTGCCGGCGCCAGCAGCTGTACCTCATTCATCAGCAGCGCTTCCATCTCCTTGCCGTCGCCATACAGCGAGGAGTTGGCGAACACCTGCACTTCTACCTGGCCGGGCAGGCGCTCTTCCACGAGCTTCTTGAACATCAGCGCGCCCTGGCCCTTCGGCGTGCTGTCGGCGGTGATATGGGAGAACTTGATCAGGATCGGATCGGCCTGGGCGCCGAGAGCGGTAAACAGCGCCGAAGCGGCGAGCAGACGGGTAATGCCACGGGTGAGTCGTGCCATGGGGAGCTCCGTTTTGTAGTTGTTTGAGCCATGCAGCTGGTCCGACTCTACCCCGCCGCCCCCGCGGACTGAATTGCTATTTGGCCAAGCGCGACTTCGTGATTGGCGAAGGCCGCGCCGCAGTTGTGCCGCCGAACGGCTTCGTTCAGGCCTGGCCTTCGCGAAGCGTGAGGTGCTCGAGCATCTGCCGGGCAGTCACTGACAGGCTTTCCAGATTGCGCACGCCCAGCTTGAGTTCGCGCCGCGCCCAGGCATCGCTCAGCGGCACGATGGCTACGTCCAGCGCCGGCAGGTAGTTGCGCACCACCTGCTCGGGCAGCACACCGATGCCCATGCCGGTGTGAATCATTCGACAGATCGCCTCGAAGCTGCGCACCTGAATGCGCAGACGCAGCGGCGTACTCATCTGCTGAGCCGACTGCTGCAGCAGCGCGTGCAGCGAGGCGTCCTGTTGCAGGCCAATGAAGTCGAAGCCGGCGGCATCACGCAGGGCGATCGCCGCACGTTCGGCCAGCACGTGCTCGCGTGGCGTGACCAGCACCAGCCGATCCTCGCGGTAGGGAAACACCTGCAGATCCTCGGCCGGCATGTGCCCGGCGAAGATGCCGATATCGGTCAGCCCCTCGCGCAGTGCGCGCAGGGTGTCGCTGCTGACACGCTCCTCGAGGTCGATCTTCACCTCCGGGTGCTGGCGGGTAAAAGTACTCAGGTCCTCGGGCAGGAATTCGATCACCGCCGAGGTATTGGCGTGGATGCGCACATGGCCCTTTACGCCCTGGCTGAATTCGCTGAGATCGGCGTCCAGCTGTTGCAGGTTATCCAGCAGGTTGCGCGCGTGGTGCAGCAGCGCGTGGCCGGCCGGCGTCAGCTCGACGCCCTTGGGCTGGCGATAGAGCAGGCTGACGCCGAGCTGCCCTTCCAGATCGCTGACGCGCTTGCTCACCGCCGCCAGCGCCAGATGCTCGCGCTCGGCGGCGCGGGTCAGACTGCGGGTCTCGGCGATGGCGACGAACAGCCGAAGGGTGACGAAATCGATGCGGCGCATAGTGGATTCCCGTATTCGCGGTAGACGAAGCATGCGCTGCCCGACCTAAGCTTTTCAAAGCTCCTTTCGTCTTAGCCTTCGTGAGGCGCGAAACCTTACTTGGCCAACGGCCAATTGTGCGCTGCCGATGGGTCGGTCATGCTCGGCACCATGAATCAACCGGCACAGGTGTCGTGATGAGCGAACAGACAGACAAGAACCTGCCGCTGCAGGGCCTCAAGGTGATCGAGATGGGTCAGCTGATCGCCGGCCCTTTCGCCAGCAAGCTGCTCGGCGAATTCGGCGCCGATGTGATCAAGATCGAGCCGCCCAGGGTCGGCGACCCGTTGCGCAAGTGGCGCAAGCTCAAGGACGGTACCTCGCTCTGGTGGCATGTGCAGTCGCGCAACAAGCGCTCGGTGACGCTGGATCTCAAGGCCGCGGAAGGCCAGGAAATCGTCCGCCAGCTGGTGGCCGAAGCCGACATCCTGGTGGAGAACTTTCGCCCCGGCACGCTGGAAGAATGGGGCCTGGGCTGGGATGAGCTGTCGAAGCTGAACCCTCGGCTGATCATGCTGCGCATTTCCGGCTACGGCCAGACCGGCCCCTATCGCGACCTGCCTGGCTTCGGTGTGATCGGCGAAGCCATGGGCGGTCTGCGCCACCTCTCCGGCTATCCCGGCCAGCCGCCGGTGCGGGTCGGCGTCAGCATCGGCGATTCGCTGTCCTCGCTGTATGGCGTGATCGGTGTATTGCTCGCCCTGCAGGAGCGCAACCGTAGCGGCCAGGGCCAGGAGATCGACGTGGCGCTGTACGAGTCGGTGTTCGCCATGATGGAAAGCCTCGTGCCCGAATACGACGCCTTCGGCTACGTACGCGAGCCGGCTGGCAGTGCCCTGCCCGGCATCACGCCGTCCAATTCCTATCTGTGCAACGACGGCGCCTACGTGCTGATCGCCGGCAATGGTGACAGCATCTACAAGCGCCTGATGACCCTGATGGGCCGCCAGGACCTCGCCGATGACCCGCGCTTCGCCCACAACGACGGCCGCGCCCAGCACGCCGAGCTGATCGATGCCGCCATTGGCGAATGGACCATCCAGCACAGCCGCGACGAGGTGATCGAAGCACTCAAGGGCGCCCGCGTGCCGGCCGGCTATCCCTACACCGCTGCCGATATCGTCAAGGACCCGCACTACCTGGCGCGGCAGATGATCGAGCAGGTGCAGACCTTCGCCGGCCCGCTCAAGGTACCGGGCGTGCTGCCCAAGCTGTCGCGCACGCCAGGACGCATCGGCGAAGGCGGCCCGCAATTGGGCGAGCACACCGACGACGTGCTGGCCGGCCTCGGCCTCACCGGCGAACAACGCCAGGGCCTGCGCGAGCGCGGGATCATCTGACACTGCCGTAGGGTGGACAACGCGAAGCTTGTCCACCTCCGAGCCAGCCGAAAAGGTGGATGGATGAAGCGTCATCCACCCTACGAAACCCCAGGACTCACCCATGAACAAGCGCCTGTATATCCAGGAAGTCGCCACCCGCGACGGCTTCCAGATCGAAGCGGCCTTCGTGCCGACCGAAGCCAAGATCGCCCTGATCGACCGCCTCTCGCAAACCGGGCTGGCGAAGGTCGAGGTCACCTCCTTCACCTCGCCAAAGGCCATCCCCAACCTGCGCGACGCCGAAGACGTGATGCGCGGCATCCGCCGTGTGGAGGGCGTCGAGTACACCGTGCTGGTGCCCAACGTGAAGGGCTGCGAGCGCGCCCTTGCCTGCGAAGTGGACGAGATCAACCTGGTGATGTCGGCCAGCGACACCCATGGCCTGGCCAACCTGCGCATGACGCCCGAACAGTCGCTGGTGCAGTTCCGCGAAATCATCGAAGTCACTCGCGGCAGTGGCGTGTTCATCAACGCCTCGCTATCGACCACCTTCGGCTGCCCCTTCGAGGGCGACGTGCCCGAGCGGCGCATCTATGAGCTGGTGCAACGCCTGCTGGAGATCGGCGTGCAAGGCATCACCCTCTGCGACACCACCGGCATGGCCGACCCGGCGCAGGTCGAGCGCATCTGCCGCGAAGTGCTGAACAGCTGGCCGCAGGCAGTATTCACCGCACACTTTCACAACACCCGCGGCATGGGCCTGGCCAACGCGCTGGCAGCGCTGAACGCCGGCATCGACCGCTTCGACGCCTCCCTCGGCGGACTCGGCGGCTGCCCTTACGCGCCCGGCGCCAGCGGCAATATCTGCACGGAGGATCTCGTGCATATGTTCCAGCGCATGGGCCTGAACACCGGCGTCGATCTCGACCGCCTGCTGCAATGCGCCGCCGACCTGCCCCAACTGGTCGGCCATGACGTGCCGGGCGCGGTACTCAAGGCCGGCAAGGCCGATCGCCGTTATCCGAAGCCGAAGTGGATGCAGGAAGCAGGCGGTTGACCGCGTACGGAGCGGCTGCTGGAAGGTGTGGCGCCCGATGAGCGGTGATTCAGCGGTAACTGGCACAGCACAAAACCCGTCTGGCGGCGGGTTAGCAATGAGATGGTGAAGCGAGACTATCGGAACCGGCGAGCCCTGCAGCGGAGCAAGGTCGATAACAATGATGATCTTCGCGATCGCTTGAACGCTTGGCCCCCGCTGCGCGAACTACAGAATGGCCAGGGCAATGCCCAGTACAGGCCGGATATACGAATGCAACCGCGCTGACGACAGGATCGAAAAAAACTATTCCTCACTGCTTGTGGGGAGAGTCCATATACGCTTGTTAGGCGCGACGCAGAGCTTCAGTGAACTCATGCTCGCCTTCGGCGCCCCACCACGGAGCGACAAGCGTACCACCTAGCCCGCATAGCTCTTTCAACAGTATGAGCAGAGCGTTGACCTCGGATGCTCCCCATGCACTGCCCATTCGGTAGTCGATGTTCAAGCTAGAGGGCATGACGAGAACTCCTAAATCGGGAAGCGTGCAGTTTGCAATGGTTATGCCTGCTAGCACTACATGGAATGGTTCTGCTGACTCACAAACAACTAATGCTGCATCACCGGCACCTGTGAATGGTTTCTCTTTTTGCGAAGATTTGATCCAAAGGTAGCCTCCGCCGGCCGTTACATTCCGGGCATTATTTGCGAAGAAAAATTCGAAACCTTTGGATACTTTATTTGGATTCGAATACCGCACTTCCAACTCTGGAAGAGAGCCGTCATCGGTAACAAAGTATCGGAGCAGTTTCATACAACGCCTAACTATAATTAGACACCACGTGGTGTATAAGACGCCGAACGGGCTTGGTGTATAACATTCCGTTCGCCTTTCTCTTCGAGCCTCTAGCTCGGGCCTCTCAGGGACGTCGGGTGTTTATATACCAGCTCTGGGAAGCGTGAAATTGATGTCATCAAACATTGCCTCGCCTGCGACCTACCGCACACGCTCCACCATTGCCGTGTCGATAAGGCTTCGCGATTCCATAGCCGCAAAAAAAACTGGCAAGCACAAGCGGCAGGCCTAGCAGGGCCCTAGAAAAACCAAACCACTGCAGGCCGGAAAACAGTTAGGTCTCGCCGTCCGCAGCACGTAGCAACGGGCTCAATCCCCCTGACAGAACTGCAGAATCGCCTCGGCCACTGCCTGCGGCGCCTCGCGCTGGGGGAAGTGGCCGACGCCTGGCAATAGCTGTCGGTGGTATGGGCCGCTGAACAAGGCCTCGCGGCCCGCCGAGGTTTCCGGTGCGTTGCAGGTATCGGCCTCGCCGTGCAGCACCAGCGTCGGCACGGCGAGCACCGGGGCCGGTTGCAGCAGCGCCTCGTCCGATGCATAGGCAGGATCGCCGTCGACGAAGCCCCAGCGGTGGCGATAGGAATGCAGTACCACGGCAGCCCAGTCCGGATTATCGAAAGCTTCCAGGGCCTGGATGAAATCCGCCTCGCTGTACCAGCCGGCCGGTGACCAGGTATCCCACAGCAGCCGCGTGAAGGCCGCGCGATCCTCGGTTACCGTCTGCTCGCCGCGCGAGGTGGCCATGTACCAGTGGTACCAGTAGTTGCGCGCCTGGCTCAGCGAGATGTGCTGGTTCGGGTCATTGGTGCCATAGCCCACCGCGAGCATTACCAGCCGTGCGGCGGCGTGATGGCGCAGCCCGCAGGCATTGGCCACCGCCCGCGCGCCCCAGTCGTGGCCGACCAGCACCGGCTGGTCGAGGCGCAGCGCATCGATGAAATCCAGCAGATCGCGGCCCAATGCGGCCAGCTGGCCGCTGCGCGGGGTCAGTGGGTCGATAAAGCGCGTCTGCCCGAAACCACGCAGCGTCGGGCAGAGCACCCGGTAGCCGGCAGAGGCCAGGCGCTCGGCGACCTCGGTCCAGCTCTCCGCGCAATCCGGCCAGCCGTGCACGAGCACGGCCACCTGTTGGCCACGGGGATTCCATTCGAGATAAGCGATATCCAGCACCGGCGTGCTGACAAAGGCATAGCGACTCATGCCGGCGTCTCCTTACGTTGGTCGAGCGGTCAGCATAAGCGTTCGTCTGGGTAAAAAAAGCAGGCCCGTCTCATCTGGACGGGCGCCGCTCGGTTGACCGATAAGAACCTGGGCGGGAGCACACTGCGCCCCGCCCAGGCGGATGGTTTGGTGTCAGGAGCGGTTGGCTGCCTGGGCCGCCTCGATCAGCTCGACGCCGATCTCGCTCTCGAACTTCTTCCACACCGGTTTCATCGCCTCGCGCCACATCGCGCGCTGCTCGGGGGTCAGCTCGATGATTTCGGTCTTGCCGGAGGCGGCGATGGTCTGGCGCGCCTTCTGATTGAGTTCGTCCGCCTGGCGGTTAACCTCGACGGTGACCTCAGCCATGATCGCTTCCAGCTCGCTGCGCACATCATCCGGCAAGCCTTTCCAGAACTTGGTGTTGGTGATCACCATGTAGTCGATCAGGCCATGATCGGACGCGGTCATGTACGGCTGTACCTCATGGACCTTCTGGCTTTCGTAGTTCGACCAGGTGTTCTCGGTGCCATTGACCACACCGGTCTGCAGGCCCTGGTAGACCTCGGCGAAGCTCATCTTGCGCGGGTTGGCACGCACCACCTTGAACTGCTCGTCGAGCACCGCGGAGGCCTGCACGCGGAACTTCAGGCCGCGCGCGTCCTTGGGTTCGCGCAGCGGCTTGTTGGCTGAGAGCTGCTTGGTGCCGTTGTGCCAATAGGCCAGGCCGGTGATGTTCTTGTCCTCCATCGCGGTCAGCAGCGCCCGGCCCTGCGGGCTGCTCTGGAAGCGGTCGGCAGCGGCCAGATCGTCGAACAGGAATGGCAGATCGAAGATCTGGATGGCCTTGGCGTAATGCTCGAACTTGGCCAGCGACGGCGCCAGCATGTGCACGTCACCGAGCAGCAGGGCCTCCATTTCCTTGCCGTCGCCGAACAGCGAGGAGTTCGGGTAGACCTCGACCTTCACCTTGCCCGGCAGGCGTTCCTCGGCGAGTTTCTTGAACAGCAGGGCGCCCTGCCCCTTCGGTGTGTTGTCCGCCACTACATGGGCGAACTTGATGGTCACGGGATCGGCATGCACCAGTCCGGCGATGGAGAAAGAAAGCGCGCAGGCGAGTGCCTTGAGCTTGTTACTCAGCATGGAAGTACCCTCTTGTTTTTGTCGGTTGGTACGTTTCGCAGGCAAGCGTTGCGGTCAGGGCACCGCTTGCCCGGCACGTTGCAGCAGGCGACGGGCACGGCCGATGACGGGGGCGTCGACCATCTGTCCGTCCACCACGAAAACCCCCTCGCCGGAAGCTCCGGCGGCGAGGATGCGTTGCGCCCAGGCCAGTTCCGCGGCACTGGGCATCAGGGTTTCGTGCACCACGGCCACCTGGCTCGGATGGATGCACAGCAGGCCGCCAAAGCCCATGTCACGCGCATCGGCAGCGGCACGGGCGAGGCCTTCGAGGTTCTTGATGTCGGGAAAGACGCTGTCCAGCGGCGCTGCCAGCCCGGCCAATCGCGACTGCAGCAGCAGCGCATAGCGTGCCTGGTCGAGCATGCGCTCGGCGCCGGCGGTGCCATTGGCCAAGCCGAGATCGAGGCCCAGGTCCAGCGCGCCGAAGGACAGCCGCTCGACACCCTGGGCGTGGGCAATTTCCGCCAGATTGGCCAGCCCGCAGGCAGTTTCGACGATTGGCCAGACCGGCTTGCCGCAGCTGGCCGCCAGCGCAACCTGCACCGCGCTTTCGACCTTCGGCAACAGCACGCCGGCGACTCCCGCATGACGGGCACAGAGCGCCAGGTCCGCCGCCTGCTCGGCGTGGGTTGGCGCGTTGATGCGCACCAATAGGCGCGCCTCCGGATTGGCAGCGAGGAAGGCATCGAGGTTGCCCCTCGCCTCTGCCTTGAGATTCTCCGCGACCGCATCCTCGAGGTCGACGATGACCGCGTCGGCCCCCGTCGCCAGCGCCTTCGGAATGCGTTCCGGACGGGTCGCCGGGACGAACAGCGCGCTACGGATGATCGATGAGTTCATGGGCTGGCTCCTGGGTGCGTTCATACCGCGCCTTGCTCGTGTAGCCGCTGGATATCCGCGGGGGCGTAGCCCAGCTCAGCGAGCAAACTATCGGTGTGCTGGCCCAGCGCGGGGATGGGGTCCATGCGCGGGGCGAAGGCGCTGTTGCGCCCCGGTGGCAGCAATGCAGGCAGGCGGCCGGACGGGCTGTCCACTTCGCCCCAGCGCTGGCGGGCCTCCAGCTGCGGATGCGCCCAGACACCAGCCATGTCGTTGACGTGGGCATTGGCGATGGGCGCGGCATCCAGGCGCGCAATCACTTCGTCGGCACTCAGCTTGCCGAACGCGTCGACGATGATCGCGCGCAGCGCCTCGCGGTTGTCCGAGCGCTGCGAGTTGCTGGAGAAGCGCACGTCGCTGGCAAGCGCGGGTTGCAGCAAGACCTTTTCGCAGAACAACAGCCACTCGCGCTCGTTCTGCAGGCCGAGCATCACCGTGCCGCCGTCACCGGTGGGGAACGGGCCGTAGGGGTAGATGGTGGCGTGGGCGGCGCCGGCACGCGGCGGCGGCGTCGCGCCCTTGTAGGCGTAGTACAGCGGGTAGCCCATCCACTCCACCAGACTTTCGAGCATGGAAACGTCGACGCGACTGCCCTCGCCCGTCTTGTCGCGCAGCATCAGCGCCGAGAGCACGCCGGTGTAGGCGTACATCCCCGCGGCGATATCGGCGATGGAGCAGCCGGCCTTGGCCATCTCGGTTTCACCCGGCCCGCCGGTGACAGAGAGAAAGCCGCCCTCGCTCTGGATCAGCAGGTCGTAGGCCTTCTTCTGCTCGTAGGGGCCGCCCTCGCCGTAGCCGGAGATGTCGCAGACGATCAGCCGCGGAAAGCGCTCGTGCAGAGCCTCGAAGGACAACCCCATGCGCGCCGCGGCGCCGGGCGCGAGGTTCTGCACCAGCACGTCGGCACCCGCCAACAGCTGGTCGAGCACCTGCGCGGCGGCATCCTGCTTCACGTCCAGGGTCAGGCTCTCCTTGGAGCGGTTGGTCCAGACGAAATGCGAGGCCAGGCCGTCGACCCGCTCGTCATAACCGCGGGCGAAATCGCCGGCACCGGGCCGCTCGATCTTGATCACCCGCGCGCCGAGATCGGCCAGCTGGCGCGTGCAGAACGGCGCGGCGATGGCGTGCTCGAGGCTGACCACGGTGATGCCATCGAGTGGGCGGGGTTTGACTTGGCTGTCGTTCATGTTCGGTTCCTGCAAATTCGGCGTTGGGTGGAAAACGGCAACGCCTTTTCCACGCGTCTGTTCAAGCGCACCCGATTTGGCGCCGTGTTGGTGGATGAGGCTTCGCCGTCATCCACCCTACGTTCAGGCCAGTGCGTCCAGCCGCTCCAGCTCGCGCAGGCGCCAGACCGTGTCGATCAGCACGCCGGCCTCGTCATCACTACGCGCAGCGGAGAACTGCACCAGGCGTCGGAATTTGTCTTCCAGCTCGGCGCGGCTCAGCGTGTTGCCCGGGTCGCCCTTGGGTTCGTCGATGGCGCCGTGCAGCGTGCGGCCATCGGCAGTGGTCACTTCGACACGACCGAGCCAACGCGCGGGGTAAGCGCCGTCGACTTCAGGATCGAGGGTCATCGACACCTTCTTGCGAAATACGGCGACGCGCGGGTCGCTGAGCGCATGGCTGTGGAATTCGGTCAGGCCGGCCTTGCCGTACAGGGCGATCAGCCCCAGCACGGTGCCCATGGAGAACTTGGCCTGATGGACACTTTGTGGCACGGTCACGCGACCGAGCACGTCGATCGCCCCCTGATGCACGCGGGTGGTGACGCTGGAAATGTCATCGGCGTGCAGGCCTTCTCGCCGCATCAGCGCCAGCAGTGCATCAGCGGCCGGATGGGTATGGCGGCAGGAGGCGTGGAACTTGAAGGAGGTTTCCGCCAGCGCCCAGCGCGTGCCGAGGCGGTCGGACAGCTTGCTCGGCTCGGCATCGCGGGACATGCCCGCCGCCATGCCCTGCTCGCCTTCGAGGATGTTCTGTGCGCCGGTCAGGCCATCGGCGGTCAGGTAGGCGGCGAGCAGGCCATCGGCGGCGGCCTTGGCGGTGTGCAGCTGCTTGGAGTCCGCCGCGTCACGAAGAAACTCCCACAGCCCCGCGGCCTGGGTGCCGGCGCTGCCGAGCAGGTGGGTGAACTGCTGCTGGTCGAAGTTCATCAGCTTGCCAACGGCCACCGCGGCAGCCAGGGTGCCGACGGTCGCCGTGGTATGGAAGATGCGGTAATGCGAGCGGCCGAGGAATTCGCCGATGCGGATACCCGCCTCGTAACCGGCAACCGAGGCCATCAGAAGCTCGCGGCCGGACTTGCCCAGATCCTGCGCCGCCGCCAGCGCGGCCGGGAAGACCACCGTGGCCGGGTGCAGCACGGAGCTGTTATGCAGATCATCCTGCTCCACCAGGTGCGAGCTGGCGGCGTTCACCAGCGCGGCGAAATAGGCGGAGCTGCTCTGGCCGTTGACCAGAATGCGCGCCGGTCCGTCGGCCGGGCCCATCCTCTGCGCGTAACGCTCGAACAGCGGAATCGGATGCGAGCCTGCGCTGGCCAGGGCCGAGCCGAGCCAGTCGAGAAAGAGGTCTTCGGTGCGAGCGAGCACCGGCTCGGGGATCTGCTCGTAGGCGAGCCCGGCTAGGAATTCGGTCAGCGCCTGGGTGTGTTGGCTCATGCGCGAGACTCCATTGAGTTGGACAGTTCGATGAGGTTCAGATCGGGGTCGCGCACATACACCGAGCGGATCGGGCCGGTGGCGCCGGTGCGTTGCACTGGGCCTTCGATGATCGAGACGCCCTGCGTTTCCAGATGCGCAATGACTCGATCCAATGGCGTGGCGACGATAAAGCACAGGTCCGCCGAACCCGGCGTCGGCCGCTCGGCCTTGGGCTCGAACTCGCGCCCGGCCTGATGCAGATTGATCTTCTGATTGCCGAAGGTCAGCGCCTTGCGCCCTTCGCCGAAGGTCACCAGCTGCATGCCGAGCACGCGGGTGTAGAAGTCCACCGTCTTTTCGATATCGGCGACGGTGAGGACCAGATGGTCGAGGTGGCTGATATTCATGACGCGCTTCCCTTTTTCGTAGGGTGGAAATCGCGAGCATTTCCACCACCTGTGTCGCCTGTTCGATACGCGTGGAAAAGGCTTCGCCGTTTTCCACCCTACGTTTGGCTCCGTTAGAACGAACGCGGCAACTCGAGCAAGTGCTCGGCCACGTACGACAGGATCAGGTTGGTGGAGATCGGCGCCACCTGGTACAGCCGGGTCTCGCGGAACTTGCGCTCGACGTCGTATTCGTTGGCGAAGCCGAAGCCGCCGTGGGTCTGCAGGCAGGCGTTGGCGGCTTCCCAGCTGGCCTTGGCCGCCAGGTATTTGGCCATGTTGGCCGCGGCTCCGGCATTACGGCCGGTGTCGTATTCCTCGCAGGCGCGCCAGCGCATCAGGTCGGCCGCCTCGATCTCGATGTGCGCCTCGGCGATGGGGAACTGCACCCCCTGGTTCTGTCCGATAGGCCGGCCGAACACCACGCGGTCGCGGGCATAGGCGGCGGACTTCTCGACAAACCAGCGGCCGTCCCCGATGCACTCGGCGGCGATCAGCGTGCGTTCGGCATTCAGCCCATCGAGGATGTAACGAAAGCCCTTGCCCTCCTCGCCGATCAGGCTGCTGGCGGGAATCTCCAGGTTGTCGAAGAACAGCTCGTTGGTCTCGTGGTTGACCATGTTGGCAATCGGCTGCACGGTCAGGCCGTTGCCGATCGCCTCGCGCAGGTCGACGAGGAAGATCGACATGCCCTCGGACTTGCGCTGCACCTCGGCCAGCGGCGTGGTGCGTGCCAGCAGGATCATCAGGTCGGAATGCTGGATGCGCGAGATCCACACCTTCTGCCCGTTGATGACGTACTTGTCGCCCCGGCGCACGGCGGTGGTCTTGATCTTGGTGGTGTCGGTGCCGGTGGTCGGCTCGGTGACGCCCATGGACTGCAGGCGCAGCTCGCCACTGGCGAGCTTCGGCAGGTAGTAGCGCTTCTGCTCCTCGCTGCCGTTTCTGAGCAGGGTGAACATGTTGTACATCTGCCCATGAATGGTCCCGGAGTTGCCGCCGCAACGGTTGACCTCCTCGAGGATGACCGAGGCTTCGGCCAGGCCCAGGCCCGAGCCGCCATATTCTTCCGGGATCATCGCCGAGAGCCAGCCGGCCTCGGTCATGGCGGTGACGAAGGCTTCCGGGAAGCCCTTTTCCTCATCGATCTTGCGCCAGTACTCGGCGGGAAATTCGGCGCAGAGGGCGCGCACGCCTTCGCGGATGAAGCTCAGTTCTTCGGTCTTGTTCGGGGTCATCTCGGCTCTTCACCTTCTTATCGTTGTCGCGGCAGACGTAGGGTGGATCGCGCTTTACCGATCCACCGGGTGACGATCCACCGGGTGGCGATCCACCGCCGGGCTTTTGGTGGATAAGGCTGCGCCGTTATCCACCCTACGATTCAGTCGAATTCCACTTCGGCTTTCTGCGCCAGGCCGTTGTGGTCGCCGGCCCAGAGTTCGGCCTTGCCCGGCGCGACGATGCGGCCGCCGACCTCGAACGGCTGCGGCGCGATCAGCGGGCGCAGGCCGCGGTAGGCGAAGCGGCGCAGGCGGGCGTCGGGATTGGCGCGGCAGAAGGCGCGCAGGTTCAAGGTTGCGATCAGCGGGCCGTGAACGACCAGGCCGGCATAGCCTTCGGTCTCGGTGACGTAGGGCCAGTCGTAATGGATGCGATGGCCATTGAAGGTGACCGCCGAATAACGGAACAGCAGCGTCGGCGTCGGTGTGACCGCCTCGCGCCAGCCTCCGGCGACCATGGGTTCGCCACTGCTGGTCTTCGGCGGGCTCGGCTCGCGGTAGACGATGTCCTGCTCCTCGCGGATGGCCAGGCGGCCGTCCTGCAGGTAGTCGTGCTGCACGGTGACGAACAGCAACGCACCGGTGCGGCCGTGCTTCTCCTCGATGTGCTTGATGGTCGATACCCGCCGGGCCTCGCCACCCGCTTCCAGCGGGCGGAAGAATTCGACGCGGCCACCGGCCCACATGCGGTTGCGGTTGTCCGCCGGCGGCAGGAAGCCACCGCGCGCAGGGTGGCCGTCCTCGCCCAGCCCGGTTTCGGCAATCGGGTCCTGGAAGAAGCACCATTGCCACAAAGGCGGCAGCGCTTCGCCATGGGCGGGAGTGCTTTCACCGAAGGTCGCGGCAATGCGCATCAGCAGGTTGCGGCTGAGCTGGTCGTGGACTTCTTCGATGCGGCCAATCCAGGCAGAGATATCGGTCATCGTCGGGTTCCGCTGTTGTCTTGTTTTGCCGCAGGATGCTACGAAGCCGGCGTTCCGAGAATTTGTATTTACCGACACCGGCGTTCGGCTAAGCTGAACGCTCCACCTAAGCCGAGGCGCCTCATGCATTTCGATCTGGCCGATCTGCGCCTGTTCATCCATATCGCCGAGTCCCCCAGCCTGACCCAGGGCGCGCGCCGCGCGCACCTCTCACCGGCAGCCGCCAGTGCACGCATCAAGGCGCTGGAAGCCCAGTTCGACAGCCGCCTGCTCTACCGCGACAGCCGCGGGGTGGAGCTGACGCCGGCCGGCCACAAGCTGCTGCAGCATGCGCGGCTGATCATGCGCCAGGTGGACTATCTGAAAAGCGAGTTCGCCGAATACGGCACCGACTCGGCCGGTCACATCCGCATCTTCGCCAACACCACGGCCGTAACCGAATTCCTCCCGGAGGTGCTGGCCGGATTTCTCGCCGAGCGCCCCGGCGTCACGGTGGACCTGCAGGAGCGCCTGAGCCGCGACATCGTGCGTGGCGTGCTGGACGGCAGCACCGACATGGGCATCATCGCGGGCCCGGTGCAGGCCGAAGGGCTGCAGGTATTGCACTTCAGCACCGACCGCCTGCTGCTGGCGGTGCCGGTCGGCCATCCGCTGGCCGGGGAAGCACAGGTCACGCTGCGCCAGACCCTGGCCTATCAGCACATCGGCCTGCACGAGGGCAGCACCCTGCTGACATTCCTGCGCGATCAGGTGGAAAAACTCGGCGGCCAGCTCTCCCTGCGCATCCAGGTCTCCAGCTTCGAGGCGGTGTGCCGGATGATTGAGGCCGGTGTGGGCATCGGCATCATCCCCGAGTCGGCAGCGCGCCGACACAGCCGCACCATGCAGCTCGCCCTGGTAACACTGGATGAACCCTGGGCGGTGCGCGAGCGCAGCATTCTGGTTCGCGAACTGGACGCCCTGCCCGGCAGCGTGCGTGCGCTGATCGCAACCCTGGTCCCCACGCAATTCTGAAATCCCGGCCCACCGAACATTTGCCCGTCAGCACTGCCGAAACCGGTACGCACCGCAATCCGGAATCCTGCATGGACACGTCGAGCAACCGGCTGTTTCGCCTCTACCAGCGCATCGTCAGCAGCATCGCCTTCTACCCCGCGCTGATCACGCTCGGCCTGGTGCTGCTGTGCATCGTCAGCATCTGGCTGGAGATGACCTACCTGCAGGCCTACAAGGAGGACATCAAACTTGGCCTGGTCAACAACGCGGAAAATGCCCGCCTAATCCTCGGCACCCTGGTTGGCGGCATCGTCTCGCTGATGGTGTTCAGTTTCAGCATGGTGATGGTGGTGCTCAACTCGGCGTCCTCGACACTCTCGCCGCGCGTCATCCCGAGCCTGATCAGCAGCCGCAACCACCAGTTCATCCTCGGAATCTATCTGGGCACCATCATCGACTCGCTGCTGCTGATCCTGACTATTCAGGAAGGCGACGACATAAACATCCCGAGCCTCGGCATCTTTCTCGCGCTGGGGCTGGGGATCGTCAGCCTGTGCCTGTTCATTACTTTCATACGCGGTATCTCGCAATCGATTCAGGTCGATTACATCCTCAATAGCCTGTTCAAGAAGACCCTGAAGGAACTGCAGGTGCAGCAAGGCAAGTTCGGTCAGTTCAGCGAACGCCAACAGTGGCCGGATGATCATGGCTGGCCGGTTACCCGCTCGACCCGTGCTGGCTACTTCAAGGCCTTGAACAGTGAGGCGGCCAAGGCGCTGCTGCAGAAGCACGACCTGCGCATGACCATTGAGGTGCACAACGGCTTTTTCGTGATGCCTGGCCACCCACTGTTCAGGCTTAGCCGCCAGGTCGATGAGGAAGTGACCGAGACGCTACTCGATGCCTTCGACTTCTATGTCGAGGAGTACGCGAATCAGCATTATTTCTTTGGTTTCAAGCAGATATCCGAGATCGCCAGCAAGGCACTAAGCCCAGGCATCAATGACCCGGGCACGGCGATAAAGGCGATCGACATGCTTGGCGTGCTGTTCGCCGAGCGCCTGAAGCTGCCGGATTTCGACGTTGCCAGCGAGCCGGACGAACCGCCTCGGCTATACATTCGCGAGCTGGAGCTGCAACAGATGCTCCTGGCCGTACTGGGGCCGCCACGGCACTATGGCGGCGGCGATACCCAGGTCGTGCTCAGCCTGTTGCAGTGCTTCAAGAACCTCTTGTTCTGCGATCCTGAGCCCGAAACCGAAGCCGTTCTGCTGGCGCATGCGCAGGCAGTGCTCGACAAGGCGAAGGAAAGCATCGCCCTGCGGCCAGACCGCGAGGCAATAGACGCTGCCGTGCAGCAGCTCAACGAGGCCATCAGCCACAACGCTCCGCTGGAAAATCCGATGTGCGCGGAATCCTGAACGGGAAAAACTGCCCAAGCAACCGGCGGCAGAGCCCAGCGGAGCACATCGTCCGCACATAATGTTTCACGGTGGCCCGCAGACAAGCAGGTTGCCATCACCGTATTAGTTGCCTAGGGTTGTTCGACATGAAGTCCTTGATTGCCCCCATCAGTTCGTTGCTGGGCGGAGTAGCTTTGCTGCTGCTCGGCCACGGGCTGCTCAACACACTCCTGACTCTGCGCGGCGTTGCGGAAGGCTACTCCACCGGCATGATCGGTCTGCTGATGTCCGGCTATTTTGCCGGCTTCCTGATCGGCACCTGGCTGGCGCCCTCGCTGATCCGCCGCATCGGCCATATCCGCACCTTCGCTTTCTATGCCGCACTGGCGGCGGTCGCCGTACTGGTGCACGTGCTGATCGTCAACCCGTGGGTGTGGCTGGTGCTGCGGGTGCTCTACGGGGTGTCGCTGGTCACGCTGTACATGGTCATCGAAAGCTGGCTGAACGCGCAGGTCAGCGGCGAGAAGCGCGGCCAGGTGTTCGCCCTGTACATGGCGGTCAACCTCGGCGCGCTGGCGGCTGCCCAACAGCTGTTGAGCCTCGACACACCGATGAATTTCACGCTGTTCGCGCTGGCCGCCATCCTCATCAGTAGCGCGCTGATGCCGATCACCCTGACCCGCCAGGCGCAACCCGCGCTGCCGGACATGCCAGCCACCGACTTGCTGCAACTGGCGCGCATCGCCCCGCTGCCGTTGATGGCGGCCGGTATTTCCGGGCTTACGCTGGGCGGTTTCTGGGGTCTGGCACCGGTATATGCGAGCCAGGTCGGTTTCGATGCCGCCGGTGTCGGCCTGCTGATGAGCATCACGATTCTCGGCGGCGCGGTACTGCAATGGCCGATCGGGCTGTTCTCGGACAAGCATGACCGGCGCGTCGTGCTGCTCTGGGTGGTAGCGATCGCCGCGGTCCTGGCGCTGGTGATCACACCGATTCTGTCCGGCTCGCTGCTGCTGGGGCTGATGTTTCTCTGGGGCGGGCTGGCATTTTCGATCTATTCGATCGCCGTTGCGCAGATGGTCGATCAGTTGCACCCGGATGAAATTCTTTCGGGTTCCAGCGGCCTGTTGCTGGCCAACGGCTTCGGTGCGGCGTTCGGCCCGGTGGTCGCCGGTGGTCTGATGCACCTGTTCGGCCACATCGCCCTGCCGCTGTTCTTCGCCGTGTCGCTGGGCATCCTCGCGATCTACTCGTTCTGGCGCCCGCGCCGCGTGGTGGATCTGGTAACCGAGCCGCACGGTCATTTCACTCCGATGCTGCGTACCAGCCACACCGTGCTGGAGCTGATGCCCGACACCCCGGAAGTCGAAGCAACTGCGGCACCGGCCAACGAGGCGGAGATGGTCGACGAGCATCCGGTCGCGCAGGAAGAGCCGATTCCACCACGGACCGGCACCCTGTAGCCGGCTGCTCCGCGGGCAGCGTGGCGACACAGGCCGATCAGAAGTCGACCTTGCCCCGCCCTGCCTTGATCGCGCCGCGCTTGGTTTTGCCTTCGAGCCGGCGCTTCTTCGAGCCGAGCGTCGGCTTGGTCGGGCGGCGCGCCTTCTCCACCTTGGCCACGCTGCGAATCAGTTCCGCCAGTCGTTCCAGCGCATCGAGGCGGTTCTGCTCCTGGGTTCGATACCGCTGCGCCTTGATGACGACCACGCCTTCGCTGGTGATCCGGCTATCGCGCAGGGCCAGCAGCCGCTCCTTGTAGAACGGCGGCAATGACGACGCCTGGATGTCGAAGCGCAAGTGCAACGCGCTGGAAACCTTGTTGACGTTCTGCCCGCCCGCACCCTGGGCGCGGATGGCAGTCAGTTCGATCTCGGCATCCGGCAACTGCACGGCATTGGAAATTTCCAGCATGAAAGCTCGCGGCGGACGATGGGTGTCGGTGATTGTCCTATGACCTGCGCGCCACTGACACACTTTTTAGAACATTGGCCGTCAGCTGCCGGCAGCCGTTCGGCTAAGGTAAACGCCCGCCCCAACGGATCTGAACATGGACTCGATCACCCAGGCTCTACTCGGTGCCAGTGTACAAGGCGCGATGCTCGGTCGCTGGCAGGGTCGCAAGGCGCTCGTTTACGGCGCGGTGCTCGGGACCCTGCCGGACCTCGATGTGGTCATCGACTACGGCGATGCGGTCGCCAACATGACCTATCACCGTGGCTTCAGCCATTCGTTGTTCGTGCTGAGTCTGCTCGCCGTTCTGCTGACCTGGCTGATCAGGCGATTCCGCCCGGACGAGCGATACACCGCTACACGACTGTTCCTCAGCATCTGGTTGGTGCTGATCACTCACGTTCTGCTGGACGCCTTCACCAGCTACGGCACGCAGCTGCTCTGGCCACTGACCACGCCTCCTATCGCCTGGTCCAGCGTGTTCATCATCGACCCCCTGTACAGCGTGCCACTGCTCATTGCGGTGCTGGCGGGTCTGCTGTTTGGCCTGCGCGGACGCAGGGCCAGATGGCCCGCCTACGCCCTGGCCATTTCCACCTGTTACCTGGGGTTTACCCTGGCCGGCAAACAGATGGCCGAGCACCGCGTGCAGGCGACCATGGCAAGCCAAGGGATCCAGGCGGAGCAGATGTTCAGCACACCAACACCCTTCAACAGCCTGCTGTGGCGGGTGATTCTGGTGGATGGCGAGCACTATTACGAAACGCTGGTCAGCTGGTGGGATGCTGCACCACCCAGCCTCGTGCGGCTTCCACGCAACGCGCAGCTGGCCGCGGAGCTCAATGGCTCAGAGCAGCACGAACGCTTGAAATGGTTTACCGGAAACGTGCTGCGCTATGACGTGGATGGCGATCAGCTACTGGTGACCGACCTGCGGCTGGGCATGACCGGCTTTCATCCATTCCGCTTTCCGCTGGCAGAGCGCTCTGCCGAAGGCTGGCAGCTT
Source organism: Pseudomonas sp. (assembly GCA_007713455.1). Taxonomy (GTDB): domain Bacteria; phylum Pseudomonadota; class Gammaproteobacteria; order Pseudomonadales; family Pseudomonadaceae; genus Stutzerimonas; species Stutzerimonas chloritidismutans. The sequence continues at coordinate 137,078 of VMRT01000011.1, forward strand.
ATCGCGCAACCCGAACGACTGCCGGCCAACCGGGGCGACATGAGCCGCCTGGTCAGCCTGTGGCAGCGCATCTGGCAGCAGGAGCCAGCGCTGCCTCTGGCCGCCTGGGCCGCTGAACTGAACGGCGGTCGCTGAAGAAAGCGGCTCAAGGAGTTTGAGCCGCATACACCCCTACGCGGGTCAGGTGCGGAACTGACGAACCAGCTCCTGCAATTCCAGTCCCAGGCGTGCCAGCTCGGCGCTGGCACTGGCGGTGTGCTCGGTGGCACTGGCGCTCTGGTCACCGATATCCCGCACGCGGGTCACGCTCTCGGAAATGTTCTCGGCCACGGCGCTCTGCTGCTCGGCAGCTGCCGCGATCTGCTGGTTCATCTGCTCGATGGTCGACACCGACTCCGTGATGCGCCCAAGCGCGACGCCGGCTTCGTTGGCCAGATCTACGGTCCGTTGAGTCAGGTCACAGCTGCTCTGCATCTGCTCCACCGCCTGCTGCGCAACCCGCTGTAGGTTGGCGATAAGCCCCTCGATTTCCTCGGTGGAATCATGGGTACGCCGCGCCAGGGCACGAACCTCGTCAGCCACCACGGCGAAGCCGCGGCCCTGCTCGCCGGCACGGGCCGCTTCGATGGCCGCATTGAGTGCCAACAGATTGGTTTGCTCGGCAACCGCTCGAATCACCTCGAGCACGCTACCGATGCGTCCACTTTCGGCGTGCAACGCTTCGATCGCATGCGCCGACTGATTCACCTCGCCGGCCAGGTTGCCGATCTGTCCGACGGCATCCTGCACCACCAGATCGCCCTGCCGCGCCTGCTGATCCGCCTGGCGCGCGGCAATGGAAGCCTGCTCGGCATTGCGTGCAACCTCCTGCACCGTCGCAGCCATCTCGTGCATCGCGGTGGCCACCTGCTCCGTCTCGACGCGCTGAGTCTGTACGCCGGCGCTGGTCTGCGCAGTCACGGCGGAGAGCTGATCGGCGGCTGCAGCGATCTGGCTGACGCCGCCACCGATGCGGCCGATCAGATTGCGCAGGCTTTCGGTCATGTCGTGCATGGCGTTCTGCAGTTGCCCGACCTCGTCACGACGCGCGCTTGCCGCGGAGTACGTCAGATCACCGCTGGCGACCCGCTGGGCCTGCTGGACGGTGCTGCGAAGCGGGCCGACGATCATTCGCGAGATCACCGTGGCGGCCAGCATGCCGACGAAAATGGCCAGCGCGCCAATCACGCCGAGCAACATGTAGCTGCTGCTTTTCTGTTGCTGCATGGCGCTGCTGGCATTGGCCAAGGCCTCGTCGGCAGCAGCGATCACGACTTCGGACTGCTGGGCCATCGACTGTTCCAGCGCGAGGCGCTCACTACGATTCTGACGAAACTCGTCGAACGCCAGCCTGTACTGATCCAGCTCGGCCAGAGCCTTGTCCATGGAAGCCTTCTGGTCATCGTTCAGCCAGATCTTGAGATTGCTGCCGATGGTGGTCACGTTCCCGTGCAAGTCGCTCCAGCTGGTGGCTGCTTCATCCGAGCTGTTGGCAACGTAGACATTCTCCAGGGTACGCATGTCCAGGATCTGCTTGGTCAGGCCCGAAGTCGCCTCGGCGACGGTCAGCGGATCGCTTCCCTTGAGCCGATCTCCCTCCAGCCGCAGCGCCCGTACCGCGTCGTACATGTCCAGCTCGATGAACTCGAACTCCTCGCGACTGACCTGAGCGGCCTCCTGCATCCGCGTACGTAGCGCCACGCCGCGCTCGATCAGCTGCATGTAGCGGTCGAACTTTTGCGCGTATTCATCCGCACCCTGGCTGATCCGCGTCAGATAGGCCCGCTCGGCGGCATCGGAGCTGGTGGTCAGGCCGGCGAGCTTCTGATTCAGTTGCTGCAACGAGCCATGCAACGCCTCGGCCGAAGACGACTGACGGGTCAGCGCGTAGTCCCGCTCGGCACCACGCGCCGCCAGAATGGAGGCGTTGACGCTGGAAAGCTGCTCGATCTGCCGGGCCCGGCCAAGGATTTCATCGACGGCAACGAACCCGGTACCGGCCACTCCAAGCGTGAGCAGCAGTACCAGGCCGAAACCACCGATGAGCTTTTTGCCGACCGAGAGATTAGTGAGTGAATTCAGCACTGGTTCCATCAGAGAAGTTCCACAAAAGAGGCACGAACGGGAAGTCGGCAGAGATTACTAATAGTTGAGCGTTGCGGCTGGATATTTTTGGCGCCTTAAGACTGACGGTAAGTGCCAACGACCTTCCCCTGTCGCGGGCGACGCCAGGATGTCTACCTATGGGTGCGGATCAGCTGCGGCTTTCGGCCAAGCCCCAGCGGCGAACTCGGTGACCCGCTGCGGGTGAATGACGTGCCTGCGACAGCTAGTGCTGCAGGTGCCCATAGAGCCGAGCGTAAAGCCCACCCTCGGCGATGAGCTGCTGGTGGCCGCCGTCTTCGGCGATGCGGCCACCGTCGAAGACCAGTACGCGATCCGCCTGTTTCACCGCCGACAGGCGATGGGCAATGATCAGCGTCGTACGCCCCTGAAGGAAACGATTGAGGCCTTGGTGCAGGGCATACTCCGTCGCCGCATCCAGCGCAGAGGTGGCTTCATCGAGAATCACGACCTTCGGCTCGGCCAGGATCATGCGTGCTACGGCCAGGCGCTGCCGCTGACCGCCGGACAGACGCACGCCGGAACGGCCGACGATGCTGTCCAGACCGTTCGGTAATTGACGAATGGTATCGGCCAGCTGAGCGATCTCCAGCGCCCGCCAGCAGGCGTCGTCATCTCGCTCGCGGCCCATCATCAGGTTGGCTCGCACGCTGTCGTTGAACAGTGCGGGATGCTGCAGCACCACTGCAACGTTGTCGCGCACGGTGCTCAGTCCGATTTCTTCGAGTGGCACGCCATCAAAACGGATCTGACCGGCCTGCGGCTGATAGAGGCCCAGCAGCAGTTGCACCAGGGTGCTCTTGCCGCCACCGCTGGCCCCGACGATTGCGACCTTCTCGCCCGGCGCGATGCTGAGATCAAGCCCTTCCAGAATCGGTTCATCCTGATAGGCAAAGCGCAGACCTCGAACATCGATGGCCACCGTCGTCTGGCCGGCGAAAGGATCGCGTCCCCCGGCGTACTGCGGCTCGTCCGCCCTCGCCAGCAGCTGGTTGATGCGGCCCAGCGCACCACCGGCCGCGTAGAAGGCGTACTGCAGGCTCAACAGTTGCTCCACCGGACCGATCATGAACCAGAGGTAGCTGAAGACCGCCAGCATCTGGCCGATCGACAGATCGGAAAACAGCACAGTGAGCATTGCCGCGGCGCGAAACACGTCAATGCCGAACTGGAACAGCAGGCCACTGGCACGGTTGGACGCGTCGGTCTTCCACTGCGAAGCAACTGCGTAGTCGCGTACCTCCCGCGCGCGCAAACCCAGGCGACCGAGGAAGAAACCCTGCCGGTTGCCGGCGCGCACTTCCTGGATGGCGTCGAGGGTTTCCGTGAGCGCCTGGGTGAAGCGCGACGTGCTGTCGTTCTCCAGCTTCTTCAGGTGCTTTACGCGCTTGCCCAGCTGCACCGTGGCGTAGATCACCAGCGGATTGAACAGGAGAATCAACAACGCCAGCTGCCAGTGCATCCATACCAGAATGGCCGCCGTGCCGAAAATCGACAGCACGGCCACCAGCAGACGACTGAGCGTATCGCCGATGAACTTGTCGATGGTCTCCAGATCAGTGACCAGGTGCGCCGCCACCGTGCCGCCGCCGAGGCTTTCGTATTCCGCCAGGGCAATGCGCTTGAGCCGCTCGATCAGGCGCACGCGAATGCGATAAACGATATCCTTCGAAAGCCGAGCGAACAGGCGCGCCTGCAGCACGTTGAACACCAGCGCAGAAGACCGCAATACCAGGGTCACGCCGAGCATGAGCCCGATATAGCCGACAGCGGTTTCCCAGCTGGCAGGCAGAAAGCGATCCATGATCTGCAGCGCCGAGTCGCCCGCTCCGAGCAGCACCTCGTCGACCAACAGCGGCAGCAGCAACGGAATCGGCACACTGCAGAGCGTCGCCAGCACGGCAACCAGATTCGCCAGGATCAGCGCTTTGCGATGGTGCAATGCGAGCCGGCGTATCTCTGCCCAGCTGAGTTGGTCAGGCATGGGCGTTACGCTCCAGCCAGCGTTCCAGTAGCGGGCTTAGTGCAGGCAGCGGTTGATAGCCGTTGGTGACCAGCGCCAGTTGCCCTTCGTGCTCGGCCAGCAGTGTGGGGAAGCCGGCAATGCCGAGGTTCTCGACCCAGGTGAAGTCAGCCACAGTGGTTGCCTTGGTGGCCGGGTCGTCATAACGCTCGGCGAACTGACTCCGCGAAAGACCTGCGGTCTCGGCCAGGTCCACCAGCACCGCTGGCAGGGTCACATCGAACCCGTGCTGGTAGAACGCCTGCTGAATCGCCAATGACAGCGACCAGACGCGAGATTCATCGAGGCTGCGAGCAGCGACAAGCGCACGGCAGGCGGGCTCCGTGTCGTAGATCAACGCGTCAGGCAAGCCCTTATCCAGATTGAACGACTGACCTGTCGCCGAGTGCACGGCCTGCCAGTAGGACAGCGTGCGCTGCCGCCCTGCCTGATCCATAACGCCCTGCTCGCGACGCAGCCCGCCCACCCTCAGCCCTAGCGATACGCCCTGAGCCGCGGCTTGCTCGGCCAGCGCCGTCATTACCGGCGCGAATCCCCAGCACCAGGAGCACATTGGGTCCATTACATAGATCAGTCGGGCCACTTCGATACTCCAATGGCAGGCTGGCGCAGCAGCCAGTTGGCTCAGCGGTCTAGTTTCGCGGGTCGCGGCCGATGGGATGCGGCTGATTGCGCTGACGCGCCAGCTCAATCTGTTTCTGCCGTTCGCGAGCGCCGGCGCGCGTCTTCTCACTTAACGTATCCCAGCAATGCGGACAGCTGATACCCGCAGCGTAGTGCTCCGATTGCCGATCTTCCACGGATAGCGGTGCGCGGCAGGCATGGCACAGATCGAACTCACCGACGCTGAGGTCATGCCGAACGGTTACGCGGTTATCGAACACGAAGCAGTCGCCTTGCCATCGACTTTGCGTCTCCGGCACCTCCTCCAGATACTTGAGGATGCCGCCCTTGAGGTGATAAACCTCCTCAAAGCCCTCACCAAGCATATAGCTCGACGCCTTCTCGCAGCGAATGCCGCCGGTGCAGAACATTGCGACCTTCTTGTGCTTTGCCGGGTCGTAGTGAGCCTTGATGTAGTCAGGAAAGTCTCGGAACGATTTGGTCTTCGGGTCAACCGCACCTTCGAACGTACCGATTGCCACTTCGTAGTCGTTACGGGTGTCGATCAGCAACACTTCCGGATCGGCGATCAGCGCGTTCCAGTCTTGCGGCTCGACATAGGTTCCAACCTGCCGATTCGGATCGACACCCTCAACGCCGAGCGTGACGATCTCCTTCTTCAGCTTGACCTTGGTGCGATAGAAAGGCTGCTCGTCGCAGTACGATTCCTTGTGGTCGATGTCGGTAAGGCGGTCATCGAGCCGAAACCATTCAAGCAGCGCATTGATGGCCTCGCGGGTACCGGAGACCGTGCCATTGATACCCTCCTCGGCCAACAACAAGGTGCCCTTGATGCCAAGGTGCGTGAGGGTTTCGAGCAGGGGTTCGCGCAGCGCAACGTAATCGGGCAGCGATACGAACTTGTACAGCGCTGCCACAACGATTTTTCGTGTCATGGGTACTTCCGCCAGTGGTCACCCGCGTAAAGGGTGGACCGGATACAAACGAAAGCGCCGGCGTGGGCCGGCGCGGGGAGGAAGTCTAACAAAGAACGGCAAGAATGGTCCCGTGCGAGACGGCGCGCTATTTATGCCCACCAGCACAAACCGGTGATGCCGGGGCCGTGCCTTGTTGCGCCCACTCCTCAGGCGTATAGGTATGCAGCGCAAGGGCATGGATCTGTTGCATCAGTGCCCCCATCGCGGCATAAGCCTTTTGGTGGCGCTTGACCGAATTAAGTCCGGTGAACTGCTCGCTGACGATCACGGCTTTGTAATGTGTTTCCTGCCCGCGACTGTGTGTGTGGCTTTCATCGAGCACTTCAAGGTGCTCGGGCTGCAAGGCTTGCAGGGCGTCTTGGATCAAATCGAGCTTGCGCATAGCAGGGTCTCTTAAGGCTTCTGTTTCTCGAGTTCGGCCGTCATCTCGGACAGCAGGTTATTCACTTCCGGCACCGCGCTTTCCAACTTGACCTGGGTAAGCTGAGCCGAGCGAGCATTGAGCTCCGGCAGCTTGCTGAGCATCTTTTTGCCGAGTGGCGACTCATAAAAAGCGATCAGCTGATTCAGTTCCGTTTCGGAGAACTGGCTGGTGTACAAAGCGACCAGATCCGGCTTCAGCTTGTCCCACCCTATAGCCTTGTCCAAAGCAGTATTGGCCTGAGCCTGATAGCGCTCGAGCAGCGCCTTCTTGGTATCTGGCGCCTGCGCTTCGGCAAAACGCTGCGCAAACATCTGCTGCACTTGGGCATAAACAGGTACGGCGAGCCGGTCAGCATTGGCAAGCTGCAGAAAACGTTCTGCACTTCCCGCATGGCTCGCACTATCGGCAAAAGCCGATGAACTGATACAGATGAACAGCGCTGCAGCGCGCAGGGTCTGGACACGAAAAGTCGACATTGGAAATCCTTGGGCTGGCTATAGGTAGCCCTCAATGGACACATTCTGCGCTCGGAGTTCCAATGCCTCAAGCGGCCGAAGGCAAAGCTACGGAACTGCCGATGCCTCAGGGCAGCCTAACCAGCAATATCGAGCAGGAGCATGGCATGACGCGTATAGAGACCGACAGTCTGGGGCAAGTCGAAGTACCGGAACAGGCTTACTGGGGCGCACAGACGCAGCGATCGCTGAGCAACTTCGCGATTGGTAGCGAGCGAATGCCGATTCAGGTGCTGCATGCGTTAGCGCTGATCAAGAAAGCTGCAGCGCGTGTAAACAATCGAATTGGTGATCTGCCGCCCGACATCGCGCGCCTGATCGAGCAAGCCGCGGATGAGGTTCTGCATGGTCAGCACGACGACCAGTTTCCGCTGGTCGTCTGGCAAACCGGCAGCGGCACGCAAAGCAATATGAACGTCAACGAGGTGATCGCGGGTCGCGCCAATGAGCTGGCGGGCGGCAACCGAGGCGGCAAGGCGCCAGTCCATCCGAACGATCACGTTAATCGCGCGCAGAGCTCCAACGACTGCTTCCCGACAGCGATGCACATTGCGGCCGCCAAAGCCGTGCATAGCCAACTGCTGCCTGCCATTGCAGAACTGTCCGGTGGATTGGCAGAGCTTGCAGTGCGACACAATAAGCTGATCAAGACCGGACGCACCCATCTGATGGATGCAACTCCGATTACCTTCGGCCAGGAGATGTCGGCGTTCGTCGCGCAGCTCGATATCGCCGAACGCACGATCCGTCAGTGCCTGCCGGCTGTTTATGAACTGGCGCAGGGGGGTACTGCGGTAGGCACCGGTTTGAACTCGCCGCACGGCTTCGCCGAAGCCATCGCAGCGGAGCTGGCCGCTCTCTCGGGCCTCCCCTTCGTCTCTGCCCCAAACAAGTTCGCCGCGCTGGCCGGACATGAGCCGCTGGTCGCGATGTCCGGTGCGCTGAAGACGCTGGCCGTCGCGTTGATGAAGTTGGCCAATGATCTTCGTCTGCTCGGCTCCGGTCCGCGCGGGGGATTCGCTGAGGTGCGATTGCCAGCCAACGAACCAGGTAGTTCGATCATGCCCGGCAAGGTCAATCCAACCCAATGCGAAGCCTTATCAATGCTCGCTTGCCAGGTCATGGGCAATGACATGACGATCAGCTTTGCAGCGAGTCAAGGACATCTGCAATTGAACGTATTCAAGCCGGTGATCATTCATAACCTGCTTCAATCGGTCCAACTGCTGTCCGATGGATGCCGCAACTTCAACGCTCATTGCATTTCCGGATTAGAGCCGGACCCGGCGCGTATGGCCGAGCATCTGGAACGTGGGCTTATGCTGGTAACCGCACTGAATCCTCACATCGGCTATGACCGGGCAGCTGAAATCGCCAAGAAGGCCTATGCGCAAGGCACCACATTGCGCGAAGCAGCCATGGAGCTTGGTTACCTTACCAGCGAGGAGTTCGATCAATGGGTTCGTCCAGAGACGATGCTTGAAGCCGGACAAAGGGAATAACGGTGTAGCGGAAGCGTCTGCTGTGTGCTCTCAACACGCCTGCCGCCAACCTTAGGTCGCGCGCTGTGCCGGCTGGGGCTGCCTAAGACCGGCCGGAGCAATGTATCTAGACGACAGCTGCGGGCGGCTCCAGCTCAAGCATTAGCTAGTGCCGGCCAAGACCCAACGGCTGGCTCTGCTCCAGCACTTCGGAGCTGTTAGGACTGAACGCTACGCGGTTGTCGGGGGCAGGCTTCTGTTTTAACACTACCCCAAAGCATCCGACCTGAATGAACTTTATAAGCTTGCAATGCAGCAATGCAATTGAAGGGTTGGCGGAAGGCACTTCGTAGGCACGCGCTAAATGCTCTTCCCATAGCTCAATACCTTTCTCTGCCCCAAAAGCAAACCCCCGACCAGCTTACGCGGGTCGGGGGTTTGGGAAAGGAGCTTGACGATGACCTACTCTCACATGGGGAGACCCCACACTACCATCGGCGATGCGTCGTTTCACTACTGAGTTCGGGAA
>VMRT01000001.1 GCA_007713455.1 Pseudomonas sp.
GCAGATCAGGGCGCTGGATGGCGACTACAGCTTTGAAACCTACTTCTCGCTGTCCTGCCAGAACTGCCCGGACGTGGTCCAGGCGCTGAACCTGATGGCCGTGCTCAACCCGAACATCAAGCACGTCGCCATCGACGGCGCGCTGTTCCAGGACGAGGTCGAAGCCCGTCAAATCATGTCGGTGCCGAGCATCTACCTCAACGGCGAGCTGTTCACCCAGGGCCGCATGAGCGAGGAAGAGATCCTCGCCAAGCTCGACACCGGCTCCAGCGCCCGGGACGCCGAGAAGCTCAAGGCCAAGGACGCCTTCGACGTGTTGGTTGTCGGCGGTGGCCCGGCCGGCGCCGCAGCGGCGATCTACGCGGCGCGCAAGGGCATCCGCACCGGTGTCGCCGCCGAGCGCTTCGGCGGTCAGGTGCTCGACACCATGGCCATCGAGAACTTCATCTCGGTGAAGGAAACCGAAGGCCCGAAGCTGGCCCGCGCGCTGGAAGAGCATGTGCGTGAGTACGACGTCGATATCATGAACCTGCAGCGCGCCAGCCAGCTGATCCCGGCGGGCGAAGACGGTCTGCACCGGGTGCAGTTCGAGAACGGCGGCGAGCTCAAGGCCAAGACCCTGATCCTCGCTACAGGCGCCCGCTGGCGCGAAATGAACGTGCCCGGCGAGCAGGAATACCGTGGCCGCGGCGTCGCCTACTGCCCGCACTGTGACGGTCCGCTGTTCAAGGGCAAGCGCGTGGCGGTGATCGGTGGCGGCAATTCCGGCGTGGAAGCGGCCATCGACCTGGCCGGCATCGTCGCTCACGTGACCCTGCTCGAGTTCGGCGAGGAACTGCGTGCCGACGCGGTGCTGCAGCGCAAGCTCAACAGCCTGCCCAACGTCCGCGTGCTGAAGATGGCGCAGACCACCGAGGTCAAGGGCGACGGCCAGAAGGTCACCGGCCTGGTCTACAAGGACCGCACCAACGACGAGGTGCACAACGTCGAGCTGGAAGGCATCTTCGTGCAGATCGGCCTGCTGCCCAACAGCGAGTGGCTCAAGGGCACCCTGGAGCTGTCGCGCTTCGGCGAGATCATCGTTGATGCCAAGGGCCAGACCAGCATTCCCGGTGTGTTTGCTGCCGGCGACGTGACCACGGTGCCGTACAAGCAGATCGTGATCGCCGTCGGTGAAGGCGCCAAGGCCTCGCTGAGCGCCTTCGATCACCTGATCCGGTCGTCCGCGCCGGCCTGAATCGAAGCGCAAAAAGAAGGGGAGCAGCCGCGAGGTTGCTCCCCTTTTTCGTTTCTGGCGCTCGGCGGGACGCTCATGCAGAAGCGAACGCCTGCCGGCGCGCCGGGTCTCAGGACGTACATGCCGAGCAGTCCATGGAGCTGTCCACAACGATGATGAATGCGCAAACGCTGCAGAGCTCACGCCGGGTCGTGCTGACCTATGCCAACCGACCACGCGAGCCGCAGCACGAGAAGGTCGTCCACGCGGCCTTGGCCGAACGCCTGGCGACCTTGCTGGGGACGAGTTACGGCGGTGAGTACGATCCAACGCGTCGCTATGACGCCCATCCCTACCTGATACCGTCGGGCACCGTCGTCGGCCTCCGCGAAGCCCAGGAGCTGGGGCTGAACGAGGAGGGTGACCTGTTTGGTGGTGTCGTGCCGCAGGCCTTTGTCGAAACCAAAGCGATCACCCACCCGCTGGTGCGTCCGGACGCCGTGGCGCCGGTCGGCTGGTCGCGGGACTTCAGTACCCAGGTCAAGGGCAGCGTGCTGGCCGGCTACAGCGCCTTCAGCATCGAGGATGCGCGTGACGCCGGGCGGCGCCTTTTGCACGAAGGGCCGGTGCGGATCAAGCCGGTACGCGCCACGGGTGGCCGCGGGCAGCAGCGCGTCGATGATGCCGATACCCTCGATGAGGCCTTGTTTGCGCTCGATGAAAAGGAGCTGGCCCAGTACGGCCTGGTCCTAGAGGCGCATCTGGATCGCGTCATCACCTTCAGTGTCGGCCAGGTACGTGTCGGGGGCCGCCTGGGCAGTTACTACGGTACGCAGCGCCTGACTCGGGACAACGCGGGCAACGAGGTGTATGGCGGCTCGGATCTGGTGGTCGTCGATGGCGACTTCGAGGCGCTGATGGCCCTTGATCTGCCGGAGACGACTCGTCTGGCCGTGCGCCAGGCGCAGGTCTACGACGAGGCAGCCTCGGCCTGTTATCGGCATTTCTTCGCCTCGCGACGCAACTACGACATCGCCCAGGGCGTCGATGGCCGGGGCCGGTCACGTTCCGGCGTGCTCGAGCAATCCTGGCGTATCGGCGGTGCCAGCAGCGCTGAAGTGGCTGCCCTGGAAGTCTTCAGGCAAGGCACTTTGGCGCGCGCGGTGAAGGCGTCTTCGCTGGAGTTCTATGGGCGTGAGCAGAGCGTGCCGGCCGGTGCGCAAGTTCTGTATCGGGACGAGGACGCCGATGTGGGTTTCATCACCAAGTGTGTAACGGTGGAGGACTATGGCGACGCATAGCGAAATGGTGAACATCCTGGTGGGTGATGAGCATATCGCCGGGACCTTCCTCTCACCGCCGGAGAAGATGCCAGGCGTGCTGTTCGTGCACGGTTGGGGTGGCAGCCAGCAGCGCGACCTGAACCGCGCGCGCGGTATCGCCGGGCTTGGTTGCGTCTGCCTGTCGTTCGATCTGCGCGGCCATGCGCAGACCCGCGCGCAACAGGAAACCGTGACGCGGGAGCAGAACCTCAATGATCTGCTCGCCGCTTACGATCTGCTGGCCCAGCACCCGCATATCGACCCCTCCGCGATTGCAGTGGTCGGCACCAGCTATGGCGGCTATCTCGCAGCGATTCTCACCGCGCTGCGTCCGGTGAAGTGGCTGGCCCTGCGCGTGCCGGCGCTGTACCGCGACGAGGAGTGGCAGGTGCCCAAGCGGCAGCTCGATCGCGACGTCCTCAACCAGCTGCGCAGCCGGCGCGTGCTACCGGACGAGAACCGCGCGTTGGCCGCCTGCGCGGCGTTTCGCGGCGACGTGCTGATCGTCGAATCCGAGCACGATACCTTCGTCCCGCACGAAACCATCATGAGCTATCGTGCCGCCTTCCACGGCACCCACTCCCTCACCCATCGCATCATCGACGGTGCCGACCATGCGCTGAGCAACGAGCGCTGCCAGGAGGCCTACACCTCGATTCTGGTGAACTGGGCGACCGAGATGATCATCGGCGCGCGTCTCGACGAAAAATCTCCTGAGGGCTTCAAGGCGGTCGACGAGTAGCAGGTCAGCACTCGCCTCCGACGGCCCTTGGGGCTTGCAACGGAGAGCATTGCGTCAGTCCGCTCACTCGGGATGTGTCGGTGGGGGCGTGGGGCCGACGAAACGACTCCAGCGGCGGTCGAGCACCTGCTGCTTGAGCACTTCGATGACGTCGACCAGCAGTTCTTCCAGCGCCAGGTCGGTATTTTCGTCCTGGTAGACCCAGGCATCGAAGAACTCGTCGGCGAGATTGCCGGCCAGCGCCTGGAACTGCGGGCCACGCATGCCTTCCACGGCGCCCTGCAGCAGCCGCGCGGCGATGTCGCTGAGTGCATCGTCGAGCGTGCTGGCCAGGCGGTTGCCCAGTGGCAGGCGCCGCAGATTGTGCATCTCGGGATTGTTCTGCAGCGCCTGGTGAATCAGTTGGCTGACATAACCTTCGATGGCGCCGCGATTGTCGTGGTAGCCGGTCTCCAGCATGTCCTGCAGGCGTCGCGAGATGTCGTTGAGCAAGCGCTGTTTGCGCGGTCGCACCACTTCCTGCAGCAGCCGGCGCGAAAGGTCGTCGCTGGCGCCGATCTCCTGCTGCAGGCGGCCGAACAGGCGCACCATCACCCGGTCGGAAAGCTCCTCGATCAGCAGGTAGTAATAACGGCTGAAAAGGCCGTAGATGGCCCAGCCGCGCATGTCGATCAGCCCCAGGCGCTGCAGGCGGATCAGCAGCGCGCCGACACGCAGTACGCGCAACCAGCGCAGCCCGGCCAGGGGAATGCAGCCGAGCACGTCATACCAGTGCGCGAACGGGTAGTAGTACCAGCGTGCATAGCGGCGCTCGAACAGTGCCACGGTCCAGCCGAGCAGCACATCGAGGACGAAGATCGCGACGAAGCCCAGGTCGATGTACTGGAAGTTAGCGTGGACACTCTGCTGGTAACGCGCGTGCAGCTCTGGCGCGAGGTCCGCCAGCACTGCGCTGACAGGCTGCAGGGCGAACAGGCTGTCGAACAGAATCAGTGACAGGTTGATGCACACCAACAGGACGATGAAGGCTTCCCAGGCGGCGTGCAGCTGGTCGCGACGGCGGGCCTGTCGCGCCACGACCGGCTCAGTCATCCGCGGCAGGTGAAGCAGCGGCTGGCTGCCAGAGTATTTCACCGCAACCCTGGCGCCGAGCGATCAAGCGGGCGGCGACGAACAGCGCATCGGAGAGCCGGTTCAGATAGGCCAGCAGCACCGGGCGTACCGTTTCGCTGGCATTGAGCTGCTGACAACGACGCTCGGCAGTGCGCGTCATGCTGCGGCACAGGTGGGCGAGGGCGATCAGCCGGGAACCGCCTGGCAGGATGAATTCCTTCAGCGGCCCGAGCTCCTGGTTCCAGCGATCGATGGCCTGTTCCAGTCGCTCGATTTCGTTGTCCTGCAGCGCCTGGTAGTCGGGCATCGCCAGCTCGCCGCCGAGGTCGAGCAAACGGTGCTGGCAAGGCGCGAAAACGCTGATCAGCTCGTCGAGCGCTGGCCACTGCACCTGCGCATCGGCCAGTTCGGCCAGCAGCAGGCCGAGCTGACTGTTAAGGGTGTCGACCTCGCCCATGGCCTCCACGCGAGGATGGTCCTTGGCAACCCGACGGCCGTCGCCGAGGCCGGTTTCGCCGCTATCGCCGGTGCGGGTGTAGATTTTCGACAGTCGATTGCCCATGTATCGGTTCCTTGGTTCAGGTCGCCATCTGCTCGCCGGGCGAGTTCAGTGGCAACCGCAGGGTGAATGTGGTGCCGTGGCCTGCATGGCACTGCACCTCCATCTGCCCTTGATGGTTGTTGGTGATGATGAAATACGAGACGGAAAGACCCAGCCCGGTTCCCTGGCCGACTTCCTTGGTGGTGAAGAATGGCTCGAAGATGCGCTTGCGCACATTCTCCCGGATGCCACCACCGTTGTCCTCGACGTGGATTTCCGCCCACGGCGGATTCAGGCGCGTGCGCAGGATGATCTGTCCCGGCTCGTCGCTCTGATGGGTATGAATGGCCTGAGCGGCGTTCTTCAGCAGGTTGAGCAAGACCTGCTCCAGCTCATTGCCGATGCACGGTACGCGGTCTATCCGCGGGTCGAAGTCACGGACAATATCAATGGCCTTGAAATCGAAACCGTCGATCAGTGCGAAGTCGTTGCCGGCGATCTCCAGTGCCTGATCGATCAGAACGGGCAACTGGCAGTCCGCCAGCTGACGGTTGCTCATGCGGCTGAAGCTGAGCATGTGGCTGACGATCTTCGCCGCTCGCGAGCCGGCCTGCTGGATACCATCGAGTAGCTGCGGCACTTCGCGTCGCTGCAGGTACTGGTTGACCGCTTCCAGGCGCACGCCGATCTCATCCGCGGCCTCGCGATTGCGCTCGAGCTCGGGCGAGAGCCGGCGGCGGATGTTCTGCGCGTTGTGCAGGATGGCGCCGAGAGGATTGTTGATCTCGTGGGCCATGCCGGCCGCGAGGCTGCCCACCGAGAGCATCTTCTCCGACTGCACCATCATTTCTTCCATGTTGATGCGCTGGGTGATGTCGTCGATGCGGATCACCACACCGCGGCCACCTGCGCCGGTCAGTGGGTAGCAGGTCAGCGCATAGTGGTGCGGCTCGTCGTTGCGCATCCAGGTCACCCGCTCGATCTTCGCCACCACGTGCTGTTCCGAAGTGCGCCGGATCTGCGCGAGAAACGACTTGAGCGGCTCGAAGGCGACGAACACCGGCTGGTTGAGGGCGTCATCCAGCGGCGTTCCGGAGAGGGCGCTGGCTTCCTGGTTCCATTGGGTGACGTAGAGCTGTTCGTCGAGTGCGATTAGCGCCGAGGGCATCGAATCGATGATGCTGTTGAGGTACTTCTGAAAGCCGGTCAGCTTCTGCTCGATCTTGCTGCGCACCTGCACTTCCAGCTCCAGCTTGCGGTTGGAGTGGCGGGTTTCCTCGGCCAGACCCTGGGCATGATCGAATGCCTCCTGGGCATCGTCACGGGCGCGCTTGAGCTGCTGCTCGCGGGCCTCCATGCGCGACAGCATGGTGTTGAAGGCATCGGCCAACCGGCCGATCTCGTCCTGGTTGCCGGGCTTGGCGCGCAGGGAATAGTCCTCCTCGCGGGTGACCTGGCGTGACAATGCTTCGAGCTCGCGAATCGGGCGGGTGATGAGTTGACGGATCTGCCGGGCGACCAGCACCCAGAGCAGCAGGCTGGCGACGAGAATGGCCAGGCTGGCGGTCAGCGTACCGGTGTAGAAGGCGCCGGGCAGCTCGCTGCTGGCGACCATCAGCAGATGCCCGGCACTGCCATCGGCTTGCGGCAGCCTGACCAGCAGGTTGGCGCGAATCTCGCTGGCACGCCAATGCTCGACATCGCTGAGCTGTTCGGGCAGACGCAATCGGTCGCCTTGCTGGAGTTGCGCGAGGCTGTTGCCGTCGCGGTCGTAGATCATCGCGGCTCGCAGCGGCGCATAGCCGTCCAGGCGTTTGAGCAGTTTGCCGGCGGCTTCCGGCGAAGACAGCGCCCGCGCGCTCAGTTCTTCGGTAGCGAACAGCTCGCCGAGGGTGTGCATGGCCTGCGGCGCAACGCTCTGCCGTGAAATCCAGTAGGCCGCGCTGATGAACGTCAGGTTGGAAACCAGCAGAACGGCGGCAAGCAGGACGAGCAGGGCCAGCAGCAGTTTGCGGCCGACCGGAAGGTTTTCGAGGCGCTGACGCAGGATCATTGGCGGGACACGGCATAGCAGAGAGTTTCTGCAGGGTAGCCGCGGCTCAGTCCGTGGGCAATCCGCGCTGGCTCAGGTGTTCACGCAGGTGGCGGTGCAGCTCGTGCAGCCGGGGTAGCGCGAGCCCCAGCGAGTCGGCGCTGCGGCAGGCATGGCCGAGCAGGTAGGCGATCTCGGTGCGCCGGCCGAGTCGAACGTCCTGATACATCGATGAATAGTTGGCCGCGGTGGCGTCGATCACCCGCAGTACCTCGTCTTGCAGATCGCTGGCCGCGACTGGCTGGCTGCTGGCTTCGAGCAGTTCGACGAGTTCTTGGCAAAGCCCGGAGAGCTGCTCGCGATGCTGCAGCAGCTCGCCATTACGGCAATCGTGGAGCACCGTCAGCGGATTGATCGCGCAGTTCAGTGCCAGCTTGCGCCAGAGCCGCGCCAGGATGTCGCAGGACCAGGTTTGCGGGATGCCCGCTCGGTTCAGTTCGTCCAGCCAGGCCGGTGCACTGCCGCCGTTCGAATCGCCCAGCCAGTTCTGCCCATGGCCGGCGAACACGACATGGAAATCGTCTTGTCGATAGGCTCCTTCGGTACTCGACACGAAGATGCAACGCGCCTGCGGCCAGCGTTCGGCGATCGCCTGCTGGCTGCCGAGGCCGTTCTGCAACAGGAGTATTTCGCAGCCAGAGGAGAGGCGGGACGCCACCTGAGCGACCGCGGCTTCGGCGTCGTAGGCCTTGCATGCAACCAGCAGGCGCTGGATTGGTTCGCTCGCATCAGGCAGTTCTGCCGGGATGGCGTAGAGCCGAGATAGATCTTCGGCAGTCAGCGTGAGTCCTCCGGCGCGCTGGTAATCGGCAAGGCGCTGGGCAGAGCGCAGGATTATCCGTACTGTTGCGCCCGCTCCAGCCAGGCGGGCCGCCCAGAGGCTGCCGAGTGCGCCTGCGCCGAGGACGTGCCAGCTCACCCTCAGGCCGACTGCTTCAGGCGCAACGGCACGATGCGGCCGGTGCTGTAGGCGCTCGGCAGCAGGGCGGCCGCGCGCTCGATGATGGTTTCAGGCGCGATGGGCAGCGCATCGGTGTCGAGGCTGATCAGACTGATGCCCGCCTTGATGGATACGAAACCCTCGCTGGTCTTCAGCGCCCTGAGATTCAGGCCTTCATGCAGGCGCTTGAAACTGCTCGGCGAACAACCCTTGAGATCGTTGACCAGGGCCAGCAGGCCGAACTGGCTTTCATTGATTCGGCACACCACATCCAGCGGGCGGACGAGCTGCTGCAGGCGTGTGCCGATGGCGCTGAGTATCTCCGCGTAGACCGCATCGCCATAGCGCTCGCGCAGCGCATCGGCGTCGGGCAGGCCGATCTGCAGGTAGTACAGCGCCGTGCCGCGGTTCTCCATCTGGCGCAGGCTGGCCGCCAGGCGCTGGTGCATGTAGCGGGCATTGCCGAGATGGGTCTGCGGGTCCTGCAGGCTCTGCCCTTCGAGGCTCGCGACATTCTCTGCGAGCTGGTGATTCTCCTGCTTGAGCCGTTGCAGCGAGCCGCAGAGACGGTCGGCGGCGAAGATGCGCGGCAACAGCTGCTCGTTCATCGCCGACTTGCTGATGAAGTCGTCAACGCCGTGGTCGAACGCCTGCCCCAGGGCGTTCTCGCTGTCACGGCCGGTGAGCAGGATGATGTAGCTGTAGTGCCCGCTCTGGGCGTCGCGCTGGCGAATCTGGCCGGTCAGCTCGAGCCCGTCCATTTCCGGCATCAGCCAGTCCGCCAGCAGGACATGCGCGGGGCGTTGCGAATGCTGCACCAGTGCGTCGGCGGCGCTGCTGGCGAAGCGGATATCCTGGTAGCCGGCCTTGCTCAGCGCGCGACCGATCATGACGCTGGAGAATTTGGCGTCATCGACGACGAGAATGCTCAGGAGAGGGTTGGGCATGGCAAGCTCAATCAATTGAAGGGGGACGTCCTGTCACTCCTTGCCGTAGGGCGGGCGCTGACACGTCGAATCGTTATAATGACCGCGCTTTCTTAACCGTCAAGACATACGCGCTCGGCTCATGCGGCCGGTCGCGCTATACAGTGGAGGAATCCCCATGCCCTCGTTCGACGTGGTGTCCGAACTGGACAAGCACGAAGTCACCAACGCGGTCGATAACGCGATCAAGGAACTGGATCGTCGTTATGATCTGCGCGGCAAAGGCAGCTTCGAACATAAGGATCTGACCGTGCAGCTGACGGCGGACGCCGAGTTCCAATTGGAGCAGATGCTCGAGATCCTCAAGTTGAGCCTGGTCAAACGCAAGATCGATATCCAGTGCCTGGAGATCAAGGACGCCTACGCTTCCGGCAAGAGCACCAAGCAGGAAGTGGTGCTGCGCGAGGGCATCGACAAGGAGCTGGCGAAGAAGATCGTCGCCTACATCAAGGATGCCAAGCTCAAGGTGCAGGCCGCCATCCAGGGTGAGCAGGTACGCGTCACCGGCAAGAAGCGCGACGACCTGCAGGAAGCCATCGCCCTGCTGCGTGGCCACGAATTCGGCATGCCGCTGCAGTTCAACAACTTCCGCGACTGATCATCCCACCGCGCCTCGGCGCGTGCATTCATCCCCCGCTTTCCGTCGGTGCTCGCGCTGCGGGCACCGATCCTCACAAGGAGTAATCCATGGACCTGAGCGTCGACTACCTGGTCGATCTTTCCGAATCCTGGCTGCCTGTGGTGCTGCAATACGGTGCCCAGGTGACCCTGGCGATATTGACCCTGCTGTTCGGCTGGTGGTTGATCAACACCCTGACCGGCAAGGTCGCCAGCCTGCTGCAGCGTCGTCATGTGGATCCGACTCTGCACGGTTTCATCGGCAGCCTCGCCAGCATCGTGCTCAAGGTGCTGCTGCTGGTCAGCGTGGCCTCGATGATCGGCGTGGAGACCACCTCGTTCATCGCCGTGATCGGTGCTGCCGGCCTGGCCATCGGTCTGGCGTTGCAGGGCAGCCTGGCGAACTTCGCTGGCGGCGTGCTGATTCTGCTGTTCCGTCCGATTCGGGTCGGCGAGTGGATCGAAGCCCAGGGCGTAGCGGGCACAGTGCATTCCATCCAGATATTCCATACGGTGCTCAAGTCTGCCGACAACAAGACCATCGTGGTGCCCAACGGCAGTCTGTCCAACGGTCATATCACCAACTACTCCCGCGAACCGCGGCGTCGTGCCGATATCAACGTCGGCATCGATTACGGCGCAGACATCAAGCTGGCGCGGCAGATACTGCTGGAAATCGCGCAGGACGAGCGCGTGTTGCGCGATCCCGAGCCGGTGGTATTCGTCACTGGACTGGGGGACAGCTCGGTCAATCTGTCGTTGCGGGTCTGGGTCGCGACCGGTGATTTCTGGCCGGTGACCTTCGGTTTCACCGAACTGGTGAAGGAGCGTTTCGACGAGGCGGGGATCGGCATTCCGTTTCCGCAGCGCGTGGTGCACCTGGTTCAGAGCTGAGGTCTTGCCTGAACGAAGCGAAGCCGGCATTTGCCGGCTTCGTCGTTTCTGCTTGTCGCCTCAGGAATGTTCGGAGGCTGTTTCGTGCGGCGTGTCGTCCGGCTGCTGGCGGGTTCTGCGCCACTGCCAGACGATCAGAATCAGCGTCGGCACACCGAGCAACGCGGTGACCAGGAAGAAGTCGCTGTAGCCGAGGTGTTCCACCATGACCCCGGAGTAGCCACCCAGCAGACGGGGCAGCAACAGCATGAGCGAACTCAGCAGGGCGTATTGGGTGGCCGAGAACTTCAGGTTGGTCAGGCTGGACAGATAGGCGACGAAGGCGGTGGAGGCGAGGCCGCCGCTGAAGTTGTCGCAGGAGATGGTGACGATCAACATGTTCAGATTCGCGCCCATCTCTACCAGCAGCATGAACATCAGGTTGGTCGCTGCCGAGGCGACTCCGCCGATGAACAAGATCGGCAGAATGCTGAAACGCACGATAAGCAAGCCGCCGAAGGCCGCGCCGAGCAGCGTCATCACCAGACCGAACAGCTTGCTGACGCTGGCGATCTCGTCCTTGGAAAAACCCTGATCGATGTAGAACACGTTGGCCATCACGCCCATCACCGTATCCGACATTCGGTAGGTGGCGATCAGCCCCAACAGCAGCAGCGCCTGCCAGCGGTAGCGCAGGATGAAGTCGGTGATCGGCGTCAGCACCGGCCCCATCAGGATGCGCCCAGGTGCCGACAGGCAGCCCCAGCAGATCAGCAGGTACATGGTGCCGCGCGGCCAGTAACCGCCCCAGTAGGACTGGAACATGCCGGTGGTGGATACCATCAGGATGATCAGCACGATCACCGATACCGCCTGGTGGGCGAAGTCGAAGCGCGCCGGTCGCTGGCGTTGCTTGGCTTGGCTGAAGATATGCCGTACCGGCATGAACAGCGCCCGGCCCATCGGCGAAATGCTGCCGAGGATGAATAGTGCATACAGCGTCGCCCGCGGCCAGGCTTGGGCGATCAGTGCGTTGATCATCGCCGGTATCGAGATCAGCAGCACCAGCAGCAGGCCGACTGCAGCGAGCTGGTGATTGAAGCTATAGCGCGAGGGCTCGTTGGGCAGCGGCGCAGCGGCGTCCGGCTCGCGGATCACCAGGCTGGTGATCAACCCGGGAAGGATCAGCAGGGCGAAGGCCAGATAGGTCGTGGTCCAGGCGGCCTGATTGTAGTCGAGGCTGCTCGAGCCCAGCCATTCGGCGAGGAACAGCGCGCCGGCGCTGGCGAGCAGCATGGCGATGCGATAGCCGGTCATGTAACTGGCTGCCAGGGTCGCCTGCAACTTGTCCTCGGCGATCTCCAGGCGATACGCATCGATGGCGATGTCCTGGGTGGCCGACGAAAACGCCACGACCACCGCCAGCGCGATGAGCATCGTGAGGTTGTATTGCGGGTTGCACAGGGCCATGCCAACCAGACCGATGGCGATCAGCGCCTGCGACAGCACCAGCCAGGAGCGTCTGCGCCCGAGCGCGCCGATCCAGGGCAGTCGCCACTGGTCGAGCATCGGCGACCAGACCCATTTGAATGCATACGCCAGGCTGATCCAGCTGGCAAAGCCGATGGTTTCCCGCGAGACGCCCGCTTCGCGCAGCCAGACCGACAGCGTGGAGAACACCAGAACGGCGGGAAGACCCGCAGCGAAACCCAGCAACAGCAGGGCCAGCGTAGCGGGGCTGGCGTAGGCGGCTAGCGCATCGCGCCAGGTTTCACGGGACATACATCGAGGATCTGTGCAGTTTTGGACGAAGCGCGCACTCTAACCGCTGTGCTCCGTCGAATGCCAGCCGTGCCGACGCATGTCCACCCGGTCGTTGATGATGGTCAGCCCTTCAGCCCGCAGGCGCATGCGCTGCTCGTGCCCGGCAGGGGAACCGGCCGGCAGGCTGAGCCGTCCGCCGGCGGCGATCACCCGGTGCCAGGGCAGGCTGGTGCCGTCGGGCAGCTGAGACATCAACCGGCCAACCCAGCGGGCCGCGCGACCGAGTCCGGCCATGGCGGCCAGTTCGCCGTAGCTCACCACCTTACCCGGCGGTATCTGCGACATCACTAGATAAACAGCGGCACGCCGTGCATCGGCGTCGGCAGCGGGTGGCAGCAGTGGTGGAAGGTCGGCCATGAAAGGTGCTCCGGTGCAGGCAGGCGTACTGCGCGCCGAACTAGCGCTCCATTCGGCGGTCTTTGCTTGCTGTAGTTAAACGCATAGGGATAATGCCAGCCTTTCAACCGCCTTCGACCAGATTTTCAGCACATATATGTTCTCCAGAACCCTGCTTTGCGTGACCCTTTCCGCCATTGCCCTGCCTTCGTTCGCCGACACCGTGTGGTTGAAGAATGGTGATCGTCTGACCGGCAAGATCAGTGTGCTCGACGGCGGCAAGCTGCTCATCGAAACCGAATACGGCGGCTCGATTCCGCTGAAGTGGAGCAAGATCGCCACGCTGGAAAGCGACCAGAAGCTGCTGATCAAGCAGAACGACGTGACCGGCGAGGTCGCGCAGTCGCTGCAGGCAGCCGACGAGGGCAAGGTTGTCATCGCCAATGGTGCCGCGCCGCGCACGGTGGAATTGGCGAGCATCACGCAGATCATCCATCCCAAGCCGTTGATCCAGGATTTCACCTGGAGTGGCAACGTGGACGTGGCGATGGATTACAAGCGTGCCGAAACCGACACCGATGACTACAACGTTTCCTTCGACACCAAGGCGCGCCATGGGCTCTGGCGCCACAACGGCACCGGTAACTACAACCGTGAGTATCGTGACGGTGTGACGGTCACCGACAACTGGGATGCCGAATATGCGCTGGACCGCTTCCTCGACGAACACTGGTTCTGGCAAGGGCGTCTGAGCTTCAAGCGCGACCAGATCGAAGATGTCCGTCGTCAGCGCACCATCGGTACCGGTCCGGGTTATCAGTTCTGGGACAACGAGCTTGGCGCGTTCTCGTTGGCGGCGCTGATCAACCGCAGCGACTACGAGTTCGCCGACGGCGACAAGGAGGACTTCTACCTGGCGGCGATGAAGTGGGACTACAACCGCTACCTGGTGGGCAAGACCTTCGAACTGTTCAGTACTGGCGAGCTCGGCAAGCCGCTGGAAAATGTCGCCGACTATGCCCTGGATGCCGAGGTTGGCCTGCGTTACAAGGTCACCGACTGGGCGTCGCTGAACATGAAGGCAGAGAAGGACATCATCAGCGGTGCCGACAACGACCTCGACGAGACCCGCTACAGCATCGGGTTCGGTGTGGGCTGGTAAGCGAATTCCGTCCGTTGCGCATATAAAAGAAAGGCAGCCAGATGGCTGCCTTTTCTTTTTGGCGCTGACGACACGCTCAGAGGCGCAGGCCGCCGTCGAGTTCGAGAATGCGTCCGGTGTAATAGTCATTCTCGAAGATGTAGGCCACCGAGTGGGCGATCTCGGCCGGCTTGCCCATGCGCCTGAGCGGGATGCCGGAGGTCATCTTCTCCAGCGCTTCGGGTTTCATGCTGGCAACCATCTCCGTCTCGATGAAGCCCGGCGCCACGCCCGCAACGCGGATGCCGTAACGCGCCAGCTCCTTGGCCCAGACCACGGTAGCCGAGGCCACGCCGGCCTTGGCGGCGGAGTAGTTGGTCTGGCCCATGTTGCCGGCGCGGGAGATCGAGGAGATGTTGATGATCGCGCCCTCGCTTTTGAGCTCTACCATCTTTGCCGCGACTTCGCGGGTGCAGAGGAACACCCCGGTCAGGTTGACGTCGATCACCGCCTGCCACTGCGCCAGGCTCATCTTGCTGATCTCGCCGTCCTTGACCTTGAGCAGCAGACCGTCGCGCAGGATGCCGGCGTTGTTCACCAGGCCATGCAGGCCGCCGAAATCCTCGGCGACGCGCGCAACCATGTCGCTGACCTGCTCTTCATTGGCGACGTTGCATAGGTAGGCGCGGGCGTCACCGCCAGCGGCCTTGCAGGCCGCGACCGCCTCATCCAGACGCTCCTGATTCAGGTCCACCAGTGCCAGCCGCGCGCCCTTGCTCGCCAGGTACTCGCCCATGGCGCGGCCGAGGCCCTGGCCGCCGCCGGTGATGATGATGACTTTGTCTTGAAGCTGCATGCCTATCTCCATGTGGTCGTTCTGCTGCGGGAACGACGCCCGCCGGGGAAACCGTTATGCTGAGCGCCCGTCGATCCGGACCCGTCTCGAGGAGCCTCAGGTGAGCGCCGAAGCCAGCAAGCATGCCCGACAACTCCTGCTCAAGGAATACCGCGGCGTGCTCTCCACCCATTCCCAGGCCATGCCCGGCTTTCCGTTCGGCTCGGTAGTGCCTTACTGTCTGGACGCCAATGGCTGGCCGCTGATCCTGATCAGCCGCATCGCCCAGCACACGCGCAATCTGAAGGCCGATGGGCGGTGCTCGCTGCTGGTCGGCGAACGCGCCGCCGAGGATGTGCAGGCGGCCGGTCGACTCACGCTGCTTGCCGAAGCCCGTCAGCTCGCCGAGCCCGCTGCAATCGAGTCGGCGGCACAGCGCTACTACCGCTACTTTCCCGAGTCGCGCGACTACCATCGTGTGCATGACTTCGATTTCTGGGTGCTGGAGCCGGTGCGCTGGCGCTACATCGGCGGCTTTGGCGCCATTCACTGGCTGGACCACGTCGCGCTGGCCAATCCCTTCGCGGTCGAAAGCGGCGAGGTGGAGCAGGGCATGGTCGAGCACATGAACGATGACCACGCCGCTGCCATCGCCCGCTATGTCGAACAGGCCGGGCTGCGTCAGAGCGCGCCAGCGCAAATGGTCGGGATCGATAGCGAGGGCTTCCATCTGCGTATCGGCCAGGCACTGCATTGGCTGGCGTTTCCGGAACCATGCGAAACGCCAATGGCGGTGCGCCAGGCGCTGGTTGCCATGGCGCGAGGTTGAGGGGATTCAGTTTCGCTTCAGCCGTGTCGCGCATAATCCGGTTACAGGCCGATTGTCACCCGGGTTGAATTAGACCCCTCCTGCCGCCATCTACAGAGGACTGGAAGCTGATCTTCCGTCAAGGACCATCGATGCGAATCTTCTTTGTACTGTTTCTGTTGTTTCCGCTGGCCGAGCTGTATGTGCTGATCAAGGTCGGCGGCTCCATTGGCGCGCTGGCGACCATCCTGCTGCTGGTGCTCAGTGGCATCGCCGGCATTCTGCTGCTGCGCCTGGCGGGTTTCGCCACCGCCTGGCGCGCCCGCGAACGTCTGGCCCGCGGTGAACTGCCCGAGCGCGAGATGCTGCAGGGGCTGATGATGGCCATTGGCGGTGGCTTGCTGTTCCTGCCCGGTTTCATCAGCGATGTGCTGGCGCTGGTTGTGCTTTTCCCACCGACACGCAACTTCCTGTTCCGCCAGATCAACCGGCGGATCGAGGCGCAGGTGCGCCGCCAGCGTGCTTTTGCCGACGATCTGCAGGCGCGCTCCAACCCGCAGCGGCCGAATGTGATCGAAGGCGAGTGGGAGCGCAATGACCGCGACCGCTAAGCTGCTCAGCCGACAATCCGGCATGCCATCAGGCATGCCGGTTTCGTTTGTGGCCATGAAAATTTCATCTGCGCCCCTTGAAATGCACTTGAACGCCCGCATGTAGCGGACACCGCAAGGTCGCTGTCGTGTTCGACAGTCCGTCTTCTGCGGCTCGCATTGCGGGCCGCAACCGGCACCGCCGGATTTGCCCAACCCGCCGATGAAGGTCATCGGCATGGAACAACTCTACTAGGAGAGATCGACAATGAAGCTTCGTCCTCTGCATGACCGCGTCGTGATTCGTCGCAGCGAAGAAGAAACCAAGACCGCAGGCGGCATCGTCCTGCCGGGCTCCGCTGCCGAGAAGCCGAACCGTGGCGAAGTCGTTGCTGTGGGTACCGGCCGCGTGCTGGACAACGGCGAAGTACGCGCCCTGGCCGTGAAGGTCGGCGACAAGGTGGTGTTCGGCCCTTATTCGGGTAGCAACACCGTCAAGGTTGACGGCGAAGACCTGCTGGTGATGAGCGAGAACGAAATTCTCGCTGTCGTCGAAGCCTGATCGCCCCGCGAATCTCCGTAAATAATTCACGAATTGAGGATCAATCAACATGGCTGCTAAAGAAGTCAAATTCGGCGACTCCGCACGCAAGAAGATGCTGGTCGGTGTGAACGTCCTGGCTGATGCCGTTAAAGCGACCCTTGGCCCGAAAGGCCGCAACGTCGTGCTGGAGAAGAGCTTCGGTGCTCCGACCATCACCAAGGACGGCGTTTCCGTCGCCAAGGAAATCGAGCTGAAGGACCGCTTCGAGAACATGGGCGCCCAGCTGGTCAAGGACGTTGCGTCCAAGGCCAACGACGAGGCCGGTGACGGCACCACCACCGCTACCGTTCTGGCCCAGGCTATCGTCAACGAAGGCCTGAAGGCTGTCGCTGCCGGCATGAACCCGATGGACCTGAAGCGCGGCATCGACAAGGCCACCATCGCCATCGTCGCCGAGCTGAAGAACCTGGCCAAGCCGTGCACCGACTCCAAGGCCATTGCTCAGGTTGGCACCATCTCCGCCAACTCCGACTCCTCCATCGGTGACATCATCGCCGAAGCCATGGAGCGTGTAGGCAAGGAAGGCGTCATCACCGTCGAGGAAGGTTCGGGTCTGGAGAACGAGCTGTCCGTCGTAGAAGGCATGCAGTTTGATCGCGGCTACCTGTCGCCGTACTTCATCAACAAGCCGGACACCATGGTCGCCGAGCTGGACAGCCCGCTGCTGCTGCTGGTCGACAAGAAGATCTCCAACATCCGCGAACTGCTGCCGGTGCTGGAAGCTGTTGCCAAGGCCGGTCGCCCGCTGCTGATCGTTGCCGAAGACGTCGAAGGCGAAGCCCTGGCGACTCTGGTGGTCAACAACATGCGCGGCATCGTCAAGGTTGCTGCAGTCAAGGCCCCGGGCTTTGGCGATCGCCGCAAGGCCATGCTGCAGGACATCGCCATCCTGACTGGCGGTACCGTGATTTCCGAAGAAGTCGGCCTGAGCCTGGAAACCGCTACCCTGGAGCACCTGGGTAACGCCAAGCGCGTCGTGCTGAACAAGGAAAACACCACCATCATCGACGGTGCTGGTCAGCAGGCCGATATCGAAGCCCGCGTTGCGCAGATCCGCAAGCAGGTCGAAGACACCACCTCCGACTACGACAAAGAGAAGCTGCAAGAGCGTCTGGCCAAGCTGGCCGGCGGTGTTGCCGTGATCAAGGTCGGTGCCGGTACCGAAGTCGAGATGAAAGAGAAGAAGGCCCGCGTTGAAGACGCCCTGCACGCGACCCGTGCTGCCGTCGAAGAAGGCGTGGTTCCTGGCGGTGGCGTTGCCCTGGTGCGCGCTCTGCAGGCCATCTCCGAGCTGAAGGGCGAGAACGAAGACCAGAACGTTGGTATCGCACTGCTGCGTCGCGCTGTCGAAGCGCCGCTGCGCCAGATCGTCTCCAACGCCGGCGGCGAGCCAAGCGTAGTGGTCGACAAGGTCAAGCAGGGTGAAGGCAACTACGGCTTCAACGCCGCTTCCGACACCTACGGCGACATGATCGAGATGGGTATTCTCGACCCGGCCAAGGTGACCCGTTCGGCTCTGCAAGCTGCAGCGTCCATCGGCAGCCTGATGATCACCACTGAAGCGATGATCGCCGAAGTGGCTGAAGACAAGGCCGCCAACGGCATGCCGGACATGGGTGGCATGGGCGGTATGGGTGGCATGGGCGGCATGATGTAAGCCGAACGGCCCTTAGCTACAAAAAGAACCCCGCCTCGTGCGGGGTTTTTTTATGCCTGCTGAACAGTGACGTCACAGGCTGTACATACCGTTCGTCCAAAATTGCACAGGAATTAAACAACTGAACTACGGTCAGTTAACTACTCGCTTAATCAAGGGCTTACGCCATGAAGCTGGAAATAGCTCGAGGATTGTTCCTGGTTGGCGCTCTGGGAGTGACCACGCTGTGCGTGGCGGCCTGGAATGAGCCCGGAGCGACGCTGGTGCAGAGCAGCGAAAGCCGCAGCTATTGTCCGGTGCCGCCTGGTGGGCGCCCGCAGTTCGAGGCGATGCGGCCTGATCAGGATTTGCTGTTGTTGCTGTATGGCCTGTCCCAGGGCATGCGCTGAGCTGGAGGCTATCCTCGCAGCCCACACTTCACTCAGCCGGCGCTCGGTACGGCCGCCGAGGACGGGCTTTGGTCGGGCTTGGCCAGCAGGTCATAGACCGCCGGTAGCACGAACAGGGTGAACAGCGTACCCACCGACATGCCGGTGGCAATCACCAGGCCAATGTCGAACCGGCTGACCGCGCCGGCCCCACTGGCGATGATCAGCGGCACCATGCCGAACACCGTCGCCGCTGTGGTCATCAGCACCGGCCGCAGGCGAATCGCCGCCGCTTCTTCCACCGCTTCCCGTCGACTCAGGCCCTGTTCGCGGCGCAGCTGATTGGCGAACTCGACGATCATGATGCCGTGCTTGCTGATCAACCCGATCAGTGTCACCAATCCCACCTGCGTATAGATGTTCATGCTCGACAGGCCGAGGAATAGCGGCACCAGTGCACCGCACACCGAAAGAGGCACAGTGACCAGGATCACCAGCGGATCGCGGAAGCTCTCGAACTGCGCCGCCAGGACCAGGAAGATCACCGCCAGTGCCAAGGCGAAGGTCAGATACAGCGCGTTACCTTCCTGGATGAACTGCCGCGAAGCGCCGGCGTAGTCGAAGCTGAAACCGTCGGGTGCCTCTTCGCGGGCTATGGTCTGCATGGTCTCGATGGCTTCGCCCATGCTGACGATCGGGAAGCCCTGAATCGTCGCGGCGTTGAGCTGCTGAAACTGTTTGAGCTGGGTGGGGCGCGCGCGGTCGCGTACCTTGATCAGTGTCGACAGCGGCAGCATCTCGCCTTGTCCGTTGCGTACGTAATAGTTGCTCAGCCAGTCAGGGTTGTCGCGGTAGGCGCGCTCGACCTGGGCGATGACCTTGTAGCTGCGGCCTTCGATGGTGAAGCGGTTGATCTCGCCTTCGCCGAGCAGGGTGCTCAGGGTAAGGCCGAGATCTTCCATGGACACACCCATCTGCGCGGCCTTTTCGCGGTCGATCTCGACCACGATTTCCGGCTTGTCGAAGGCCAGGTCCACGTCGAGGAAGGCGAACTTGCCTGATTCCTCGGCGCGCTTGCGGATGCGCTCGGTCACCTGCAGCAGCGTCTCGTAGTCGTTGGCGGTGTTGATGACGAACTGGAACGGCAGGCCTTCACCGGTGCCCGGCAGGGAGGGCAGGTTGAAGCCGAAGATCTGCAGGCCAGGCAGGCGATCGAGCTTGGCCTGGACCTCCGGAAGGATCTCCATCTGCGAGCGGTCGCGTTCGTCCCAGGGTTTGAGCAGGAAGCCGCCGATGCCACTCTGTACGCCATCGAAGCCGTTGATCTGGAACCAGGAGTAGTACTCCGGGAAACTCTGGAAGATTTCCAGAAACTGATCGGTGTAGGCGTTCAGGTAGTCCAGGTTGGCGGTCTTCGGTGCGCTGGCCATCATGAAGACGATGCCCTGGTCCTCTTCCGGCGCCAGCTCGCTCTCGGTGAACATCAGCAGCACCGGAATCAGCGCCAGCACGAGCACGGCGAACACCAGTACCACCGGGCGTGTATTGAGGGTGCCGTGCAGCGCGTGCTGGTAGCGCTGCTTGAGGCGTTCGAACAGTTCGTCCAGGCGATGGGCGAAGCCGCTGGGGTTCTCCTCATGGCGCAGCAGCTTCGAACACATCATCGGTGAAAGCGTCAGCGCCACGACTCCGGAAATCAGCACCGCGCCGGCCAGGGTCAGGGCGAACTCCTGGAACAGCGCGCCGGTCAGCCCCTGCAGGAAGCCGATGGGTGCATAGACCGCCGCCAGGGTGATGGTCATGGTCACCACCGGCATGGCGATTTCCTGTGCGCCGTCGATGGCCGCCTGGAAAGGTGACTTGCCCTGTTCTATATGCCGGTGGATGTTCTCCACCACGACGATGGCATCGTCCACCACCAGGCCGATCGCCAACACCATGGCCAGCAGCGTCAGCAGATTGATCGAGTAACCCATCGCCTGCATGAAGAACAGCACGCCGATCATCGACAGCGGAATGGTCACCACCGGAATCAGCACGGTGCGCAGCGAGCCGAGGAAGAGAAACACCACGACGATGACGATCACTGCGGCTTCGGCCAGGGTCTTCACCACCTCGTCGATGGAGGCCTGGATGAACTCGGTGGCGTCGTAGGCGATGGTCGCCTTCAGGCCCGGCGGCAGCTGTGCCTCGATCTGCGGCATGATCGCGCGCACTTCCTTGATCACGTCCAGCGGGTTGGCGCTGGGGGTGCCCTTGATGCCGATATAGACCGAGGGGATACCGTCGAACGAGCTGATCGAGTTGTAGCTTTCGGCGCCCATCTCCACCCGCGCCACATCACCCAGCAGAACGCGACTGTCGCCCTGCGTGCGCAGCGGGATGGCGGCGAACGCTTCCGGCGTCTTCAGCTCGGTGTCGGCGTTGATGCTGGTGACCACGTACTGGCCCTTCACTTCGCCGGCCGCCGAGAGGAAGTTGTACTTGCGCACCGCCTCGTTCACGTCGCTTGCGGAAACTCCATAGGCCGCGAGCTTCACCGGGTCCAGCCAGAGGCGCATGGCGAACACCTGGTTGCCGAGAATTTCCGCTTCGGCCATGCCCGGCAGCGTTGCCAGCTTGGGCTGGATGACCCGTGACAAGTAGTCGGTGATCTGCGGATTACTCAGCTGGTCGCTGTAGAAGCTGATGTACATCAGCGCGGTGGAGTCGGCCGCCTGCTTGTTCAGCACCGGGTCCTCGGCATCCTGCGGCAGCTGGTTCTTCACCGAGTTGGCCTGGCTCAGCAGCTCGGTGTAGAGGCGATCGGTGTCGGCACCGATGCGCGCATAGACGGAGATCACCGAGGCGTTCTGCTGGCTGACAGAGGTCATGTAGTCGACGCCTTCGGCGCTGGCCAGACTCTGCTGCAACGGCTGGGTGATGTAGCCCTGGATGGTCTCGGCGTTGGCGCCGGGGTAGGCGGTGGTCACCGTGATCAGCGCACTTTCCATCTGCGGGTACTGACGGATGGTCAGGCTGTTGAAGGCCTGGATGCCGAGCAGCACGATCAACAGGCTGATGACGCTCGCCAGCACGGGGCGGCGGATGAAGGGGTCGGTGAACGCCATGGGAAGTCCCTGGAACCTTGTCTGAGTCTGCTGTGCGTCGGGCCTGCCGCGTGAGGAACAGGCTTTTTCTATTCGGTCGCCGGCTGCTGAGAGCCTTCCAGCTTGAGCGTGCGGCTTTCGGCGATGGCGACATGGGTGCCGCTGTCCAGCTTGAGCTGGCCGGCGGTGATCACCTGTTCGCCGCCCTCCAGGCCGTCGAGGACGACCGTCAGTCCGTCGCGCCGCTCGCCGGTGGTGACGAAGCGGCGCTCGACCACCAGGTAGGGCTCGTCGCTGCTGACGCCTTCCGGCGGCGTGCCCTCGGTCACCAGCAGCACCGAGTTGCCATACAGGGTGTAGGTGATGGCGGTTTCCGGGACCACCACCTGGGCGGTCTCGGTCGGTAGCAGGACCTGCAGGTCGGCGAACATGCCGGGCAACAGGCGTCCGTCCGGGTTGGCCAGCTCGGCGCGCACCTGCACGTTGCGGGTAGTGGTTTCCACTTTCGGGTTCAGCGCTGTGATCACGCCTTCGAAACGCTGGTCGGGATACGCCGCTACGCGCAGCTGCACCTTCTGTCCTAGGGCCAGTAGCGGCACGTGTTGTTCGGCCAGGAAGAAGTCGACATAAAGCGTGGAGAGATCCTGCAGTGTGGCGATCGGCGTGCCGGCGGCGATGTAATCGCCCACGTCCACCTGACGGATGCCGATGGTGCCGGAGAAGGGCGCCAGGATGCGCTTCTTCGACAGACCGGCGCGCAGCTGCGCGACGCTGGCCGCGGCCTTCTGCGATTCGGCATTGAGCCGGTCGTACTCGCTGCGCGAAATGGCCTGGCGATCCAGCAGGCTACGCGCGCGCTGGAACTCCAGGCGCGACAGGTTGAGGTCGGCTTCGGCGCTGGCCAGGCTGGCCTGCTCCATCTCGCTGTCGAGCAGCACGATGGCCTGGCCCTTGCTGACCTTCTCGCCGGACTGGAACTGCACGTCGGTGATGGTGCCGGCGATCTCGACGCTGAGGTCGATGCCCTGCGACGCCTTGAGCGTGCCGATGGCTGGCAGGCGGCTTTGCCAGTCCATGCGGCGGGCGAGCTCGGTTTCGACGTCGATCGCAGGCTTGGGGGCCTGGAACTGTTGAATCTGCTGATAGATCGAGTTGAATTTGAGCGCGGCCAGAATCGCAACGACGACGACCACCGCGCCCAGCATGAACAGCATGCGGCGCAACATTTTCCGATTTTCTTGGAGATGTGAGCCGGCTGTCTACTGCCGTGATCGAGGCAGCCGTTCGAACGGTCCGGTCGCCAGCTTCGGCGACCTGCTGGCACCTGACTCAGCAGGACAGGAGAGCGAAGAACTTAGCCCCGAAACGAGGCCAAGTAAAGGGGGAGCGGGGCGGAAAGCAGCGCAGGTGCGGGGCGGGCGACAGACTGTCGGCCCGCCCGCAGATCATCAGCCGGCAAGGCGTTGGGTGACCTCGGTAAGTTGCGCCGACAGCCCGTGCAGGTTCTGGCTGGCGGTTTCGGTGCGCTCGACGTTCTGCTGGTTGATGGTGGCGATGGAGGTGATCTCGGTGATGTTGCGCGAAATGTCTTCGGCCACCGCGGTCTGCTCCTCGGCGGCCGTGGCGATCTGGCGGTTCATGTCGCGGATCGCCTCGACCGCTTCGGTGATGCGCTGCAGCATCTGACCGGCCTCGGTCACCTGGCCGACGCCCTGTTCGCTGCGCGCCTGACCGCTCTCGATGGCGCGTACTGCATTGCTCGCGCCGGTCTGCACGGTGTCGATGATCTGGTGAATCTCGGCGGTGGACTCGGCGGTGCGCTGGGCCAGGGTGCGCACCTCGTCGGCGACCACGGCAAAGCCGCGGCCGGCGTCACCCGCTCGGGCCGCCTCGATGGCGGCATTGAGCGCGAGCAGGTTGGTCTGATCGGCGATCCCGCGGATCACCTCCAAGACCTTGCCGATGCGCCCGCTATCACCCTCCAGGCGGCGGATGACGTCTGCCGTGCTGGCGATCTCGTTGCTCATGTCGGTGATGGTGGCAATGGTGCCGCGCATCACCGCTTCGCCCTGCTGGGCGGAATGGTCGGCTGCGTCGGCGGCCTGCGCGGCTTCGGCGGCATGCCGCGAGACTTCCTGGGCGGTCGCGGACATCTCGTGCATCGCCGTGGCGACCTGATCGGTACGCGAGAACTGCTCGCGGGCGCCGTTGGCCATCAGCCTGGCGATGGCGTTCAGCTCGCCGCTGGCACTGTCCAGATTCGAGGTGCTCTGCTGCAGGCGGGTGAAGGTATCGGCGAGGAAGTCGCGCAGCACGTTGGCGGCGGCGGCGAGGCGGCCCAGTTCGTCGCTGCGGCTGGCATCCACGCGGTCGGCGAACTTGCCCTGGCTGAGGCGCGCGATGTGCTCGACCAGGTTGCGAATCGGTTCGATGATCCGGCGATTGACCAGCCACAGGCTGAACAGCGCCACCACCACACTGGCGAGGATCATGATGATCGGGCCGAAGTATGCGGTGCTCTGTGCGTCGGCACGGATGGTCTCCGAGCGCTGCGCGGCGGCGTCGCCCAGCTGTTTGACCAGCTCGCTCAGCTGCGCGCTGGTGGCCCGGTCGATACCGGCTACCGCGGCGTCCCCGGCGAGCGGGTCGCTGTCGGCAGCGATGAAGGCATCCAGGCCCTTGCGATATGCAACGCCGAGTGTGCGGTGCTCGATGCGCAGACTTTCGATCTGCTTAGCCACTTCAGGCTCGTCGGCGGTCAGTACCAGCAGGTCGCCCAGAATCTTCTGCACCTTGGCTTCCTGGGCCTCGAACTGGCTCCAGTAGCGGTTGCGTGAGTCGGTCTGTTTGCCACGCAGCAATACGTTCTTCCATTCCTGGACCTGAACCTTGAACTCGAGGTTGGCCTCGTCGATCAGTTGCACTTCGGCCAACGGGCCGTCGAGCAGCGTCTGGAAGTGGTCGATGTTGTTGCTGAGCAGGCGAATGCAGGCGAGCGCGATGAGCAGCGTGAGCAGCAGGCTGCCGCCGATCAGCGCGAGGATCTGTGCGCGCAGGGATTTCTGGAGCATGGGCAAGTCTCGTCATTTGAGAAAACGTCAATGAGCATCCCTGCCATTGCCCAGCATCATCGGCCGGGTGACGTTTTTCTTGAGCTAGACGATGCGCAGATGGTTGTCCCAGAGCCCCGCCGGCAGGTCCAGCGGCGTGCTGGCGATACGTTCGGCACGGCAGTCGAACAGGCGGCAGCGGCCCTGCCCGGAGCTGACCACGAAGCCTTCGGCGACTGCCGCGACGCCCGCGCAATCGGGCACATGGGCTGCCTGCCGCAGCTCGGTACTGTCCAGGTCCCAGATGAACACCTTGTTGCCGCGCGGCGCGGTGACAGCCAGCAGCCGCAGCTCGTCGTGGATGGCGAGGCTGGCGGTGTACTGGTTCATGACCTGCCGCTGTGCCTCGCCCAGCGGAAAGTGCTGGAAGGCCTGCCCTGGGCGCTTGATCGCAAGCAGCGGGATGCGGTCCATGGCATCCCCTTCGTACTGCTGGCCGCTGACCACGGTACCGTCGGCGGCGACGGCGAGGTGACGCACGCTGTTCATCTGCTCCGGCAGCTGTTCCTTGCTGACCAGCGTACCGTCGCGGCGTAGCAGCACCAGGCTCGGCTCCATCGCATCAAGATTCATCATCTCGCGGCTGTCGGCTTCGGTGCGGATGCCGCCATTGGCGATGACCAGGGTTTCGTTGTCCGGCATCCACAGCAGCTGGTGCGGGCCGATGCCATGGGTCGCGTGCTCGCCGACGCGCACCAGCTGTCGGCCTTCCAATCGATAGACGCCTAGCACGCCACGGCCGGCATCGGCGGTGTCGTTTTCGGTGGTGTAGAACCACTCGCCGTCCTTGTGAAACACCCCGTGCCCGTAAAAGTGGCGGTCCGCCGGCGAGGCCATGACCTGTAGCAGACGCCCGTCACGCGCATCGATCAGGTAGCTCTCGCGGCTCGGGCGACGGCCGACGAACACCGCCAAGGGCAGGTACGGGTGCGGGTAGACGTCATGGCAGCGCTCGGCGACCGGTGTGGCAAATACCTGGCTGCCATCGAGGCGGTAGCCGACGGCGTAGTGTTGCCCGTCGGCGCCATCACGTGCGGAGAGCAAAACCTGTTGCCCGCCGTGACGCGTCAGTGACCAGCCAGCGATGCCGCTGGCGGCAAGCATGGCGCCGGTCAGGCGAAGCAGGGTGCGGCGCTTCATGATCAGTCCCCGTCGTGCGCGTTGAAGCCGATCTGTACGCCGAGGGCGCGCGTCAGCTCGAGCTGGTGCAGGCGATGCAGTTGGTCGATCCGCTGGTACAGCGCATCGAGCTGCGCCCGACTCTCCTCGTTGACGAGCATTTTGCCGAACGGCTCGGGCATGGCTTTCAGTTGCTGCAGCAGGTCGGCGTAACCGGCGTCGATGCGCTTGGCCAGATCAGCCTGCTCAGCGCCGAGCAGCGCGCGCAGACCGTCCTGGTCGGCGCCCAGCCAGAGGCTTTCGGCGCCTTTGACGGTGGCAGCGATATTGCTCAGGGTCGTGTCGCTGCGCCAGCCGTCGGCCTGGTACGGCTGCGGATGGCCTTTGGTCTGGCGGCCGAGCGGCGCGCCGAGCTTCTTCTTCAGGCCGTCGAGGGCCGTGACCTGAACCCGCAGCAGTTCGGCGATGGCTTCGCTCGGTTCGGCATAACGCTCGTTGGGAAAGCTGCGCAACTGATCGGCCATGCCGTCCTTGTCCTGCCATTGCTGCAGGACGCTGGCTGCAAGCTGCTGCTGGTGCTCGCCGATGGCTGTCAGCAAGGGGCAGTAGCGCGTCCTGGTGGTGGGGTCGGCGAGGTCGATGCTGCTGTCGAAAAGGACGTACTCGTAGGCGCTCAGGCCCTGCACCACGACGCTGGCGTTATCCAGATCGGCCTGGGTCAGCTCGGGCTTGGTCTTGAGCAGTGCCGTGACCTGGCGTGCAACGAGGTTCTTCTTGTCCGGCCAGAACTGGACCTGCCAGGCCAGATTGCCTTCGCCCATTGGGCCGATCAGCAGCGGTTGCAGGCCGGCCCAGGCGGTTTGCGCATGCACGAAGGCTGCATGCGCTTCGTCCAGGGTCTGGTTGTCGGCACAGAAGGCGATCGCGCTGGCCGCCAGGCGGCGGTCGGCTTCCGACCACTGTTTATAGGCTGGCAGCAATACGCCATCAGCCAGGGTTTTGCTGGTCTCGGCCTGCGGGTCGGCGGGCGTGCAGGCGCTCAGCAACAATGCGGTGAGCAGAGCGCCGCTGGCGATGCGCAGGGTGTTCGAACGGATCATGGTGTCCTCATCGGCAAGGCCGGTTGCAGCGCTTTCGCGCCGGGAAAGCATGGTGGATAGCATGGGCATTCAGAGCGACTCGAGGAAGCTCAGCAGCGCGGTACGTTCGTTCTGGTCGTAGCCGAGCACGATCTGGCGCGCCTTCTCGGCCTCGCCGCCGTGCCAGAGTATGGCTTCGAGCAGGTTGCGAGCGCGGCCGTCGTGCAGGAATTGGGTATGCCCGCTGACTGCCTGGGTCAGGCCAATGCCCCACAGCGGTGGCGTGCGCCATTCCCGGCCGCTGGCCTCGAATTCGGGGCGGTTATCCGCAAGACCTTCGCCCATGTCATGCAGCAGCAGGTCGGTGTAGGGGCGAATCAGCTGATTGGCCAACTCCGGTTCCGCGGCGTCGGCAGCGGTGGTGAACTGTGGCACGTGGCAGCTCTGGCAGCCGGCGCGGTGAAATAGCGTCTTGCCGGCGAGTACCTGGGGGGCGTCGACGTTCCGTCGCGCAGGTACGCCGAGATTGCGGGTGTAGAACAGCACCTGGGCGAGGATGTCGTCGCTGACTTCCGGCTCGCCACCGTCCGGCATCGCGCGGCACTCGGTCTGCCGGTCGGTGCAGCTGCTGCCACTGAGCAGGCTGGTGGACAGGCCCATATCGTTGAAGAAGGCGTCGGCGTTCTGCTGGTTGAGGCCCGGCTGTCCTGCCTTCCAGCCGAAGCGGCCAATCACGGTCTGCCGGCTGGTCTGGTCGAAGACCCGGTTCGGGCGGCCGGAGATGCCGTCGCCGTTGCGGTCATCGGGGTCGGCATTGGCCAGCAGCGCTTCTTCGGGAATGGCTTCGAGCAGGCCCAGGCCGATCATCGGTGGCGCGATGCGTAGGGACATCCGGGTTTCCGGATGCATGTCACCATAGGCCAGGTCGTTCAGTTCGATTTCCGGCCTGCGCAGCTCGACTTCGGAGCCATCGGCGAAGCGCACCTGCTCGGTCGAATAGCGCAGCCGTACCTTGCCTTCCGGGGCGACGCCGGGGATCGCCATGTCCTGCAGCTGGCCGCCGTAGCTTGGCTCCGGTGCGATGCCACGTTCTCGGACGACTTCGGCGTGCTCGGGACCGGCCGGAATGGACAGCCGTACCAGCATCGACACGGCGCTGGTCGCATCGGGTGCCGGCGGATGGCCGCGGCCGTCCTTGATATGGCAGTTCTGGCAGGCGTTGGTATTCAGCAGCGGGCCAAGACCATCGCGAGCGGTGGTGGATGCCGGGGCGATGACCCAGGGATTTCGGAAGAAGCTGTTGCCGACGCTGAAGTCGAGTCGACGCATCGGTGCCAGATTGGCCGAAGGCATGGAGTAGGCGTTCTGGTCGAACTTCATCACCGTGGTGCTGCCGCCGGAGAGCGCCTCGCCAGGTTCGGGCTGGGAGAAAGTCGGTGTTTCAACGTTGTTGCAGGCGACCAGGGCCAGAGCCAGCAGCGGGAAGAGGCGGCGAAACAGCGGGCGCATCGGAAGTACCTGCAGGGCGGTGAATTAAGCCGCGCAATCTTAGCAGGCTAATCGTAATGGAATAAGAGGGATTTGCATTTGCGCGAGAGGGACGCGCGCTCTGGGACCAGGCGGGGTACAGCGAAAGGCCCGACACGGGCGCAACAGCTGCGTCCGTGTCGGCGCCGATCAGAACTCGTGATCGGCGGTGTCAGGGTTGAGGTCGCTGATGCCGAGGGCACCGGCGGCCTGCTCGATCGCGGCGGTCTGCTTGACCAGTGCGCCGATGGCATCGCGTACTTTCTGCTGGCCTTCGGTGTTGTCCGAAGCGATCAGCTGGTCGAAGGCCTCTCCGTTCTTAGCACTTTCAACCAGGACTTGCAGCTTGGCTTCGGTGGTTTCCAGGTCGGTCTTCAGCGTGCTGTCCACCTCTGGGCTGACGCCCTGAACCAGCGATGCCAGGCTTGGACCGGTCAACGTAGTGCTGTCGACGCGCTTGTACTCCCCGAGATAGACGTTGCGAACGCCACGGGCATTGAAGAAGTGCGAGTTGTGGGTGTTGTCGCTGAAGCAGTCGTGCTCGTCTTCGGTGGAGTTGGCTTCCAGAGCGACTTTCATGCGCTCGCCAGCCAGTTCGCCGAGGGACAGGCTGCCCATGCCGAAGAACATCTTGCGCAGGCCGTTTTCCGCGGTATCGGCTTCGAGGCTGGCGCGGTAGTTCTCGGCATTCGGCTGCCACTGCTCGACCATTTCCTGCAGGTCGCTGACCAGCAGTTCGGTCGCGACTTTCAGGTAGGTGCGGCGGCGGTCGCAGTTGTCGCCGGTGCAGCCTTCGCCTTCCACGTAGTCGGTGTAGGGCCGCTCGCCGGCACCTGGGCCTGTGCCATTGAGGTCCTGGCCCCAGAGCAGGAACTCGATCGCGTGGTAGCCAGTGGCGACGTTCGCTTCGGAGCCGGCCAGTTCGTTGAGGCTGGCCAGCAGCTCGGCGTTGATTTCGCTGGTGTCGACCTTGTCTTCGCCAATCTGCAGTTCGCTGTTGGCGATGATATTGGCTGTGGCGCCCGGGTTGCCGAGGGCGTGCTGGTAGTCGCCCTCGATGTAATCGATCAGGCCCTCATCGAGCGGCCAGGCATTGAGCTGACCTTCCCAGTCATCCACCACGGCGTTGCCGAAGCGGAATACCTCGGTCTGCATGTAGGGAACGCGGGCCGCCAGCCAGGCCTGACGCGCGGCCTGCAGGGTCTCTTCGCTGGGGTTGGCGAGGAGGGCGTCGACAGCTTCCTGCAGTTTCACGCCGGTGGCGTGGGCATCGCTGAATACCGCCAGCGCCAGATCGGCGTAGTGGCTGACGACTGCCTTGGCCGCTTTCTCATCGGGCGCCTGCGCCTTTTCGGCTGGCACGCTTTCGGTAGTGCTTTGCGGGGCAGCAGTCTGGTTCGCGGGGGTCTTGTCCTCACCGCAACCGGCGAGTGAGATGGCCACAGCGAGGAGACTGGCGGTTGCCCAGATGGGGGTGCGTAGCATGTGCGGGTTCCTTTGCGTGCGAGTGAACGAAGCCGAGGGCTGCTCGGAAGCCGTCAATAATGCGAAAGATTTTCATTTTGTGCAAAGCCAATGCGTGCACAGGCTCTCTCTTCCGTTTCGGTGCAGCCGGTAGAATGCTGGCGTTCTGACGGCCTTTGTCCCTGGAGATGCTATGAGCCTGAGCGCGGTGGTTGTGCTGGTTGTGCTGTTTCTCGTCGCCGCTTACGCGGTGATTCTCTACAACGGGCTGGTGCGTCTGAAACATGGCGTCGGCAAGGCCTGGGCCAATATCGACGTGCTGCTGCGGCAGCGCCATGAAGAGTTGCCCAAGCTGGTGGAGACCTGCCGGCAGTACATGCAGCATGAACGCAATACGCTGGAGCAGGTGATCAGCGCGCGCAATGCCGTGTCCAGCGCGCGGGAGCAGGGCGATGTGAGTGCGCTGGGGCAAGCCGAAACCGGTCTGCGTGCCGGCCTCGGGCGGCTGTTCGCGCTGGCCGAGAACTACCCCGATCTCAAGGCCAACGAGAGTTTCCGCCATCTGCAGCAGCGCATCAGCGGACTGGAAAGCGGAATCGCCGATCGCCGTGAGCTGTACAACGAGGCGGTCAACCTGAACAACGTGCGCATCGAGCAATTCCCCGATGTACTACTGGCGCGGACGTTCGGTTTCAAGGAGGCTGCCCTGCTGCAGTTCAGCGAGGCGGAGAAGGCCGACGTCGATCTCAAGGCGCTGTTCGGCTGAAATGCATCCGGGCCAGGTTTTCACACTCATTCTCGCCGCCGCGCTTTGCGTCGGCGGGGCGTGGATCTGCATCGGTCGCTGGTCGCGTGCCCGTCATTTGCTCGATACCCCGACTTCTCGCATTCGCTCGGCAGCCCAGGGGTATGTCGAGCTGGTTGGTGTGCTACGCGAGCTGATGGTGCCGCAACCGATGGCGCCGCTGACCGGCGAGCGCTGCCTGTGGTGGCGCTACCGTATCGAGGAGTACCGTTCCAACGGCAAGCGCAGCAGCTGGAGTGTGGTCGAACGCGGCGTCAGTGAAGCCTGGCTGCGTCTGGCCGATGCCACCGGCGAATGCCTGATCGACCCGCGTGGCGCGGAGGTCCATCCCGCCTTCCGCAAGGTCTGGACCGGCGATCTGCGCCACCCGCGCGGTGTCGCTCCGAATGGCTGGCTCGGCCTGTTCAGCATCGGCAAGCGCTATCGCTACACCGAGGAACGTCTGCACGAGGGTGAACCGCTTTACGCACTCGGTGATTTCCGCACGAGCGGCGGCGGGCGACAGGGCCTCGACCTGCAATCCGCCAAGCGCGACGTGATCCGTCAGTGGAAGGGGGATTTCGCCGGCCTGCTGCAGCGTTTCGACAGCAACGCCGACGGTCAGCTCGACGAGCAGGAGTGGAGTCGCGTACGCCTGGCGGCGCGCCTCGAGGCGGAAGACCGGCATCGCGAGAGCAGCGCCGCGCCGGCATTGCACCAGCTGGGGCAGCCCGGGGAGGCGCTGCCTTTCGTACTGTCCAGCCACGGCGAAGAAGTGCTCACGCAGCGCTTCTACTGGCAGGCCGCCGGTGGTGCACTAATGTGCCTGGCTGGCGCCGTCTGGCTGGCGTCGCAGCTGGGTGTGACGGCCTGGTAAACCGGCCGGCTCAGCGCTTGCGTTTTTCGGCGATCCAGATGGTATGCCGGGTGCCGCGGTTGCCGTGGGCGAACACCTGCACTTCTTCGGCCTTGAAGCCGGCCTTGGCGAGCTTGTCGGAAAAGGCGCGGTCGGCGCTGGCCGACCAGACCGCGAGGATCCCGGACGGGCGCAACGCGCGGGCGCAGGCGTTGAGGCCGTCAGCCGAGTACAGCCAACTGTTGCTCTTCTGCGTCAGTCCCTCGGGACCGTTGTCGACGTCCAGCATGATCGCATCGAAGCCCTGGGCTTGTTCCCGCAGTAACTCGGCGACGTCCTGATTCAGCACCCGTGCGCGGGCATCGCGCAGCGGATTGCCGGACTTCTCACCGAGCGCACCGCGGTTCCACTCGATCACCCCTGGCACCAGTTCGGCGACCAGCACCTCGGCGTCCGGCCCGAGATGGCGCAACGCAGAAGCGAGGGTAAAACCCATCCCCAGCCCACCGATCAGCACGCGGGCCTGCGACCGTGCGGCGATCCGTTTGCAGGGAATCTCCGCCAGCGCGTCCTCTGAGCCATGGGTGCGGGTGTTCATCAGTTGATTGCCGTTTCCGCCCTGGATCTTGATGACGAAGTCATCGCCATATTCGAACAGGCACAAGGCGCCGCCAGTGGGAATGGCGGCGGTATCCAGGAGTACGAAGCGTTTCATCGGGGACTCGTTGTAGGCGCGGGCGATAAAAGGCTGGAAGTGTGGCCCATGTGCTCATGACTGGCCAGCGCCAGGGGGCAAGTGCGGGAGGCGATCGAGGCGGCGATGCGCGCCAGCCGCGCGCTGTCGGGCTAGCGCAGCTCGGAATTGACTGCCCGATCGAATGGCGTCGACTGGCGCAGCAGCAGGTCGAGATCGCGGGCGGGCAGCGGCTTGCTGTAATAGTAGCCCTGGCCTTCCTGGCAACCTTCGGCGATCAGATAGGCTTCCTGCTCCGGTGTTTCGACGCCCTCGGCGATCACCGTCATGCCGAGGCTTTTGCCCAGCTGGATGACCGCGCGCACGATGGTCGCGCCCTCGTCCTGGCCGATGTCCTGGACGAAGCTCTTGTCGATCTTGATCTTGTCCAGCGGCAGGCTCTTGAGATAACTCAGCGAGGAGTAACCGGTACCGAAATCGTCGATCGCGATCAGCGCGCCGGAGCGCCGCAGGCTGTGCAGGTTGTGCGCTGCCGCGTCGATGTCTTCCATCAGCCCCGTCTCGGTCACCTCCAGTTCGAGGGTTTCGGCCGGCAACTGGTGCTTCTGCAGCAGCTCGCCGATCATCTGCGGTAGCTGCGGGTGGCGCAGTTGTACGGTGGAAAGATTCACCGCAACGCGCAGACCGGTGTAGCCCTCGGCATGCCACTGCCGCAGCTGGCTGCAGGCCTGATCGAGCACCCATTTGCCGATCTCGATGATGCTGCCGTTCTGCTCCGCCAGCGGGATGAACAGATCCGGTGGGACCAGCTTGCCCTGGGGGTGTTTCCAGCGGATGAGTGCCTCGACGCCGGTGATGCGGTTCTGGCGGTAGTCGACCTGGGGCTGGTAGACCAGATGGAACTCGTTGCGCTTGAGCGCTTCGCCGAGGTCCTTTTCCAGCTCCCGACGGGCGCGCATCTCGCTGTCGATGCTGGCGACATAGAACTGGTAGCGGTTGCGCGAGCGGCTCTTTGCCAGCGTCATGGTCTGCTCGGCCTTTTGCAGCAGCTTCTCGGTATTGTCGCCATCTTCCGGGTACAGCGTGATGCCGATGGTGGCGCGCAACCGAATCGGCTCGCCGTCGAATTCGATGGGGTTTTCCAGATCGTCCAGCAGCGCCTGAGCGAGCTCGGCGGCCTCGTAGGGCTGCTCGATGCCGCTGAGTACGAGGACGAACTGATCGCCGCCCAGTCGTGCCAGCGCACCGAGACGGCCAGCGGAGCCGCGCAGGCGGTCTGCCAGGGCCTTGAGCAGGCAGTCGCCGGCCTGATAGCTGTACTGCTCGTTTACACCCTTGAAGTCGTCAAACCCCAGACAAAGCACTGCGACGCGCCGCTGCATGCGTCGAGCCTCGTCGAGAATGTGGTCGAGCTGACTTTGCAGCTGCTGCCGGTTCGGCAGACCGGTCAGGGAGTCGTACTGGGTCATGCGATACAGGCTGCTTTCAGCCTCCTGACGCAGGTGCATGTTGTGTTCGATGGAGGCGAGCAAGCCGTTGGCCGTTTCCACCCACAGGCCCAGCTCGTTGCGCTCATGCCCACGGATCATCGGCAACTTGTGCTCGCCGGGCCGGTCGGGGTTGATCCGCGCCAGATGCTCGATGAGCTTGGTCAACGGACGGGTCAGCAGCCACTGGTAGATCAGGAAGAGCACGAAGCCCAGCGTAAGCGCACGCAGGATGCCGACGATGAAGATCACGATGGAGTCGTTGATGAATTCCTGGCCGTATTTGGCGGTGTCCAGGGTTATGCGCAGCTCGCCGTAATATTCGTTGTAAGGCGGTTTGCCGATCAGCGGAATCGAGAACTGTCGGTCGCGATGGAGAATCGGATCGGTCAGCCAGCGTGTCGGTAGGTCGATAGGTGGTCTGATCTTCAGCGCCAGCATGCCTTCGTCCGGATGGCCGATGGATGCCATGCGAATCGATTCGTGCTGGAAGAGCCCGTCCATCACCTGGGCGCCCATCTCGCGGTCGAGGCTGTAGATCGCCTGAGTGGACGGGTCGCGGGTCATGCGCAGGATGCGTTGGGCATCGGCTTCGATCAACTGGCGTGTCTTGTAGGCGCCGAAGATGATCTGTGCGCAGCTGAGCACCAGCCCTACCGCAAGCGCCGCTAGCAGGACTACACGCAGGAGCTTACGCGACAGGCTATTGCGCATTTCCAGCTTCAAATGAAGGTCCTTTTCCGTGCCGACGCTCGGTTGCGGAAGTATTGTTAGTCATTCGGCAATCGTCAAAGGCAATTAAACCAGTAAGTCAGCAAGCTCCGACTGTGCCGGCAGTACGTCTTAGGATGCAAGCCCAAAGGCGTAATCCTAAGGGAAACATTGCCCGTCGATTACCGATACCGTAAGGCGACTTTTTTCCGGGCTGCAAATGTATAGCGGCAGGCGACACCGAACCCTTAAATGAAAATGCCCGCAACAAGTGCGGGCATTTCGTTAGCGCTGGGTGGCTCAGCCGGCGAAGTTCTTCGCGACGAAGTCCCAGTTGACCAGGTTCCAGAACGCTTCGACGAACTTCGGACGAGCGTTGCGGTAGTCGATGTAGTAGGCGTGTTCCCAGACGTCACAGGTCAGCAGTGGCTTGTCACCTGCAGTCATCGGGTTGC
Organism: Pseudomonas sp.; assembly: GCA_007713455.1. Classification (GTDB taxonomy): domain Bacteria; phylum Pseudomonadota; class Gammaproteobacteria; order Pseudomonadales; family Pseudomonadaceae; genus Stutzerimonas; species Stutzerimonas chloritidismutans. The sequence continues at coordinate 34,982 of VMRT01000001.1, forward strand.
CGGCACCGATGGTGCTTGCCAGGCCGAGGCTGCCGTCGGACTTCTTCACCAGCCAGGCCCAGCCGGAGCCGAAGGTGCCGATGGCGGTCTTGGTGAACTCTTCCTTGAACTTGTCGAATGAGCCGAAGGATGCGTTGATGGCATCGGCCAGCGCGCCGGTCGGCTGACCACCGGCGTTCGGCGCCAGGCAGTTCCAGAAGAAGGTGTGGTTCCAGACCTGAGCGGCGTTGTTGAAGATGCCACCGGAAGAGGTCTTGATGATGCTTTCCAGATCCTTGCCTTCGAACTCGGTGCCCGGGATCAGGTTGTTCAGATTGGTCACGTAAGCAGCGTGGTGCTTGTCGTGGTGAAACTCAAGCGTCTCGGCGGACATGTGCGGCTCGAGAGCGTTCTTTTCGTACGGCAGCGGCGGCAATTCGAAAGCCATGATGTATCTCCTACTCAGGTGTCGAGGATTGATGCGGCCAGCTGGAAGGAGCGTGTGAGGCGTGCCGGCGATACCGGTGAGCAGGAGCGAACGTGCGTCCCGCCCTGACCTCTGTCGTTCCCTTCGCTCGCTACATGCTTGCGCAATCTCTGGCCGTTCACGGTCGGCCGAACAGACAGACTGAAGCCTTCCGCTTCATGTCTGCGAGCCAGCGATCATAGCACCCGACCTGCGGCAAAACCACGCGGCAACTGTATGGAATATAGGTTCCAGAGGGGTTGGCGAGGCGAGGCAGCGGATGCAAACAACTGGCTGCGCCTTGCGTGGACCGCGCCGTCGGGCTGGGCGTTCCTTGCGACCTGCAAAAATGGCGCGCGGCCGGTTGTCGCGCGCCAGGGCGTCAGCTGGCGAATGCGAGCTGTGAGGCAATCGCGAACATCATGGCGGCGACGCCGAGGTCGATCAGACGCCAGGTCAGCGGGCGGGCCAGCCAGGGCGCAAGCCAGGCGCCACCGAGCGCCAGGGTCATGAACCACAGTGTCGATGCACTGGCAGCGCCCAGTGTGTAGGCGCCTGGCTCGGGCTGCTGTGCGCCGAGTGAGCCGATCAGTACCACTGTATCGAGATAGACGTGCGGATTGAGCAACGTCACCGCCAGCGCGGCCAACAGCACCGCCCGCAGCGGTCGCGGCTGCGCATCAGCGCTGCGCAGGCTCTGTGGCTTGAACGCGCGACGCAGCGCCAGGGTGCCGTACCAGAGCAGGAACGCAACGCCGCCCCAGCGCGTGATCTCCAGCAGTAGCGGGTTGTCCGCCAGCACCGCTGCCAGTCCGAATACACCGACGCTGACCAACAGTACGTCACAGAGGATGCATAGCGCCGCCACTGGCAGATGGTGCTCCCGGCGCAGGCTTTGCGCGAGCACGAACGCATTCTGCGCGCCGATCGCCATGATCAGCCCCGCCGCGACCAGAAGGCCGTTGATATAGCTTTGCCAGATTGCATTCATGCCGCACGCCTCGTCCGATTTACTGGCGAGTCTGGGCAGTGGGGCGTTATAAGAGAAACAAATTTTCTTCAGGGTGCATTAGGAATACTGATGTTCGATTACAAATTACTTGCGGCGCTTGCGGCGGTTGTCGAGCAGGCGGGTTTCGAACGAGCCGCGAAGGCGTTGGGGCTTTCGCAATCGGCCATATCCCAGCGGATCAAATTACTCGAGGCGCGCGTCGGCCAGCCGGTGTTGCTGCGCGATACGCCGCCCCGGCCGACCGAGCTGGGTCAACGATTGCTCAACCATGTGCAGCAGGTGCGCTTGCTCGAGCGGGACCTGCAAGGGCAGGTCCCGGCGCTGGACGAAAATCGCCTGCCCGAGCGATTGCGTGTTGCCCTGAATGCCGACAGCCTGGCGACCTGGTGGGCCGGCGCGGTGGCGTCGTTCTGCGCCGAGCATCGGGTGCTGCTCGATCATGTGGTGGAAGACCAGGCGGTCGGGCTCAAGCGCATGCGGGCTGGCGAGGTCGCAGCCTGCGTGTGCGCGGCGGAACGGCCGCTGGCAGGCGCGCGCAGTCAGTTTCTTGGGGCGATGCGCTATCGCGCGCTGGCCAGTCCGGTCTTTGTCAGTCGGCATTTCCAGCGACCGGCAGCCGCTGCGGATCTGGCTCGGGTGCCTGCCGTGGTCTTCGGCCCGGATGACCAGCTGCAACACCGCTACATGGCAGCAGTCGGCGGGGGAGAGGCGTTCGTCCATCACCTCTGCCCGTCGTCCGAAGGTTTCGTACGCCTGCTGCAGAGCGGGCTTGGCTGGGGGTTGGTGCCGGAGTTACAGGTGCGCGGCGAACTTGCGCGCGGGGAATTGGTCGATGTGCTGTCCGGACCGCCGATCGACGTGCCTTTGTATTGGCATCACTGGCGTAATGGAGGGCAATTGCTCGACGAGCTGACCCGGCATCTGGTGCGTTGCGCCAGCGACTGGTTACTGGTTGATTGAGCGGTCAGGCGAGTACGCGCTGGCCTCGGTAAATGCGTACCGTGGCGCCGCTGCTGGCCGCGCGTGGCGGAGGTGGTGCCGGCAACCGATCACTGAACGCGGCGAGCTGGCGTCCGAGTTCGCGGGTCAGCTCATCGTTGGAGTTCATGCACCCGGCAAGCATTGCCGTAACCGCATCCGCTTGGTCGAGATGGATGTCGAGTTGCTGCTCATCGCGAAGTCTGCGTCGCAGGCTGCGCATGCAGTCGATAACCGCCTTGTTCAGCTCCATGCTGTGTTCCTCGTGAATTGCCCTAAGGCCCAACATCCCTGTCGGAAGTGTCTATCCGCTGGCAAGAGAGACAGAGCAAGTGGCGTACCAATTTCCGGCGTTGCTGCGCGGTTTTTGCATCTGGCAGGCGAAGCGCCCGGCTGGCGAGGCTTGCAGACTGCCCGTAGGCGATGGTCACCGCTGTGGTGCCTGCTCGCGGGGCTGCCGAGTGCGCCATTCGATGCACCGTGATGCGTATCACAAGCGGCGCACTGCTCTACCACGGTGCATCTGCTCCACCGGCGCGCCGTCACTGATGGGCACGCCCTGAATCGTTATACTGCGCGCTGCATTTCGCACCGCGCCATTGAAGGTACCCCATGCGCAACGATGCTCACGACGAACTGGACAACATTCCCAGCCTGACCGCCGGCCGTGACCGCGTGGAGCCCTATCCGGCGCCGGATCTCGAGCCGATCCGCAGAACCGCCGATGAGCCTGTGGATGACGGGCGCTCCCGCCAGAAACGTCGCCCTGCAAGCACTGCTGGCAAGGTGAGCACGGCGCCGCTGTGGGTCATGGTGCTGGCCTTGCTCCTCAGCCTTGGCGCGCTCGGCTGGTGGAGTTATCAGAAGATCGCCATGCTGGAAATGCAGCTGGTCGCCACCCAGGAAAGCTTCGCGCGTATCAGTGAGGATGCCGCGGGACGACTGCAGGACATCAGCGGGAAAGTCGTTGCGACCGAGTCCAATGTGACTACGGAAAGCGAGGCGGTGAAACTGCGCATCAAGCAGCTGGAGCAACAGGCCATCGATCTTGACCGCAAGCAGCAGGCCTTTGCTACTGAACAGCAGAGTCTGACTGGCAAACAGGGCAATCAGGATCGGCGCATGGATGAGCAGGGCAAGCGCCTCGAGCAGCTGGGTGCCGACCTGCAGGCTCAGCAGGGGAGTACTGCGACACTGGCAGAGAGCGTCAAGGCGTTGGGCAGCGAGCAGGCTTCACTCAAAACGACCCTGCACGAGCAGGGCAAGCTGGCCGGACGGGTCGACAGCCTGAGCAAGGACATCGCGGCGCTGAAGCAGGGCGGTAACCAGAGTCAGGCGATCAGCCGGCTGGAGCAGGACATCCTGGTGCTGCGCAGTGAGTTGGACAATCGGCCGGCGCCCGCGCCAAACGCGATCAACACCGCCGAGTTCGACTCCTTCCGGGCTCAGGTCACCCGCACCATCAATTCCATGCAGGGGCAGATCGCCAATCTGCAAGGTCAGCTCGACGGACGTTAACCGCGTAAGAGCCGCCGCGCGTATTCGCGACGGCGGCCTTTGCGTCCTTCGAGCTTTACAGGTCCCAGGCCAGTGACAACCCCACTCCGTGGTCGCGGTTATCGTTGCCGCGGTAATGGTAGTTGGCGCGCAGCGCCAGACCGGGCGTCAGGCGGTGCGTCAGGCCCACGCTGAAGCGCATCTGGTCGCCGGTCGGTACCGCGCCCGGCAGTTCGAAGCTGTTGCCCGACACGCTGTTCAGCGACATGCGCAGGTCACGCCGATCCTCGTCCTCGCGCTCCACCTCCCGCGCCACCTCGCCGAATAGCCGCGTGCGTTCGCTCAGCGCATAGTCGCCGAACAGGCCGAGTGAGAGGCGCAGCGAATCCAGTTCCTGATCGTCATAGCTCAATGCAGTGGAGCGCTCGCCCTGCTCGCTGTAACCGTCGACTTCGACCTTCTGATAGCTGGCACCGACGAATGGGCCGACCTGGAGTTGATCGCCTGGCTGCATCAGGTTGAAGCCAGCCTTCGCCGCCGCGGCCCATAGCGTGCCTTCGGTGTCACCCTTTTCCGTGCGCTCGCTGATGCCAAGGGCGAACGTACGCTTGAGGTCGTGGTAGTCCAGATACCCGGCGCTGAGGCTGAAGTCGGCGAACAGACGCTGGTGCTCGTAACGGGCGAAGGCCGTGGCCAGGTAGCTGCGCATGTCGTACTCGGAGTCGTTTCTGCCCAGTTCCAGCGAGTTTTCCGCCAGGCCCAGGCTGACGCCGGCCAGCCACGTCTCACTCAAACGCTGGGTAACACCAAGCGACAGACTCAGGCCGCTACCGTCACCGCCACCGCCACCGCCACCGTAACCGTCGTACTCAGGCCGGTTGTAACCACCCTGGACGAAGGTGCGCCAGGCGCCGACCGCCTGCCTGTCGCCGCGCCGCGCAGACAGCTCGTTGTCCAGTTGCTGCAGGTGAGCGCGCAGTGCCGAGCGGCCCATTTCCGGTAGCAGGGATACTTCCCAGGGCGCGGAAATGATCGAGTACAGGTAGTCGGCGCTGATCTGATGAACAGCGGTTGTTGGATGGACGGCGTCGTTGAACAGCAGGCGGTTAGGATCAGGTGCTGTGCCGCCGAGGCTGTAGGTCGGGTCCGGCAGGCAAGGCGACGTTGACGATGACGGGTCGAAGCATACTGCCGTCTGCGCCACGTTCGGGTCGAAGCCAAAGGCGGCCAGGTCTGCACGTACCTCGGCCAGCAATAGCCGGTTGTTGACCAGCACATAGTTGCCACCCTGGGCTTGCAGCTGTTCTGCCAGCGCCGCGTTGAACTGGTCGCTTAGAAAGTTGAGTGTGGCAGCTCCGCCCGGACCAGCGGTGGCACCTAGTGGCGTGGTGCCGACGTCCGGCAGATCGGAGACGATGATGTAGCGCGCGTCCGCGGCCTGTAGTGCAGCGACGCCAGCCACCAGATTGCCGGCGGCGTCAGCCATCGTGACCGGGTTGGTACCGAGCTGGAAGATGTCGTTACCGCCGCCGTTCAGGTAGTAGAGAGCATTGCTGTCGACGCGCGGGTTCTCGACCAGATAGCCAGGCCGGGTCCGGGTAGAGCCGCCCGCGGAAACGGTCGAGTCGAGGGTGATCGAATCGAGAATCTGGTCGGTGCGGTAACCGCCGACGGCATAGTTGGTGCCGTCCGGATCGCCTGTGAGGACTGCCGGTAACAGCGGCGTGGAGGGTAACGATTGAAGGCCCAGCATGCTCGCCAGGCGTTGCATGCCGACCTCGCCGATATATTCGCCGGCACCATAGGTAGGGCCGGTGCGGTTGGTGAAGCGCAGACCTCCTGTAGGGTTGCCCCCGAGTGTCGGGCTTTGCAGATCGGGAAAGTTGCCAGCATCGCTCAGCGAGTCGCCGAACACGACGAACTGACTGAACGGGCCGTCATCGGCGATGGCCGCGTCTGTCGCGCAGGTGAGTAGAACGGCTGCCGCAAGCGGTTTGAGGGCGCTCTGCACGGGTAACTCCTTATTGTTCTTTTTGTTTGGATGCATCGCTCGCACATGCGCGGGCGATCCGGCCACGCTATTGGGAGCCGCCAGCGGGTATAAGCGCCCGAAAGGGCGATTTTTCCGAACGGTAGATCGTTCTTAGGAGTTATTTGCAGCTTCGATTTCATTGTCCTGGCTCAAGGGTTGTTGGTGGCCAAATGATACCATTCGCCGCGCTTGCGCTTCTGTGGACGTCCGATGCACCGGCGAACGGTGGTCTTCTTTGAGACGGATATGAAAGCAGCCGGCGGCGTCCGGACCGCCGGTTGTAAAGAAACCTTCCCTGCCTGGGAGCACAATAATAAATGCCATCGATTCTCGACCTGCTGCGCAGTCGCCTGAGCTCGTTGCTACCCAGCGAGCTCAAGCCCAGTGAGCTTCGCCATCTGCTGAGCCCGCGACGCCATCCACTGCTGCTCTGCCAGCGCCGCGCGACCCTGATCGTCAACCGCGTTCGCCTGTTCGCCTTCCTGTTCGCAGTGCTCACCCCGCTGTGGAGTCTGATCGATCTGATGGTGTTCGAGCCCAGGCTGTGGGCGGCGCTGGCCGGTTTTCGGATGATGGCGTGCCTGGCGTTCACCTGCCTGCTGCTGTTCTACCGTCCAAGCGGCAATCTGCTCGATGCCTATCGGGCGATCGCGATCCTGTTCGCCATTCCGACCATCTTCTATATCGCCTCGCACACCTTGCTCGGGAGTTACCAACTGGCGCAGTTCTCCGCGGTGGTCGGCGCCGGTTACGCCTTTCTGCCGTTCGTGCTGATGGCCGGGCTGACCATTTTCCCGCTGACCCTGGTGGAGAATCTGGTGCTGTCCAGCCTGTTGCTGCTGGCGCAGGCGCTGGCCGGCTATCTCAGCTGGGCGACGCTGAACTGGCCGTCGTTCGCCGGTGCCTTCTGGCTGCTGATCCTGATCGCCGGCGTCGCCAGCCTGGCCAGCATGAGCCAGCTGGCGTTCATGTTCGCGCTGGTGCGCCAGGCCATCCGGGACCCGCTCACCGGGGTCTTCTCTCGCGGCAGCGGCGAGGAGATCCTTCGGCTGCAGTGGGACAGCGCACAGCGCAAGGATGGTCCGCTGGCGCTGGCATTCATCGACCTTGACCACTTCAAGTCGATCAACGACAACCATGGCCACGAATCCGGCGATCAGGTCCTGCGCGAGGCGGCCAGGCGTCTGGTTGTGACGCTGCGAGGCTCCGACAGCCTGCTGCGCTGGGGCGGCGAAGAGTTCCTGCTGATCATGCCGGAGACCGACATGCAGCAGGCGCACATGGCGCTCGAGCGCATCGTTGGCCAGGGCCTCGGCGTGCGGCCGGACGGTGCGCCGCTGACGGCGAGTATCGGGTTGGCCGAGCGCCGTTGCGATCAGGTGGCGGACTACCGGGATCTGCTGGAGCTGGCGGATAAGCGCATGTACTACGCCAAGGCGAGCGGGCGTAATCGCCTCTGCGCTATGGAACCGGAGGCTGTGCAGCCGCCGCAGGCATTTGCCGTGGGTGGCTAGCCGTCAGCCATTGGCCAGGCCGAAGACGTGCCGCATGTAGCTGACGAATGCCTCGTCGCGGCACATGGTCTTGCCCGGTGAGTCGGAGATCTTCGCCACTGGCTGACCATTGCAGGCGGTCATCTTGATGACCATGTTGGTCGGCTCCACGCCCGGGATGTCGCAGGTCAGTCCGGTGCCGATGCCGAAACTCGGATTGCTGCGCCCGATCAACGCGCGATGGAGTTCCAGCGCTCTGGCCAGGTCCAGGCCATCGGAGAAGATCAGCTGGCGGGTTTTCGGATCGATACCCAGGCGCTGGTAATGCGCGATGGCCTTCTCTGCCCACAGCAGAGGGTCGCCAGAGTCATGACGCAGGCCGTCGAACAGCTTGGCGAAGTACAGATCGAAATCGCGCAGGAAAGCATCCATGGTGATGCAGTCGGTGAGCGCGATGCCCAATGCCCCACGATATTCGCGAACCCAGCAGTCCAGCGCCGCAACCTGGCTGTCGATCAGCCGCGGGCCGAGTTGCTGGTGCGCCATGATCCACTCATGGGCCATGGTGCCCATCGGCTTCACATTCCGCGTGCGTGCCAGATGCACATTGCTGGTGCCGGCGAACCGGCCGGGAAAATCGCATTGCAGTCGGTCCACCACCATCGCCTGCACGGCAAAGGAGAAACGACGGCGTGTGCCGAAATCCGCCAGGGTGAAGCTGGCCAGTTCGTCGCTGCTGGCCTGGCTGCGTAGCCAGTGCAGCTTCTCATCCAGCCGGTCGCGCGCCTGGCCCAGCGTCACCGCCGGGTAGCGCGCGCGGTTGCGCACCTCGCTGACGATGGCGAGCAGCGGCACTTCGAACAGGATCACATGGAGCCAGGGGCCGCGCAGGTGCATCACCAGCTCGCCGTCCTCGATGCTCACCTGCAGATAACGCAGATCGAAACGGAACAAACCGAGGAAGCGGATGAAGTCGGGCTGCATGTAGGGGATGCGCTCGAGGTAGGCCAGCTCCTCGGTTGTCATCTGCAGCTCGGCAAGCGCCTCGATCTGCTGGCGGATCTCGTCGAGGTAGGGCGTCAGGTTCTCACCGGAGCGGCTGCGGAATGCCCACTCCACCTCCGCGTTCGGATAGTGATGCAGCACCGCCTGCATCATGGTGAGCTTGTAGAAATCGGTATCCAGCAGGCTCTGGACGATTCGTTCGGAAAAGGCGCTGCTGTTCATCGACCGCTCCAGCTTGAAATGCCTGTCGATGATATCGACAAACGGCAAGGGATGCAGGTCATCGTTATAAGTTAGGAATGAGTAAAATAACCGCAGATATCAGCTGCAGATATCAGCTTCTGCCTGGCCGTCGCGTTGCGCAAAAGGCCTATAAATATAATTCTGCCGGCTATATATCGTTCGGATAGCAATATCGCATTACTTTGCAATTTCGTTTTTTGATATTTGCTTAAAGGATTGAGTGGAGAAATGAAGAAGGGCAGGGCCGTACGGCGCCTGCCCTTCTTCATTTCGTCAGCTTTTAGCTGCTGCGGCCACCGCCGTGGCTGTTCTGGCCACCCTTGCGGCCGGCCTCGGAGGCCTTCTCGCGGTCGTTGGCGAAGTTGCCGCCGCTGTTGTGACCACCCTTGCGGCCGGCCTCGGAAGCTTTCTCTCGATCGTTGGCGAAGTTGCCAGGATTACTATTTGCCATGTGTTTTTCTCCTCAATTGGATAGACACGTTCACAAACGGCTGAAAGAGAGAGATCGATCAGCCTCACTGTGTCAGAGGAAGACTTCAGACAAGAGTTTCGGTGAATTCAAAAGTGTAGACGAATGGTTTTCCCCATGTTGCGTATGACTATGGCGGACTGAAATTACAGGCGAAGCGGCAAAGTTGCAGGAACGAATTATGATTATCCGAGCGCGGACTTATCCAGCCTCGCCTCAGGCCGCAAGTTTCGTCTTGCGCTCGGCCAGAAGGCGCATCACGTAGCCGATCTTCAGCGCCGTGGGGCCGAGGATGACCAGCGCATGGGCCGCGATGATGCTGCCCATCGCCAGATGTCGATCGAATAGGTAGGCGCCGCTGATGCCCAGCAGCAGGAGCAGTATGCCTGCGACCATCAGCGCATTTGCGGCGCCCATCAGGCGTTGTGGGGAAGCTGAGTGATAAAGCATGACTGAATCTCCTTCGGGGAGAGGCTCGCGCCGGGCGAGCCTCCGAATGGATCAATCGAGTGCCGAAGCGGGACCGAAGAACTCGTAGCGGGTTTGCTGTTCCGGCACACCGAGTGACTTCAGCTGACGGCGGACGGCAGCCATGAAGGGTTTCGGCCCGAGGAAATAGGCGTCCACGTCGCGGTCTTCCGGTAGCCACCTGCCAAGCTGTTGCTCGGTCAGGCGGCCAACGGCATCCGGCGCGGCATCTGCGCCGTCGTGCTCCTCATAGCAGTAGAAGCGCTTGAGCTGGGCGTGACGCTCGGCCAGCGCGTCCACGCTGCGGCGGAACGCATGCACGCCGGCATTGCGCGCGCAGTGGATGAAGTGCACCGGTCGTGCGCTGGCCAGAGCCTGTTCCAGCATCGCCAGGGTAGGCGTGATACCGACGCCACCGCTGATCAGCACCAGGGGTTTGTCGCCCGGTTCGAGGGTGAACTCGCCAGCCGGCGCGAACAGCTCCAGCACGGCACCTTCGGGCATGTCATGCAGCGCGTTCGAGGCGACGCCGCCGGGCTCGCGCTTGACGCTGATGCGGTATTCGCTGCCATTGCTGGTGGCGGACAGCGAGTAGTTGCGGCGCACCTCCTGGCCGTCGACCTCCAGGCGCAGTCCGATGTACTGGCCGGGCAGAAATTCCATCAACGCGCCGCCATCTTCCGGCTGCAGGTGAAAGGAGGTGATCTCTGCGCTTTCGACGGTCTTGCGCGCAATGCGAAAACGCCGCGCCCCCCGCCAGCCACCATCCGCCTCGGCCTTGGTCTGGTAGAGATTCTCCTCCTGACCGATAAGGATGTTGGCGAGTTGCTGGTAGGCGGCGCCCCAGGCGTCGATCACGGCGTCGGTAGCGATCTCGTCGCCGAGCACTTCGCGGATCGCCCGCAGCAAGCAGGAGCCAACCAGCGGGTAATGCTCGGGCAGTACCTGCAGCGCGACATGCTTGTTGATGATCTGAGCGACCAGCGGACCGAGGGCGTCGAGCCGGTCGATGTGTTTGGCATACATCAGCACGCCGTTGGCCAGTGCACGCGGCTGTTCACCGCTGGCCTGGTGGGCCTGATTGAACAGCGGGCGCACTTCGGGATGCTCACTGAGCAGCAGGTTGTAGAAATGGGTGGTCAAGGCCTCGCCGCCGCTTTCCAGCAGCGGCACGGTGGCTTTGATAAGGGCAGTCTGTTCAGCGCAAAGCATTGCTAACTCCTCTGATGGGAAAGTCGTCCTGTATTCGCGGGGCGAACACGAAACGTTCTGCCATAGAGGCTTTCAACAATCGTTCCAGGTCGAAAATTGACTTGAATCAAGGTTTGCAGGGTGTGCGAGGTAAAAAGAACCACGGCTGTCCATGGTGATATGGACCTTAAGGGGTCGAAATTACCTTGGCGGTGACGATCGAACCTCGCCCGCTGGTAGCTTTCTTACCAGGGGCAATCCGCGATATTTCATTCAACAGCAGGAGAGAGGGCCATGGAGATCTACCACATCACCCACGAAGATGACCGCTGGGTGTTACGCGAAGAAGGCGATCAGCGCGCGTTGCTCGAAGCCGGGAATCGACAGGACATTCTCGATGAGACGCGCGACTACATGAAGCTGCGTACTGCGCGGGTGAGCGTCCACGGCGACGACGGCAGCATCGAGGAGGAGCATCGCTACCCGCAGGAGCAGAACCCGCTGGAGACCAGGGGCTGACCGCTTGGCTATTGTGCGCTAAGTGGGCTGCCAACCTAGTCGAGGACTTCGATACGCAGCGTGTTGGTGGTGCCAGGTTGGCCGAGCGGCACGCCAGCGGTGATCAGTACCGTGTCACCACTGCCGGCCATGCCCTGGGCACGCGCCAGCTCGAGGGCGTGGCTGCTGACCTGCTCCATATCGCGCATCGGTGCATCCACCACCGAATACACGCCCCAGGCCACCGTGAGCTTGCGCGCGGTGGCGGTGCTCGGCGTCAGGCTTAGGATCGGCGTGGCCGGGCGCTCGCGCGAGGCTCGTAGGCTGGAGCGGCCTGATTCGGTGTAATTGACCAGCACGGCAATCGGCAGGATGCCACTGATGCGGCGGATCGCGCAGCTGATGGCATCCGGCAGCGTTGCCTCGGCATTCGGTCGGTGCACATCGAGCTGGGCCTGGAAATCCGGGCCGCCTTCGACCTGGCGGATGATCTTGCTCATCATGCTCACCGCTTCCAGCGGGTAGTCGCCCGAAGCGGTTTCCGCCGACAGCATCACCGCGTCTGCACCCTCGGCGACCGCGTTGGCCACGTCGGTGACCTCGGCGCGGGTCGGCGCCGGGGCGAAGCGCATGGATTCGAGCATCTGCGTCGCCACCACCACCGGGCGGCCGAGCTGGCGGCAGATGCGCACGATGTTCTTCTGAATGCGTGGCACATTCTCCGGAGGCACCTCCACGCCGAGGTCGCCACGCGCGACCATGATCGCGTCGGACAGCCGCGCGATCTCGCGCAGGTGCTGCACCGCCGAAGGTTTCTCGATCTTCGCCATGAGGAAGGCGCGCTCACCGATCAGCTTGCGCGCTTCGTGGATGTCCTGTGGGCGCTGGACGAAGGACAGGGCCACCCAATCCACGCCCAGTTCAAGGCCGAAAGCCAGGTCGCGGCGATCCTTCTCCGTGAGCGGGCTAAGCTCCAGCACTGCTTCCGGCACGTTGACGCCCTTGCGGTCGGACAGCTCGCCGCCGGCGACCACGCGGGTGTCGATGGCATCGCTGTGGCGCGCGGTGACCGTCAGACGCAGGCGGCCATCGTCGATCAGCAGCTGCATGCCCGGCTCCAGCGCGGCGATGATCTCCGGGTGCGGCAGGTTCACGCGTCGGTTGTCGCCCGGCGTCGGGTCCAGATCCAGACGGAAGGCCTGGTCACGTTCCAGGCGTACCTTGCCCTCGGCGAAGCGGCCGACCCTGAGCTTGGGCCCCTGCAGGTCCATGAGGATGCCGATCGGTTGGTTCAGCTCACGTTCCACCTCGCGAATCCAGGCGAAGCGTTCGGCATGGTCGGCGTGCTCGCCATGGCTGAAGTTCAGGCGGAACAGGTTGACCCCTGCCGCGACCAGCGCCCGTACATCATCGATGCTGCGGGTGGTGGGGCCGAGGGTGGCAAGTATCTTGACCTTCTTGTCGGGTTTCATGGCGGGCTCGCTGGCAGGTGAGCGTCCTCGGTCTAGGCCGAGGGCGGCAGAATCAGGATGGCGCGGAAATCGTTGACGTTGGTACGCGTCGGACCGGTAACGATCAGGCTGTCCAGCGCGGCGAAGTAGCCATAGCCGTCGTTGTTGGCCAGCGCATCGGCGGCACGCAGGCCCTTTGCTTCGGCGCGGGCGAAGCTGTCCGGGGTCATCAGTGCGCCGGCGTTGTCCTCGGAACCGTCGATGCCATCGGTGTCGCCGGCCAGGGCGTATACACCGGGCAGGCCTTGCAGGCTTTCGGTGAGGGCAAGCAGGAATTCGGCGTTGCGTCCGCCACGGCCGTTGCCGCGCACGGTCACCGTGGTCTCGCCGCCGGAGAGGATCACGCAGGGCGCGGCGATCGGCTGGCCGTGCAGCACCACCTGGCGGGCAATGCCGGCATGCACCTTGGCCACCTCACGCGCTTCGCCTTCCAGGTCGCCGAGGATCAACGGGGTGATACCGGCGGATCGGGCCACCTCGGCAGCGGCGTCGAGCGACTGCTGCGGCGTGGCGATGAGCTGGAAGTGGCTGCGCGAGAGCATCGGGTCGCCCGGCTTGAGGGTTTCCGAGCGCGGGTCTTCGAGCCAGGCGCGCACGTTGGCCGGCACCTCGATGTGGTAGCGCTCGAGGATCTCCAGTGCCTGCGCCGATGTGGTCGGATCGGCGACGGTCGGGCCGGAGGCGATCACCGTGGCTTCGTCGCCGGGCACGTCGGAAATCGCATAGGTGTATACGCTGGCCGGCCAGCAGGCCCTGGCCAGGCGGCCGCCCTTGATCGCCGAGAGATGCTTGCGCACGCAGTTCATCTCGCCGATGTGCGCGCCGGAACGCAGCAGCGCCTTGTTGATCGCCTGCTTGTCGGCCAGCGAAATCCCTTCGGCCGGCAGTGCCAGCAGCGAGGAGCCGCCGCCGGAAAGCAGGAAGATCACCCGGTCGCTTTCCTCAAGGTTGCTCACCAGCTCCAGTACACGGCGTGCGACGCGCTCGCCGGCATCGTCCGGCACCGGGTGCGCGGCCTCCACCACCTCGATGCGGCGGCAGTCGGCGTGATGTTCATAGCGGGTCACCACCAGCCCGGACAGCTCGCCTTCCCAGACCTTCTCGATGGCTTCGGCCATGGCCGCAGCCGCCTTGCCGGCGCCGATGACGATGGCACGGCCGCTGCGATCTTCCGGCAGATGGTCGGCGAGTACATGACGCGGATGGGCGGCTTCGATGGCGCTGTCGAACAGCTGGCGCAGCAGGGCTTGGGGATCGAGGGTCATCTGAAGCTCCTTGTATGAGGTCTGCAGCCGATTCCAGACCTTAGGGCTCGCCGAAGCAAGCGCTAAGGGTTGAAATCGACCCGCCCGGCAGTCGGGCCGTGACTCCTTGTGCCGGGCGAATCGAAAAGGTGCCGTCCGCAGACGGCGGTTGCTGTGCAGGCGCGCGGGGCCCTGGTCGTGGGGGAGACGCGATGATTCCGACCCCGCGTACCTGCACACCAACCCTTTGAGCATCACTGGTGCCGAGCGTTGCGCCGATCCCACCACCTGGTCTGTCTGTCCCTGAAGGTGGGGGCGCAGGCCCGACTCAGTGCGCTCGAAGGCTTTACTCCTTGCGGATCGAGAAATTGGCCATGTGCTCCAGGCCCTTGATCAGCGCCGAGTGGTCCCAGCCGCTGCCGCCGATGGCTGCGCAGGTGCTGAACACCTGCTGGGCGTTGGCGGTGTTAGGCAGGTTGAGGCCCAGCTCGCGGGCACCGGCCAGGGCGAGGTTGAGGTCCTTCTGGTGCAGGCTGATGCGGAAGCCCGGATCGAAGGTGCCCTTGATCATTCGCTCGCCGTGCACCTCGAGGATCTTCGAGCCGGCGAAGCCGCCCATCAGCGCCTCGCGCACCTTGGCTGGATCGGCGCCGTTCTTCGCGGCGAACAGCAGGGCCTCACCGACCGCCTGGATGTTCAGCGCGACGATGATCTGGTTGGCCACCTTGGCGGTCTGGCCGTCGCCGTTCTCGCCGACACGGGTGATGTTCTTGCCCATCGCCTGGAACAGCGGCAGGGCGCGCTCGAAAGCCGCTTCGCTGCCGCCGACCATGATCGACAGGGTGCCTGCCTTGGCGCCGACTTCACCGCCGGATACCGGGGCGTCGAGGTACTCGCCGCCGCTCGCCTTGATCTTCTCGGCGAACTGCTTGGTGGCGCTGGGCGAGATCGAACTCATGTCGATCACCACCTTGCCGGGGCCGACACCGGCGGCGACGCCCTGGTCGCGGAACAGCACGTCTTCGACCTGCGGGGTGTCCGGCACCATGACGATGATGAACTCGGCTTCCTGGGCGACTTCCTGCGGATTGGCCAGGCCGATGGCGCCGGCTTCGGTCAGTTCAGCCGGTGCCTGGTCGTGGTGCTGGGACAGGAAGATCTGGTGGCCGGCCTTCTGCAGGTTGATTGCCATGGGCTTGCCCATGATGCCGGTGCCGATGAATCCGATTTTAGCCATGAGTGTTCTCCTCGATTCTGTGGTGCAGGCCGCTGTGCGGCCCGCGTTGCTGCCTGGGCGGCGCGCTGTTGATCAGATGGCGTTGTGGCTTTTCAGCCAGCCAAGGCCGGCTTCGGTGGTAGTGGCCGGCTTGTACTCGCAGCCCACCCAGCCCTGATAGCCGATGCGGTCCAGGTGTTCGAACAGGAAGCGGTAGTTGATCTCGCCGGTGCCCGGTTCGTTGCGCCCGGGGTTGTCGGCCAGCTGTACGTGGTTGATCGCCGCCAGGTTGGTCTCGATGGTGCGCGCCAGGTCTCCCTCCATGATCTGCATGTGGTAGATGTCGTACTGCAGGAACAGGTTGGGGTGGCCGACCTTGTCGCGCAGCTCCAGCGCCTGCGAGGTGTTGTTGAGGAAGAAACGCGGGATGTCGCGGGTGTTGATCATCTCCATCACCAGGCGAATGCCGGCCTCCTCGAGCTTTTGCGCGGCGTAGCGCAGGTTCTCGATAAAGGTGATTTCCAGCTTGCCGAGGTCGGCACCCTTGGGAACGATGCCGGCCAGGCAGTTGACCTGGGTGTTGCCCAGCACCTTGGCGTAGGCGATGGCCTGGTCCACGCCGGCGCGGAATTCCTCGACCCGCTCGGGGAAGATCGCGATGCCACGCTCGCCGCCGGCCCAGTCACCGGCCGGCAGGTTGAACAGCACCTGGGTCAACTTGTTGGCATCGAGTCGGGCCTTGATCTCCTCGGCCGGGTAATCGTAGGGGAACAGGTACTCGACACCGGAAAAGCCGGCCTGGGCGGCAGCGGCGAAGCGGTCCATGAAGTCCTGCTCGGTGAACAGCATCGACAGGTTGGCGGCAAAGCGGGGCATGGTTTTCTCCTGATCTGTAGGGATCACATTCGGTTCTGCATTGCGGTGGTGTGGTGGCCACCCTGGGTGTTGCGTTTGCGGTGGATATGCTTCGCGATATCCACCCTACGGTTGCACTGGCTGGCGTGGCGTAGGGTGGATAACGCCGCTTGCGGCTTATCCACCGTGTCGCATGGCTTCAATCCAGCAACCCAACCGCCGTCGGTGCGTCCTCGCGGCAGCTGGCCAGCGCCTCGAACTCGTTGATCGCGTCGATCTCGGTGCCCATGGCGATGTTGGTCACCCGCTCGAGGATCACCTCGATCACCACCGGCACGCGGTGTTCGGCCATCCACGCCTGGGCCTGCTCGATGGCCGGGCGCAGGTCTTCCTGCTTGAACACGCGCAGCGCCTTGCAGCCCAGGCCCTCGACCACCGCGACGTGATCGACGCCGTAGCCTTCCATGCCGCTCTGGTCGGCATTGATGTTCTCGAAGCCGAGCTGCACGCAGTAATCCATGTCGAAGCCGCGCTGCGCCTGGCGGATCAGCCCGAGGTAGGCGTTGTTCACCAGGATGTGCAGGTAGGGCAGCTTGAACTGCGCACCGACGGCCAGTTCCTCGATCATGAACTGGAAGTCGTAGTCGCCCGACAGCGCCACCACCTTGCGCGCCGGGTCCGCGGCAACCACACCGAGCGCCGCCGGAATGGTCCAGCCGAGCGGGCCGGCCTGGCCGCAGTTGATCCAGTTGCGCGGCTGGTAGACGTGCAGGAACTGCGCGGCAGCGATCTGCGACAGGCCGATGGTGCTGACGTAGCAGGTGTCCTTGCCGAAGGCGTTGTTCATGCACTGGTACACACGCTGCGGCTTCATCGGCACGCTGTCGAAGTTGGTCTTGCGCAGCATGGTGCGCTTGCGCTCCAGGCAGTCGGCGGCCCAGGCGCGACGATCCGGCAGACGACCTGCGGCCTTGCGCTCCTTGGCTACCTCGACAAACAGCTCGAGCGCGGCGCGGGCGTCGGAGACGATGCCGTAGTCCGGCGCGAACACCCGGCCTATCTGGGTCGGCTCGATGTCGACGTGAACGAAGGTGCGGCCCTTGGTATAGGTTTCCACCGAGCCGGTGTGGCGGTTGGCCCAGCGGTTGCCGATGCCGAGCACGAAGTCGGATTCCAGCATGGTCGCGTTGCCGTAGCGGTGGCTGGTCTGCAGGCCGCACATGCCAGCCATCAGCGGATGGTCGTCGGGGATCGAGCCCCAGCCCATCAGCGTCGGGATCACCGGCACGCCGACGGTCTCGGCGAACTCCACCAGCAAGGTTTCGGCCGCGGCGTTGTAGATGCCGCCGCCGGCGACGATCAGCGGACGCTCGGCGGCGCAGAGCATGTCGATGGCCTTCTCGATCTGCTTGCGGGTCGCCGCCGGCTTGTACACGGCGAGCGGCTCGTAGGTGTCGATGTCGAATTCGATCTCGCCCATCTGCACATCGAACGGCAGGTCGATCAGCACCGGTCCGGGACGCCCCGAGCGCATCACATGGAAGGCCTGCTGGAACACCCGCGGCACCAACGCCGGTTCGCGAACGGTAACCGCCCATTTGGTCACCGGCTTGGCGATAGATTCGATATCGACCGCCTGGAAATCTTCCTTGTGCAACTTGGCGCGCGGCGCCTGGCCGGTGATGCAGAGGATCGGGATTGAGTCGGCCGAGGCGGAATACAGGCCGGTGATCATGTCGGTGCCGGCCGGGCCAGAGGTGCCGATGCACACGCCGATGTTGCCCGGCTTGGCACGGGTATAGCCCTCGGCCATGTGCGAGGCACCCTCTACGTGGCGGGCGAGGATGTGGCGGATGCTGCCGTCGGCCCGCAGGGCGGAATACAGCGGGTTGATCGCGGCACCGGGGATGCCGAAGGCGGTGTCGATGCCTTCCTTGCGCAATACCGCGACGGCGGCGTCGATTGCTCTCATGCGGGCCATGGATCACACCTCTTATTCGATAGTTTTTCTACGTGGCTCAAGCATGCCGCCCTGGATTCGCTGGCGGAATTGGTCGAGACTTCAGTTCTGTCGATATCAGGAGTATCGAATGGATCGCTATACGACCCTGCGCAGCTTCGTGCTGGTGGCCGACTGCGGCAGCTTCGCTGCGGCTGCGCACAAGGAGAACGTCACCCCGGTGGTGATGGGCCGGCGGCTGGATGCGCTGGAGCGGCATCTGGGTGTGAAGCTGATGCACCGCTCGACGCGCGGGCTGTCATTGACCGATCTGGGTGAGCAGTATCTGGAGCGCGCCCGCGGGCTGCTGAAGGATTTCGATGAGGTGGATGCCAGCATCAGCCACGACCGCACCTCGGTACGTGGCCATCTGGTGGTGTCGGCGCCGGCGGCATTCGGCCGGCGACATATCGGCCCGCACGCACCGGCGTTCCAGGCGCGCTATCCGGACCTGCAGCTGTCGTTCAACTTCACCGACAGCGTGGTCGATCTGGTGCGCCACGGTTACGACATGGGCATTCGCATCGGCGAGGTGACCGACCCCAACTATGTGGCGGTGCGGCTGTTTCCGAACAGGCGGGTGGTCTGCGGCTCGCCGGAGTACTTCGCCCGCCATGGCACGCCGACGGCATTGGAGGAGCTGACCGAGCACAACTGCCTGGCCTTCAACCTGCAGGGCGGGCAGCAGCGGGGCTGGACCTTCCTGCGTGACGGCAGGCAGGTGGCGATCCGCGTGGCCGGCAATCTGGACTGCAATGACGGTGAACTGCTGTTCGACTGGGTCAAGCAGGGCCTGGGCATCGGCTGGCGCTCGACCTGGGAGATCCAGGCCGAGCTCAAGCGCGGCGAGCTGGTCACGGTACTCGACGAGTACGCGCTGCCGGCCTACGACATCCAGGCGGTGTACCCGCAGCAGCGCTACCTGCCGGCCAAGGTGCGATTCTTCATCGATTACCTGAAGGACATCTACAACGCACCGGGTTATTGGGAAGTGCGCTGAGCGGCTCAGTTGCCGCGGTAGGTGGAGAAGCCGTAGGGGCTCAGCAGCAGCGGGATGTGGTAGTGCTCGACGCTGCCATCGGCTTCGAAGATCACCGGAACTTCGGGGAAAAAGGTGCTGGCCTTGTGCGCGGCGAACCAGTCGCCGGTCTTGAAGGTGACGCGGTAGGTGCCTTTTTCCAGCGCCTTGCCTTCGGGATACAGCGCGGTGATGCGGCCTTGGGCGTTGGTCTCGCCGCTGTTGAGTGATTTCCAGGCATCACCCTGACGTTGTTCGAGGGTGACACGGACGTCTGGCGAAGGCAGGCCGTCTTGCAGATTCAGCACATGCACGCTGAGGGGGTTGCCAGCGGCCAGGGACAGACCGGACAGGCCGCTGAGCATCAAGCCGGCGGCGATTGAACGTAGTGCTTTCATGGGGTTTTCCTTTTCTTCAGTGGGAGGAGGGCAGCAGTTTTTCGATGGCGGTCATGGCGCAGGCCTCGTCGTTCTTGGCACCGCCGGCACCGGCCACGCCGATGGCACCAATCACCTCGTCGCCGACCTTCAGCGGCACGCCACCGCCGAGCAGCAACAGCTCATCCAGCGTGTTGAGGTTGGCGGCGTCCGGCGTAGCGGCGGCGCGCTCGGCGAACAGACGGGTCGGGGTCTTGCTCGACAGCGCGGTGTAGGCCTTGCGCTGGGCGGCGAGGGTGTTGTGCGGGCCGACGTTGTCGTCCCGGCGCAGGGCAACCAGATTGCCGCCGCGATCGACCACAGCGACCACCGCCGTGCGGTTTTCCGCGTGGCACTGGTCCAGCGTGGCCTGGATCAGGCCATCGGCCAGGGCCAGCGAGACGTTCTGTTGAGTGATCGGTGCCGGCGTGGCGGCGTTGGCGCTTAGGGCCGGGGTAAGTAATGCCAGCGTCAGCAATGACAGTGTGGCTGCGGTACGCATATCGGTTTCCTTGGGTGGCTGAGCTTCGGGGTGCATGGTGCCGATGCCTGCCCGTCAGAACCGTTGCCTGCGCATTACGCTTTTGTAATGGCTCGCAATGCGGCGGCGCCATAACCTATGCGCCATCAGCGAGGTGATCCGATGCGAATTCTGGTGGTGGAGGACGAGGCCAAGACGGCCGATTACCTCAAGCGTGGTTTGGAGGAGTCCGGCTACCGTGTGGAGGTCGCGCGCAACGGCGTCGATGGCAAATACCTGATCGAGGAGGAGACCTTCGACCTGGTGATCCTCGACGTCATGCTGCCGGGGCTCGACGGCTGGGAGCTGGTACAGGTGGTGCGCAGGCGCTCGGCGCATACGCCGGTGCTGTTCCTCACCGCGCGCGATGCGGTGGAAGACCGTGTGCGTGGGCTGGAGCTGGGCGCGGACGACTATCTGGTCAAGCCGTTCTCCTACGCCGAGTTGCTGGCACGGGTTCGCACCCTGCTGCGACGCGGGCCGCCGCGCGAGGTCGAGCGCTTTCAGGTTGCTGATCTTGAGCTGGACCTGTTGCGCCGTCGCGTCAGTCGCCAGGGCGAACGCATCAGCCTGACCAACAAGGAGTTCGCCTTGCTGCACCTGTTGCTGCTGCGCCAAGGCGAGGTGCTCTCGCGTGCGCAGATCGCCTCGCAGGTCTGGCAGATGAACTTCGACAGCGACACCAATGTGGTCGACGTGGCGATCCGCCGCCTGCGCGCCAAGGTCGACGATCCCTATACGCTCAAGCTCATCCACACCGTGCGCGGTATGGGCTATGTGCTGGAAGCCGCCACGTGAGCCTGTTGCCGCGTTCACTCAGCCTGCGCCTGGCGCTGGCCTTCGCCCTGGTGGCGAGCGTGCTGCTGGGCAGCATCGGCCTGTATCTGTACCGCTCGCTGGAGCGGGAAATCAGCTGGCGCGACGATCAGGCTCTGCTCGGCCGGCTGGAGCGCATGCAGGCGCTGCTGGACGACAGCGACAGCATCGAGGCGCTACGGCAACGTCCGCAGCTGTACGAGAACATGCTGGGCAACCGCGACAGCCTGCTCTGGCTGCTGGATGCCCAGGGGCGCGCACTGATCGAGATCAACCCGGCGCGGCTGGCGATACCACCACTGCCGGCCGGCGATGCTGCGGAGCTGACCGATACTGACGGAGCGCGGCTGGCCTGGCGGCGCCTGCCGGGCGAGGCGGGCCTGACCCTGGTGGCCGGGCGCATGCTCGCTGAGCGTGAGCAGATGCTCGCCGCCTATCGCGTAAAACTGTGGTGGGCGTTGAGCCTCGGCGCGCTGCTGGCGTCAGTGCTTGGCTGGCTGATCAGTCGGCGCGCCTTGCGTCCGGTGCGTCACCTGACCCGACAGGCCTTGGCGATCGACGTGCAGCACCTGCACCTGCGCCTGGACGAATCGGCGATGCCGAGCGAACTGGAGCCGCTGCGTGGGGCGCTGAACCAGATGCTCAATCGCTTGGAACAGGGCTTTGCGCGGCTGTCACGCTTCAGCGAAGACCTGGCCCACGAGATGCGCACGCCGCTGGGCAATCTCATGGGGCAGACCCAGCAACTGTTGCACAAGGACCGCGATGCCGAGGCCTATCACGCACTGCTGGTGTCCAACCAGGAAGAGTACGAGCGTCTGGCGCGGATGATCGACAGCATGCTGTTCCTCGCCCGTGCCGAGCAGCCGGCTGCGGCCATCGAGCGGCAGCGCTTTGCATTGCCGGCACTGGTCGAGCAGCTGTGCGACTACTTCGAAGGCGTCGCCGAAGAGCGCGGCATTCAGCTGCTCGACGAAACCGAGGGCGAGCTGTTCGGTGACCCTGAGATGATCCGCCGGGCGCTGGCGAACCTGCTGGCCAATGCGTTGCGCTACGGCGTCAGTAACAGCACGGTGCGTATCGTCAGTGGCTCAGGAGTAGGTTGGCGGTCGGTCAGCGTGATCAATCTGGGACCTCCGATCCCGCCCGAGCATCTGCCGCGGCTGTTCGATCGCTTCTACCGCTGCGACCCATCGCGCGCCGAGCCGGGCGATACCGGCGGCCTGGGGTTGGCCATCGTGCGCTCGATCATGCAGCTGCATGGCGGCGAGGTGAGTGTTCGCAGCGACGCCGGGGTGACCGAATTCACCCTGCGTTTTGCCGAAACGCCGGCCTGATTCCGATCATTGGCACTGGATCGGGAAGCCGCACCGCGCTGTCACAGCTAAGGTGGATATAACCGCCTGTGAGAGACGCGCTTGTGGATAGTCTGAAAATCGCTACCTACAACATCAATGGCATCCGTGCACGTCGGGCCAATCTGCTCGAATGGCTGGCGCGCGAGCAGCCTGACGTGGTCTGCCTGCAGGAACTCAAGGTGCAGGATGCCGATTTCCCCATCGACGACATCCGCGCGGCCGGCTATGGCGCCATCTGGCATGGGCAGAAGTCCTGGAACGGGGTGGCGATTCTGGCCCGCGATTGCGAGCCGTTGGAGATCCGCCGCGGGCTGCCGGGCGATCCGGATGACAGCCACAGCCGCTATCTGGAAGCGGCCGTGCAAGGCGTGATCGTTGCCTGCCTCTACCTGCCCAATGGCAACCCGCAGCCGGGGCCGAAATTCGATTACAAGCTGGCCTGGTTCGAGCGCTTCATTGAGCACGCCGCCGGCCTGCTCGCCAGCGGCCACCCGGTGGTGCTGGCCGGCGACTACAACGTGGTGCCGACCGACGAGGACATCTACAACCCGCGCTCCTGGAAGAAGGACGCGCTGCTGCAGCCGGAAAGCCGCGAATGTTTCGAGCGCCTGCTGGCGCAGGGCTGGACCGACGCTTTGCGCGCCAGGTACCCCGACGAGCGCATCTACACCTTCTGGGACTACTTTCGCCAGCACTGGCAGAAGAACTCCGGGCTGCGCATCGACCATCTGCTGCTCAGCCCGGACCTTGCGCCGCGGCTGCAGGATGCCGGCGTCGATCGCTGGGTGCGCGACCAGGAGCATGCCAGTGACCATGCGCCTACCTGGATAA
The DNA here is from genome assembly GCA_007713455.1 of Pseudomonas sp. Lineage (GTDB taxonomy): Bacteria > Pseudomonadota > Gammaproteobacteria > Pseudomonadales > Pseudomonadaceae > Stutzerimonas > Stutzerimonas chloritidismutans. The sequence goes on from VMRT01000001.1 coordinate 58,097, forward strand.
CCCTGAAAGGTGACGCGGGCGCGGCGGCCGAGCCGGCGAAGTCGAACAAGCGTGGCAAGACGGGGGTGAGCAGCTAGAGGCAGGCGGTGCGAGGCGGGGCTCGAACGATGCGGCAACGTGCGACGCGGCCGGTTCTACAAGGCCTTGTGCCAATCGTCGCTGAGGCATCGGCACATCGACGGTCGCGACTAGTATCCGGGCAACTGGTCGGCAAACGACATCGCGGGCTCCAGCGGCTCGCTGTCGACGGTATTCATACGGCAGCAATGGCAGCCAGCAAACGGGGAGGGACTCCATGTCTGATGACATACAGCAAGATCAGGTCGATCGATTCGGGGTGGCCGATGATCCGCTCTCCATTCTGCGTCGCCTGGAGAGCGCCAATCTTTCATTGAGCGAGATGCTCGTCGAAACTCTGCATGCCGTGCGCACGCATCTGGGGATGGATGTCGCGTTCATCAGCGAGTTTCGCGGCGGCAGCCGGATTTTTCGCTACCTGGACGGCAATTTCGTACCCCTGCAGCTCGAGGTCGGGGCGTGCGATCCTCTGGACGACAGTTACTGTCAACGCGTGCTCGACGGGCGCTTGCCCGAGCTGATTCAGAACGCGGCGACTCTACCGGAGGCGTTGGCCATGCCGGTGACCAAAGCCTTGCCGGTAGGTGCGCACCTCAGTGTTCCGCTGCGCTTCAGCGATGGTCGGCTCTACGGCACCTTCTGTTGCTTCAGTACCACGCCGGACAACAGCCTCAATGAGCGAGATCTGAATACGCTGCGGCTGTTCGCCGACTTCGCCGGCAGATTGCTGGAACGCCATGCGCTCAATGAGATTCGCTATGCCGAGACGCTCACGCGCATTCGCTCGGTGCTCGAGCAACGCGCGTATTCGGTGGTGTATCAGCCCATCGTGCATCTGGTGGAAAACCGCATCGTTGGCCACGAGGCGCTGGCTCGATTCAGCGCGCAGCCGCAGCGAACACCGGACAAGTGGTTCGCCGAGGCCGGGCTGGTCGGCTTGCAGCAGGAGTTGGAGGTCGCCCTGATCGAGGCGGCCCTGCACGACTTCGATCAGCTGCCGGCAGACAGCTACCTGTCGCTCAATGTTTCGCCGGAAACCATCCTCGCCGGCGCGCTTGACACGGTGCTCGCCGATCAACCGCTGGCGCGGCTGATGCTCGAGGTGACCGAACACGCATCGGTACAGGACTACTCGCAGCTGGCCGAGGCACTCGAACCACTGCGCAGCAAGGGGCTACGGCTGGCGGTTGACGATGCCGGCGCCGGTTACGCGAGTTTCCGCCATATCCTCAAACTCAAGCCGGATGTGATCAAGCTCGACAGCAGCCTGATCCGCAATGTCGACAGCGACACCGGCTGCCGCGCGCTGGCCGCCGCGTTGATCCGCTTCGCCGAGGAAACCGGCTGCAAGGTCGTCGCCGAAGGGGTTGAGACCCAGGAGGAACTGGCCATGTTGCGGCGGCTTGAAGTGAATAAGGCGCAGGGCTACCTGATCGGTCGGCCGATGCCATTGCATCACGGGCTCGCCATGAGCCGACAGGCATAGCCGGCGTTGCCGGGGGGATGGGCCAGGAGGGTGCCTTCGGGCGGTTTCGCTGAACCTTTGTGGTGCGTGGGCAGTCGACTTTATAACGCGGGCGGCAGCGATGTGGCCCTTTCCGAGTCGACTTGTCAGGAGGTACAAGATGGATACGAAAGACACGATTTCAGTGCTCAACGACCTGATTGAAACCAGCAAGGATGGCGAAAAGGGCTTCCTCGAATGCGCCGAAGACCTGCGCGATCCGCAACTCAAGAGCATCATGAATCAGCGTTCGCGCGACTGCGCTACTGCCGCCGCCGAGCTGCAGCAACTGGTGCGCTCCATGGGCGGCGATCCGGAGACCAGCACCAGTGTGGCTGCCGACATGCACCGTCGCTGGGTCGACCTCAAGTCGATGATCACCGGCAAGGACGACGAGGCCATTCTCAACGAGTGTGAGCGTGGTGAGGATGTCGCGGTTAAGAGCTACCGCAAGGCGCTGGAAAAAGACCTGCCAGCCGAAGTGCGGATCGTGGTTGAACGTCAGTACCAGGGCGTACAACGCAACCATGATCAGGTGAAGGCTTTACGCGACGCGGCTCGCGCCCGGAGCTGATGCTTCGCCAGCCGGTCAGGATTTGAAGAACGCCAGCGCATGCTGGCGTTTTTCGTTTCCGCCGGTCAGTCGACCTGAGCCGGCTCGGCGATTTCGCAACCCTTGAGTACCAGGCGAATGATGGTGTCGGCCGCCGCATCGTAGTCGGCGTCGTCGAGGCGGTTCTTGCCGGTGACGGTGCTGATCTGCCAGTCGAAATCGGCGTAGGTCTGGGTCGCTGCCCAGATGCTGAACAGCAGGTGATTGGCATCGACCCTCGCCATAAGGCCATCGTCGATCCAGCGCTGGATGCAGGCGATGTTGTGTGCCGCCTGGGCGTTGAGTTGCGCAGTGCGTTCCGGGGACAGGTGCGGAGCGCCGTGCATGATCTCGTTGGCGAACACCTTCGAGGCGCAGGCGTGGTCGCGGGAAATCCTGATCTTGGTGCGGATATAGGCGCGCAGGACCTCGGCCGGATGGCCTGGCTGGTTGAACGGCGCCGAGGCTTCGAGCAAGGGTTCGACGATGCTCTCCAGCACCTCGCGGTAGAGGTTTTCCTTGGACTTGAAGTAGTAGTAGACGTTGGGCTTGGGCAGCCCGGCGCGGGCGGCGATGTCACTGGTCTTGGTCGCGGCGAAGCCCTTTTCGGCGAATTCTTCGCTGGCGGCTTTGAGGATCAGCTCTTTGTTGCGCTCACGGATACTGGACATGGGGGCCTTTCGCTGGCTGCCGGCGATACGAACAAGCGCCCGCATGCTAGCACCCTGTCCGCGAGCCCCTCAACCGAAGCGCCGGAGGAGAGGCGAAGGGGCCCGGAGCCCCTTCTCGACAGCACTCAGAAGTGCGCTTTGACGATAGCGCTGAAGGTGCTCTGGTCGGTTTTGAACGGTAGCGAACCGTCTTCCAGGCCGTACTTGTTCGACCAATAGTCATACTCGATACCGACGTAGAACTTGCCCGGGGTGTAGTCCAGTGCCTTGCCCAGGTCGTACTTGATCTGCGGAACGATGTGCAGGTTCTTCGAGATAAAGTCGCCACGAGACTTCGAGCCTGCATCGTTGACTACCCAGTCGATAAAGCCGTCGAAAAGGATATCGGACTTGCCAACGGGGAAGGTCATCGCCCAGGTCGGGGTGACCTGCCACTGCCCGGAAGGTTTGCCGGTGCTGCCATCGGGCTTGCGGTAGTAGAGGTTCAGAGCGAAGCGGTCAAAACCAGGCAGCTCAAGGTCCACGGCCGGGCCGAGCAGGTAGTTCTGATTCGGCGTGCCATCGGCGAGGCTTTCGCCACGCTCGTAGGTTGCTGCGATCAGCACGTCCTTGACCGGACCAAATGTCATATCGCGGCCGCTCACTTTGCCCAGCGACAGGCGTGGGCTGAACTCGCCGTAGTAGGTGTGGCCGTCGCTCCCGCTCACGCCGTTGTACCAGATGTTGTCGACGAAGAAGAACATGTCGCCCCATGCCCAACCGCTGGCATGTTCGAAGGTGACGGTCTGCTGGGTGTCGGGGTCGACCTTGTAATCCTGGCCGTAAAGATAGGTCAGGCTGTTGTTTTGCCAATGCATCAGATCGCCAGCCAGCGCCGGTGTCGCAAGCAGTGTGCCGGAAAGGGCGAGGCAGAGCGGGGCAGTCTTCAGTTGCATGGAAGTGGTTCCTGTGTGTTTTTTTATAGGCTAGGCCGTCGCGACCGGGCGCGTATTCTGGGCGAAGGCCGAGACGGCGGGAAGCGGTGTGTGTGTCGTTCAGCCCGTTGAATCGGCCCGGGCAGCCTGTGGCATGACGTCGCGGTCGTGACGGTCGTGCGGCTTGTAGTCCGGAATATTCACTGACAGCGTATTGGTGCCGACGGCATCCTCGACCAGTTCCTCGGGGTCGAATACATCGACTTCGCTCGGTTCGCGCGGCAGGAACAGGTTGAGCAGGATGGCGCTGAAGGCGCCGATGGTGATCGGCGAGCCGAAGATGTTCTTCAACACCTCGGGCATCGCGCTCAGCACTTCCGGCACGCCGGCGACACCCAGGCCGAGACCCAGGGAAATCGACACAATGAGCATGTTGCGGCGATGCAGGCCGGCTTCGGCGAGGATCTTGATGCCGGCGATGGCCACCGTGCCGAACATGATCAGTGTGGCGCCGCCGAGCACCGGCTTGGGCATCATCTGCAGCACACCGCCGACGAAGGGGAACAGACCCAGCAGTACCAGGACCGCGGCGATGTAATAGCCAACGTAGCGGCTGGCGACGCCGGTGAGCTGGATGACGCCGTTGTTCTGGCTGAAGGTGGTCATCGGCAGGCTGTTGAACACCGCGGCGACCGCCGAGCTGCAGCCATCGGCGAGGATTCCCGACTTGATCCGCCGCAGATACACCGGCCCGCGCACCGGCTGACGCGAGATCATCGAGTTGGCGGTGAGGTCGCCGGCGGTTTCCAGCGGTGTGATGAGGAAGATCACCGCGATCGGGATGAAGGCCATCCAGTCGAAGGCGAAACCGAAACGGAAAGGTTGCGGCACGCTGAGCAGCGGCAGTTCGCCCAGCTCGGCGAAGTCCACCTTGCCCATGGACCAGGCCACCAGATAGCCCGCGGTCAGCGCGATGATCACCGCCGACAGCCGCAGGATGGCCCAGGGAAAGCGGTTGAGCACCACTATGATGCCGATCACCAGACCTGCCAGCGCCAGGTTGGGCAGGGCACCGAGGTCGTCGGCACCGTAGCCGCCGGCGATGTCGGTCATCGCCACCTTGATCAGCGAAAGCCCCATCAGGCAGATGATGGTGCCGGTGACCACCGGGGTGATCACCCGGCGCAGCTTGTTGATGCACTGGCTGAAGGCGATCTCGACGAACGCGGCGCAGAAACTCACGCCGAACAGCGTGGCGAGGATCTCCTCCGGCGTGCCGCCACGCGCCTTGACGATGAAACCGGCGCTGAGGATGGCGCTGAGAAAGCCGAAGCTGGTGCCCTGCAGGCACAGCAGTCCAGAGCCGATGGGACCGAAGCGCCGGGCCTGGACGAAGGTACCGAGACCGGAGACGAACAGCGCCATGCTGACGAGGTAGGGAACGTACTGATCGAGGCCAAGCGCGCTGCCGACGATCAGGGTGGGGGTGATGATACCGACGAAGCTGGCCAGCACGTGCTGCAAGGCGGCGAAGGTCGCGGGTAGCGGGCCGGGGCGATCATCGAGTTGATAGATGAGGTCCTGGTTCGCCTGCGGAGCGGTGCCGCTCCTGTTTTCGGTTGCGGTCATTGTTAAGCCTGCCATTTGTTGTTTTACGGTCATGGGCTTGCGAGGCTTCACGGCACCTCTATCGCTGTCCGTCGAAAGCTGTTCGATCGGTCAGGACGCCTGGACTATAACAACCTGTAGACAGGCTGATAAACAATAAATCAGAAAATTGTGCACAATTGGATCGGCGGCAGTTGGCCAAGATCGCGCGAACGCGTCTGGACCAGGCCTCAGCGCGGTGCCTGCAATTCCCGCGAGACATTTTCCGCAAGGCCCGCGCCGGCCTCGCTCATGGTCAGGTAGGTGCGGTCGGCGCCAGCTTCCTGGATGCGCTGGGCGATATCCTCGTACATCGCGTGGGACACGATGAGCCCGCCGAAGCCGCTTTCACGCAGCTTGCGGGTGGAGATGATCTTGGCCTCGGGATCGTTCATCGCCAGGATCACCGCTTCGACCTCGTTCATCTCCAGGCTCTGCCAGAACATCTGGTCCTCGGCGTCGGCAAAGAGGATATGTCGGCCCTCGGCGGTGTTCTTTTCCACCATGACCGGGTCGGAATCGAGGCTGACCAGGGCGAAACCCTTCTCCGCCAGATAGTCGTAGGCGGCGCGCCCGGTACGGCCCATGCCCATGATCAGAATGCGCGCTTCGCCCAGGGACACCGGTTGTTCGTCGGGGTGGCGAATGTTGCGCTCGTAGCGGAGCAGACGCGGCGCCAGGCGTTCGTACAGCGGATGGGCGAAACGGTTGATCTGCGCCGAAACGATGAACGAAAACGCCACGGTGATCGCCAGCGGCATGAGCCACTGCGGCAGCACCACGCTGACGACGATCAGGCCGAATTCGCTGTAGTTGGTCAGGCTGGCGGCGCTGAGAAAGGCGCTGCGGGCGCGCAGGCGGAAGGCGACGAACAGGCCGAAGAACAGCACCGCCTTGAGCGGCAGCAGCAGCGACATGGCGAAGGCGAACCAGAGGGCGTTGGCATCCGGCAGCCCACCGATGCCGATCTTCAGGAAGAAGCCGACCAGGAACACTTCCTTGATCGCCCACAGCGAGTTGGACAGCTCGCTGGCGCGCTTGTGTTTGGCGAGCATCGCGCCAAAGGCCAGCGCCCCCAGTTCGGAACTCAGGCCGACGTATTCGAAGCCGAGACCGCCGGCCACCAGCGCCAGCATCAGGCCCAACAGCACCATCAGTTCTTCGTGGCCACTGTGGTCGAGCAGGCGGAACAGCACGGGGCGCAGCAGCGGCAGCAGGAACACCAGCAATGCCCAGGCGGAGGGGACCTTGCCCGCGGCGAGGCTCATGACTACCAGGGCGATAAGGTCCTGGATGATCAGCACGCCGATGGCGACGCGGCCGTGAAAGGCGCGCAGCTCGCGCTTGCTTTCCAGCACCTTGGCCGCCAGCACGGTGCTGGAGAACGACAGCGCGATGGCCAGCAGCATGGCCTCACGCCAGCTGTTATCGAGGATCAGCATGATCGCCGGCATCACCAGCACGCTGGAGATGAAGAAGTGCAGCAGGCTGCCGCCGATGACTTCGCGGCGAACCAGATTGCCGAGCTTGAGCTTGAGCCCCACGGTGAACAGCAGCAGGAGCACGCCCAGATGCGACAGGTGATCGAGGATGATGCTGTCGTCACGGGTCACGCCCACGTAGTCGCCCGCCGCGGCCAGCGCGAAGCCGGCACCGAGGTAGCCGATCAGCGGCGGCAGGCCGATGAAGCGGGCAAGCAGCCCGAGGGCGAAAGCGAAGGCAATCCAGCTGGCTTCAATCACGGGGCGGCGTCCGGCGTCGAGGGAGGGCGCGGCATTTTAACGGGGCGTCGGCGATTGGGTAGCGTCGGCAGCGATATTCCTTGCGGGAATCTGCTCGTTCGTCGTCGTGGCAGCGGAGTCGCCGTACCGCAGCGCTAGCTGGCCAATGCCGCCTGGGGCGCGGAGGAGGGGATGGCGGTCAGTGCGCCAATGGGCACGGTGCGGAAGGGGAAACGCCGCGCGGATGGCGCGCGGCGTCTTTGCTCAGTCGATGGACGCGCCCTTGGCGATCCAGTCACCCAGCAGGTCACGCTCGTCCTGGGTCATCTGGGTAATGTTGCCCAGCGGCATGATCTGGCTAGCCACGGTCTGCGCATGGATCTTCGCCGCCTGCTCGCGTATCTGCTCGGCGGTATCGAACATCACGCCTGCCGGCGCTGCGCTGAACAGCGGGCTGCTCGGCTGCGCGGAGTGGCAGACGGTGCAACGCTCGTGAATCACTTCGCTGACCTGGGCGAACTGGCTGGCACTGGCGCCGCTCTGCTGTGCACTCGTGCTGGCCTGCTCCGGCGAGGTCGCTGCCAGGTTTGGTGCCGGTTGGCGGTTCGGCGCGGTGACGTAGGCCAGGCAGATCATGCCCAGTGCCGCGGCCGGAAGCGCCCAGGCGAAGCGATTACTGTTGTGGCGGGTGTTGAAGTAGTGGCGCGCCAGCACCGACAGCGCGCCGAGCGCGGCGAGGATCAGCCAGTTGTATTCGCTGCCGTAAGTGCTCGGGAAGTGGTTGCTGATCATGATGAACAGCGCCGGCAGGGTGAAATAGTTGTTGTGCCGCGAACGCAGCAGGCCCTTGGCCGGCAGCACCGGATCGGGCGTGCGGTTCTGTTCGATGGCGGCGACCAGCGCACGCTGAGCCGGCATGATGATGCGGAACACGTTGCCGACCATGATGGTGCCGATCAGCGCGCCGGTATGAATGTAGGCTGCGCGGCCGCTGAATATCTGCGAATAGCCCCAGCACGCGGCGATCACCAGCACGAACAGCACCAAGCCGAGCAGGGTGGGGGTCTTGCCCAGCGGCGAATCGCAGAGCAGGTCATAGACGAACCAGCCGACGATCAGCGAGCCGAATCCGATGGCGATGGCCGCCGCAGGGGACAGTTCGCTGCCCGCTGCGATCAGGTACAGGCTGGGGTTGAGGTAGTACACCACCATCAGCAGCGCCACGCCCGATAGCCAGGTGGTGTAGGCCTCCCACTTGAACCAGTGCAGGTTTTCCGGCATCTGCGGCGGCGCCAGCTTGTATTTCTCCAGGTGGTAGATACCGCCACCGTGGATGGCCCAGAGATCGCCCGACAGGCCCTCACGCGGGTTGGCGCGGTTGAGGTTGTTCTCCAGCCAGACGAAATAGAAGGAAGCACCGATCCAGGCGACGCCAACGATCATGTGAATCCAGCGGATACTCAGGTTCAGCCATTCGGTCAGATGGGCGTCCATTTGTCATGCACCTCTTGCGGCCTGCAGGCGGCCGTATTTCTTCTTATTGGAATCGGCTTGAGCGCGGCGCGAACGCAGGCAAGGCAACGCCGAATGAGCCAGCGCAGTAGCGGTCATGTCGATTCCGGTTGGGGGTCGAGGAGGAGTTGCTGATCCTCCGTGAAGAAGTACTCGTCGCAGTTGTTGCCAGAACCGCTGCGATCGACCACCAGGAATTCATCCCGCTTTTCGATCGTCAGCACCGGGTGGTGCCAGACGCCGCGGTGGTAATTGACGCCCTGCCTGCCGTTGCTGCGGAAGGCACGGACGTGGCCCGGTACAGGTGCATCGCCAAGTGGCGCGACCACGACCAGAAAGGGGTTGCCGAGCAGCGGGATGAAGGCCTGGCTGCCCAGCGGATGACGTTCGAGCATGCGGATGACCAGCGGCATCTCCAGCGCCTCGGCGGCGAAGATGCTGATGATCGCCTGGTCATCGGGCGCGGCGGTCTCGACCGTGGCCAGCTTGTGATAGCGGCGGGTCGAGCCGTTGTTGATCATGAAGTAGTCGCTGCCTTCGGTCTCGATGACGTCGCCGAAGGGGGCGAAGGCTTCCTTGGTCAATGGCTCGATGGTCAGGGTGCGCATGGTGTGCTCGTTCTTTGTTGAAGGATCGTTATTCGCGTGGGGTTGCTCCCCCTCACCCTAACCCTCTCCCCGGGAGGGGAGAGGGAACTGGCACGGAGAAACGGCTGACCTCGTTCCTCCCTCTCCTCTCGGGGAGAGGGCCGGGGAGAGGGGAAACCGCTTGCTACTTCGCCACCTTGCCAAACAACCGCAGCCGGCTCACACCGCCATCCGGGAAGATGTTCAGGCGCACGTGGGTGATCGGGCCGAGCTTGGCGATCTGCTCGCTGAACTCGTGTTCGGCGTGCATCGACAGCTTCTGGCTCGGCAGCAGCTCGCGCCAGAACAGGCTCTGGGTCTCGATCTGGCTATCGGTGCCGCCTTTGACGTAAGCCGCCTGGATCGAGCAGCTGTCCGGGTAGTTGCCCTTGAAGTGCAGGGTATCGACGACGATGCGCTCGATTTCGCCCGGATGGCCGAGGGCGACGATGACCCAGTCGTTGCCGGGCGTGCGGCGGCGGGCGGTTTCCCAGCCGTCGCCCATGTTTTCGCCGCGGTTCGGGTTGAGGATGTTGCTCATACGGCCGAAATGCTCGTCCGAGCAGGCCAGCGCGCGACCGCCATTCAGCGCCGCCGCCAGGTCGATCTGCTCGTTGTCGCCGACGCTGCTCCAGTCGCGGAACGGGATGCCGTGCACGCGCAGACGCGCCACGCCGCCGTCCGGGTAGATGTTGAAGCGCAGGTGGCTGACCGGCTTGTCGAAGGCGATCTCGTGGTAGTGGTGGCTGTTGCCCTGCAGCTCGACGGCCGGAAGGATTTCCGTCCAGACGGTGTCGTCGCTCGGATCGCCGTCTGCGACGAAGCAGGCTTCCAGCGAGGCGGACGGCGGGTAGTTGCCGGTGAAGTGGCTGGTGTCGATATCCACGCCCTTGATCTGACCCGGCACGCCCAGGCGGATCACCGCATGGTCGTAACCTTCGAAGCGCTTGCGGCGCGACTCCCAGCCGTCCATCCACTTGCCGTTGTCATCGAAAACGCCCTCCTTCCATACGGCCGGTGTTGGCTGGAACAACCGGTTGACGTCGGCGAACCAATCGTCGGTGACGGAGATGGCGCGGGTGCCCAGGCGGGCATCGGCCAGGTTGACGTATTTTTCGAAGGGTACGGCGTAAGCTTTCATGGACTCGTCTGCCTTGGATGAGAAGCGGTTTCTGTCATTACTGCCTTTGTTGCGGTTGGTGCTCGTTACATCGCCTGCAGGCGGAACAGGGCGATCTTGTTGATTTCCGCCAGTGCTCGGGCGAATTCCTGCTCGGGATCGTTGTGGATGCGTTCTTCGAATGCGGCGAGGATCTGGTGCCGGTTGCTGCCCTTGACCGCCATGATGAAGGGGAAGCCGAACTTGGCCTTGTAGGCCTCGTTGAGTTCGGTGAAGCGGGCGAACTCCTCCTGCGTGCATTCGTGGATGCCGGCGCCGGCCTGCTCCGAGGTGCTGGAGGCGGTCAGCTCGCCACGCACGGCGGCCTTGCCGGCCAGGTCGGGGTGAGCATTGATCAGTGCCAGCTGAGTGTCATGGTCGGCGGCGAGCATCGCCTGGGACAGGCGGGTGTGCAGCACCTCGATGTCGTCCAGCGTCTCGTCGACGCCCGCCTGGTAGACGGTTTCGGCAACCCAGGGCGAGTGCTCGTAGACGTCGGCAAAGGCGGCGACGAAGGCGTCGCGATCCAGCGTCGAGGGTTTGATCGTCTTGAACGGGGTCATCAGTTGCGCTCCGCGGTAAAAGGGTGGGTGGCGTGCCAGTGGCGGGCGATGTCGACACGACGGGCGCACCAGACCTTCTCGTGGCCCTTCACGTATTCGAGGAAGCGGGCCAGCGACGCCAGGCGCGCCGGGCGCCCGAGCAGCCGGCAGTGCATGCCGATGGACAACATCTTCGGCGCGCCTTCGCAGCCTTCGGCGTAGAGCACGTCGAAGGCATCCTTCAGGTAGGTGAAGAAGTCATCGCCGCTGTTGAAGCCCTGCACCTGGGTGAAGCGCATGTCGTTGGTGTCCAGCGTGTAGGGGATCACCAGATGCGGCTTTTCCGGCGTCGACTCGGAGTCCCAGTAGGGCAGGTCGTCGTCGTAGGTGTCGGAGTCGTAGAGAAAGCCGCCTTCCTCGCGTACCAGGCGCCGGGTGTTCGGGCCGGTACGGCCGGTGTACCAGCCCAGCGGCCGTTCGCCGGTGATCTCGCCGAGGATGCGGATGGCTTCCTCCATGTGTTCGCGCTCCTGCGCCTCATCCATGTACTGGTAGTCGATCCAGCGGTAACCGTGGCTGCAGATTTCGTGTCCGGCGCCGGCCATCGCCTTGATCAGGTCGGGGTGACGCTGGGCGGCCATGGCGACGGCGAAGATGGTCAGCGGGATGTCGTGCTTGTCGAACAGCTTGAGCAGGCGCCATACGCCGGCGCGACTGCCGTATTCGTAGAGTGACTCCATGCTCATGTGGCGCACGCCTTGCAGCGGCTGTGCGGCGACCATCTCGGAGAGAAAGGCCTCGGATTCCTTGTCGCCGTGCAGCACGCAGCGTTCGCCACCTTCCTCGTAATTCAGCACGAAGGACAAGGCGATACGCGCATCGCCCGGCCAGCGCGGGTGCGGTGGGTTGCTGGCGTAACCGATCAGGTCGCGTGGGTAGTCGGCGCTCACTGGGGTGCTTCCTGTATGGCAGGTCGTCATGGCACGACCGGATGACTGGATTGTATACAAATTGAGTTGGTCTTTGTAAATAGCAAATTTCAACCTTTCTCTGTAGCCGCCATCTGCCGCGCCGCAATCGACCATGCTCAGGGACATCTGCAGCTTGCAGGTAACGGGCCAAACGATGCTTGAAAAACTGTATACAAAAATATCTACAGATTGTCTTGAGCGATGTGGGACGGATGGTTATGCTCGGTGCAGTTTCCATTCAACAGAGCGGAGGTGCCCGTGGGCCGATTGACCACACACGTACTCGACGCCGCCCACGGTTGCCCGGGCAGCGGAATCAAGGTGGAGCTGTATCGCGTCGAGGATCAGGCGCTGACCCTGGTCGCAACCCGTGAGACCAATGCCGACGGGCGCTGCGACAGGCCGTTGCTGGAAGGTGCGGACTACCTGCCCGGTGTCTATCAGCTGCAGTTCAGTGCCGGCGACTACTACCGCCGCCGTGGTGTGGTCCTGGCGGATCCTGCGTTTCTCGATGTGGTGGTGCTGCGCTTTGGAATCGATTCGGCGCAGGAGCATTACCACGTGCCGTTGTTGGTATCGCCGTATAGCTATTCGACGTATCGGGGTAGCTAGTCGCTTTTCCCTTCAGTGCTGACTCTTGTGGAGTCCCTTTGCCCGCCTTAATGGCGGGTTTTTTATGGGGTGAGTTTGGTTGGTGTAAGGCGCTCGGCGCGGGCTACAGCGTCCGCATTGCTCGATGCTTTACCTTTCTTTCGTGTCGGCGAGTAGCAGGGGTGGAAAAACGCGCCGCGTTTTCCACCGGGGGTGGCGTGCAGATCTTTGTCTGACGCCCGCTAACGACTAGACAAAGGCTTCGCTAAAGAGCGCTATCGGCTCATCAAAGACGCCGCCCCCGCGCCCCCAAACAGCGCCGCACTTGTCCGGTTGAACCACGCATGCCCCTTCCCAGTGCGCAGGTAACGTGCCGCCCCCTGCGCGCCCAAGCCGTAGGCCAGCTTGCAGAGCAGATCGAGCACGGCCCAGGTAAGGATCATCACCAATAGCTGCGGCAGCAAAGGCTGCCCCGCGCTGAGAAACTGCGGCAGAAAGGCAGCAAAGAAGAGAATGTCCTTTGGATTGCTGCCACCAAGGATGAACGCCCGGCCGAACAATCGACTGAAACGTGGGGCGAGGGCGGGGCTTTCGATCTCGTGGGCGGCGGGTGTGCGACGGGCTTCCTTCCAGCTCTGCCAGGCGAGGTAGAACAGGTACAGGGCACCGACCAGCTTGAGCGTGCTGAACAGCCGCTCCGAGGCCATCAGGAGCGCGCCAAGCCCCAGCGCCGAGGCGCTGAGCAGGGCGATGGAAGCTGTCACACCTCCCAGGAAGGCCGGCCAGGAGCGGCGCACTCCGTAGTTCAGGCTGTTGCTGATCATCAGTAACGACAGCGGCCCGGGGATCAGGATCACCACCAGCGCCGCACCGGCGAACAACAGCCATATTTCCAGGGTCATGACGGCCTCCTATAGCCAATGCAAAAGCCCCACTGCGGAGCAGTGGGGCCGTAGGTGAGCCGGGCGCTGCCGGCCCGGTTCAGAGAAACGCGAACTTGGCGATGAATATCACGCACAACACATACAGGCTGATCGATACCTTGTCGCGCTGGCCAGTCAACAGCTTGAGCGTCGCGTAGGTCAAGAAGCCCAGGGCGATACCGTTGGCGATGGAAAAGGTCAGCGGCATCATCACCACGGTGACGATGGCCGGGATGGTGTCGGTGTGGTCCTTCCAGTCGATATTCGCCAGGCCACTCATCATCAGCATCGCCACGTAGATCAGCGCGCCGGCGGTGGCATAGGCGGGAATCATGCCGGCCAGTGGGGCGAAGAACATGGCAATCAGGAATAGCACGCCGACGGTCACTGCGGTCAGCCCGGTGCGGCCGCCGGCGGCGACGCCCGCGGCGCTTTCCACGTAGCTGGTAACCGGTGGGCAACCGACGAAGGCGCCGACCACGCTGGAGCTGCTGTCGGCCTTCAGCGCGCGGGAGAGGTTCTCGATCTTGCCGTCCTCATTGACCAGGTTGGCACGGTGGGCGACGCCCATCAGGGTGCCGGCGGTGTCGAACATGTTCACGAAGAGGAAGGCGAGGATCACGCTGACCATCGCCACGTTGAGCGCGCCGGCGATATCCATGGCCAGCCAGGTCGGCGCCAGGCTCGGGGGCATCGACACCAGGCCGTTGTACTCGACCAGACCAAGCGCCCAGCCGGTGGCGGTGACCACCAGCATGCTGACCAGGATCGCACCGAAGACATTGCGGTGGCTGAGTACGGCGATCATCAGAAAGCACACCGCGGCCAGCAGCGCCGACGGCTCGGCGAACGAGCCCATGGTCAGCAATGTTGCCGGGCTATCGACGACGATGCCGGCGGTCTTCAGGCCGATCAGGCCGAGGAACAGGCCGACGCCAGCGCCCATGGCGAAGCGTAGGCTCATGGGGATGCTGTTGAGCAGCCATTCGCGGATGCGCGACAGGCTCATGATCATGAACAGCACGCCGGAGATGAACACCGCGCCGAGCGCGATCTCCCAGCTGTAGCCCATCTCGCCGACCACCGTGTAGGTGAAGAAGGCGTTCAGGCCCATGCCTGGCGCCAGGCCCACCGGCCAGTTGGCGTACAGCCCCATCAACAGGCAGCCGAGCGCCGCGCCGATGCAGGTGGCAACGAAGGCAGCGCCGTGGTCGATGCCGGCGTCGGCCATGATGTTCGGGTTGACGAAGATGATGTAGGCCATGGTGACGAAGGTCGTCAGGCCGGCGAGCAGTTCGGTGCGGATACTGGTGCGGTGTTCGCTGAGCTTGAACAGGCGGTCCAGCCAAACGGGGGCGGTGCGCTGCAAGGGTGCTGCCTGGGGCTTGCGCTTGATGCTTTCCACTGGGCGTTCCTCATCGTTCTTGTTGTCGATCACCCGGAGTGTGAGTACTCCCGAGGGGCGGGTGATGGTGGGCCATCTGCATCGGTAGTTGACCGAAAGGTCAGAAAGGCTTCCCGGATTATGCTTTTGTATACAAGAATTGCAAACAATAAATCGGTGGTCCCGCTGAATGCGCGTGGCCTGTGCGAGCTGACGGATTTGCGCGTAGGAAAACTTGAGGCTGTGAGTTGTGCACAAGGTTAACGGCGTTTCAGCGTATTTATTTGTCCAGCGAACTGCCAGTAGCGGCGCGAACCCAGTAAAGTTCGGCGTTGCCGACACCTCATTTGCGAGCCATCGATGAACGAACAGTTGCAGCCCCTGAAGAAGCCGACCAAGACCGGCAAGACTCGCACCGGGACGCAGGACGATATAGTTTATGCGCACATCTTCGATGCCATCCTCGAGCAGCGTCTGGCGCCGGGGACCAAGCTCAGCGAAGAGGCGCTAGGCGAGATATTCGGCGTCAGCCGCACCATCATCCGCCGCGCGTTGTCGCGCCTGGCCCATGAAGGGGTAGTGCTGCTGCGGCCCAATCGCGGCGCGGTGGTGGCCAGTCCGAGCGTTGAAGAAGCGCGGCAGATCTTCTTCGCCCGTAGTCTGGTGGAAAAGGCCATCACCGAACTGGCCGTGCAGCACGCCAGCGACGCGCAACTCGCCGAGCTGCGGCAGATGGTGACTGATGAGCGTGATTGCTTCGACCGAGGCGATCGCGGGGCGGGCATCCGTCTGTCCGGCGAGTTTCACCTCAGGCTGGCGGAGGCGGCGAAGAACGCGCCGCTGGTGAGCTTCCAGCGCAGCCTGGTTTCGCAGACCTCGCTGATCATCGCCCAGTATGAAAGCGGCAATCGCTCGCACTGCTCGTACGACGAACACAATGAACTGATCGACGCCATCGCTGCCCGCGACAGTGACAAGGCGGTGCGCCTGATGATGCACCACATGGACCACATCGACAGCAAGCTCAACCTCGAGGAAGACAGCGCTTCGGGTGATCTGCATGCGGTCTTCTCGCACTTGGGCCTGGCGAAGAAGAAGCCTCGCACGGCCCGCTAGCGTTGCCCCGCGCTCTGACTCGTTCTGAGTCAGCGCCGTCAGTCATCACCCGCCGCGGTGGCGGCAGAGCCATGCCGGCCTGCCAGCGCCGGTCGCCCGCCAGGACCGCACGCTGCAACCCGATTCAGCACAGATCACGGCATCAGTGCGTTTCCCGACTCCGATCCGATGCGCATAGCCGCGCTGTTCAGTGCGTCAGCTTGAATTTATCTCCTTGGTGTTATGTTATAACTATTGCATGTTGCGCATTGGCGTCTCTCGTTCCTGTTATCGGAGGCGAGCGGTGTGCATTGTCTGCTTCGCAATATTGAACACCGAGGTAACGATGATCGAATGCCACGGCCTGCAATGGGGCGCGGGTAGGCACCCACTTACGCCGCCATTGGATCTGCAGTTGGCTGCGGGCAGCCTGACAGCTGTCGTTGGCAGCAACGGATCGGGCAAGAGCAGCCTGCTCAAGGTGTTGGCCGGGTTGGATCGG
Source organism: Pseudomonas sp. (assembly GCA_007713455.1). GTDB lineage: Bacteria > Pseudomonadota > Gammaproteobacteria > Pseudomonadales > Pseudomonadaceae > Stutzerimonas > Stutzerimonas chloritidismutans. The sequence goes on from VMRT01000001.1 coordinate 74,529, forward strand.
CCGCTGGCTGGGCGGGTCGATGTGCGCGTACCGCGCATGGGCGGGGTGGCTTATCTACCGCAACAGCAGCATTTGGATAGGCAGTTTCCAATCCGAGTCGTCGAACTGGTGAGCGCCGGTTTCTGGCGTAGCCGGCTCGGACGCGACGAGCGTCGGGCGTGGCTGCACCAGACGTTGGCGGATTGGGGGCTGCTCGATCCGCAAACCCAGGGGCTGCATGCGTTGTCCGGCGGCGAGCTGCAGCGCGCCTTACTGGCACGGCTGAGTCTGACCGATGCTCAGGTGCTGTTGCTCGACGAGCCCGAAGCGGCGCTGGACGATGTCGGCCTGGGCTTGCTCTGGCAGCACATCGAGCGTTGGCAGCGCGAAGGGAGGACGCTGGTACTGGTCAGCCATAACCTAGTCGGGCTGACTCATCACCACTGTGACGGGTTGCTGATCGCTCGCAGCGGCTGCATCAAGGCACCGATCCGCCAGTTCATGGCCGAGCGGCAACGGCTTGGGCAAGTCGCGTGACGCCGGATTTGCTCTGGGCGCCGTTCGGCGAGTTTGCCTTTATGCGTCGAGCCTTGTTCGGTGGCGTGGCGCTTGCCTGCAGCGCGGGGCCGCTGGGCGTGTTCCTGATCCTGCGGCGAATGAGCCTGATGGGGGATGCCATCGCCCACGGCATCCTGCCCGGTGCAGCATTGGCATTCTGGCTGTTCGGCGTGAGCTTGCCCGCGCTGACTGCTGGCGGTCTGGTGGCTGGGCTCGGCATGGCTGGCGCGGCGGCGTGGGTCACCCGGCGCACCGGGCTACGCGAGGATGCCAGCCTGGCCGCGCTGTATCCGATTTCGCTGGCCGGTGGCGTGCTGCTCCTTGGCCTGGCCGGGCGCAAGCTGGATCTGCTTCACCTGTTGTTCGGCTCGGCGCTGGCGGTCGATACCGCGACCCTGTACGGCATGCTCGGCACCTCGGTGTTCAGTCTGGTGGTGCTTGCGCTGAGCTATCGCGCCCTGGCGCTGGACAGCCTCGATCCGCTGTTCCTGCGCAGCATCAGTCGCTTCGGTCCGTTGGCGCATGCCGCGTTTCTGACGCTGGTGGTGCTCAATCTGGTGATCGGCTTCCAGGCCATCGGCGCGCTGATGGTGGTGGGGCTGATGATGCTGCCTGCCGCAGCGGCGCGCTTCTGGAGCCGCAGATTGCTGGTCCTGCTACCGCTTGCCGCGCTGGTCGGTGCGGTGTGCGTATGGCTGGGGCTGGTTCTTTCCTTCTACGCCAGCTTGCCCAGCGGGCCGTGCATCGTGCTGCTGGCCGGCGTTTTCTATCTGTTCTCGCTGGTAGCAGGCCCGGTAAATGGCTTGCTGCGCTCGACTCCTTTCCCCATCAACGTTTGAGGTATTCACATGCGTTACCTGCTTTTAGCGCTGGCCCTGTGGCTCCCGCTCTCACTGCAAGCCGCTGAAAAACTGCAGGTGGTGACGAGCTTCAGCATCCTCGCCGACCTGACCCACGAGGTGGGTGGCGAGCATATCGAGCTCACCAACCTGGTCGACGCTGATGCCGATGCTCATGTCTACGAGCCCCGCCCGGACGATGCCAAGGCGCTATTGCGCGCCGACCTGATCATCACCAATGGCCTGGGCTTCGAACCCTGGCTGGAGCGCCTGCTGGCCAGCAGCGAACCCAAGGGCAAGCGGATCGACGCCAGCGCGGGCGTTGTTCCGCTGATGCTGGATGAAGATGGCGAGGCGGTTCCTGACCCCCATGCGTGGCAGAGCCTGACCAATGCCGAAATCTATGTGCGCAATATCGCCAAGGCACTTGGCGAACTGGACCCGGCCAACCTCAATGTCTACATCGAGCGCCGCGATGCCTACCTGGCGCGCCTGCACGCATTGCTGAAGAAAGCTGACGCGCAGATTGCCGGTTTGCCGGCCAGCCAGCGCAAGGTGGTTACCAGCCATGACGCCTTCGGCTACCTGGGGCAGGTCTGGCAGCTGAAGTTCATCGCGCCGCAGGGACTGTCCACACATGACGAGCCTTCGGCGGCCGAGGTAGCGGCCTTGATCCGGCAGATACGCAGTGAAGGGGTGCGGGCCGTGTTCGTGGAGAACATCCGTGATCCGCGACTGATCCGACAGATCGCCGACGAGGCCGGCGCCAAGGTCGGCGGTACGTTGTATTCGGATGCGCTGGCCAGCTCAGGGCCGGCCAGCACCTATCTCGGGATATTCGAGCACAATCTCGACACGCTGATGGCCGCATTGAAGCCGTAGGGTGGATCACGCTTCATCGATCCACGCGTTCAGTGAGCTCCGTGCGAACCGGTGGTGGATGTGAAAAGCGACATCCACCCTACGGGCCGCGGTTTTGGCTCCGAGCCGTAGGGTGGATCACGCTTCACCGATCCACGCGGTCATCAAGCATGGAGACGACCGTTGATGATCAGGTTTGCGATCAGCTGTTCAGCAACCCTTTCGGTGCACTGAAACCCCGGCGGCGAAGGTCTCCTTCACCGCGCGGTCGTCGCCGAGGATCATCAGGGCGAAGAGCTTTTCCTGCAGGGTCGTCGCCTGGCTCAGGCGATAGTCGATCAGCGGCGTTGCCTTGTAGTCGAGCACCACGAAGTCGGCGTCCTTGCCCGGCTGCAGGTTGCCGATCTTGTCGTCCAGATAGAGCGCGCGTGCGCCGCCAAGGGTGGCCAGATACAGCGCCTTGAACGCGTCGAGCTTCTGGCCCTGCAGCTGCAACACCTTGTACGCCTCGTTGAGGCTGGCGAGCTGCGAGAAGCTGGTGCCGCCGCCGACGTCCGTACCCAGGCCGACGCGTACGCCAAAGCCTTCCACCTTGGCCAGATCGAACAGCCCGCTGCCGAGGAACAGGTTGGAGGTGGGGCAGAAGGCCACGGCCGAGCCGGTCTCGCCGAGGCGTTTGCACTCGTCATCGCACAGGTGAACGCCGTGGGCGAATACCGAGCGTGGGCCGATCAGGCCGTGGTGGTCGTAAACGTCCAGGTACCCCGTGCGTTCGGGGAACAGCTCCTTCACCCATTCGACCTCCTGCTTGTTCTCGGAGATATGCGTGTGCATGTACAGATCGGGGAATTCGGCGAACAGCTTGCCGGCGAGGGTGAGCTGCTCCGGCGTGCTGGTCGGGGCGAAGCGTGGAGTGACGGCGTAGTGCAGACGGCCCTTGCCGTGCCAGCGCTCGATCAGCTCGCGGCTGTCGGCATAGCCGGACTCGGCGGTGTCGGTGAGGAAGTCCGGTGCATTGCGATCCATCAGCACCTTGCCGGCAATCATCCGCAGATTGCGCTTTTCGCAGGCCTCGAAGAAGGCGTCTACCGATTGCTTGTGCACCGTGCCGAACACCAGCGCGGTGGTGGTGCCGTTGCGCAGCAGCTCGCCGAGGAACAGCTCGGCCTGCTCGCGGGCATGCGCCATGTCGCTGAAACGGCCCTCGTTTGGGAAGGTGTAGGTTTCCAGCCAGTCGAGCAGCTGCGCGCCGTAGGAGCCGATGACGCCGACCTGCGGGTAGTGGATATGGGTATCGACGAAGCCAGGGGTAATCAGCGCATCCGGGTATTCGACTATCTCTGTGCCGGCCGCCAGGGTCGGCAGCAGCTCGGCGGCATGGCCGATGCGTGCGACCTTGCCGTCCTCGACGATCAGCAGGCCGTCCTCGAAGTATTCATGGGATTGCTCGATGCCCACGTCGCGCGGGTCGGCGAGGCAGTGGAGCAGGGCGGCACGGTAGGCTTTGGTGCTTGGCATGGTGACTCTCGAAAATCGTTGTGTGAGGTGATGCGTTGACATGGGCAGGCCGTCGCCGGAGGTGTGCCTGCCACAAGGTCGGGTGGTCAGTTTGTCTGGGCGCGGCGCGAAGCGGGGACCAGCATCGGCAGCGGTTTTTCACCGTCCGCGGTCTTTTCGCCACCCTTTTCACCGAAATGCGCGTTGTAGGTGGCGATCACTTCGCCGGCGATGGACACGGCGATCTCCACCGGCAGCTTGCCCTTCACCTCGGCGATGCCCATCGGGCAGCGCATGCGTTGCACCGTTTCGGCCCCGAAGCCACGCTCCCGCAGGCGATGCTCGAACCTGGCGCGCTTGCTCTTCGAGCCGATCAGCCCGTAGTAGGTGAAATCGTTGCGCTTGAGGATCGCGGCGGTCAGTTCCAGGTCGAGCTGATGATTGTGGGTCATGACAATGAAGTAGCTGCCGGCAGGCATGTTATCCACTTCCTCGACCACATCGTCATTGACCACCTTTTCCACGCTGCGCGGTATCTCGGCGGAGAATTCGTTATCGCGCGAATCGATCCAGCGCACCTTGCACGGCAGGCTGGCCAGCAGCGGCACCAGCGCGCGCCCGACATGCCCGGCACCGAACACGGCGATATTCGCCTGCGGCTGGCCCATGGGCTCGAACAGCAGCACCGTGGCGCCACCGCAGCACTGACCGAGGCTGGCTCCGAGGGAGAAACGCTCGAGACGAGTGTCGCGGCTGCGCTTTTCCAGCATTTCGCGGGCGATCTGCTGGGCTTTGTATTCAAGATGGCCACCGCCGATGGTGTCGTACAGGCGCTCACGGCTGACCACCATCTTCGAACCGGCATTGCGCGGCGTCGAGCCGCGCTCCTCGATGATGGTTACCAGCACGCAGGGTTCGCCTTGGTGTTGCAGTTCGGCGAGTGCTTCGATCCAGGCAGTGTTGCTCATGTCTGTGTCCCTCGTAGGGTGGAAGACCGCGAAGCGTCTTCCACCAAAACGATCAAGTTGTGTCGATGGTGGACAAGCACAGCGTTGTCCACCCTACGTCAGGCCGGGGTCGTCTGCGTTGCCGCAGGCTTGCTCGCCGCCTGCTTCAACTTGCGCATCTGTTCCACGCCCCAGAGCACGCGCTCGGGGGTCGCCGGAGCATCGATCTGCGGCTGTGCCCGGTAGTCGGCCAGGCTGGCGACGGCATCCTTGATCGCGCACCAGACCGAGATGCCGAGCATGAACGGCGGCTCGCCCACGGCCTTGGAGTGGAACACGGTGTCTTCGGGGTTCTTGCGGTTCTCCACCAGCTTCACGCGCAGATCCAGCGGCATGTCCGCCACCGCCGGGATCTTGTAGCTGGCCGGGCCGTTGGTCATCAGCTTGCCCTTGTCGTTCCAGACCAGCTCTTCCATGGTCAGCCAGCCCAGGCCCTGGACGAAGCCGCCCTCGACCTGGCCGATGTCGATGGCCGGGTTCAGCGAGGCGCCCACGTCATGCAGGATGTCGCTGCGCAGCATCTTGTATTCGCCGGTCAGGGTATCGACGATCACTTCCGAGCAGGCAGCGCCATAGGCGAAGTAGTAGAACGGCCGCCCGCGCGCCTGGCTGCGGTCGTAGTAGATCTTCGGTGTGCGGTAAAAACCGGTGGACGACAGCGAAACCTGGCCGAAATAGGCCTGCTGGATCAGCTCATCGAAGCTGATGTACTGGTCGCGCAGGCGCACCTGGCCATTCTTGAACTCGATGTCTTCTTCGAATATCTGCCACTTGCGCGCGGCGAACTCCACCAGTCGCTGCTTGATGGTCTGCGCCGCGTTCTGCGCCGCTTTGCCGTTGAGATCGGTGCCGCTGGAGGCGGCAGTCGGCGAGGTGTTCGGCACCTTGTCGGTGTTGGTCGCGGTGATCTGGATGCGTTCGATGTCGACCTGGAACACCTCGGCCACCACCTGGGCCACCTTGGTGTTCAGACCCTGGCCCATCTCGGTGCCACCATGGTTCAGGTGGATGCTGCCGTCGGTGTAGACGTGCACCAGCGCGCCACCCTGGTTGAGAAAGCTGGCGGTGAAGCTGATACCGAATTTCACCGGGGTCAGCGCCAGGCCCTTCTTCAGGATGGGGTTCGCGGCATTGAATGCGCTGATCTCTTCGCGTCGCTTTGCATATTCGCTGCTGGCTTCCAGCTCGGCGGTCATCTCCTCGAGCATGTTGTGCTCGACGGTCTGGTAATAGTGGGTGACGTTGCGCTCGGTCTTGCCGTAGTAGTTGCGCTTGCGCACCTCGAGCGGGTCCTTGCCCAGCTCGCGGGCCACGGCATCCATGATCTCCTCGATGGCGACCATGCCCTGTGGGCCACCGAAGCCGCGGTAGGCGGTGTTCGAGGCCAGGTTGGTCTTGCAGCGATGGCCGTTGATGGTGGCGTCGCCCAGGTAGTAGGCGTTGTCGGAGTGGAACATGGCGCGGTCGACGATCGAGCCGGAGAGGTCCGGCGAATAGCCGCAGTTGCCGGCCAGGTCGATCTCGATACCGTGCAGCAGGCCGTCGTCATCGAAGCCGACGTCGTATTCGACGTAGAACGGGTGACGCTTGCCGGTCATGGTCATGTCTTCCATGCGCGGCAGGCGCATCTTGGTCGGCCGGCCGGTGAGGTGTGCGATCACTGCGCACATGCACGCCGGGCCAGCTGCCTGGGTTTCCTTGCCGCCAAAGCCACCGCCCATGCGGCGCATGTCGATGACGATCTTGTTCATCGAAACGCCGAGCACCTCAGCGACGAGCTTCTGTACCTCGGTGGGGTTCTGCGTCGAGGTGTAGACGATCATGCCGCCGTCTTCGGTGGGCATGACCGAGGACACCTGGGTCTCCAGGTAGAAGTGCTCCTGCCCGCCGATGTGCAGCGACCCCTGCAGCCGGCGCGGCGCGCTGGCCAAGGCGGTGGCCGAATCGCCGCGCTTGTGGGTGTGGCTGTCGAGCACGAAGTGCTTCTTGTGCAGCGCATCGACCACATCGAGCACCGGCTCCAGGTCTTCGTATTCGATGATCGCGGCCATGGCCGCCTTGCGCGCGGTTTCCAGGCTGTCGGCAGCCACGGCGATCACCGGCTGGCCGATGTACTCGACCTTGCCGTCGGCGAGCAGCGGATCACCCGGCAATACAGCGCCGATATCCAGCTGCCCGGGTACATCCTGAGCGGTGATGGCAATGGCGACGCCAGGCACCTCATAGCAGGGCGCGGTGTCGATGCGGGCGATGCGTGCGTGGGCACGGTCGCTCATGCGCGCATAAATATGCAGCTGATTGGGAAACTCCAGGCGGTCGTCGACGTACACCGCCTCGCCAGAGACATGCTTGGGCGCGCTGTCGTGCTTGACGCTCTTGCCGACGCCGGTGATCAGATCCTCGGTAAACAGCGCCGCGATTTCTTCCTGAGTGCGGGTGGTTACGTGGTTAGACATAAGCGGTCACCCTCGTTTCGGTTTTCGGTGCGTGTTGTTCGAGGAAGCATTTACGCAGCAGGTTCTGCGCGACCAGCAGGCGATATTCGCGGCTGGCGCGTAAATCGGTCAGCGGCGTGAAGTCCTCGGCCAGCGCCTCGCAAGCGGCTTCCACGGTTTGCTGGTTCCACGGCGCGCCGTTCAGGGTCGCCTCGCAGGCCGCGGCGCGTTTTGGGATCGCCGCCATGCCGCCAAAGGCGACGCGGGCATCGGCGATCATGCCATCTGTGATTTTGAGATCGAACGCGGCGCAGACCGCCGAGATGTCGTCGTCCAGTCGTTTGGAAACCTTGTAGGCACGGAACAGGCGATCCGGCGTGGCGCGCGGCACGATGATCTGCTCGATGAACTCGCCGGGCTGGCGCGCGGTGACCTTGTAGTCGAGGAAGTAATCTTCCAGCGGCAGGGTGCGGCTGACATCGCCCTTGCGCAGCACGACCTCGGCGCCCAGGGCGATCAGCAGCGGTGGGGCGTCGCCGATGGGCGAGGCGTTGCCGATGTTGCCGCCCAGCGTGCCCTGATTGCGGATCTGTAGCGAGGCGAAGCGCTGCAGCAGATCGCCGAAGTCCGGGTACTCGGCAGCCAGCGCGGCGTAGCAGTCGGTCAGCGGTGCGGCTGCACCGATCTCGATATGGCGGTCGGTGATCTGGACCTGCTTCATCTCGGTGATCTGCCCGACATGGATCATCACCGGCAGCTCGCGGTGGAACTGGGTGACCTCCAGCGCCAGGTCGGTGCCGCCGGCGAGCAGCCGCGCTTGCGGATTGGCGGCATACAGCTCGGCCAGATCAGCGACCGTCAGCGGTGACAGGCTGCGCTTTTCGCCGTCGCTGAGTTCGGCCGTTTCACGTGGCGCGATGCGCTGCAGCTGGGCGATGGTCCCGGCTTCGCGGGCATCGAACTGGTCCGGCTGCTTAGCACAGCAGGCCTGTTCGGCGGCTTCGAGGATCGGGCGATAGCCGGTGCAGCGGCAGAGGTTGCCGGCCAGGGCTTCGTGGGTCTGGTGTGGATCGTAGGTCTGCACGCCGTCGCCGCGATTCTTCTGCAAGGCGAACAGGCTCATGACGAAGCCGGGAGTACAGAAGCCGCACTGCGAGCCGTGGCAATCGACCATCGCCTGCTGGACGCTATGCAGCTGACCCTGATGCTTGAGGTCTTCGACGGTGATCAGTTGCTTGCCGTGCAGAGCGCAGACGAAGGTCAGGCAGGAGTTCAGGGTGCGGTAGCGCAGCCGATCGCCGACCAGTTCGCCGACCACGACGGTACAGGCGCCACAGTCGCCGGAGGCACAGCCTTCCTTGGTGCCCGTCTTGCCGCGGTGTTCGCGCAGGTACTGCAGCACCGTGGTGTTGGGGTCGAGAGTCTGCTCGCTGCGCAGCTCACGATTGAGGAGAAACTGGATCAAGGCGGTGCCTCCGACTGTTGTTGTTCTGACGCGCAAATTATCGCTATCTGACTTTTCGGTCAACTTATTCCTGACTCAAAAGTCAATGCGGCATGCGCGCGCAGGTCGGGCGAGGGCTAGGTGGCCATCGCCCGGTTTTTCCTACTGCAAGTAAAGCCCGCTCAGGCCGATTCGGCCTCGCTCTGCCGTCGGTAGGCGTAGGTCTCGGCGAAGCGCGAGAGCATGTACCGACTGCAGGTGGTGCTGGGGTATTTCGGTGGGTTGTCGTCGCTGTAGCAGCCGGGCAGACAGCTGATTTCGGTGTCTGGATGCGGCTCGGCGAAGAATGGCATCGAATAGCGATCCACGCCCAGCGGGCTGATCACGCGATGTGGCGTCGACTTGTAACGATCATTGCTCCAGCGCGCCATCATGTCGCCGATGTTGACCACGTAGGTGCCTTCGATGGGCGGCGCGTCGATCCATTCGCCCTTGACGTTCTGCACCTGCAGGCCGCCGGCCTGGTCCTGATAGAGCAGGGTGACGCAGCCGTAGTCGGTGTGCGCGCCGGCGCCTTGCTGATCGGCGCTAGTTGCCGTCTGCCGGGGCGGGTAGTGGATCATGCGGAATACGCTGATCGGCTCGACGAAGCGCTTGTCGAAGAAGTCCCGCTCGATGCCCAGGGCGAGCGCGATGGCGCGCAGCAGGGTGCAGGCGAGATCCTGCATGTCGCGGTAATGGCCCTCCATCAGCTCGGTCCAGCCTTCGATCTGGATCGGATGACGGTTGGGCCCGCGCAGCGGCTTTTCGGCCAGCACTTCCGGGTGATCTGCAGGCATATGGAAACCCATGTCGAAGGTTTCCTTGAGGTCGCACGGCTGGCTCGGGTCTAGCTGCTCGGTAGCGACGGCACCGTAGCCGCGGTGGTGGCGGCTCTTGGTGATGTCGATCTTCAGCTTATCTTCGGCAGGCAGGGCAAAGAACCGCTGGGCATGGTCGGTGAGGGCAGCGATGCGCTCGGCACTGATCGGATGACCCTTGATATAGAAGAAACCCCACTCGCGGCAGGCGCGGTCGATCGCCTCGGCGACGGCCAGATGGCCGGCCTCGTCGGCGTTATAGAGCGGGGTAATATCGATGATGGGCAGTGAATTCATGGCTGACTCCGGTACGGCGCCGCCGGTCTTCTCGTACCGGCGGCTTTCGAGGGCAATGCCCCCTGCGTGCGGTTCGCCAGGTGGCGGGACGGCACGCAGATTCCGCAGTGCGCCGGCCGGACCGGCGCGGGTAACGCTTACTTCGGCATTTCAGCCTTGACGCCTTCGACGTAGTAATTCATCGAAGCGAGGTCCTTGATGCTGGCGGTCTCGCCCTCGGCGATGCGCACTTCGCCAGCCTGGTCCTTGATCGGGCCGGTGAACGGGTGGAATTCACCGCTCTTGATGCTGGCGATGATCGCTTCGGCTTCGGTCTTCACATCGGCCGGCACCAGATCGCTGATCGGCAGGCTGATGCTGTCCTGTGCCAGGCCGCCCCAGAAGTCCTCGGACTTCCAGGTCCCGGCCATTACCGCTTCGGCGGACTTGGTGTAGTGCGGGCCCCAGTCGTTGACGATGGAGGTCAGCACGGCCTTGGGCCCGAAGTGCTGCATGTCCGAGGCGTAACCGACCGAGTAGACGCCACGACGCTCGGCGGCCTGGATGGGGGCCGGGCTGTCGGTGTGCTGGAAGATCACGTCGACGCCCTGGTCGATCAGCGCGTTGGCGGCATCGGCTTCCTTGCCCGGATCGAACCAGGTGTTGACCCACACTACCTTGATCTCGGTGCCGGGGTTGTACTTGTCCAGCGCCAGCTGGATCGAGTTGATGTCGCGGATCACTTCCGGAATCGGGAAGGAGGCGATGTAGCCGACCTTCTTGGTCTTGGTCATCTTCGCCGCGAGGAAGCCGCCTACATAGCGGCCTTCATAGGAACGGGTCAGGTAGGTGCCGACGTTCTTCGCCTGCTTGTAACCGGTGGCGTGCTCGAAGGTGACCTTGGGGAACTGCTTGGCGACCTTCAACGTGGGGTTCATGTAGCCGAAGGAGGTGGTGAAGATCAGGTCGTAGTCGCTCTTGGCCATATTGCGGATGACCCGCTCGGCATCGGCGCCTTCCGGCACGTTCTCGACGAAGCTGGTCTTCACCTTGTCGCCCAGTTTTTCTTCCATGTACTTGCGGCCCTGCTCGTGCTGGTAGGTCCAGCCGTGGTCGCCGATCGGGCCGATGTAGACGAAGCCGACCTTCAACGGATCGGCGGCCGACGCTGCGGCGGTCGTCAGTGCGGCGCTGAAGCCGATCGCTGCGGCGAGTGCACGCAGCAGGGTTTTCCGAGTGTTGTTCTGCATGGCGGATGACGCTCCTGTTTGTCTAGCTACAGAGCCTATGTTGGCTGATAGCTGGTTAGCAAAAAGCTGACCAACTGGACAGATACCTTCGTTGTGCCGGATTGCGGGCGCTTCGACTCGACGCTGATGCCTGGTCGAGGCTTGCGCTGGTGCGCCAGTAATCCACGGCGCCCAGCTTTGGTGCAAGCCTCGATCATTGCCGATTAGCCGTTTACCAGCTGCCGGGCCGCCTGCTGGTGGTCGGCGATCAGACCCTGCACGTCGAGGCCTTCGACTTGGCCATTGATCACGCGCCACTTGCCGCCAACCATCACCCGGTCGGCTCGGTCGGCGGCGCACAGCAGCAGCGCGGCGACGGGATCGTGGCTGCCGGAGAAGCGCAGTTCGTCGAGCTTGAACAGGGCAAGGTCGGCCTGCTTGCCGACCGCCAGTTCGCCGATGTCGCTGCGCCCGAGCAGGCGCGCGGAACCGTGGGTGGCCCAACCGAGCACCTTCTCAGGCGTGATCTTCTCGGCGCCGTAGCGCAAGCGCTGGATGAACAGCGCCTGGCGCGCCTCGAGCATCATGTTGGAGGCATCGTTCGAGGCCGAGCCGTCGACGCCCAGGCCGATGATGGCGCCCTTGTCTTCAAGCTCCAGCGTGTGGCAGATACCGGAGGCCAGGCGCATGTTGGAACTCGGGCAGTGGCAGATGCCGACCCCGGCCGCGCCCAGGCGGTGAATCTCTACTTGGTTGAAGTGGATGCCATGGGCCAGCCAGGTTCGCGGGCCGAGCCAGCCGACGCTCTGCAGGTAGTCCACGGTGCGCATGCCGAAGCGCTTCGCGCAGAACTCCTGTTCGTCCAGCGTTTCGGCCAGGTGGGTGTGCAGACGTACATCGCGTGCTTCGGCCATCTCGGCGCAGGCACGCATGATGTCGGTGGTGACCGAGAACGGAGAGCAGGGCGCCAGGGCGATCTGGATCTGCGCGCCGTCGCCGCGCTCGTGGTAGCGATCGATCAGCCGCTCGCTGTCGGCAAGAATCGTCTCGGCGTCCTGTACCACGTTCTTGCAGGGCAGGCCGCCGTTCTCCTTGGACAGGTTCATCGAACCGCGGGTGAGCATGGCGCGCATGCCCAGCTCGCGGACGGCCTCGACCTGAATGTCGATGGCGTCCTCGAGCCCGCCCGGAAACAGGTAGTGGTGATCCGCCGCCGTGGTGCAACCGGACAACAGCAACTCGGCCAGCGCCACCTTGCTCGCCAGCTGCAGCGCCTGCGGCGTGAGCCGCGCCCAGACCGGGTAGAGGGTCAGCAGCCAGTTGAACAGCGGCTCGTTGACCACCGGCCCCCAGGCGCGGGTGAGGGTCTGGTAGAAGTGGTGGTGGGTGTTGATCAGCCCCGGCAATACCACGTGCTCGCGGGCGTCGAAGGTCTCATCCACCGGCAGCGCGGGCGTGGCGCCGGCGGTTAGTAGTTCGGTGATGACACCGTCTTCGATCACCAGTCCGCCTGGGGCTTTCTGGTCGTTGGCAGTGAAGAGGGCGAGAGGATTCTTGATCCAGATTCGATGAGCAGCCATGGCCGGCTTTCTCCTGAATGGTTGAGTTCAGAGTAGCCAGCTCAGTTATGCCCTGTCTGCTGATCCAGGAGGCGGAGCGGTGGATGCCTCGCCGGGAGAGGAAGATAAAGGGTTTGGGGTGGGTTTGTCACAGGGCTGCCAAGGGTTGGGTAGTGGGAGCGGCCAATCCGACTCCCGAGATAACCCTTGTGGCCGTCATCACCAGGGCAGCGGATTGCCCTGGTAATCCAGATACCGATGCCCACCCTGTCCAATGGCCTGGGTAACCTGCTCGAGCATACCGCGCGTGCTGGTCTCGACATCCAGTGGCGCCTGGTCGCCGCCCATGTCGGTCTTGACCCAGCCGGGATGCATCGACAACACGGTCAGCCGGGTCTCGCCCAGTCCGGCGACGAAGGTACGGGTCATGTGATTCAGCGCGGCCTTGCTCGCGCCGTACAGGTCCATGCCCATGCCCGGACCGGTTTCGACGCTGCCGAGGATGGAACTCATAAAGACGATCACGCCCTGCGCAGGATCGACCAGCGGCAGCAACCGCTCGGCCAGGCGCACCGGTGCGACGGCATTGGTGAAGAACAGCTGGCCGACTTCCGTTTGAGTGGCTTGCGTGGCTGGTTTGTCCTGCGGGCCGGCGACGCCGGCGTTGACGAATAGCACGTCGAGTCTGGTACCGGCCAGGCGGGCCGCCAGCTGGTCTACGCTGCCTGCATCGTCCATATCCAGCGTTTCGACGCGCACCTGCGGTATCTGGCTGAGGGCTTCGGCGTGCTGCGGGTTGCGCACCGTGGCGATCACCTGCCAGCCTGCGGCGCAGAACTGTTTCGCCAGGCCGAGGCCCAGACCGCGGGAAGCGCCGATGATGAGTGCTGTTTTTTGCATGCTGCGTCCTCGGTAGGTCATGACTGACCGGCAAGAATAGCGCGGCTGCGACGCGCGCGTGCAGCAATGCTGGGGTGCGACATCTGGTCGTCGTGCGAGTGTTGCAAGCGGTTTCGCGGCGGTGGTCATAGGGGCGCTGTTTCGGCTCTGATGGGCCAGCGTTGCCGGTGTTTCCGGCATCATCGAATCAAGATCAGGGGGATCCAATGCCCGACCCGCAAACACAGTTGAACCGCTGGCATGCTCGGCAGAGCGATGAGGCGTTGCTCGAACTGGAGTCCTCAAGCGCCGGCCTCAGCCACGAACAGGCCCGGCAGCGCCTGCTGCAATACGGTCCCAATCGGCTCGATGAGGCCAAGCCGGCGAGTGTCTGGCAGCGCCTGCTGCGTCATCTCAACAATCTTCTGCTTTATGTGCTGATCGCCGCGGCGCTGGTAACCGGCCTGATGGGGCATCTGGTCGACACCTTCGTGATCCTGGCGGTGGTGGTGGTCAACGTGGTGATCGGCTTCGTCCAGGAGGGCAAGGCGGAAAAAGCGCTGCAGGCGATTCGGCATCTGCTGGCGCCGCACGCGGTGGTGTTGCGCGATGGCCGCCAGCAGGACCTCGATGCCGCCGAGCTGGTGCCCGGGGATGTGGTACTGCTGGCTTCCGGCGACAGCCTGCCGGCGGACGTGCGGCTGCTGCAGGCGCGCAACCTGCGTATCGACGAGGCGGCGTTGACCGGCGAATCGGTGCCAGTCGACAAGCAGGTCGAGGCCGTGGCCGCCGATGCTTCCATCGGTGATCGGCTTTGCATGGGCTATGCCGGCACGCTGGTGACCCAGGGCCAGGCGCGTGCGGTGGTGGTCGCCACGGGCGCGGCGACCGAGATCGGGCGTATCGGGACGATGCTGGAATCGGTCGAACAGGGCACCACGCCGCTGCTGCGCAAGATGTCCGATGTCGGCCGGGCGCTGACAGCCGTGATCCTGGCCGCGGGCGCTCTGCTGTTCCTGTTCGGCACGCTGGTGCGGGGCATGGGCGCCGATGAGATGTTCATGGCGGCGGTGGGGCTTTCGGTCGCGGCGATCCCCGAGGGGCTGCCGGCGATCATGACCATCACCCTGGCCATCGGCGTGCAGCGTATGGCCAGTCGCAATGCAGTGATCCGGCGCCTGCCGGCGGTGGAGACGCTGGGCTCGGTGACGGTGATCTGCTCCGACAAGACCGGCACCCTGACGCGCAACGAGATGACGGTGCAGGAAGTGATCTGCGCCGGGCAGGCACTGGAGGTCGAAGGCGCGGGCTATGCACCGCAAGGTGCGTTGCTGTTCGAGGGCGACGCAGTCGAACCGGCGGCCCTGGCAGCGCGCACGCCGGCAGCCAGCGCGCTTGCCGAAGCCGCGGCGCTGTGCAACGACGCCAGCCTGCACGAGAAGGACGGACTGTGGACCCTTGCCGGCGACCCCACTGAGGGCGCGTTGCTGACCCTGGCGATGAAGGCAGGACTGTCGCCGGCCAACCTCCACGTCGACCGCCCGCGGCTGGACGTGATTCCCTTCGAGTCGGAACACCGCTTCATGGCGACTCTGCACGCCTGCGAAGGCGGCAGCGAAGTGCTGGTCAAGGGCGCCCCGGAACGGGTCCTGGCCATGTGCGCGCGGCAGCTTGAGGCCGACGGCCAGGAGCGGCTGCTGGATCAGTCGCACTGGCATGAACAGGTCGAGGCGCAGGCGCGGGCCGGTCGTCGCGTGCTGGCCCTGGCGCGGCGCAGGCTGCCGGCCGGCAAGGAGGCGATCGAGCATGCCGACGTTGCCAGCGAGCTGACACTGCTCGGGCTGGTCGGCATTATCGATCCGCCGCGCGACGAGGCCATAAGCGCCGTCGCGCAATGCCGCGCTGCAGGCATCCGCGTGGTGATGATCACCGGCGACCACGGCGTCACTGCCAGTGCCATTGCCAGACAGCTGGGCATGGGGGATGACATCAAGGCGATCACCGGGCCGGAGCTGGAGCTGATGGATGAAGCGGCCATGCGCCAGGCCGTCGCCGAGGCCCGGGTGTTCGCCCGCGCCAGTCCGGAACACAAGCTGCGCCTGGTGCGTGCGCTGCAGGCCAATGGCGAGGTGGTCGCCATGACCGGCGATGGCGTCAACGACGCGCCAGCGCTGAAGCAGGCAGATGTCGGCGTAGCCATGGGCATGAAGGGCACCGAGGCGGCCAAGCAGGCCGGCGCCATCGTGCTGGCGGACGACAACTTCGCTTCCATCGCCCATGCGGTGGAGGAGGGGCGCACCGTCTACGACAACCTGCGCAAGACTGTGACCTTCCTGCTGCCGATCAACGGCGGCGAGTCGCTGTCGCTGCTGTTGGCGGTGCTGCTCGGTATCGCGCTGCCGATCACGCCGGTGCAGGTGTTGTGGGTCAACATGGTCAGCTCGGTGGCGTTGGCCATGGTACTGGCGTTCGAACCGACCGAGGCGGATGTAATGCAGAGGCCGCCGCGGCGGCCGGACGAGCCGATGCTGTCGCGCTTCGTCATCTGGCGGATCTTCTTCGTTTCCGCGCTGTTTCTCGCCGGCATCTTCGGCATGTACCAGTGGATGCTTACGCAGGGCGCGACGATTGAGGCGGCGCGCACCGTCGCAGTCAACACGCTGGTGTGCATGGAGGTGTTCTATCTGTTCAGCGTGCGTTATCTGAAGGCGCCTTCCTTCACCGTGCAGGGCGTCAAGGGTACGCCGCGGGTGCTGGTGGCGGTGTTCGGTGTGTTCGCCCTGCAGCTGATGTTCACCTACGCGCCGTTCATGCAGTCGCTGTTCGCGTCCGAAGCGTTGCCGCTGGCGACCGGTGTGCTGGTGGTGCTGGCCGGGGTGGCCGTGTTGGTTATTCTGGAGATCGAGAAGGCGCTGTTGCGTCGGATGGGCGTTGGCCCGGCGTGAGCCGGGCTTGCGCAAAGGTCAGAGCGGCGGCAGCTCTTCCATCAGGTCGGTCGTGTACACGCCGGGGATATGCAGCTCGCTCTTGGCCAGCTGCTGGCCTTCCATCTGCGGCTGGGTCACCCAGGTGAGGATGTCGTAGTAGCGGCGGATGTTGGCCACGAAGTGCACCGGCTCGCCGCCGCGGGCATAGCCGTAGCGGGTCTTGCTGTACCACTGCTTCTGCGCCAGGCGCGGCAGCATCTGCTTCACGTCCAGCCACTTGTTGGGGTCCAGCCCCTCGGCTTCGGCGAGTTTGCGGGCGTCTTCGAGATGCCCTCCGCCGACGTTGTAAGCAGCGAGGGCGAACCAGGTGCGATCGGGTTCCTGCACGCTTTCGGGCAGGCTGGCGTGCACCTTGACCAGGTATTTGCCGCCGCCCTGGATGCTCTGCACCGGGTCCAGGCGGTTGGTCACGCCCATGGCGTTGGCGGTGCGCAAGGTCAGCATCATCAGCCCGCGCACGCCGGTCTTGGAGGTGGCCTCGGGCTGCCAGTGGGATTCCTGATAACCGATCGCGGCCAACAGGCGCCAGTCGATGCCGTGTTTCCTGGCGGTCTCGCGGAAGGCTTTCTCGTAACGCGGCAGACGCTGCTGCAGATGCTTGGCGAAGGCGTAGGCGCCGACGTAGCCGAGCACGTCCACATGACCGTAGTAGCGTTCGCGCAGGCGCTGCAGCGTGCCGTTCTGCTGGGCCTGCTCGAGGAAGGAGTTGGCGGCCTCGAGCAGGCTGTCGTCCTCGCCCTTGGCCACGACCCAGACCAGGCTGTTCTGCTCGCCGACATCGAAGCCGGCGCGGATGTTGGTGAAGTACACCTGGTTCATGGACATCTCGTTGGATTCCACCAGGGTCAGGTCGATCTGCCCCTCGTCGACCATGCGCAGCAGGTCGACCACTTCCACGGCGTCGGATTCTTCGTAGCGCAGGTCGGGATATTCGGCCTGCAGCGTGGCGAGCTTCTCAGCCTGGCTACTGCCTTTGAGCACGAGGATGCGCTTGCCGATCAGGTCCTTGGGGCTGGTCGGACGGCGCTGGCCGCTGCGGTAGACGACCTGGGTGGTGACGTCCAGATAAGAGCGGGTGAAGCGTGCCAGTTCCTGCCGGCCTTCGCTGGCGACCAGGCCTGCGGCGGCGAGCGCCGGGCCGCCGGGCCGGTTGAGACGGTTGAAAATGTCTTCGATGTTGTCGGCGGTTTCGATCTGCAGCTCGACGCCGAGATTGCTGGCGAAGCGCTTGGCCAGCTCGTACTCGAAGCCGGCTTCGCCGTTGCGGTCCTGGAAATAGGTGGAAGGGCTGTTGCGGGTGATCACGCGCAGTACGCCTTCCTCCTGTATACGCTCAAGCTCGCTGGGCTTCTCGGCGCAGCTACTGAGCATCAGGAAGAGTCCGGTCGCCAACAGCCAGATGGCGCAGCGCTTGCGGAACACGGTTTGGGCAAACATCGGCGCAGTATACGCAAAGGCGAACCGCCACCATATCTGGACAGCGGTCGGGCTCTCTGCTAGGCGAGCACCTTCCTCCGACAGGGTGATGCTGCCAAACGCCCGTGGCGCGCAAGTCCGGCATAATGCCGGCCCGTACCGCCACCGACTCCGAGAGTTTTGCGAAACATGACCGAGGTTCAGCCCAAGCCCTGGTTCGTCTATCTGGTGCGCGCCGCCAACGGTGCGCTGTACTGCGGTATCAGCGACGATGCGCAGCGTCGTTTCGCCGAGCACCAGCGCGGGCGCGGCGCGCGTTTCTTTCACTCCAGTCCGGCGCAGGCGCTGGTCTATGTCGAGACTTGCGCCAGCAAAGGCGATGCGTTGCGTCGCGAAATCGCCATCAAGCGACTGGACAAGCGTGCCAAGGAACGCCTGGTGAGCCTGGCCAGCCCCGTTGCGTGAATGACGCACCAATCAGCCGGTAGGCTCGGTGGAGCGGAGCGTCTAAGCTGATGCTCTTCCAACGGGGCGACGCCCCATCTCGAGACCTCTGGCGGAGCCTGTCATGCACGAGCTGATCCTGCACCACTATCCCACCTCGCCCTTTGCCGAAAAGGCGCGCCTGATGCTGGGGTTCAAGCAGCTGTCCTGGCGCTCGGTGATGATCCCTCCGGTCATGCCCAAGCCCGATCTGACCGCGCTCACTGGCGGTTATCGACGCACGCCGGTGCTGCAGGTCGGCGCCGACATCTATTGCGACACCGCCCTGATCGCGCGTCGGCTCGAGGCCGAAAAGACCACCCCGGCGCTGTTCCCGGAAGGCCAGGAGTTCACCGCCGCGACGCTTGCCCAGTGGGCCGATTCGGTGCTGTTCCTGAACGCCGTGAGCCTGGTGTTCCAGCCCGAATCCATGGCCGTCCGCTTCGCCCAGGTGCCCAAGGAGTTCGTCCAGATCTTCAGCAAGGACCGTGCGCAGCTGTTCTCCAACGGCTCGGTCAGTCGCGTTCCGCTGGAGCAGGCGAAGAGTGATTGGCCAACCTTCATGACGCGCCTGCAGCAGCAGCTGGCGCGGGAGGAGGGCGAGTTCCTGTTTGGTGCGGCGCCGTCGATTGCCGACTTCGCCGTCGCGCATTGCCTGTGGTTCCTGCGTGCAACGCCGGTCACCGCGCCGCTGGTGGATGGCTACCCGGAGGTGGCGGCCTGGCTTGGCAAGGTACTCGGCGTGGGCCATGGCTCCAGCAGCGAGCTATCCGCCGAGGATGCACTGCGCATGGCGCTGGAGGCCGAGCCTGCGCCGCTGCCGGACGAAGCATTCAGCGAGCCGAATGGTTTTCAGGAAGGGCAGAATGTGGCCATCGCCGCAGTGGATTACGGCGCCGATCCGGTCGAGGGCGAGTTGGTCTTCGCCGGTAGCGAAGAGCTGATCCTGCGCCGCAGCGATGACCGCACCGGGGTCGTACACGTGCACTTCCCGCGTGTCGGCTATCGCATCGAGGCGCGCTGAAGACGCCTCAGTGCGGCGTCGGTGATTCGCCGGCGCGCAGCTTCGGCAGCTCGCGGGCCAGCGTGCGGAAGTAGGCGATGCGCTCGTAGCACAGCGTGAGCTCACCGCTGATGCGGTTGAACCAGGCGTCCGGCGCGCCGCAGGTGGACATGCGCAGGGTTAGGTCGCGGGGCAGCTCGAAGGCCTCGCTGGCCTTCGCCGCGACCGCTTCCAGCTCGCCGCTGGCGCGAATCTTTTCCAGCAGTTCGGTACCACCCGGCAGATGTCCGGGGGGGGGTCGTAGATCACCCGAATGCGGTGCCGCGCCGGTCGCTCGTCGCTGCGGCCGAAGTGCTCGCGAAACCACTGCACTGCGTGGGCCGCCTGTTCGTATTCCTCGGGACAGTACAGCGCGCGTTCCACCGGCAAGCCGCTGACTTCCAGCACCCAGTCGAGCCGATCCGGGTCGCTGCCGTAGGCCAGGCAGGCGATGTTGTAGAAGCGCTGGGCGTCCAGCGCATGGCTGTCCCAGACCGGCACCGGGGAGCCGTCGCGTTCCGCGTTCTGCCATTCCAAACGCCAGTAATCGGCGACATCCATCAGCTTGGCGTAGAAATCGTCGCGGTGCTGTTCCTGCTGCAACAGGAACAGGCCCATGAAGCCG
Source organism: Pseudomonas sp. (assembly GCA_007713455.1). Taxonomy (GTDB): domain Bacteria; phylum Pseudomonadota; class Gammaproteobacteria; order Pseudomonadales; family Pseudomonadaceae; genus Stutzerimonas; species Stutzerimonas chloritidismutans. The sequence continues at coordinate 94,505 of VMRT01000001.1, forward strand.
AGCTGGTCGGCGGCGTCTTCCTCACGCCCCAGTACCGGCAGCTGCAGTTCGCTGATCAGCAGGTGCCCCATCTCGTGCATCAGGGTGAACTCGGAGTTGGCGACCGTGAAGCGGACCTCGTCCACCGACAGCTCCGGCGCTGTTTCGCCTTGCTGCGCCTGCGCCAGCGCCAGCAGCGGCAGAAGCAGCAGCGGCAACAGAGCGAAGCGCTTCATGGCGTGCCGTCCAGATCGGCATGGGTGAATGGCGCCAGCCGCGCCGGCCAGTCTAGTGCCAGGCGCTCGAACGCGCGGGCGAGCAGGCTGGCGACGAGCAGGTCGCGCAACCAGCGGTGGTCGGCCGGTATCACGTACCAGGGTGCTTCGCGGCTGTGGCTTTTGCTCAGCACGGCAGCCCATTGCGCCTGCTGCTGGGCGAAGGTGCGGTGGTCCTGCAGATCGCCGAGGGTCAGCTTCCAGCGCTTTTCCGGCTGCTCCAGGCGCCGATGCAAGCGCTGCTTCTGCTCGCCGGCAGACAGCTGCAGGTAACTCTTGAGCGGCTGGATGCTGGCGGTCGGCAGCTCGCGCTCGAAAGCCAGGATTGCGGCCTCGCGCTGCGGAATATCGGTAGGCGAGCACAGGCCGTCGCGCAGATCGCTGACCAACGCTTCGTAGTAGCTGCGATTGAATACGCCGAGCATGCCGGGCACCGGCAGCCGCTCCCGGTAGCGCCAGAGGAAGTCGTGGCGGCGTTCTTCTTCGCTCGGCGCCTGGAAGCTGTGCGGCGACAGCCCCAGCGGGTCCAGGCCACCCAGCACGCGGCGGATCACGCCGTTCTTGCCGGAGCAGTCCGGCCCCTGCAGCACGAGCAGCAGGGCGTCGCGGCGGTTGGCCCAGAGCATGGTCTGCTGTACCCGCAGCCATTCCTTCAGGCTTGCCAGCTGCGCTTGAGCCTGTGCTTTGTCCAGGCCGTAGCAGCGTGCCGGATCGCGCGCCAGCGGCGCCGCCGGGTCGCACAGGCAGTCATCGAGAATGGCGTCCGCCAGGCGCATGGCGTGGTCAGTCCTTGCGCCGCTTGAGCTGGTCCTTCAGTTGGGTCGGCAGCTGGCGGATGATCAGCATGTCGCGCGCCTCGTCGTACTCGACCTTCGAGCCCAGCAGATGCGACTCGAAGCTGATCGACAGCCCTTCGGCGCGCCCGGTGAAGCGCTGAAACTGGTTTAGCGTGCGTTTGTCGGCGGGAATTTCCGGCGACAGCCCGTAATCCTTGTTGCGGATGTGCTCGTAGAAGGCGCGCGGACGTTCCTCGTCGATCACCCCGGACAGCTCTTCGAGCGACATGGGTTCGCCGATCTTCGCCTGGCTACTGGCGTAGCCGACCAGCGCGCTGGTCTTCTCCCGTGCTTTTTCCTCGGGCAGGTCTTCGCTTTCGACGTAGTCGCTGAAGGCCTTGAGCAGCGTGCGGGTCTCGCCCGGGCCGTCGACGCCCTCCTGGCAGCCGATGAAGTCGCGGAAGTACTCGGACACCTTCTTGCCGTTCTTGCCCTTGATGAAGGAGATGTACTGCTTGGACTGCTTGTTGTTCTGCCACTCGGAGATGTTGATCCGCGTCGCCAGGTGCAGCTGTCCGAGGTCGAGGTGCCGGGCTTCGGTCACGTCCAGCGAGTCGGTAACGGTGACGCCGTTGCTGTGGTGCAGCAGCGCGATGGCCAGGTAATCGGTCATGCCCTGCTGGTAGTGGGCGAACAGCACGTGGCCGCCGGTGGAGAGGTTGGATTCCTCCATCAGCTTCTGCAGATGCTCGACTGCCTGGCGGCTGAATGCGGTGAAGTCCTGATTGCCTTCCATGTACTGCGCGAGCCAGCCGCTGAACGGATAGGCGCCGGACTCCTCGTGAAAGAAGCCCCAGGCCTTGCCCTGCTTGGCGTTGTAGCTCTCATTGAGATCGGCCAGCAGGTTCTCGATAGCCTGGGAGTTGCCCAGCTCCGAGTCACGGGCGTGGAGCACGGCGGGGGTGCCGTCCGGCTTTTTCTCGATCAGATGGACGATGCAGTGGCGGATGGGCATGGTGGTCTCACGGCTGGAATGCAACAGGTTGGGCAGTTTACCCGAGAGCGGGTGGTGCGTGCCTGCAGCCGAAGCTGCGGTCTGGCAGAGTCGATCTGTGTCAAGGACGTCTCGCGGCGTTGGGGTTAGCCTGCTGTACACCAGACGATAGCGGGAGGCGTAGATGAGCGGAACCTTGGACTGGCTGGGTGTGGCGCGCGGTCGTTTCCTGCTGCTGACGCTGAGCTGCGTGGCGCTCGGGGTGGCCTTGGCAGCGTGCGGGGGCGCGGAAGCGATGTCCTTCAGTGATGTGCTGCTGGTGATGCTCGGCGCCCTGGCCGCCCATGTGGCAGTCAATGCGCTCAACGAATGGGGCGATTACCGCAGTGGGCTGGACCTGCAGACCCGCCGCACGGCGTTCAGCGGTGGCAGCGGTACCTTGGTGACCCAACCGCATCTGCTGGGTCGCACATTGCTGCTCGGTCTCGGCAGCCTGCTGACCTGCGCGCTGATCGGCCTGTTCTTCCTGCTGCGCCAGCCGCCGCTGTTGCTCAGTCTGGCGCCGGTTGGTCTGGCGGGGCTGCTGCTGGTGCTGCTTTACACGCCGTGGCTGACCCGCCACCCCTGGTTGTGCCTGTTCGCGCCGGGCTTGGGCTTCGCGCTCATGGTGCTGGGTACGCGCATCGTTCTCGGCGGCGCGCCGGATCTCGACGATCTGTGGTTGATCCTTCCCCCTCTGCTGCTCTGCAACAACCTGCTTTTGCTCGGCCAGTTTCCGGACATTGATGCCGACCGCGCTGTCGGCCGGCGAACCCTGCCGATGCATATCGGCTGCGCCAACGCCGTGCGCGTGGCGCTTGCGCAATGGCTGCTGGCCTACGGCGTACTCCTGGCTGTGCTGGCGCAGCCAGGTCTGGCCGGTGGCGCACTCGGCTTGTTGACCATGCCGCTGGCCCTGCGAGCGACATGGTTGCTGCGTCGCGAACCGCTGCAGGCGCAACGCCTGCTGCCGGCATTGGGGCTGAACGCCGCGGTCAGCGTAGCGACGCCGTTGTTGATGGCGGTAGGGTTGATGGCGCTATAGCGTTCCGCGAGAGCGGAGGGCACCCGATCGGACACATGGGGTGACGAAAGAAAGGCTTAACTGAGTAAACTGGTCGCCGTTTCTTCGAGGAATGACACCCATGACCGCTGCATGGCGCAACTCTGCCTGGATTCTCGCTGGTGGCTCGCTGATCCTCGCGATTTCGCTGGGTGTGCGCCACGGCTTCGGTCTGTTCCTGCCGCCCATGAGTGCCGAGTTCGGCTGGGGTCGCGAGGTGTTCGCCTTCGCCATCGCGATACAGAACCTGATCTGGGGCCTGGTGCAGCCGGTGACTGGCGCGCTGGCCGATCGCTTCGGCGTGGCTCGTGCGGTGCTGATCGGCGGCGTTCTCTACGCCGTTGGGCTGGCATTGATGGCGGTGTCCGATTCGCCGACGACCCTGACGCTGAGTGCCGGGCTGCTGATCGGACTGGGGCTGTCAGGCACCTCGTTCTCGGTGATCCTCGGCGCAGTCGGGCAGGCGGTTCCGCCGGAGAAGCGCAGCATGGCGATGGGCATCGCCAGCGCTGCGGGCTCCTTCGGCCAGTTCATCATGCTGCCCGGCAGCCTGGGGCTCATCGAGTGGCTGGGGTGGTCCTCGGCGCTTATGGCGCTCGGTTTGCTGGTGGCGCTGATCGTGCCGCTCGCGGGGATGATGCGCAGCCCCGCGCGGCCTCCGGCGGCACCCGGAACTCAGCAGTCGCTGGGCGAGGCGCTGCGCGAAGCGGCCGGGCATTCCGGGTTCCGTCTGCTGGCGCTGGGCTTTTTCGTCTGCGGCTTTCAGGTGGTCTTCATCGGTCTGCACCTGCCGGCCTATCTGGTCGATAAGCATCTGCCGGCGCAGGTCGGTACCACGGTGCTGGCACTGGTCGGGCTGTTCAACGTCGTCGGCACCTACACTGCGGGCTGGCTGGGCAGCTGCTACTCCAAGCCAAAGCTGCTGGCCGGGTTGTATCTGATTCGCGGTGTGGTGATCAGTGTTTTCCTGCTGGCGCCGCTGAGTGTCTGGAGCGCGTACGCATTCGGCATCGCCATGGGCTTGCTGTGGCTGTCCACGGTGCCACTCACCAACGGTACGGTGGCGACCATGTTCGGCGTGCGCAACCTGTCGATGCTCGGCGGTATCGCCTTCCTTTTCCATCAGCTGGGCTCGTTCTTTGGCGGCTGGCTGGGCGGCTGGCTGTACGACCGTACCGGCAGTTACGACCTGGTCTGGCAGATCGCGATCGCGCTGAGCCTGATGGCGGCGGTACTCAACTGGCCGATTCGTGAGCAGCCGGTCGAGCGCCTGCGCGAGGCGCAGGTCAACTGATGCGGCCGCTCTGGCTGGGTGTGAGCGTCGCCCTCGTGCTGGGTCTGCTGATGCTGGCCTGGTGGGGCTGGCAGCGTGGCGGCCTGGCGCTGCTGCAGATGGGCCTGGGCACCTGCTGATTCCAGCTGGCCTGCGATCTCGTAATTCCTTCTTTTCCGCGTGGCCGGTTTATCCGGTCGCGCCGAAGCTGTCATGCCCGCAATACCGATCTCATGGCCTCGCTCTGCAGTTCGAAAGCGGCGACGAACGTGACGGAATCAATTCGGTATTCATCGCTCCAAAGCGAAGCGGCGTAGAAGACGTTAAGAACAAATCGCCGGTTCTTAGCAGCAACCTATCGGCTTTTGTGCGTACGCCCGCGATCGAGCGGCAGCCTGGAAATCCCGTTCTAAGCTCGGCTGTCGCATAACCGTCATCAACAGTTGGTAAATACCTGCGGCACGCAGTCAATGGAGCAACAAGCAATGTCCACCCTTACCGAACTCGCCCAACAAATCGCCAAGCTCTATCCGTTGAAGGACAAGCGTGTAGGCAAGCGTTATCGCGTGGTAGGCGAGCTGGCCGGGATGACCGAACTGGAAGAGATCAACGGTGAACCGCGCTATATCCAGACTATGGCGCTGAAGAACAAGCAGCTCTGGGACGTGGCGGTCTAAACCTTTCCGTTGACGCCTGCCTGAATTTCACCCTTTCGCCCAGCGCTCGGCGCGCCAACTCGCCTGCTCGGTTTGACTCAGGAAGGTCCAGGCGACGAAGCGGCTCTTCTTCTGCCCCTGAGCCATGTCCAGCGTGTGCATCTGGCGGGCACCGAGGCGTTTCAGCCGCGCCTCCAGCGGCGCCACGTTGGCGCCCTTCGATACCAGCGTACTGAACCAGTAGACCTGTCCGGCGAACGCGACGCTTTCCTCCGCCATGCGCGCGACAAAGGCCGCTTCGCCACCTTCGCACCAGAGCTCCGCCGCCTGACCGCCGAAATTGAGCGCGGGTAGTTTGCGGCTCGGGTCGAGCTTGCCGAGGTTACGCCACTTGCGCTGGCTGCCACTGCTGGCTTCGGCCTGTGACGCATGGAAGGGCGGATTGCACAACGTCAGGTCGAAGCGATCCTCCGGCAACACCATGCCCTTGAAGATGTGCTTCGGCGCCGCCTGCTGTCTCAGCTCGATGGCCTTGGCGAGGCCATTGGCCGAGACGATGGTGCGTGCCGAGGCCAGAGCGGTGGTGTCGATATCACTGCCGGTGAAGTGCCAGCCATACTCCCGATGGCCGATCAGCGGGTAGATGCAGTTGGCCCCGGTACCGATGTCCAGTGCGTGAATGGCGGTGCCGCGGGGAATGGCGCAGGCATCGTTCTGCCCGAGCAGATCGGCCAGTCCATGCAGATAATCGGCGCGCCCTGGCACCGGCGGGCACAGGTAGCCTGGCGGAATGTCCCAGTGCTGGATGCCGTAGAACTGCCGCAGCAAGGCGCGGTTGAATACCCGCACCGCATCCGGGCTGGCGAAGTCGATGCTTTGCTTGCCGTAGGGATTGAGGATGACGTACTCGGCCAGCTCCGGGCAGCCAGCAATCAGCGCCGGGAAGTCGTAGCGGCCGGTATGGCGGTTGCGTGGATGCAGTACGGCCTTGCCGGGTTCGGCACGGCCGGGCTGCGGAGTCGAGGATGGGGATCTGCGCGGCATCTGATCAGCGGGAGGTTGGCGGCTGGGGCGCGCATTGTCCCACAACCGCTGCCCGCGGATAGGTCTCGTTGCTAACGGCGGCGCGGCACCATCAGCATCCACAGCAGGCCCCAGAGCAGTGCCCCGGCGCCGAGCCAGAAGGCGCTGTGCAGGCTGCCGCCCATGCCCATCCAGATGCTGGTCAGCCAGGGGGCGGCGAGCTGGGTCAGGCCGTAGAGTGCGATCAGCGCCGCCGATAGCCGCGGCCCTTGGTGTGGATGCAGCGCCCGCGCCAGGCGCTGGGTCAACAGCACGGTGCCGAGAAAGGTGCCGCCGACCAGTACCGCACAGAGCAGGATGCCGACCGCGCCGGGCAGCAGTAGCGCGGCCAGTACGCCGAGCAGTTGGGTGAGATAGCTCAGGCGCAAGGCGATGTCGTCACCCATGCGCACGCCGAGACGATTCCACAGCCAGGGCGCCGGCAGCGTCGCCAACGCCACCACCAGCCAGCTGCCACCGATGAGGAAGTCACCGGGCTCCACCTGCAGACGCGCGACCATCGGCAGGAAAGTCATCGGCAGGATGTAGCCCATGCCGGCGCCAGCGTAGGAAAGAAACAGCGGTGTGCTGGAGCGATCGAGCAGCTTGCCGCTGGGTGGCTCCTCCGCAGAATGGGCCTTTTCCTCGTCAGGCATGTCCAGCTGCGACAGCTGCCGCCAGCCCCACCAGGCCAGCGGTATCGAAAGCAACGCCGCCGGCCACCAACGCTCGGCTCCCATCAGGTACCCGTCGCTCAGGCTCACGAGCAAACTGGAGAGAATCAGCCCGACGCAGACACCGAGATAGACCAGGCCGCTGGAGGAAACGCGCTGCTGTCGCGCCAGCCATTCGAGGATCAGCGAGGGCGCCTGAACGAATACCAGACCGTTGCTGATGCCATTGGCCAGGCGCAATGCGGCGAGGGCGTCAGCGGATTCCGCCTGGGTCTGCAGCAGGGCGCTCAAGACGTGTAGCGCCAGTGCCCAAGGCAGCGTACGGCGGATCTGCGCGACGCGATGCCAGCGCACCGCGAGCAGGGCGCCGATCAGATAGCCCAAGTAGTTCCAGCTGGCGATGCTGGCGCCTTCCTGCACGGTCAGCAGACCGTCCTCCACCAGCCAGGGCAGCAGCGGGGTATAGACGAAGCGGCCAAGGCCATGGACGACCAACAAGAGAACGGCACCGGCCAGCAGGACCGGAAACAGGGCGACACGCTGAGGCATGGAGTCTGTTCTTTTTAGAATGAGAGCTGGAGCTTAACAGCTGGCCCTTTCAGCCGCCATGCCACTTTTCGCTGGCTACCCGTCGGTGGGTGTCCCGAGGCAGCCGGCATTCATAGCGGAAACAGCAGCGGCACCAGCAGCACCGAGACGATCATGATCAGCGCGGTAAAGGGCACGCCAACTCGGACGAAGTCGGCGAAGCGGTATTGCCCAGGACCGAGCACCAGGGTGTTCACCGGCGAGGAAATCGGCGTCATGAACGCGGCTGAGGCGGCCAGCGCGACGATCATGGCGAACGGATAGGGCGAGGCGCCCAGCTGTTCGGCGGTGGACAGCGCAACGGGTGCCATCAGCACAGCCGTCGCCGTGTTGGAGATGAACAGCCCGATCACTGCGGTCAGCAGAAACAGGCAGGCGAGCAAGGCATGCGGTCCGGCGTCGCCGAGCAGGCCGACTAGCCCCGATGTCGCCAGGGCGATGCCGCCGGTCTTCTGCAACGCCAGGGCGAACGGCAGCATGCCGACGATCAGCACCAGGCTTTGCCAGTGAATCGCCTTGTAGGCGCTGTCCATGTCGATGCAGCGGAACAGGCCCATGACCAGGCAGCCAATCAGCGCCGCCAGCACGTTGGGCACCAGGCCGCTGACCATCAATGTCACCATCACCGCCAGCCCGAGCAGCGCGAACGGTGCCTGGTTGGCCGCGGGCGCCACATCGTCCACCTCGGCCGGCAGGCTCAGCACGAGGAAGTCGCGGCTCATGCCCTGCAGACGGTGAATGTGCTTCCAGCTGCCGGCCACCAGCAGCGTATCGGCTGGCTTGAGCTTTTCATCCACTAGCAGCCCCTGCAGGGCTTGGCGATTGCGGCGCAGACCGACCACGTTGAGCTTGTGCCGGCTGCGAAAACCCAGTTGCTGGATGGTCTTGCCCGGTAGGCGCGAATCCGGTGGCAGCGCCACTTCCGCCAGCCCCAGCTCGCGACCGTACACCGAATAGTAGGAGGTGCTGAGTTGCAGGGGTTCGAGGCCCAGCTCCTGATAGGCGCCGAGCAGGCCGATGGCCGGGCTGGCCAGATCGACCAGCAGCACATCGCCGACGAACAGTTCGGTATTGCCCGTCGCGATCAGCAGAAGGTTGCGAAAGCGGTCATGGCGTTCCACGGCGATCACGTTGATGCCGTACTGGGTTCGCAGCTTCAGCTCGTCCAGCGCCTGGTTGGCGAGAATCGATCCCGGCATCACCCGCAGTCGCCGCTCGCGTTCTTCCAGTCGATACTCCCGCGCCAGATCCGCCAGCGTATGGCGATGTTCTGTCGTTTCGCTGCGCTTGTCGCTGCCCAGCCAGCGGCGCGCCAGCAGCATGTAGCCGACGCCGAGCAGCAGAATCGCCAGGCCGATGGGGGTGAAATCGAAGAAGGAGAAGCCGTCGAGCCCGGCGCGGCGCAGTTCGCTGTTGATCACCAGGTTCGGCGGCGTCGCCACCAGCGTCAGCATGCCGCTGATCAGGCCGGCGAACGCCAGCGGCATCATCAGCCGCCGTGGCGAGACCTTCATGCGATTGGCGATGCCGAGCACCACGGGAATGAAGATCGCCACCACGCCGGTCGAACTCATCACCGAGCCGAGCGCCGCGACGGCCAGCATCAGCAGAATCAGCAAGCGGGTCTCGCTGCTGCCGGCGGTACGCATCAGCCAGTCGCCCAGGCGATAGGCGATGCCGGTGCGCACAAGTCCGTCGCCGATGACGAACAGAGCGGCGATCAGCACCACGCTCGGATCGCTGAAGCCGGCCAGTGCCTCCTGTACGCTGAGCACACCAGTGAGCGGCAGCGCGACCATGGCCAGTACCGCCACCACGTCCATGCGTGGCTTGTTCAGCGCGAACAGGCCGATGCAGCCGGTGAGCAGGGCGAGAACCAGCAGCAGGTCGCCACTCATGGTCGATCAGGGATATTCGAGAATGGATTTGATACGCGGCAGGTTGCGCTCGATCCAGCCCTTGTCGATGGCACCCCAGTCGCGGATGGCGTAGTGGCCGGCATTGTGGCGTTCGCCGTCGTCCTGCTCGAAGCTGCAGTCGATGTCCAGCTCCGCGAGCGCGGCAAGGGTGTCCTGGGCGGTGCGCCGCGGCATGCCGGTCGCGGCCATCAGTGCAGGGACACTGCAGGCGGTGCCGCTGTCGATCAGCCAGGCGACGTAGAGTCGGCGATAGAAACTGGTTTTGGTCTTGCTGACGGTCATGGAAGGTCCCTGGCCAGGTCGTCGGTGGGGGCAGCGACCTGGCCAGGCTCGCTGCGGTTTAGCGCAGGGCGAGCATGCCGATGTAGGTCGCGGCGCCCGCAGTGTAACCGAGGAAGGCCAGCAAGCTGACGCGCTTGACGTACCAGGTGAAGCTGATCTTCTCCATGCCCATCGCCGCGACGCCCGCTGCCGAGCCGATGATCAAGGTGCTGCCGCCGGTACCGGCGCAGAAAGCGAGCATCTCCCAGAAGTTGCCATCGACGACGAACTGCGACAGCCAGCTGGTCTCCTCGGGGCTGGCAGAAGCCAGTACGGCAGGGCTGACCAACGGATACATCTTCATCGCACCGGCCACCAGCGGCACGTTGTCGACCACGGCCGAAAGCAGGCCGATGGCGTAGGTGATCGGGTAGATGTGGCCGAGCGATTCGCGCAGGGCGGTCGCGACCTGGGTCAGGTGGCCCGCGGTAGCGAGACTGGATACGGCCAGCAGAATGCCGAGGAAGAACAGCACGCTGGGGGTGTCCACCTTGCGCAGCACGCCGACCACCGAGAGAGGGTGCTTGTCTTCGGCATTCTTGTTGCGGTGGATGAACTCGGTGGTTACCCAGAGCACGCCGAGGCCGAAGAGGATGCCCATGTAAGGCGGCAGGTGGGTCACGGTCTTAAACACCGGGACGAAGAGCAGGGCAGCGAGGCCAAGACCGAGTACCAGATTGCGCTCGAATACGGTGGTGGTCGGTGGGTGCTTCTCGGCCAGGTGAGCACGAGGACGTGGGCGTGGTGCCTCGCCGCGCAGACGGAAGCTGAGAATGATCAGCGGCACCAGTAGGCACACCAGGCTTGGCAGGAACAGGCCGGTGATCACGCCGGAAGCGCTGATCTGGTTGCCGATCCAGAGCATGGTGGTGGTCACGTCACCGATCGGCGACCAGGCACCACCGGCGTTGGCGGCGATTACCACGACGCCGACGAACAACCAGCGCTCGGGACGGCCACGGATGAGCTTGCGCAGCAGCGAGACCATGACGATGGTGGTGGTCAGGTTGTCCAGTGCTGCAGAGAGGAAGAAGGTGAGGAAGCCGATGATCCACAGCAGGTGCACGCGCTTGCGGGTCTGGATGCGGTCGGTGATTACCTTGAAACCTTCGTGGGAGTCGATCAGCTCGACGATGGTCATCGCGCCGAGCAGGAAGAAGAGAATCTCCGAGACTTCTCCCAGGTGATGACGCAGCGATTCGACCACCACCGCCGAGGAGTCCCCGGGGTTGTGGCTGCCGGGTTGCAGCAGCGGAAGTATCTGGTCGGCGCCCAGCACCAGAATGGTCCAGGTTACAACCGCGGTCAGGATCGCGGCAGCGGCCTTGTCTATCTTCAGGGGATGTTCAAAGGCTATGCATAGATAGCCTATGACGAACACGACAGCCATGAGTGCATACATCGGAGGGACTCCATCTTGAGGAACCTTGCCGGGGCATGCGGGTGTGTCGACGCAGCCTCAGCGGCTGGCAGGGGAACGATTCGCTAGCGAGGTGAAACAAATCGGGGCGGTGGACTGCCCTGGGAGACGGTTGCGCGTTCGGCGAAATACGTGGGGCATTGCGCTTCGCAGCAGGGGGCTCATTTCACATCGTCGAGCTGTTCGTCTTGGCTTTAACGGCCTGCCAGTTTGTAAAGGGGGGGGTCATGTGCGGCATAGTGTATCAGCGTTGCCGGTAATAACTTGTCATCAATCAAGATGACCTCCTTAAGCACAAAGGCCAGCACCTTTCGGGCTGGCCTTTTGCGTTTACCGCGTCCTGATCAGAGCGTGGCGATGCGGTCGCGCTGCTCCTGCAGCCTGGCTTTGGCCTGTTCGGCCTCGGCCAGTTTGGCGCGTTCCTTGTCGATCACCTCGGCGGGTGCCTTGTCGACGAAACCGGCATTCGACAGCTTTCCGCCGACGCGCTTGACCTCGCCGTCCAGCCGGGCGAGTTCCTTGTCCAGGCGAGCCAGTTCGGCATCCTTGTCGATCAGGCCAGCCATCGGCACAAGCACCTGCATGTCACCCACCAGCGCGATGGCCGACAGCGGTGCTTCTTCGCCGTCGTTGAGCAGGCGCACGCTTTCCAGCTTGGCCAGTTTCTTCAGCAGCGGCTCGTTGTCGGTCAGGCGGCGTTGATCGGTAGCCGAGGCGTTGCCCAGCACCACGTCTATGCGCTTGGCCATGGAGATGTTCATCTCGCCGCGGATCTGGCGGATGCCCAGCATGAAGGCCTTGAGCCACTCGATATCGCCTTCGGCGGCTTCGTCGATACGCTCCGGGTTGAACTCCGGCCACGGCTGCAGCATCAGCGTCGGACCGGACTTGCCGGCGAGCTGCGCGACGCGCTGCCAGATTTCCTCGGTAATGAACGGCATGAACGGATGCGCCAGGCGCAGCGCGGTTTCCAGCACGCGCACCAAGGTGCGGCGGGTACCGCGCTGGCGTTCGGCGCTTGCGGTCTCGTCCCACAGCAGCGGCTTGACCAGCTCCAGGTACCAGGCGCAGTACTCGTCCCAGATGAACTCGTACAGCGCCTGAGCGGCCAGGTCGAAGCGGAACGCCTCCAGCTGTCGATTCACTTCGCTCTCGGTACGCTGCAGCGCGGAGATGATCCAGCGATCCACCGACGAGAGCTCGACGGGCTCGCCGTTGACCCCCGTGTCCTTGCCCTCGGTGTTCTCGAAGACGAAGTTGGCGGCGTTCCAGATCTTGTTGCAGAAGTTGCGGTAACCCTCGACGCGGCCCATGTCGAACTTGATGTCGCGGCCGGTTGAGGCCAGCGAGCAGAAGGTGAAGCGCAGGGCGTCGGTGCCGTAGCTGGCGATGCCTTCGGGGAACTCGGCACGGGTCTGCTTGGCGATCTTCTCGGCCAGCTTGGGCTGCATCATGCCGCTGGTGCGCTTGGTCAGCAGTTCATCGAGGGTGATGCCATCGACGATGTCCAGCGGGTCGAGCACGTTGCCCTTGGACTTGGACATCTTCTGCCCCTGACCATCGCGTACCAGACCGTGCACGTAGACGGTCTTGAACGGAATCTGCCCGGTCAGGTGAGTGGACAGCATGATCATCCGGGCGACCCAGAAGAAGATGATGTCGAAGCCTGTGACCAGCACGTCGGTGGGGTGGAAGGTCTTCAGGAACTCGGTCTGCTGCGGCCAGCCGAGTGTGGAAAAGGTCCACAGGCCGGAGCTGAACCAGGTGTCCAGCACGTCCTCGTCCTGACGCAGCTCGACGTTGTTGCAGAGGTTGTACTTGCTGCGTACCTCCACTTCATCGCGGCCAACGTAGACGTTGCCGGCTTCGTCGTACCAGGCCGGAATGCGATGGCCCCACCAGAGCTGACGGCTGATACACCAGTCCTGGATGTCGCGCATCCAGCTGAAGTACATGTTTTCGTACTGCTTGGGCACGAACTGGATTTCGCCACTTTCCACGGCGGCGATGGCCTTCTCGGCCAGCGGCTTGGTGGAAACGTACCACTGGTCCGTCAGCCAGGGCTCGATGATGGTGCCGGAGCGATCGCCGCGCGGTACTTTCAGCGCGTGGTCATCGATCTTTTCCAGCAGGCTCATGGCTTCGAACTCGGCGACGATGGCCTTGCGCGCATCGAAACGGTCCATATGCGCGTAGCCGTCCGGCAGGCTGCCGTCGATCTTGTCGTTCACCGAGCCGTCGATGTTGAACACCTGGGCACGGGCCAGCACGCAGGCGTTCTGGTCGAAGATGTTGATCAGCGGCAGGTGATGACGCTTGCCCACCTCATAGTCGTTGAAGTCGTGCGCCGGGGTGATCTTCACGCAGCCGGTACCGAACTCGAGGTCGACATAGTCGTCAGCGACGATCGGGATCAGGCGGTTGACCAGCGGCAGCATGACGTGACGGCCGATCAGGCTCTTGTAGCGCTCGTCCTCCGGGTGCACGGCGATGGCGGCGTCACCGAGCATGGTTTCCGGACGGGTAGTGGCGACCACCAGGTAATCCAGGCCGTCTGCAGTCTTGCAGCCGTCGGCCAGCGGATAACGCAGGTGCCAGAGATGACCTTTCTCGTCATGGTTCTCGACTTCGAGGTCTGAGATCGCGGTGTGCAGCTTGGTGTCCCAGTTGACCAGGCGCTTGCCGCGATAGATCAGGCCGTCCTCGTGCAGGCGGACGAAGGCTTCCTTGACCGCCTCGGAGAGGCCGTCGTCCATGGTGAAGCGCTCGCGCGACCAGTCCACCGAGGAGCCCAGACGACGGATCTGCCGGGTGATGGTGCCGCCGGACTCTTCCTTCCACTGCCAGACCTTCTCGAGAAACTTCTCGCGTCCAAGGTCATGACGCGAAACGCCCTGCGCGCCGAGCTGGCGCTCGACCACCATCTGCGTGGCGATACCAGCATGGTCTGTACCTGGCTGCCACAGGGTGTTGCGGCCCTGCATGCGGCGCCAGCGGATCAAAGCATCCATGATGGCGTTGTTGAAGCCGTGACCCATGTGCAGGCTGCCGGTGACGTTCGGCGGCGGGATCATGATGGTGTAGGGCTCGCCGGAACCTTGCGGGGCGAAATAGTTGTTCGATTCCCAGGTCTGGTACCAGGAAGTCTCGATGGCGTGCGGCTGGTAGGTCTTGTCCATGCGGCGGGACCCTTAAAACGGCTGGTCGGAAAAACGGGCAAGTATAAAGGCAAACGGCCGCGAGATTTCGCGGCCGTGCTTATTAACTGCGCATTGTCGCGGATGACTCAGGAGCGAGGCGGGGGCGTGCGTACCAGGCGCTCGATTCGGCTCTCGAGGCGACGCTTGAGTTCCGCCTCGATCTGCGGCACGAAGTCGTCGATCACTTCCTGCAGGATCAGATTGGCCGCGGTGCGCAGCTCATGGTCGATGTGCCGTTCGGCCAGGGAGCGAAACGCGCTACGCACGCTGGTTTCCCGTGGCTCGTCGTCGCTGGCGCTCGCGGCCGGAACGGCAGGCGCTGGCTCGACGATATCGGACAGCAGCGGAATGCTGTCCGGGTCCAGCGCTGCGCCGGCCGGAGCCTCGTCTGGAAAATCGTCACCGAGCAGGGCGCGAATGGACTCGAGATCGCTCAGCAGTTCGGCGGGTTTGTTCGGGGCTTTCGGTGTCATCTCAGAAGTTTCCGGGGCTTGAGCATCCCGGCGGCTGCCAGGGGTTTTCCCTTTGCTATCGAATGGTTGGTCTTAAAGCTCGACCCGTTTCGGATCATAGCCCTGGCGTCGATACAGGCGGAAATTCTCCCGGCAGGCGGTCAGCAGTTGCGGTTCCTGGTTGACGATCTCGATGACCCGGCTGAACTGGTCGATTTGCGACGAAAGCGTCGATGCCAGGTTGATCAAGAGGCCCTGCGTGAATTGAGGTGCCTGGTCGACACCGATCACCACCGGGGCTTTCGGGTCGTCGACGTGCTGCTCGTGGGGAATGAAGCGCTCGGCGCGAAAGCCCCAGAGTAGCTCGTCGACTTCGCTCGACTGCGTTTCATCGACGCAGCGAATGAATACCTGCATGCCGTGTTGCCAGCCCTTGGCCGCCAACTGACAGGCCGCCCGCAGGCGGCCGGTCGGGTTGGCGTCGGGCAGGACGTAGAATTCGATCCGCGTCATGGGCGTGCTCCGCTCTGGCCGGGCAGCGCAAGGCGGCTTCGGCCCGAGGGATCAGGCGCGACGGCCAGGTGCATCTCAGTTGACCCGGTCCAGCAGGTACTGGGTCAACAGCGGCACGGGCCGGCCGGTGGCGCCTTTTTCCTTGCCGCCGCTGGTCCAGGCGGTGCCGGCGATATCCAGGTGCGCCCAGGCGAACTTCTTGGTGAAGCGCGAGAGGAAGCAGGCAGCCGTGATGGTGCCTGCCTTTGGGCCGCCGATGTTGGCGATATCGGCGAATGGGCTGTCCAGCTGTTCCTGGTATTCGTCGAACAGCGGCAGCTGCCAGGCGCGGTCGGCAGCGTTCTCGCCAGCCTGCAGCAGTTGCTGCACCAGGGCGTCGTTGTTGCCCAGCAGACCGGAAGTGTTGCTGCCCAGGGCGACGATGCAGGCACCGGTCAGCGTGGCCACGTCGATCACCGCGCGCGGCTCGAAGCGTTCGGCGTAGGTCAGCGCATCGCACAGCACCAAACGGCCCTCGGCATCGGTGTTGAGGATTTCCACGGTCTGACCGCTCATGGTAGTGACGATGTCACCCGGGCGGGTGGCGCCGCCGCCGGGCATGTTCTCAGCACAGGCCAGCAGGCAGACCAGGTTGATCGGCAGCTGCAGCTCCAGCACGGCCTTGAGTGTGCCGAGTACGCTGGCGGCTCCGCCCATGTCGTACTTCATCTCGTCCATGCCCTGGCCCGGCTTGAGGCTGATGCCACCGGTATCGAAGGTGATGCCTTTGCCCACCAGGGCATACGGCTGATCCTCCTTCTTGCCGCCGTTGTACTGCATAACGATGATGCAGCCGGGCTGGTCGCTGCCCTGGGAAACCGCGAGGAAGGCGCCGGCGCCGAGATCACGCAGCTTCTTCTCGTCGAGCACGTCGACCTTCAGGCCCTTGTAGGCCTTGCTCATCTGCTTTGCCTGTTCGGCGATGTAGGTCGGGTGGCAGACGTTCGGTGGCAGGTTGCCGAGGTCGCGGGTGAAGGCCATGCCACTGGCGATCGCCGAGGCTTCGCGGGTCGCGCGTTCCACGTCGGGCTGCTCGCTCTTGTCACACAGCAGGACGATCTTCTGCAGAGCGCGCGGGTCGGCTTTCTTGCTCTTGAAGCGATCGAACACGTACTGGCCGTCGGCAAGGATTTCCACCAGCAGGCGAGTGCGGCCGTAATTGTCGCGGCCTTTGATCTGAACATCCTGCATGGCGAAGGCCGCATCGGCACCGCCGAGACCCTTGATTGCGGCAAGTGCGGCATTGGCGATCTTGCGCCACTGGCGGTTGTCCAGTTCGTCGACCTTGCCGATCCCGACCAGCAGTACGCGCTCAGCCTTGAGGCCGGGCAGGCCATGCAGCAGCAGGGTCTGACCCACTTTGCCCTGGATGTCGCCACGCTTGAGCGCAGTGCTGAGCGCGCCGCCGCTGGTGCTGTCTACGTTCTGCGCGACGCTGCCGAGAAGGCAGTCATCGCCGAGCGGCAGAACCAGGGTGGCGGTCTTCTGGGTGGAGGCTTTGGCGCTTTTGACAACAAATTCCATGACGTGGTGTCCCCAAGACAAAGAGTCGGGTTTGCAGGATAATGCCGGGCTTATTTTTCCGGTGGTTCGCCTGTTCGGTCGTTGCTAACGACTGCGCTAGGCTAGAAACGTTGCAATCGTCGATGCTTCCGCGATTGTTTCGGCGCGGCGGTCCGCGTCCGCTCGGTGCGTCATTACCCAATTTCCAACGGCCCGCTCCGGCGGGCCGGCAACTGGCGGCTAGTTTGAGCGTTGCCGCCAGAGCCTGACAACCCTGGAGTGTCTGGTTTGATCGTCTTTCGTTACCTGTCCCGAGAGCTGCTGGTCACCATGAGCGCGGTCAGTGCCGTGCTGCTGGTGATCATCATGAGTGGCCGTTTCATCAAGTATCTGGCGCAGGCTGCGCAGGGACTGCTCGACCCAGGGGTGCTGTTGCTGATCATGGGCTTTCGTCTGCCCGGCTTTCTGCAGCTGATCCTCCCGCTCGGACTGTTTCTCGGCATTCTGCTGGCCTACGGGCGCCTCTATCTGGAAAGCGAAATGACGGTGCTTTCGGCCACGGGCATGAGCCAGCGCCGGCTGCTGGTCTACAGCCTGGCGCCCGCCGCCCTGGTGGCGGTGGTGGTGGGATGGCTGAGCCTTGGGTTGGCGCCGCAGGGCATCGCCGAGGTGGACCGTATCCTCAATCAGCAGGACTCCCTGACCGAGTTCGACACGCTGGTGCCGGGGCGCTTCCAGACGTTGCGCGGCGGTTCACGGGTAACCTACACCCGCGAACTGTCGGCTGACCGCAGCGAACTCGGCGGGGTGTTCATCTCCGAAACCAATGTCTCGCGTCAGACCGGAAAGGAAAGCGGGCTGTCGGTGCTGGTTGCCGAGAGCGGACGGCAGGAAGTCCAGCCCGATGGCAGTCGCTATCTGATTCTGGAAAACGGCTATCGCTATGACGGCAACCCGGGACAGGCCGGTTACCGCGCCATCCAGTACGACACCTATGGCGTGCTGCTTCCCAAGCCGGAAGTGAGCATGGAGCTGAGCGAACGTGAGGCGCTGCCGACTCGGGAGCTGCTCGGCAGCGACAACATCCGTCATCGCACCGAGCTGCAGTGGCGCTTCTCATTGCCGTTGCTGGTGTTCGTCGTCACCGTGCTCGCGGTGCCGCTGGCCAAGGTGAATCCGCGACAGGGGCGTTTTCTCAAGCTGCTGCCGGCGATCCTTCTGTACATGACCTACCTCGCGTTGCTGATCGCCGTGCGCGGTGCGCTGGACAAGGGGCGAATCCCGATGGCGCTGGGCCTTTGGTGGGTGCACGGGCTGTTCCTGGCGATAGGGCTGTTGATGCTGTACTGGGAGCCGATCAGGCTGCGGATGAAGAAGGGCAGTGCGCAGCGGGAGGTGGCTCGTGGTTAAGCTGGATCGCTACATCGGAGTCCATGTCTTTCTCGCGATTCTGACTGTCCTCGGCATCATCGTGGGTCTGGCTCTGCTATTCGCGTTCATCGATGAATTGAGTGATGTAGAAGGCAGCTACGGGCTGGGCGATGCCCTGCAGTACGTGCTGCTGACGTCGCCTCGGCGTCTGTATGAAATGCTGCCTATGGCGGCACTGATCGGTTGTTTGATCGGCCTAGGCACGCTTGCCAGCAGCAGCGAGCTGACCATCATGCGCGCGGCTGGTGTCTCGCTGGGGCGCATCGTGGTCGCGGTGATGAAGCCGATGCTGGTGCTGCTCATTGCCGGCATTCTGATCGGTGAGTACGTTGCGCCAGCGACCGAGGACATCGCCCAGGCACGGCGCTCCCTGGCGCAGGGCGCAGGCGAGGCGCAGAGCAGCAAGCGCGGCCTGTGGCACCGGCAGGAGAACGAGTTCGTGCACGTCAACGCCGTGCAGCCCGGCGGCATGCTGGTGGGGGTGACGCGTTATCGCTTCGATGACGAGCGCCGCTTGCTGTCGTCCAGCTTTGCCCGTCGCGCCAGCTATCAGGCTGATCACTGGCTGCTCGAGAATATCTCGACCACCCATTTTCGCGGCGATCACACCGAGGTGGTGCGCACGCCGCAGGAACGCTGGGATGTTCAGCTGACGCCGCAGCTACTCGGGACGGTGGTGATGGAGCCGGAAGCGCTATCAATCACCGGCTTGTGGCGCTATATCCACTACCTGGGCGAGCAGGGGTTGAACAACGGTCGTTACTGGCTGGCGTTCTGGACCAAGGTGCTGCAGCCGGCCGTTACCGTTGCGCTGGTGCTGCTGGCGATCTCGTTCATCTTCGGGCCACTGCGCTCGGTCACGCTTGGTCAGCGCATCTTTACCGGCGTAGTGGTCGGCTTCGTGTTCCGCATTATTCAGGATTTGCTCGGGCCGGCTAGCCAGGTGTTCGGCTTCTCGCCGTTGCTTGCGGTGGTGCTGCCAGCGGGCATCTGTGCACTCATCGGTGCCTGGTTGCTGCGTCGGGCGGGATGACGGGTGCCTCCGGCGCGAACCGCCGGAGGCGCCGTCGACAAGGTTTGGGTCAGTGTTGGTTCGGTGCGCAGAGCAAAGTCACTTCTTGTGAATGTTCTTCGGTAGCTGAACGGCCTGGCTCTCCGAGTACATGTCGTGCCAGGTGCGGTTCTGTTTGTCGAGCAGCATCCACCAATAACCCATGCCCAGGCACAGCAGCGAAACCAGTGCGATCAGAAAACGCAGAAGCGCCTGCCAAAGATCGATGGCGGTTCCGTCTGCATTCTGAATTCGGATGCCCCAGACCTGCATGCCCAGCGTTTGGCCGCTGTGGGTCCAGAACTTGGCGAAAAAGCCGAACAGGCTGAACAGCAGCAGCGTCGAGAGCAGGGGGTCGATGTCCAGGCGGCCGGCATCCGCGAGCTGCTGCAGCTGTTCGCTGCCGTAGAGCAGGCGCAGCAGCACTTGCTGATAGAGCAGTGTCACTACCATCATCAAGGCGATGCACAGCAGGCTGTCATAAAACATTGCAGCAAGCCGGCGGACCAGGCCGGCGGCGGGAAACTGGCCCTGCGGGCTGAGCAGGTGTCTGCGCATTGGGTGTCTCGATCAAAGAGGTGGGCGGCGCATTCTACGGAATTGCGCGCATAAAAAAGCCCCTGATGTTGCCATCAGGGGCTTTTCGGAGAAGAGGCTTAGCCCAGGATCTGAACCTGGTCTGCCTGCATGCCCTTTTGACCTTGCACTGCGACGAAACTGACTTTCTGGCCTTCTTTCAGGCTCTTGAAGCCGTTGCCTTCGATCGCGCGGAAGTGCACGAACAGATCCGGACCGCTCTCGGGAGTGATGAAACCAAAACCTTTCTCGTCGTTAAACCACTTGACGGTACCGTTCTGACGATTCGACATGTCTTTGTATCCTTGAAACTCAAAAGTAGAATTGCCCCCGCAGAGCAGGAAGCTGGAACTGGTTGCAAGGAGTAAGAGAGTCGAGCGGAGTAGCGGATCTGAAGATCTACTGCACCAGGTCACGATTCAACAGCGACCCATGCAAACACAGTGGGCACACTCTACGATAACTCGCCAGGGAATGCCAACCCCTCGGAGCCATAGAATTTGCCTGTCCAGGCGGCGCCATTTGGCGCTTTTTGACGTGGCTTTGACTCGCCTTATTCGCTGTTGCGAGAGAGACAATGCCACGAGTCGACTGCATCGATATCGAGTGTCAGTCTGAGGAAAAGCGATGTAGCTGACGTTGCTTGCCGTGCTGCCGATCCAAATTGTCTGGATGCTTGCATGCGGCTGGTGCGCTTTGAAGCTTCGCTACGGCGTTAGATTTGCAGGCGATCCGGTTACCCGTTTCGCTAAGCATGCAGCTTTGCTGCGTTGTAGCGATTCACTGATGGTGCCTCGAGAGAGACTCGAACTACCTTATTTCACCCTCTAACCCCTTGAAACCCTTATGTTCTGCGGGTTCCGCTGTTGCTTTGGGTAGAAATTTTGGGTAGAAATCGGGGTAGAACGTCCTTCAACGGCGCGAATGATATCAAAGGAAGATCATCAAGGCTATGGCTGATTTTTTGGTTAACAAGGGCGGGATTTGGCACGTTCGGCTTGATCTACCCGCAGAAGTCCGTGAGGCGTTCGGCGGTCGCCGGGTGCTGACGAAGAGCCTTAAAACTGGCGTAAAGACCGAAGCCCACGCTTTAAAGCTGAAATGGCTGGATCTCTGGAAGCGCCAGATCAACGACGCACGGACGAAGCCGATTGACGACTTCAGAGAAGAAGCAGCGTATCGGGTCGAGCAGATCGACAGGCACGCGCCGAATGCGGTTTACGAGTCCGCCAAGGTGCTGACTGACATCTATCAGCAATACAAGATAAAAAGCCCCGAATTGGGCGAAGAACTGCGGCAGATCGTTGCTTTTGAAAGCGAGTATTCTCCTAAAACGCCCTTCATCAAAAAACGCCTTGAAGATTTCGAAAAATACGAAAAAGAGACCCGAGGCGTTGCACATCGCACGGTTGATAGTCATATCAAGCGATTAAAGTCATTCGATAAATTCCTAAAAGATAACGAAAAAGAACTAAATTTCGACGCTGTGAGCGAATTTCTTCAAACGCTTGATCTGTCAGCAAAAACCAAAAAGCAATATATTTTTAGTCTTAACGCCTTTTGGAATTTCGCAACGAAGAAAGATCGCGGCTTTCGGGAGAAATACAAAAATCTAAAAAACCCTTTCAAAGATCACGAATTCACGGAATTACGCCGAGGCACAGCGAGCGACAAAAATCGCAGAGCATTCACAAAGCCAGAAATTGAGCGACTTTATAGCGAAGCAAAGAAAGCAGATCGGCAGCGTCTCGCTGATGCAATAAAAATTGCTGCATATACCGGCGCGAGAATTGAAGAAATTTGTCAATTGCGTGTCGTTGATGTGATTCAGGAAGATGGGATCGACTGTCTACACATACGTGAAGGAAAAACCACGGCAGCAGTGCGGCACGTTCCGATCCATCCCAAGATCGTTAAAGACATAAAACGGCTAGTAAATTCAAGCGCCGATGGTTTTCTATTGAAGACAGCAGCGGGCGGCAAATACGAGACAAAATCGAAAGGGATTTCCTCCGAGTTTTCTATTTTCAAAAAAGCGTTAGGTTTTGATCGTCGTTGTGTTTTTCACAGTTTCCGAAAATCAGTCATTACAATGCTTGAACGAGCAGACGCGAAAAACCTCGTTATTATGTCGATTGTAGGACACGAACCGGGCAAGTTTCTAAATATGACTTTTGATCGCTATTCCGAAGGCCCAACATCGGCAGCTAAATTGATCGCACTGAAACACCTTAATTTCGATTTTACTGTATAAGCCACGGTATAGCGTGCGGTATAAAAAGCGGTATGTTTTCGAGGTATCAATTACGGTATAAATTTGACATCATATTATAATGTGGTATTTGTATTAGTAGGCTTAATTGAAAAGAATGCGAGCAATACCCTTATACCGCGAAAATTTCATTTTCACGGTATGTCTTCGAAACCCTTCGGACTTTCTTGACACAGGGTTATTCTCGAAATTTCTAGCACTTCGTTTGAAATTTGTAAAAGCAGAAGGAGCCAAAAAATGAACTAATAAAATGAGGTATTGTATGAGTGTAAATAGTTATTTAATTAAAGAGATATTAAAGAGCGTAAAAATTGAAGTAGAAGATTTAGATGAAAGATTCGACTATGTTTATAGTCACGCTTTCAACGTGAAACTAAATCTTCTGTTAAAGCTTGATGATCTACCATATTTAAGATCTATAGATAACTTCAAGAAAGAAATAGGCGAATTCAAAGATATTTTTCAAGGTTTTAAATCGTATATAATATTATGCAACGAAGAATATTGTGATGAGTGGATAAAATATGGATTGTTTTCTGCTGATATTATAATAGCGAAGCTTGACTATATCGCCTCACTTTATAGCGAGGTGAAATTATGAGACAGAATAGAACAAAAAAGACAAGCTTGCTTTGGACGCCCGCAGAGCACGAAAAGATTATCAAAGCAAAAGAAGCCGCAGGCGAAAGATCAATCGCTGATCTTGTGCTTAGATTGATTGATGATAGTCAAACAATCGTAATCAAAGAATTAAAATCATACGATGATATTTATTCGAAGGCGGGAAACCTCGCAAATCAAATTGCGAAGGCTTTGCACTTAATCAAAGCAGATCCAAAAAAATACCAAGCATTGATTGCGTATCTTGAAAAAGACAACGCGAGAGTCTTAAACGCTATCGCTGATTTTTCGGAAAAATTAGACGAAGCGGTTGATGCATATTTTCAGTATGAAGAGAACATCGAGATCGTCGCGCAGCGTGAACTGAGCAAAGCCAAAAAGGAGAAGAACAAAAACAAAGGTGCGTTATGAAATTCAAAATACGCACACGACACGCAAATGCACGCTTTACAGTCAAATATATTCAGAAATACGCAAAGCCCGGATCGATGCGCAGCACGATCCCAAAATTCGAAAATACAAGCGATTGGGACTATGCGAAATTAGTCGATAAAAAATTCGAACAGGGCAGAGCCAAAGGCCAACAACGCCTTTATTTACACCAGATCGTTGCTTTCCACCCTTCCGATTCGCACAAGTCAGATCAAGAACTTTTAGACATTGCAGAGGAATCGCTACAACAAGCGATGCCAGGTAAGCGTCATTTCGTTATGTCAGTCGAACGCAACACCGAACACCCGCACGTCCACGTTGTGGTTGCTCTGCGCTCACTGGACACGAAGCGCGTCCATCGGGATTTCGTTGACTACATCGAGATCGGCAAAGAGTTAGAGATCAAGCACGGTCTATACAACGCCGACAGAGCACAAAAACCCAGCCCTTACGCACCTGCACCCAACACGGTTCAGATCGAGCGCAGAACGGGCCAGAAGAGCCTTAAAAACGACATTAAGGACAAGGTAGCCACGGCACTCGAAACAGCCAAGGATACGGCCACTTTCCTCGACACCCTTGACGCTTTCGGCGTCCAGATCCTTCCAGGTCTAAACGCTGGCGGTCTCTACGGTGCGTCCTTCGCTCTGGACGGGGAGATCTTCAAAGGCTCGCAATTGAACATTTCAGCGAAGAAAATCAAAGACAAATTTGGAGCAGATCCATTTTTCATATTGCTGATGCAAGACGCAGAGAAAAAAGCAAAGGCATACGCTGAAAAAAACACATTAGAAGCGCACGGCTCTAAGCCTACGCTTGCGACAAATCTACGCAATCGCACATTAGACAAGCATTTTCAAAGCCCAGACGATAGAACGTTCTATTACAAAAACAACAACAAGAAAGCCTTTGAATACGACGCAGAACGAAACGCCGCCTCGTTCGATCATTCGAATTACAAGAACATAAAAGCAGCAATGCAGAAAATGTTGGAAAACGGAGCGACAGAACTGCAAGCGTCAGGCTCTGAACGCTTCAAGCAAAAGGCTTGGATCGTAGGAATACAGAACGGCTACCCTATGGCTGATTTTTATCAGCCCACTCTGGACGACTACGAACAAGCCTTAAAAACTTGTATGAACGAGAAGCAGCGCGAGAAAATAAAGGAAGAAATGGAGAAACAAAAACAAAAAGAAAGAGAGAAGCAAGAGCACGAAAAGCAAAAACCGCAACATCGAATAAAGTTAAAAATATAAATGCAGCTTTTTAGCTGCAATTCAAATTTGCAGAAGTTTGACGCTCTTGAATATATCGATTCGTCTCTTCAATGTCTGATTTTCTAACTTCGTCTGCTTCGTGTCCAAAAACGCTATAATCTTTATTTTTTTTGCTGTATTTCATACGCCAAGCAATTTCAGCTTGTGCCCGCGCTTTTCTTTCTTGACAGTCTTTAAGCATATACGCTTTCAAGCGCTCTTCTTTCTTTCGTTGATTGTCTTGCTTTCGTTGCTCAATAGCGATTTGCGTGTCTATTTTGCTTTGCTTGTCAAATTGCCCATAACCTAAAATTAACGCAACTAATCCCCCAAAAAATAGAACGTGGGCAGCGGTCCACGTCTTTTGAACAGCGTTGCCGCCGCTCATTTACAAACCCCGGTATAACCTACTACATATGAAAAATTGGCCGCTTTTGTCGCGTTCATTAAAGCGATAGAACGAGCATTATTTTCATCTTCTACGCCCGCACAAAACGGAAAATATAGAGATTTTGGAGCAGTAAAACGAATGCGGCAAGTTGGACTTGTGTCGTTTGGAATGTCGTGAAATTCAACATATTCAAATACACCGTCAACGACATTATTCGCTATGAACGATCTCGCTTCACTCTCACGAGCAAAACAAGCCAGTTCTGGCGTTAACGCTGGGGCCTCTGGCTCTGCCGGTATGTCAGGCGTTGGCTCAGGCGCTGGATTTGTTGGATTTACACCATTTTTCACGATTTGAATTGATCCATTAGGAAGGCTACCGCCTCCGCTTACTTCTAGCGGAATCTGTATCATATATTCAGCATTTGCAAACGCTGACGCTGTTAAAATTGCTATTGTTAATATTGTCTTTTTCATAATCAAATCTCCTTAGTTTTTTTGTTTGTTAATTTCTTAAAAAATTGCTTTAAGTGTAAATGCCAGATCACAACGCTAAAAATCACATAGGGCACAACCTTAAAAAATATCTGTAAGTAAAATTCTATATCGCTCATATTGTTTTTCTCCATTTTGTTAGTTAAAAATTAACGCCCACCTTTTGCAACGTGTCGAGAAACATCGACGCGGTATGTGGTAAATCTATGATTAAGGCGGACGAAATCATTGTTATTATGGGCTTTCCATAGCCATTATCTTTTGTTCCGTTGCTGACTTGATGAAGCCCGTAAATACCCACCATAAAATAAATGAACCCTATGCACTGAAAAATCCCAACGATTAAACGCATACTGTTCTTTAATTCTGTTGCTATTCCATCGCCTGATAGTTTTTCTACACGCTCAGCCAATTCTCCGCCAATTTCTGACATTTCATCGCTATAACATTGATCATTTACGCCCGCGTCATCGACCATAAAACATATTGATTCGTCTCCCTCAATCTTCCACAAAGACGAAATAAGTTCTTGCGCGAGATAGATATTGAAGAAGAAAGTCGCGGCGACAAAAGTCATTATTACGCCGAACTTTTTGGAAGGGTTTTTTTCGTCTACCATCTGCTTCATTTTAAGCCCGGCGACGATGAACAACATCACGCCCATAAACGGCGAGAATTTCCATAAGATGTTTAAGAAGGCCGCTATTAAATCAGCCCTATATTGAAGCGATTCGCTTGATGTTATTTCTCTGTCGAGACTGTCAGCAAACGCAAAAATTGGCAGGAAAACGAGCAATAGAACAATTAATCTTGCTACTCTTGTATTGTTTGCTTTAGTAAAAAATTCATTGCTCATATTTCCCCATTATTTAAAGTTATTTTTATTTTTCAATTTGCTTTTCTGTTCTTGTTCCATTTCAGCGATTGCTTTTTCAAGCTGTGCTCTTGCGTTTGAATAATCAATCTCGTTAATCATCACAACAGCACTTGAACGCTTTTTCTCATCTCTTTCGATGTTCTCTTGATTTTCTGACGCAATAACCATTTCTGCTAATCGCTCAATGTCTTTCGCCATCGCGATAATTATATCTAAACGATATTTCTCAGGGTCTGCGCTTAATCTGTTAAGCATATTCGTTAGGCTCGCTTTAAGCCCTACGGCTTTAACTGCTGCAATTCTTATTGCTGCTGAATTTATCGCATTTGTCGCTTGTTGAATTTTTGCTTTATTCTGGTCTTGTTTCATCGTCTAAACTCCTTAAAATTTGTTTTTGTTTCTTTTCTAACGCTTTAAATCTCTTCGCTTCATAAGTAGCGATTCCTATCTTTTCATATCCGCTTGCCTTGTAGTTCTTCAAATAACTTTCAATAAAACTAGCGATTAAAGATGATTTATTCACATATTCAATTTCAGTTATTCGATTGAACTTATCTAATAAGTCTTTATCAATTGTATATGTTGCTAATTTAACTGCCATATTTTTGATCCTCCTTACTTATATAAAACCATATCTTTTTCTTTTTTCAATAGTTTGCTCGAAATAAATATCAATAGAACAACAATTTCATTTATATTTTAGTTTTGCTCTTGAAATATGAAATAAATATGATTGAATATAATTGAGAGAAGAATTTATATTCTAAAAAGTGGTGGAGGAAATAGTGACGACTGGCTTTTTAATCTCTCTGCGCAGATACAGGAGCCTTAAAATCTGCTGGGTGTGATGGAGTATCTTTTAAGATTGGGGATCTTAAATTTTCTATGAGGTGAGGGCTAATTACAGCGACCTTTATTTTTAAAATATAAACGGCGTGGCGTCTAAGTCGCAGAAGGCTTAGAGAAAATAGAAAAAATGATATTGTTTAGTTGCCCAAAGGGGATCTTTAACGAGATGAAGAACTAACCGACAACAAGCCGTTAAGCTTGAACTGTCTGCAATGGCGGGGCTATTGAAAAATAGAAATAGAACCTAAAATCCTAAAAATGCCGTAGCAAATCCATATACTGACTATGAATTTTTTTCAGTCGGTATATGGGTTCTGCTGCTTGCAGGCAGGGGATAAAAGATAAGATATAGGAATACACGCACGCGAGAGAGAAAGAAAAATCGCTTGATCAATTTGCAAAATTGATTTATAAAAAAATCTTTCAAATCACGACAGAGATCGGAAAATGTCGAAATTGCTCGCACTACTCACACAGCAAAAAGCACTAGAAGCACAGATCAAAGAACTCGAAGCAAACGAGCAAGAAGCGAAGGTTCTTGAAGCAGTCAAAGAAATCGAAGCGATACGCGAAAAATTCAACTACAACGAAAGCGATTTCGTTGATGTGCTTTTGACTTACTACAACGTAAACGCTACGCCCGCAGCGAAGCCTGCAAAGCGTGCATATACGAAGAAAGCAGCAGGCACAGCAACGACCAAGGCTGAGACGTTCAACGTCCAGGTGGGCAAAGATACGGTGCCTATTCGACGTAGCACAAATGGGCGGCTGTCGGGCGAACTCAAGAGAGCAGTTGAAGCGGCGGGCTTCGAGCGATACGATCAATTTCTTGCCGACTTAATGGCAAAAAACAAGGTTGAGAGCTTCGATGATCTGATCAAGAAAATCGGTGTATGAAAAACAGCTTTGAAAATCTGGATCGCTTAGCACGCAATACAGCGATATTAGATCAAGTTCTAGACTCGCAATGGTCTAGAGATCCTAGGGAAGGAAAGGCTTGGGAATGCTTTCATTTCGACGAATATTGCTTTGAAGTCCTTAAAATCAATGAATCAGTCGAGGCAGGGCTTTTTAGTGCTGAAGCGGCAGTTCGCGCGGCGTTGAAACCTTATCTTCTATACGTGACGCTTTACGATTTGGGATTGACAGAAGCGGAGATCGATCAAGCTAACCTAACAAAGGTTAAGCAGGCTTTTAGCAAGCTAGTCGACGAAAATTGGGAATACGTGCTCAAGCTTCTGAAGCAGCGATGCGCGGTAACAACTCGATTTATGGGAAACGAAACAAGATAAGCCCCGTTCGGGGCTTTCTATCTAACGTATTTCCGGCTATTAAGTGGCAAGATCTAAAGGCAGATCGCTAATGTCTTTCAATCTCTTGCCTTCAACCATTATCGCTAGTAGGTCGGACGCGTCATTTAATTTGAGTTCCCGTAAGGTTTCTTGAAGCTCGTAAAGTGCAAAATGGTAAACGCAGTCAATATCCCCAGTGCCTAAAGCGATTGACGCTAATCGGCTTGGTGTTGGCTCTGCGGTGATGACCATAACGTGTGGCAAGTGGCCTTTCCTGTTTCGCATCAGATTCAATGCTTCTGAGCGCGCATTCTGTGCCCGGTCGCTTCTTATGGTCCACTTGCAAGAAAGACTGCCGTGAAGCAGCGGTTTTCCTCCGGCAGCAGCCCTAAGGCTGGCCCTCGTGCTCACCGATCCATCAACTAAACATTCGTGTCGGTTAATACTTTCGTCTGACTCCAAACCTCTAACCACAACAATATCAGGGGTGATTGTGTAGTCGCTGCCAAGGGCGGCAGCCAGTTCGGCGTCTGCTCGTGCCGCTCTATCCAACGCAATCAAATGAGCATATTGCTCATATTTTGCGATTTCGAGCCGGTTCCTGCCCGATACTTGATGAATATCCCAATCGCCGGGCCTGAGATGTTTGAGCTTTAGAAATGTTTCTCTGACATAGGCTGCGCAAATCCCTTCGAATTCGTTGCCAGAAGTCTGCCCCGCTTGCCGTTCAGCAATTGTTTCTGCTTGTAGCAATTCCGCGATACCTTGGGCAATCCTTTTGCTGTTTGTGTTGTTTCCGTCCGCATTGCTTGGGACGCCCTTATCGTTAATGGTAAGAGTGGTCTTCAAAAGTGATGCGTGGAACTCTTTGCGAGCCTTTGTAAAGTCAGCGGAATCCATTAGGCAACCTGCACCAGACGTTTTGCGGAAAGGGCTTTGTATATCTGTTTTGCCACTGCACAGGCGACGGGAGGGGGGAAAGCGTTTCCAATTTGCCTATACACGGCGGTTTTCTTTCCGAAAAACTGCCAGTCATCAGGGAAGCCCTGTATACGAGCGGCCATACGCGTAGTCAATCGCGGCATACCTTCAAAAAACTCTGGAGGTGGTGCGTCTGCGATACCGTGCCCACACACGCCGAGTGTCGCCCACGCTTTCTTTGCTCGCGTTGGGCCTAGGTCAGGCCCGCCGTGTTTCTTCGATCCGCCAACCAAAGTCGGAGCGATACTGTTAGCTATCTCACGCCAAGCGTCCGCACCCCGCCAACCTTCGGCCTGCATTAGGTCGTGGAGAAGTTCGCCTACGGTGGGCGGGGCTACTAGGTTAGGTTGCGGCCAGGAAAACCCGTCTGCGTATTCTTTTTTAATGCCGACGAAAACAACACGGGGGCGGAGCTGAGTAACACCATAATCGGACGCGTTGAGTAACCGCCAGCTTGAGATATAGCCAAGCTTCTTAAGCTGTTGCTCTACCTTATTGCGGTAATCGTCGAAAACGGCATCCATTAACCCCCGCACATTTTCCAGCATCACCGCCTTTGGCCGACACTCATCGACTAGTCGGATCGCTTCGGGAAAGAGATCCCGTTCATCACTAGCCCCCAGCTGCTTACCTGCTTTGGAGAAGGGGGGGCAGGGCACGCCACCAGCCACCAGATCAACGCCAAAATATGGAAGCCCGTTAAACTCGCGAAGGTCTTCCTGTTTGACGTTCCATTCTGGTCGATTCAATCGAAGGGTCGCACACGCTGGCGGCTCTATCTCAATAAGCACTTCGTGCCCAAAGCCTGCCATCTCAAGGCCAAGGGCTTGCCCGCCCGCCCCGGCACACATTTCGACGGATGTAAAAAGGCTCATTTCTTCCTCAAGGCCCCATATGGGACTAACTCAAAAACACGAAATTTTAGCACGGCTGTGCCAAACGGGCCGATTCGTTCAGCCCCTACACGCACGGATGCGGAGCCTCCGCACGTCTAGCGGCTCGGATCAAGCAAGCTGGGCGGAGGGGGAAGCAACAACAACGTTTTGGTGCGGAAAATGGGATAGAAAAAAGGGTAGAAATTTCTTTCTACCCTTTCTCTAAGTCCTTGATTTACAAGGAAAATGATGGTGCCCCGAGAGAGACTCGAACTCTCACGTTGTTACCAACGGCGGATTTTGAATCCGCTGCGTCTACCGATTCCGCCATCGAGGCACAGTGGGCGCGCAGTATAGGGATGCGCGACGGGGTGGTCAATCGCTTGGCGTGGTCAGGTCGACGTGTTTCGGATAAGATTTGCGCCCTTTCCGCGTCCCGACCTCCGATCCATGCAAGTTGCCGATTTTTTCTTCCAGCTGCCCGATGCCCTGATCGCACGACATCCCCTGGCGGAGCGGCGTGCCAGTCGTCTGCTGGTGCTCGAAGGCGAAACGGGAAAGCTCTCGCATCGCAACTTCGCCGATCTGCTGGACCATGTGCGGCCTGGCGATCTGATGGTGTTCAACAATACCCGGGTGATCCCAGCGCGCCTTTTCGGTCAGAAAGCTACCGGCGGCAAGCTGGAAATCCTTGTCGAAAGGGTAGTCGGCAATCGCAGTGTTCTGGCGCATGTCCGTTCCAGCAAGTCGCCCAAGGCCGGATCGAAGATCCTGCTCGATGGCGGCGGCGAAGCGGAAATGATCGCCCGGCATGATGCGCTGTTCGAACTCGAGTTCGACGAGGATGTTCTGCCGTTGCTCGAGCGCATCGGGCACATGCCATTGCCTCCTTATATAGACAGGCCTGACGACGCCGCCGACCGCGAGCGTTACCAGACCGTCTACGCGCAGCGCGCCGGTGCCGTGGCTGCGCCGACCGCAGGACTGCACTTCGATGAGGCGCTGCTGCAGACGCTGCGTGAGTCTGGCGTGGAAACGGCCTACGTTACCCTTCATGTCGGCGCCGGCACCTTTCAGCCGGTGCGCGTGGAGCGTATCGAAGAGCATCACATGCATCGCGAATGGCTGGAGGTCGGCCAGGATGTCGTCGATGCGGTGGCGGCCTGTCGCTCCCGTGGTGGGCGCGTGATCGCTGTCGGTACTACCAGCGTGCGTTCGCTGGAGACGGCGGCGCGCGATGGTGAACTCAGGCCGTTCAGTGGCGACACCGATATCTTCATCTACCCAGGCAAGAGCTTTCATGTGGTGGATGCACTGGTTACCAATTTCCATCTGCCTGAATCCACGCTGCTGATGCTGGTTTCCGCCTTCGCCGGTTATCCGGAGACCATGGCGGCCTACGCCGAAGCGGTGGCTCAGCGTTATCGCTTCTTCAGTTACGGCGATGCCATGTTCATCACCCGCAATCCCGCGCCGCGCGGCCCCGAGGAAACCCAATGACTCGCTCCTGCCATATGTCCTTCGAGCTGCTTGCCACCGATGGCAAGGCGCGCCGCGGACGTCTGACCTTTCCGCGCGGCACCGTCGAGACGCCGGCGTTCATGCCAGTGGGCACTTACGGTACCGTCAAAGGCATGCTGCCACGTGACATCGAGGCGATCGGAGCGCAGATCATTCTGGGCAACACCTTCCATCTCTGGTTGCGCCCTGGCACTGAAGTGATCAAGCGCCATGGGGACCTGCACGACTTCATGCAGTGGCAGGGGCCTATCCTCACCGACTCGGGCGGCTTTCAGGTGTTCAGCCTGGGCGCGATGCGCAAGATCAAGGAGGAGGGCGTCTACTTCGCCTCTCCGGTAGATGGCGCAAAAGTCTTCATGGGGCCGGAAGAGTCGATGCAGGTCCAGCGTGACCTGGGCTCGGATATCGTGATGATCTTCGATGAATGCACGCCTTATCCCGCTGACGAGGACGTGGCGCGGCGTTCGATGGAGCTGTCGCTGCGCTGGGCCAAGCGCTCGAAGGTCGCCCATGGCGACAGTCCGGCTGCGCTGTTCGGCATTGTTCAGGGTGGTATGCACGAATCTTTGCGCATGCGCTCGCTGGAAGGGCTTTGCGAGATCGGATTTGATGGCCTGGCGATTGGCGGCCTTTCGGTTGGCGAGCCGAAGGAAGAGATGATCCGTGTGCTGGATTTTCTTCCGCCACAGATGCCAGCGGATAAGCCACGCTATCTGATGGGGGTGGGCAAGCCGGAGGACTTGGTCGAAGGTGTGCGGCGCGGCGTCGATATGTTCGACTGCGTGATGCCAACGCGCAATGCGCGAAATGGGCATCTTTTCGTTGATAGCGGTGTGATCAAGATCCGCAACGCCGTTCACAAGCACGACGATTCTCCGCTGGATCCGAGCTGTGACTGTTACACCTGCAAACATTTCTCCCGTGCTTATCTGCATCATCTGGATAAATGCGGCGAAATGCTGGGTAGCATGTTGAATACTATCCATAACCTGCGGCATTACCAGCGGGTTATGGCTGGTTTACGCGACGCCATTCAACAGGGTACATTGGCGGCCTTTGTCGACGCCTTTTATGCCAAGCGCGGTCTGCCAACGCCGCCGCTTGCGTGACGTGCCAGAACAAAACAATTCTTACTGCAACAGGAGTGCTACATGAGCTTTCTGATTCCCGCCGCCTATGCCCAGGAGGCTGCTGCTGGTCCTGCTGGTACTGGTTTCGAGTGGGTTTTTCTGGTCGGTTTTCTGGTCATCTTCTACCTGATGATCTGGCGCCCCCAGTCCAAGCGTGCCAAGGAACACAAGAACCTGATCGCCGGCCTGCAGAAGGGCGACGAAGTGGTCACTTCCGGCGGCATCGCTGGCAAGGTCACCAAAGTCGCCGATGACTTCGTGGTGATCGAGGTGTCCGACAACGTTGAGCTGAAGTTCCAGAAAGTGGCGATCGCCGCAACGTTGCCCAAGGGCACACTGAAAGCCATCTGAGCTGACTTCATTCAATATCGACGGGGCGCGCAAGGCGCCCCGCGTTCATTAAACGGGCTGCGTCATGCTCAATAGATTCCCTCTCTGGAAATACCTGCTGATTCTGGCAGTGCTCGCGATCGCCTTTATTTACTCTGCGCCCAACCTCTATCCGGATGACCCGGCGATTCAGGTTACCGGTGCCAGCACATCGCAGGAGATCGGCGAGGCAGACCTCGAGCGCATCAGCAAAGCACTCGTGGATGGCGGTATCGCGGTCAAATCTGCGTCTCTGGACGAGCAGGGCCGAGGTGGCCTTGTGCGTCTCGAGCGTCAGGATGATCAGCTGCCGGCAAAAGATATCGTGCGCCGCGCGCTCGGCGACGCCTACGTAGTTGCGCTCAATCTGGCGCCTACGACTCCCGACTGGTTGCGCAATCTCGGCGCAAGCCCGATGAAGCTTGGTCTGGATCTCTCCGGTGGTGTGCACTTCCTCCTGGAAGTGGATATGGACAAGGCGATTGAAACGCGCCTGAACGTCTCCGAGGGTGAGGTCAAGAGTCTGCTGCGCAAAGAGCGTGTGCGATACCGCAGTCTGCCGAATCTGAAGGATTCGGTGCAGTTGGGCTTTGCCGATGAGGCTACCTTGGATGCCGCCCAATCGCTCATCCGCAAGGAATTTACCGACTTCGAGCTGACGTCCGCAGAACGCAACGGCCAGTACGTGCTGCGTCTGACGCTGACCGAAGCCAAGCTGGCGGAAATTCGCGAGTACTCGATCAAGCAGAACCTGACCACGGTGCGTAATCGCGTCAACGAACTCGGCGTGGCTGAGCCGTTGGTTCAGCGTCAAGGTGCCAATCGGATCGTCGTCGAGCTGCCGGGGGTGCAGGATACGGCTGAGGCCAAACGTATCCTCGGCAAGACGGCGAACCTTGAGTTCCGCCTGGCTGCCGATTCAGATGCATCGCGTGCTTCCACCGAAACCTTCGAGTTCCGCGAAGAGGGCCGCCCGCCGGTTCAGCTTGAACGCACACTGATCATTACAGGTGATCAGGTGACCGACGCCCAGGCCAGCTACGACGAGAATGGCCGTCCGCAGGTGAATATCCGGCTCGATGGCCACGGCGGCGATCTGATGAATCGCGCCACGCGCAACAATGTAGGGCGCAGCATGGCCGTGATCTTCATTGAGCAGCGGCCGATGACTCGCTATGTGCGGCAGACGGTTGATGGTGTTGAGCAGGAAGTGCGCGTCGAGACCTTCCAGGAAGAAAAGAAGATCATCAGCCTTGCAACTATCCAGTCGCCACTCGGCAGCCAGTTCCGCATCACCGGCCTCGATGGCCAGGGCGAGTCTTCAGAGCTGGCGTTGCTGCTGCGCGCCGGTGGTCTGGCGGCGCCGATGTACTTCGCAGAAGAGCGCACCATCGGCCCGAGCCTGGGCGCTGAAAACATCAAGCTGGGCGTCCAGGCAGCCATGTGGGGCTTCCTCTTCGTCGCCATCTTCATGGTGCTGATCTACAAGTTCTTCGGTGTGTTGGCGACCATTGCACTGCTGTTCAATATGGTCGTGCTGACAGCCCTGATGTCGATGCTCAATGCCACGCTGACCCTTCCGGGTATTGCCGGTATCGTGTTGACCATGGGTATGGCGGTGGACGCCAACGTGCTGATCTTCTCGCGAATCCGCGAGGAGATCGCCAATGGCATGTCGATCCAGCGCGCCATCCATGAAGGCTTCGATCGGGCCTTCTCGGCGATCGTCGACGGCAACCTGACCACTCTGCTGGTCGGCGGCATCCTGTTCGCCATGGGGACCGGCCCGATCAAGGGCTTCGCGGTCACCCTTTCGATCGGCATCCTGACGTCGATGTTTACCGCAATCATCGTGACGCGCGCCATGGTCAACCTGATCTACGGTGGCCGCGATCTCAAGAAGCTGTGGATTTAAGGGGCTAGCACGATGAAACGCGTAATCAATTTCATGGGTGTCCGCCATGTGGCCTTCGCCCTGACCGTGGTGCTGACCGTTGCGTCACTGGCGAGCCTGGTGGTCAAGGGACTCAACTTCGGGTTGGACTTTACTGGCGGTACATTGATCGAGCTCGGCTATGAGCGCCCGGTTGAACTCGAGCAGGTGCGTGGGCAGCTGGTGCAATCCGGTTTTGGCGACGCTGTAGTGCAGAGCTTTGGTGCGACTACTGACGTGCTGGTGCGCATGCCGGGCGACGATCCTCAGCTGGGAGAGCGCATCGCTGATGCGTTACGCGGCGCTGACAGTGCCAACTCGGTGAGCGTCAAGCGAGTCGAGTTCGTCGGGCCTGCGGTGGGTGAGGAGCTGCGCGACCAGGGTGGCCTGGGCATGCTGCTCGCGCTGGGTGGTATTCTGGTCTACGTGGCCTTTCGCTTTCAGTGGAAGTTCGGTCTCGGTGCCGTGCTGTCGCTGTTCCACGATGTGATCGTCGTTCTCGGGGTATTCTCCTTTTTCCAGATATCGTTCGATCTCACCGTGCTGGCCGCTGTGCTGGCGGTTATCGGCTATTCGCTGAACGACACAATCGTCATCTTTGACCGGATCCGCGAGAACTTCCGCATGCTGCGCAAGGCGGAGCTGCTGGAAAACATCAATATTTCCACGACGCAAACCTTGCTGCGCACCATGGCAACTTCGGTATCCACGTTGCTGGCTGTCGGTGCGCTCATGGTCTTTGGTGGCGAGAATCTGTGGGGCTTCTCGTTGGCGCTGTTGATCGGCGTTGGGGCAGGCACGTACTCGTCGGTCTATGTCGCTGGCATGCTGCTCGTCTGGCTGAAGCTCACCCGTGACGACCTGATTCCACCAGTGGTGGAAGAGGAAGCGGACGAGCGCCCCTGATCTTCTTCGAACTTCCGCAGCGTAAAGGAGTCCAAGGCTGCGGAACGGGCGCAGCCCGAAGGAAGAGGAAGTCACAGTGAACAAGTCCATGTTGGTCGGCACGGCGCTCGGAGTGGTGGTCGCCACGGCTGGCGGCGCTTTCGCTACTTATAGTCTGGTTGATCGCGGGCCGAAATTCGCCGATGTGCTGGCGGTGGAGCCGATCAAGGAAACCATTCGGACTCCGCGAGAGGTTTGCAAGGATGTCGCGGTGACTCGGCAGAAACCAGTGCAGGATCAGCATCGCATCGCAGGTACAGCAGTGGGTGCGGTGGTTGGTGGCTTGCTCGGCAATCAGGTTGGTGGCGGTACCGGCAAGAAAATTGCGACGGTCGCCGGTGCGGTCGGTGGCGGTTATGCAGGCAATCAGGTGCAGGGCCGCATGCAGGCCAGCAGCACCTATACCACTACCGAAACACGTTGCAGCACGGTAACCGATTCGCACGACAAGATCGTCGGCTACGACGTGAAGTACGACCTCGCCGGCAAGGTGGGTCGCGTACGCATGGATCGCGATCCGGGTAGCCAGATCCCGGTGCAGGATGGACAGTTGTCGCTATCGCAGCAGTGAGTTGAGCGATTGTGCAGCAACAAAAAAACGCCCCGTTGGGGCGTTTTTTTATGCCGCTATCGTTCTCAGCGCTTGAGAGAAGGTGTCAGGTGCGGCTGGATGGTGGTCAGTACCGCCTTGAAGCATTTGGTGTTGCCGGCAACGATCTGACCCTTCTCAAGGAAGTCATGGCCGCCGCTGAAATCGCTCACCAAGCCGCCGGCTTCCTGGATCAGCAGTGCGCCTGCCGCCATGTCCCATTCGGAAAGGCCAAACTCCCAGAACGCATCAAAGCGGCCTGCAGCGACATAAGCCAGGTCGAGGCTTGCGGCGCCGGCACGACGTAGGCCGGAGGTCTGGCCGACCAGGCTGCGGAACATCTTCAAGTAGCTGTCCAGGTTGTCCATCTGGCCATCCTTGAACGGAAAGCCGGTGCCGAGCAGTGCGCCGTCCAGGCTCTTGCGTGCGCTAACGCGTAGGCGGCGGCCGTTCAGGGCGGCGCCACGGCCGCGGCTGGCGGTGAATTCTTCCTGGCGTACCGGGTCCAGCACGACCGCGTGTTCCAGGCGCCCGCGGTACTTGCAGGCGATGCTGACGGCGTAGTGAGGAATGCCGCGGACAAAATTGGTGGTTCCATCCAGCGGGTCGATGATCCACAGGTAATCGGCGCCGTCCCCGCTGCCTTCGAGCAGTCCGCCTTCCTCGCCCAGGATGCCGTGATTCGGGTAGGCCTTGCGCAGCGCATTGACGATGCTCTGCTCTGCGGCCTTGTCGATTTCGGTGACGTAGTCCTTCGCTTCTTTCTCGTTGACCGAGATTGCATCCAGGCGATCGGTGGAACGGACAATCAGTTCGCCGGCGCTGCGGGCGGCGCGCAGCGCGATATTCAGCATGGGCTGCATGGATCAATTACCTGGTCGTTAAAGAAAGCGCGAAATTCTATCAGGAAAGCGCCGGCGCATGTAGCGTCACGGTGGTGGTTGCAGGGGGCGGCAGATGGCGGATCGGGAGCCGCTTCCTGTAAGCTTTCTGCTCGCTTTCAAGCAGAGAATTATTGTGTCGCTGCAGAACATTCGTGTCGTGCTGGTCAATACCAGTCATGCCGGCAACATCGGTGGTGCGGCTCGCGCCATGAAGAACATGGGGCTTTCGCGCCTGGTATTGGTCGACCCCGAGGATTTCCCGAGTCCCAACGCTGTGGCCAGGGCGTCCGGTGCAACCGACATTCTCGATAGTGCACGGGTCGTTGCAACTCTGGAAGAGGCGCTGGCTGGTTGCAGTCTGGTGCTCGGAACCAGCGCTCGTGATCGGCGCATTCCCTGGCCGTTGCTCGATCCTCGGGAGTGCGCGTCGGTTTCCGTGGAGCAGTCTGCCGGGGGCGGCGAAGTCGCATTGGTGTTCGGTCGCGAGTACGCGGGGCTGACCAATGAGGAGTTGCAGCGCTGCCAGTACCACGTCCATATCCCGTCTGATCCACAGTTCAGTTCATTGAATCTCGCTGCGGCTGTGCAGGTGCTTACCTACGAGGTGCGCATGGCCTGGTTGGCTGCCGAGGGGCGGCCAACCAAGGTCGAAAAACTGGAAACCACGGCGATGCTGGATGCCCAGCCCGTGACTGTCGACGAGCTGGAGAATTACTTCGGTCATCTTGAGCGGACTCTGGTGGATATCGGCTTTCTCGATCCGACCAAGCCCAGGCATCTGATGCCCCGATTGCGTCGGCTCTATGGGCGCAGCGGTATCAGCAAGCTGGAAATGAATATCCTGCGCGGTATTCTCACCGAGACACAAAAGGCTGCCCGCGGCGAGCCTCACA
This sequence comes from Pseudomonas sp., assembly GCA_007713455.1. Classification (GTDB taxonomy): domain Bacteria; phylum Pseudomonadota; class Gammaproteobacteria; order Pseudomonadales; family Pseudomonadaceae; genus Stutzerimonas; species Stutzerimonas chloritidismutans. Next base: position 132,913 of record VMRT01000001.1, read on the forward strand.
AGCGGAGAAGTGATTGATGTTCGAACGCATGCGCGAAGACATTCAAAGCGTTTTCCATCGCGATCCGGCGGCACGCAATGCGTTCGAAGTTCTGACCTGTTATCCGGGGCTGCACGCCATCTGGATTCATCGCCTGTCCCATTGGCTGTGGGTGCATGAATTCAAGTGGCTTGCGCGGATGTCCTCGAATCTGGGGCGCTGGCTGACCGGGGTCGAGATCCATCCGGGCGCCAGGATTGGCCGGCGATTCTTCATTGATCACGGGATGGGCATCGTCATTGGCGAGACCGCGGAAATTGGCGATGACGTGACGCTCTATCACGGCGTGACACTCGGTGGCACCAGCTGGAATAAGGGCAAGCGCCATCCGACGCTTGAAGACGGTGTAATCGTGGGGGCGGGCGCGAAGATCCTCGGGCCGTTCACCGTCGGCGCGGGCGCGAAGATCGGCTCCAATGCGGTGGTTACCCGTGAAGTGCCGCCAGGAGCGACGGCGGTTGGGATTCCGGGGCGGGTGATCGTCAAATCCAGCGATGAGCAGGAAGCCAAGCGCAAGGCCATTGCCGAGAAGATCGGATTCGACGCCTATGGCGTCAGCGAGGATATGCCCGATCCCGTCGCGCGAGCCATTGGGCAGTTGCTGGATCATGTTCAGGCCGTAGAGGAGCGCTTGGAGGGCATGTGTGGCGCGCTCAAGGCGCTGGGCAGCGATTATTGCGCCAAGGACCTTCCGGAGCTGCGAGAAGAAGACTTCGTTGAAGTGAAGTCCGACGCTGGCGATGCCCGCACCTGAAGTGCGCGGGCTAGCAGCAGCTGGTATCATGCCGGCCCGCTGCCACCGGCCGGGCGTGGTTCCAGACTAAAGACCTACTGAATTAATAGGTCTTATAGTTGACTCAAATACTCGGGAATTGCATAATTGCGCCAAACCGTAATGCTTGGTGCAGACCGATGCGATTAACCACCAAAGGCCGTTATGCCGTGACCGCCATGCTCGATCTGGCGCTGCATGCGCAGCATGGGCCGGTCTCCCTGGCCGATATTTCCGAGCGGCAGGGTATTTCCCTTTCCTATCTCGAGCAGCTCTTCGCGAAGCTGCGCCGCGGCAGCCTGGTGACCAGTGTGCGAGGGCCCGGCGGCGGCTATCAGCTTTCTCGCGACATGGCCGGCATTCAGGTCGCCCAGGTCATCGACGCTGTGAACGAGTCGGTCGATGCCACGCGTTGCCAAGGTCTGGGCGGCTGTCACTCTGGCGATACCTGCCTGACTCACCATCTGTGGTGTGACCTCAGCCAACAGATTCATGAATTCCTCAGCGGCATCAGCCTGGCCGACCTGGTCAAGCGCCAGGACGTGCAGCAGGTCGCCCTGCGCCAAGACATGCGCAAGGCTGGCGGCACTTCGCCGCATATGGACAAGATAGAAACGTCCGCCATCGATTGAGCAGGGCGACTGCCTGATAGGAGATATCTGAATGAAATTGCCGATTTACCTGGACTACTCTGCGACCACACCTGTGGATCCGCGTGTTGCCGCCAAGATGATCGAGTGCCTCACCAACGAAGGCAACTTCGGCAATCCGGCGTCGCGCTCTCATGCCTTTGGCTGGAAAGCCGAGGAAGCCGTGGAGAATGCGCGCCGTCAGGTTGCTGAGCTGGTCAACGCCGATCCCCGTGAAATCGTCTGGACATCCGGTGCAACCGAGTCGGACAACCTGGCCATCAAGGGCGTCGCGCATTTCTATGCGTCCAAGGGCAAGCACATCGTCACCACCAAGATCGAGCACAAGGCGGTACTGGATACCACTCGCCAGCTCGAGCGCGAAGGCTTCGAGGTTACGTATCTCGAGCCGGGCGAGGATGGCATCGTCACGCCGGCGATGGTCGAAGCTGCGCTGCGCGACGACACTATTCTTGTGTCGGTCATGCACGTGAACAACGAGATCGGCACTATCAACGACATCACCGCCATCGGCGAGCTGACCCGTTCTCGCGGCATTCTTTTCCATGTCGATGCGGCGCAGTCGACCGGCAAGGTCGAAATCGATCTGGAGAAGATGAAGGTCGATCTGATGTCCTTCTCCGCTCATAAGACCTATGGGCCGAAGGGTGTGGGTGCGCTGTATGTTCGCCGTAAGCCCCGCGTCCGCCTTGAGGCACAGATGCATGGCGGTGGCCATGAGCGTGGCATGCGTTCCGGTACGCTGGCTACGCACCAGCTGGTCGGCATGGGCGAGGCCTTTCGTATCGCGAAAGACGAAATGGCCCAAGAGAACGAGCGCGTCCGCTCCCTGCGTGATCGCTTCTACAAGCAGGTCGAGCATCTCGAAGAGCTTTATGTGAACGGTAGCCTGACCGCCCGTGTACCGCACAATCTGAACCTCAGCTTCAACTACGTCGAGGGTGAGTCGCTGATCATGGCGCTCAAGGATCTGGCGGTATCGTCTGGCTCCGCCTGTACGTCCGCTTCGCTGGAGCCGTCGTACGTGCTGCGTGCCCTGGGTCGTAACGACGAATTGGCGCATAGCTCCATCCGTTTCACCTTTGGTCGGTTCACTACTGAAGAGGAAATCGACTACGCAGCGCAGAAGGTTTGCGAGGCCGTCACCAAGCTGCGCGAGCTTTCGCCCCTGTGGGACATGTTCAAAGACGGCGTCGACATTTCCAAGGTCGAGTGGCAAGCCCACTGACCGGCGTCAAGCGCCGCACAGCCTGATCTAAGAGGATTGCACCATGGCATACAGCGATAAGGTCATCGACCACTACGAAAACCCGCGCAACGTCGGCAAGTTCGACGCTGAAGACCCGAGCATCGGTACCGGCATGGTAGGTGCGCCGGCATGTGGCGACGTGATGCGTTTGCAGATCAAGGTCAACGAACAGGGCGTCATCGAAGATGCCAAGTTCAAGACCTATGGTTGCGGCTCCGCCATCGCGTCCAGCTCGCTTGCTACCGAGTGGATGAAGGGCAAAACCCTGGAAGAAGCGGAAACCATCAAGAACACGCAGCTGGCTGAAGAGCTGGCGCTGCCGCCGGTGAAGATTCACTGCTCCGTGCTCGCCGAAGATGCGATCAAGGCAGCGGTGCGTGACTACCGCGAAAAGAAAGGTCTGCTTTAAATAGGGAGGTTGCGATGGCTATCACCATGACGCCCGCTGCAGCCCAGCACGTTCGCCGTTCGCTGGACGGGCGAGGCAAGGGTGTAGGTGTGCGACTCGGGGTGCGTACGACCGGGTGTTCCGGCTTGGCGTACGTACTTGAGTTCGTCGACGAAACGGCAGCCGAAGACTCGGTGTTCGAGAGTCATGGGGTCAAGGTGATCATTGATCCCAAGAGCTTGGTATACCTCGACGGTACGGAACTCGACTTCGTTCGCGAAGGGCTCAACGAGGGCTTCAAGTTCAACAACCCGAACGTTCGTGGCGAGTGTGGCTGCGGCGAGAGCTTCAATATCTGAGGACGCCGTGGGTACTCCCTGTCATTTTGCATTGTTCGAGTTGAAGCCCGAGTTCGAGCTGGATCTCGCGTCTCTTGCCGATCGCTATCGAGAGCTTGCTCGCCAGGTTCACCCTGATCGCTTTGCCGACGCTGGCGAAAGCGAGCAGCGTCAGGCCCTTGAGCGCTCCGCCAACCTCAATGAGGCCTACCAGACGCTCAAGAGTCCGAGCCGCCGGGCAAGGTATCTGTTGGCCATCGAGGGGCATGAGGTTCCACTGGAAGCGACTGTTCAGGATCCCGCGTTCCTCATGCAGCAGATGCATTGGCGCGAGGAGCTTGAAGAGCTCCATGAGCAGGCCGATCTGGATGGCGTAGCGGCGTTCAAGTCGCGCTTGAAGCAGGCGCAGCAGGGGCTGAACGATGATTTCGCCCGCATCTGGCAGGATTCTGAGCGGCGTGCCGATGCTGAGCGTTTGGTTCGACGCATGCAGTTTCTCGACAAGCTGACCCAGGAAGTGCGCCAACTCGAAGAGCGCCTCGACGATTAACCCCGCGCAGCGCCCGGCGTTGCGCCCGATATCAGACAGACATGGCCTTACTTCAGATTGCCGAGCCCGGACAAACCCCCCAGCCCCATCAGCGGCGCCTGGCTGTCGGAATAGACTTGGGGACCACCAACTCCCTCGTAGCTGCCCTGCGCAGTGGTGTCACTGCGCCGTTGGCCGATGCTGATGGGCAAGTGATCCTGCCGTCGGTGGTGCGCTATCACGCTGACCGCATTGAGGTTGGCGCACAAGCTAAATTTGCCGCGGCCACCGATCCGTTCAACACCATCAGTTCGGTCAAGCGGCTGATGGGTCGCGGGCTGGCCGATGTGAAGCAGTTGGGCGAACAGCTGCCGTACCGCTTCCGTCAGGCTGAGTCGCAAATGCCGTTCATCGAGACCGTTCAGGGCGCCAAGAGCCCCGTTGAAGTCTCGGCTGAGATCCTGCGCGCACTGCGTCAGCGTGCCGAGGCGACTCTGGGTGGCGAGCTGGTTGGTGCGGTGATTACCGTTCCGGCCTATTTCGACGATGCCCAGCGTCAGGCTACCAAGGACGCCGCGCGACTTGCCGGGCTCAGCGTGCTGCGCCTGCTCAACGAGCCGACCGCGGCCGCCGTCGCCTATGGTCTGGATCGTCAGGCCGAAGGTGTTGTCGCGATCTACGATCTGGGCGGCGGTACCTTCGATATTTCGATTCTTCGCCTGACCAAGGGCGTTTTCGAGGTATTGGCCACTGGCGGCGACACTGCTCTGGGTGGTGATGATTTCGACCATGCCGTAGCGGACTGGATTCTCGAGCGTGCCGGTGTGTCCGACGATCTCGAGCCGGGCGAGCAGCGTGAATTGCTGAAGATTGCCTGCGATGCCAAGGAGCATCTGAGTGATGTGGATGCGGTGGATGTCGCGTATGGCGGCTGGTCAGGCGAGCTGCAACGCGAGACCTTTGATGCGCTGATCGAGCCGATGATTGCGCGCAGTCTCAAGTCCTGCCGGCGTGCCGTGCGGGACTCGGGTGTGGAGCTTGAGGAGATTACCGCCGTGGTCATGGTCGGCGGTTCGACCCGAGTGCCAAGAGTGCGCTCGGCAGTTGGGCAGCTGTTCGGTCGCGAGCCACTGACCGACATAGACCCTGATGAGGTTGTGGCCATTGGCGCGGCGATTCAGGCTGAGACCTTGGCTGGCAATAATCGCGATGGGGAAGAGCTGTTGCTGCTCGATGTGATCCCGCTGTCCCTCGGGCTGGAGACCATGGGCGGGCTGATGGAGAAGATCATTCCGCGCAACACCACGATTCCGGTGGCGCGCGCGCAGGACTTCACCACCTACAAAGATGGCCAGTCGGCCATGATGATTCATGTGCTGCAGGGCGAGCGCGAGCTGATCTCCGACTGCCGTTCGCTGGCTCGATTCGAGCTGCGCGGTATTCCGCCGATGGTCGCTGGGGCGGCAAAGATTCGCGTTACCTTCCAGGTCGATGCTGATGGCTTGCTCAGTGTGTCCGCGCGTGAGTTGGCATCCGGCGTGGAGGCGAGTATTCAGGTCAAGCCTTCCTATGGCCTCACCGATGGCGAAATCGCCAGGATGCTGGAGGACTCTTTCCGCAAGGCGGACGAGGACCGTGACGCCCGGGCGTTGCGTGAGCGGCTGGTTGATGCCCAGCGCCTGCTCGAGGCGGTCGAGGCTGCGCTGGCCGTCGATGGCGAGCGCTTGCTGTCTGCTGACGAGCGCGTGGCGATCGACTCCCAGGTCGCCGAGTTGCGCGGATTGCTGGACAGCCAGGATGTGCTGGCCATCGAGCGCCAGACCAAACGCCTGAGCCAGATCACCGACGCCTTTGCTGCGCGCCGGCTGGATTCGACCGTCAAGGCCGCGCTGGCCGGGCGGCGGCTAAACGATATCGAGGATTGACCCAGATGCCGCAGATCATTTTCCTGCCCAATGCCGACCATTGCCCTGAAGGCGCTGTTATCGAGGCGCAGACCGGCGAGACGGTGCTGGACGCCGCGCTGCGCAATGGCATCGACATCGAGCATGCATGCGAAAAATCCTGTGCCTGCACCACCTGCCACATCGTGGTTCGCGAAGGCTTCCAGTCACTGGAAGCCTCCGATGAGCTGGAGGACGACATGCTCGACAAGGCGTGGGGGCTTGAGCCCAATTCCCGGCTGTCCTGCCAGGCAGTGGTGGCTGATGCCGATCTCGTCGTGGAGATTCCGAAGTACACAATCAATCAGGTTTCCGAAGGGCACTGAGGGTGGGCGTCATGCAGCTGAAATGGAGTGACGTGCAGGAAATCGCCATCGAGCTGGCCGAGCGCAAGACCGATGTAGATCCGCGCTATGTGAATTTCCTTGATCTGCATCGCTGGGTGGTGGAGCTTCCGGGCTTCGCCGATGAGCCCGGTCGGGGCGGCGAGAAAGTGCTCGAAGCCATCCAGTCGGCCTGGATCGAAGAGGCCGAATAGAGCGGTTTCGAAGTTTTCGTTTTCCTCCGGTTGGGTATCTCGGGACCGTTCGGCGGTCCCTGGCGCCATCCGGGCTTCTACCCTCTACCCTTATGTTTTTTGACATGAACCCGCGTATAATCCGCGGGTTTACTCGTTCGCTTTAACCCATCAGTTTTGGAGTCCTACATGGCCCTGCAACGCACCTTCTCCATCATCAAGCCCGACGCTGTCGCCAAGAACGTCATCGGCGAAATCACTACCCGTTTCGAGAAGGCCGGCCTGCGCGTCGTCGCTTCCAAGATGGTTCAGCTGTCCGAGCGCGAAGCGGCTGGCTTCTACGCCGAGCACAGCGAGCGTGGCTTCTTCAAGGATCTGGTTGCTTTCATGACTTCCGGTCCAGTCATCGTTCAGGTTCTGGAAGGCGAAGACGCCATCGCCAAGAACCGTGAGCTGATGGGCGCCACCAACCCGAAAGAAGCTGTTGCCGGCACCATCCGCGCCGATTTCGCCGTTTCCATCGATGAGAACGCCGTGCACGGTTCCGATTCGGAAGCTTCCGCTGCTCGTGAAATCGCTTACTTCTTTGCTGCCACCGAAGTGTGCGCACGCATTCGCTGATTGAGCGAAGGTGAATTCAATGATTGCCACGACCGGTAAAGTGAATCTGCTCGGGCTTACCCAGTCGCAACTGGAGAGCTTCTTCGAGTCCATCGGGGAGAAGCGTTTTCGCGCCGGTCAGGTGATGAAGTGGATTCACCATTTTGGTGTCGATGATTTCGACGCCATGAGCAATCTCGGCAAGGCCTTGCGCGAAAAGCTCAAGGCCTGCGCCGAGATTCGCGGCCCGGAGGTCGTCAGTGAAGACATCTCCAGCGACGGCACCCGCAAATGGGTCGTGCGTGTCGCCTCGGGCAGCTGTGTGGAAACTGTGTACATCCCCCAGGGCGGACGTGGAACGCTGTGCGTGTCCTCGCAGGCCGGATGTGCGCTGGATTGCAGTTTCTGTTCCACCGGCAAGCAAGGCTTCAACAGCAACCTGACAGCGGCCGAGGTGATCGGTCAGGTCTGGATTGCTAACAAATCATTCGGCTCCATCCCGGCGAAAATCGATCGCGCGATCACCAACGTGGTGATGATGGGGATGGGCGAGCCGTTACTGAATTTCGACAACGTCGTCGCTGCCATGCACATCATGATGGACGACCTTGGTTACGGGATTTCCAAGCGCAAGGTGACGCTCTCGACCTCCGGCGTCGTGCCGATGATCGACGAGCTGGCCAAGGTCATCGACGTTTCTCTGGCATTGTCGCTGCACGCACCCAACGATGCGTTGCGTGATCAGTTGGTGCCGATCAACAAGAAGTACCCGCTGGACATGCTGCTGGCGGCATGCAAGGGCTATATCTCGAGGCTTGGCGAGAAGCGCGTGCTGACCATCGAGTACACCTTGCTCAAGGGCATCAACGATCAGCCCGAACATGCCGAGCAGATGATCACGTTGCTGGCGGATATCCCGTGCAAGATCAATCTGATCCCGTTCAATCCGTTCCCTCACTCCGGATATGAGCGGCCGAGCAACAATGCCATCCGCCGTTTTCAGGACATCCTGCACAAAGGTGGGCACAATGTAACGGTGCGTACCACCCGCGGCGAAGACATCGACGCGGCTTGCGGTCAGCTCGTCGGCCAGGTGCTGGACAGGACGCGTCGAAGCGAGAGATACATCGCTGTGCGTGAGCTACAGAGCGAGCCAGGTGCGGCGCAAACCGCTTCGAACCGATCCTGAGGGGGATGCTGATGATTTTGCGCGCTGCGCTGCTGCTTCTACTGACCGGCCTGTTGGCCGGTTGTGTGTCTTCTGGATCCACTGATCCGCTGAGAACCGACGAAGGTCGCCAGCAGGCCCGCGACGCCTATATTCAATTGGGGATCGGCTACCTGCAGCAGGGCGCCGCCGCGCGCGCCAAGACGCCACTGCGCAAGGCCCTCGAAATTGATCCGAACAGCGCCGATGCACACGCCGCCCTGGCTTTGGTATTCCAGACCGAAATGGAAAACGACCTGGCCGACAAGCACTACCGTGAAGCGCTCTCCAGTCGCAAGGACGCCCGCATACTCAACAACTACGGCAGCTTTCTGTTCGAGCAGAAGCGCTACCCCGAAGCCATGGAGCGTTTCCGTCAGGCTTCCGAAGACAACATGTATTCCGAGCGGGCGCGGGTCTTTCAGAATCTGGGTATGACTGCACTGCAGTTGGGTCAGCGTGAAGAGGCCGAGCTCCATTTCACCCGCTCGCTGCGCCTCGACAGTCGCCAGCCCCGCGCGTTGCTAGAGCTTGCACTCATGGCCTTCGAGGACAAGCAATACGTTCCAGCCAAGCGTTACTACGATAGTTTCAGCCAACTGGCCGAGCAGAACGCACGGAGTCTGCTGCTCGGTATCCGTCTGGCCAACATCCATCAGGACCGCGACACTGCTGCAAGCCTCGCGCTGCAGCTGAGGCGGCTGTATCCCGGTACGGATGAATACAAGCAATATCTTTCGGAGCAACGATGACCGCGCCGCACCAAGAATCCGCCGCACCGATGGGCAACAACCCCGGCGAGACGCTGCGTATAGCTCGCGAAGACAAGGGCTGGCCGCTGTCTGCAGTTGCACAGCAGCTGAATCTCACCGAGCGCTCGCTGGCTCGCATCGAGGCCGGCGATTTCAGCCAGTTGCCAGGGCACACCTTTGCCCGGGGTTACGTTCGTGCCTATGCCAAGTTGCTGGGGTTGGATCAGAATCGCCTGGTTCAGGAGTTCGACCTGCACACCGGTACCAACGCTTCTGGAAGCAACGTCAACAGCCTGGGGCGCATCGAAGAGCCCGGCCGTCTGTCGCGAAGCTTCATGCGTTTCTTCGGCTTTGCCTTGTTGCTGCTCCTGGCTGCCGTCGCCTGGTATTGGTGGCAGGAACGCATGGCTCGAGAGGCCACTACGCCACCGGTCTCGGCGCTGGAGCGAATCGAAGTGGAAGGCGCGGATGGAACCACCGAGATCCATCTGCTTGATCGCGCTGACGAGGGTGCCGAGCAGCAGAGCGAACAGCCAGTCGAGCAAACAGCACCGCTAGCCGATTCGAACGAGAGTGAAGCGATCGAGCCTGAGCAACAGGCTCCAGCCACCACTGATGTGCAGGGCACCATCACCGAGCCGGCGGGCGAGGCCGCGCAGTCTCTGCCACTGACGCTGCCTGACAGCCCCACGCAAAGCGCTGACGCAACGGCCTCCCCGGCTCCCGCGAGTGCCTCGAGCGACACCGCCCCGCCAGTAGCCGGCGAGGCCCAGCTGGAGCTGAGTTTCACCGCCGATTGCTGGACGCGAGTCAGCGATGCCGACGGACGAGTACTGTTCAGCGCGCTGGCCAAGGCCGGGACCAGCAGGTCGGTCAGCGGCAAGGCACCATTGGACGTACATCTGGGCTACGCTCGCGGCGCCCAACTCAGTTACAACGGCGAAGCTGTGAACCTCGCCTCTCATATGCGCGGCGAGACAGCGCGCCTCAAGCTCGGACAGTAAGCTGACCATGCATTCCGAATCTCCTATCAAGCGTCGCCAATCCCGCAAGATCTGGGTGGGCAATGTGCCGGTCGGTGGTGATGCGCCGATTTCCGTACAGAGCATGACCAATACCGAGACCTGTGATGTCGAGGCGACGGTTGCGCAGATCCGGCGCCTGGCCAATGCAGGCGCCGATATCGTCAGGGTTTCAGTGCCTTCCATGGAGGCTGCCGAGGCCTTTGGGCGCATCAAGCAACTGGTGCAGTTGCCGCTGGTGGCCGACATCCATTTCGATTATCAGATCGCTCTGCGCGTGGCCGAGCTCGGCGTTGATTGCCTGCGCATCAATCCGGGCAATATCGGTCGCGAAGATCGCGTGCGCGCGGTGGTCGATGCGGCGCGCGACAAGGGCATCCCGATCCGCATCGGGGTGAATGCCGGTTCGCTGGAAAAGGACCTGCAGAAAAAGTACGGCGAGCCGACCCCGCAGGCGCTGGTGGAGTCCGCCCTGCGCCATGTCGATCATCTCGATCGCCTGGACTTCCAGGACTTCAAGGTCAGCGTCAAGGCTTCCGACGTATTCATGGCGGTCGAGGCCTATCGGTTGCTGGCCGGGCAGATCGAACAGCCGCTGCACCTGGGCATTACCGAGGCGGGGGGACTGCGTTCCGGCACCGTGAAGTCCGCGGTCGGGCTGGGCATGCTGCTCGCTGAAGGCATCGGTGACACCATTCGCGTGTCGCTGGCGGCCGACCCTGTCGAGGAAATCAAGGTCGGCTTCGATATCCTCAAGTCGCTGCGTCTGCGTTCACGGGGAATCAACTTCATCGCCTGCCCGAGCTGTTCGCGGCAGAACTTCGATGTGGTCAAGACCATGAACGAGCTGGAAACCCGCGTGGAAGACCTGCTGGTACCGATGGACGTTGCCGTGATCGGTTGCGTGGTGAACGGTCCGGGAGAGGCGAAGGAGGCCCATGTCGGGTTGACCGGTGGCAGCCCTAACAACCTGGTCTACATCGACGGCAAGCCGGCGCAAAAACTGAACAACGAAAATCTCGTCGATGAGCTGGAGCAGCTCATCCGACGCAAGGCCGCCGAGAAGCTCGCGGCCGACGCGGCGGTCATCGCGCGCAGCTGATCTTTAAGGAATCCCATTGAGCAAGTCCCTGCAAGCCATTCGTGGCATGAACGACATCCTGCCTGCGCAGACCCCGACCTGGCGTTATCTGGAAAGCACCTTCGCGCAACTGCTCGACAGCTACGGCTACAGCGAGATTCGCCTGCCTATCCTGGAGTTCACCGACCTCTTCGCTCGCGGCATCGGTGAAGGCACCGACGTGGTCGACAAGGAGATGTACACCTTCCTCGATCGCAACGAAGAGTCGCTGACCCTGCGTCCTGAAGGCACTGCCGGCTGTGTGCGCGCCGTGCTCGAGCATGGCATGACCGGTGGCGGCCAGGTGCAGAAGCTCTGGTACACCGGGCCGATGTTTCGTTATGAGAAGCCGCAGAAGGGCCGCTATCGGCAGTTCCACCAGATCGGCGTGGAAGTCTTCAACCAGCCTGGGCCTGATGTCGACGCCGAGCTGATCGTGATGACGGCGCGCCTGTGGAAGCAGCTCGGCCTGGCCGACGCTGTAACGCTGCAGCTCAACAGCCTGGGCTCCAGCGAAGCACGTGCGCGCTACCGCGATGCGCTGGTCGCCTACCTGCAGCAGCGTTTCGATCAGCTCGACGAGGACAGCCAGCGGCGCCTGACGACCAATCCGCTGCGTATTCTCGACAGCAAGAATGCCCAGACTCAGGCGCTGCTGGCCGATGCACCGACGCTGCATGACTACCTCGACGATGAGTCGCGCGTGCATTTCGAAGGCCTGAAGGCGCGCCTCGATGCAGTCGGCATCGCCTACGAAATCAACCCGAAGCTGGTGCGTGGTCTGGATTACTACGGTCGAACCGTGTTCGAGTGGGTTACCGACAAACTGGGCTCGCAGGGCACCGTCTGCGCTGGCGGCCGTTACGATGGCCTGATCAGTCAGTTTGGCGGTAAGCCTACCCCGGGTGTCGGCTTCGCCATGGGCGTCGAGCGCCTGGTGCTGCTGCTGGAAACCCTTGGTCTGGTGCCGGACGCCCTGAGCCCGGCGCCGCATGCCTATATCTGCGCATTCGGTGAGCCTGCTGAGCTGGCAGCACTGGCTCTGGCCGAGCGCCTGCGCGATATGCTGCCAGGGCTGCGCCTGCTGGTGAACGCCGGTGGCGGCAGTTTCAAGAGTCAGTTCAAGAAAGCGGACAAGAGCGGCGCGCGCTTTGCGCTGATCCTGGGTGACGACGAACTGGCAGGGCGCGTGGTAGGTTGCAAGCCGCTACGCGACGACAGCGAGCAACAAAGCATTGCCTGGGATGCTCTGCCCGAGCGTCTGGCTGCCTGCCTCGAGCAGGTCTGAGACTAAGCGAATGAAAGGAGTGACAGCGTGACCTCGGGTACCGAAGAAGAAACACTGGCGCAGATCAAAGACTGGTGGCAGCGCAACGGCAAGCCTCTTCTGTTTGGGGCTGTGCTCGCTCTGGTCTTGGTGTTCGGCTGGCAATTCTGGCAGAACCATCAGGTCAACCAGGCGCAGGGTGCCTCGGTGATCTATCAGCAGCTGCTCGGCGCAGCGCTGGAAGAAGGTGAAGCCGATGCGGCGGAAGTTGCGCGATTGGGCAATCTGCTGAAGAAAGATTTCGCCGGCACGCATTATGCGCAGTACGGCAGCCTGTTCGTGGCGAAGGTGGCGGTCGAGTCGGGGCGGTTGGACGAAGCGGCTAGCGAGCTTCGCGCCGTGGTCGACAAGCCCGCCGACAAGACGCTGGACGAGCTGGCTCGTCAGCGTCTGGCACGCGTTCTGGCTGCGCAGGACAAGGCAGAAGAAGCGCTCAAGCTGCTGGACGGCAAGGCTGATCAGGCCTTCGCAGCCAGTCGCGAGGAACTGCGCGGCGATCTGCTGGTGCAGCTTGGCCGACGCGACGAGGCACATGCGGCCTACACCGCGGCGAAAGAGTCGCTGTCCCAGGATGCGGCCATCGGTGGTCTGCAAATGAAGCTGGATGATCTGGCCCGAGGGGAGGCGTAAACGATGCGCTGGAAGACTGCAGCATTGCTGACCCTGGCCGTACTGGCCGCGGGTTGTAGCAGCAAGGACACTAAAGAGCCGGAATCGGCGGAGCTGACCAAGTTCGAGGCGGAAATCTCCTTGAAGAAGGAGTGGAGTCGTTCGATCGGTGAAGGGCAGGGCAAGACCTACAACCTGCTGACGCCGGTGGTGTATGGCGACCAGATTTACGCCGCCGATGTCGAAGGGCTGGTGGTATCCATGGATCGCCTGACCGGCAAGGTCAACTGGAAGAAGAGGCTTGATACGCCGGTTTCCGGCGGGGTAGGCGCCGGGTACGGCCTGGTGCTGGTTGGCACCCTGCGCGGTGAAGTGCTGGCGCTGGACGTCAGCACGGGCGAGGAGCGCTGGCGCAGTCAGGTCAGCAGTGAAGTGCTGGCTGCCCCGGCCGTCAATGGCGACATCGTTCTGGTGCAGACGCAGGATGATCGGCTGATCGCGCTGGAGATGGATACCGGCGCGCAGCGCTGGAGCTACGAGAGCTCTCCTGCGGTGCTGACGCTACGCGGGACCGGCGCACCGCTGCTGACCAATCAGCTGGCCGTTGCCGGCCTGTCCAGCGGCAAAGTGGTCGCACTGGATACCCGTCGTGGGCTTCCGGTCTGGGAGCAGCGCGTTGCCATTCCGCAAGGACGTTCGGAGCTTGAGCGGGTCGTCGATATCGACGGTGGTCTGCTGCTATCCGGTGGCACGCTCTACGTCACCAGCTATCAGGGCCGTGCCGCGGCACTGGAACTGGAAAGTGGTCGTGTCCTATGGCAGCGCGATGCGTCCAGCTATTCGGGTGCTGCTCTCGGCTACGGTAGCGTTTACCTGAGCCTTGCCGACGGCACTGTCGAGGGGATCGACGAGCGCTCCACGACTGCTCTGTGGCGCAATGAGTCCATGGCGCGCCGCCAGCTTTCGGCTCCCGCAGTATTTTCCAGCTATGTTGTGGTGGGTGACATCGAAGGCTATCTGCACCTGCTGAGCCAGGTCGATGGTCGTTTCGTCGCTCGCGAGCGTATCGACAGCTCTGGCGTCCGCGCCCGTCCGGTAGTCGAGGGCGACTGGCTGTATGCCTTCGGCAATGACGGCAAGCTGGTGGCGTTGACTATCCGTCAGGCTGACTGACCGCAAGTTGCGCCCACGGCTCCGCCTGGCGGAGCCCTGAATATTCGGCCGCTGCAATGCAGCGGCCTTCGTGTTTTCTGAAATATCGCAGTGGAGAGCCGCATGGTTCCCGTAATCGCCCTGGTGGGCCGCCCGAACGTCGGCAAGTCCACCTTGTTCAATCGTCTGACCAAGAGCCGCGACGCCATCGTGGCCGAGTACGCCGGTCTGACCCGAGATCGCCAGTACGGCGAGGCCAAATGGCAGGGCCGCACCTACATCGTCATCGACACTGGTGGTCTGACCGGCGATGAGGAGGGCATCGACGCCAAGATGGCCGAGCAGTCCCTGCAAGCCATGCAAGAGGCCGATGCGGTGATGTTCATGGTTGACGCGCGTGCCGGCATGACGCCTGGCGATCAGATGATTGCCGAGCACCTGCGCAAGATGAACAAGCGCCACTTCCTGGTGGCGAACAAGGTCGACAGCATCGATCCGGATATCGCCCGAGCGGAATTCAGCCCGTTGGGCCTGGGCGACGCCCTTCCGATCGCCGCCGCACATGGCCGTGGTATCACCCATATGCTCGAGCAGGCGCTCGGCATGTTCCCCAAGGACAACGCCGAAGTTGCCGAAGCCGAGGGTGAAGAGGGCGAGACGGTTGCCGAAGGAGAAGAGCTCAAGCGCATCCCTGGACCGAGCGAAAAGGATGGCATCAAGATCGCCATCATCGGCCGGCCCAATGTGGGCAAGTCGACGCTGGTCAATCGCATGCTCGGTGAGGAGCGGGTCATCGTTTATGACCAGGCCGGTACAACCCGCGACAGCATCTACATTCCCTTCGAACGTGATGACGCCAAGTACACACTGATCGACACGGCCGGTGTGCGCCGTCGCGGCAAGATCTTCGAGGCCGTAGAAAAGTTCTCGGTGGTCAAGACGCTGCAGGCGATCCAGGATTCCAACGTCGTGATTTTCGTCATGGATGCCCGCGAGGGAGTGGTCGAACACGATCTGAACCTGCTCGGCTTCGTGCTGGAAAGCGGTCGGGCGTTGGTCATCGCACTGAACAAGTGGGACGGCATGGAGCCGAGTGAGCGCGACTATGTGAAGACCGAGTTGGAGCGCCGGTTGTTCTTCGTCGAGTTCGCCGACATCCACTTCATCTCCGCCAAGCATGGTACCGGCGTCGGTAATCTGTACAAGTCCGTGCAGGCCTCGTTCACTTCAGCCGTGACGCGATGGCCCACCAGCCGTCTGACGCAGATCCTTGAAGATGCGGTTCGCGAGCATGCGCCGCCGATGGTTGCCAGCCGCCGGATCAAGCTTCGTTACGCGCACTTGGGCGGCGCCAACCCGCCGCTGATCGTGATCCATGGCAACCAGGTCGACTCGATTCCAAAGTCCTACACCCGTTATCTGGAGAACACCTACCGACGCGTCTTGAAGCTGGTCGGTACGCCCATCCGTATCGAGTACAAGGGCGGAGAAAACCCTTACGAGGGCAAGAAAAACACGCTTACCGACCGCCAGGTCAACAAGAAGCGCCGTCTCATGTCGCACCACAAGAAGGCCGAGAAGAAGCGCCGCGACAAGCGCTGACTGCTCAGCGATCTCCGTCGAACGACTGGTCCATATCCAGGGCCGGTCGTGCGTGGCGCGGCGTGCCGACCTGACGAGCCGGATTGCCAACCACCGTGGTATGCGGCGCAACGGGATGCAGCACGATGCTGCCGGCGCCAACCTTGGCGCCTTCGCCAATCTCGATGTTCCCGAGAATCTTCGCTCCAGCGCCGATCATCACGCCGCTGCGTACCTTCGGATGGCGGTCGCCGCCTTCCTTGCCCGTACCGCCCAGGGTAACGCCCTGCAGGATCGACACGTCATCGCCCACCACAGCGGTTTCGCCGATGACAATGCCGGTCCCGTGATCGAGCATGATGCCGCTGCCGATGCGGCTGGCCGGGTTGATGTCGATGCCCAGGCGTTCATTGCTGCGTGCCTGGATGAACATTGCCAGCAGGCGTTCGCCCTGTTCATGCAAGTGGTGCCCGACACGATAGGCCTGTAACGCCAGATAACCCTTGGAGAACAGGAACACTTCCAGCGCGGTGTCGAACGCCGGGTCGCGGCTGACGATTGCCTGCAGGTCAGCGCACGCCACCTCGGCGAGCGCTGCGGCCTGTTGGTGAATGCCAGCGAAACGATCAGTCAGCGTACGGCTCTGCTCGGTGCCTTCCGCCAGTGCTTGCCCAATGCGCTGGGCAAGCGCGCAGCCGAAATCGGGATGGTCGAGGATAGCCCGCTGGAATAGCGCGGCCAGGGTCGGCTCCGCATCCAGCGCGTGAAGCGCCTGGGCGCGTAGCTCGTTCCATAGCGTGCTGACTGAATGACTGGACATGCGAGGTTCCTTATTGTCGATACGCGAGGGTGCTCGTTCGCTGCACTGTAGCAGCCCGATGGCGGGCGCCGTGCACCCTCGTATCGTGCATCGCTGTTCGGCTATCCTGTCTGCCTTCCTGCCGAACCCCCGTGCGGCAGGCTTGTCGGAAGGCTGACATGCTCATCAGTAAACTGCCCAACGTTGGCACGACCATCTTCACCACCATGTCCCAGCTGGCCGCGGACACCGGCGCGCTGAATCTCTCCCAGGGCTTTCCCGATTTCGATGGCCCCGACGCGTTGCGCGAGGCACTGGCCCGCCACGTCATGGCGGGACACAACCAGTACGCACCGATGACCGGATTGCCGGTCCTGCGCGAGCAGGTCGCGGTCAAGGTCGCCGGGCTGTACGGACGGAAAGTGGATCCTGCCACCGAGGTCACGATTACCCCGGGTGCTACCCAGGCGATCTTCTGTGCGATCCAGGCAGTGATCCGGCCGGGTGATGAGGTCATCGTCTTCGATCCCTGCTACGACAGTTACGAGCCATCGGTGCAGCTGGCTGGTGGCGTCTGCATTCACCAGCAACTGAGCCTGCCGGATTTCCATATCGATTGGCAGCGCCTGGCCGATGCCATTACCCCGCGCACGCGGATGATCGTGCTGAATACGCCGCACAACCCCAGCGGTGCATTGATCGATGCTGATGATCTCGAACGTCTGGCGGCGCTGATCCGCGAGCGTGACATCTATCTGCTCAGCGACGAGGTCTACGAGCATCTTGTGTTCGACGGCCGCGAGCATGCCAGCGTGCTGCGCCACGATGAGCTCTATCAGCGCGCATTCGTCGTCAGCTCTTTCGGCAAGACCTACCATGTCACCGGCTGGAAGACTGGATACGTGGTGGCGCCGCCTGCACTCAGCAGCGAGCTGCGCAAGGTGCACCAGTACGTCAGTTTCACCGGTGTCACGCCGCTGCAGTGGGCGTTGGCCGATTTCATGGCCGAGCATCCCGAGCACATCAGCGAGCTACCGGCGTTCTATCAGGCCAAGCGCGATCTGTTCTGCGACCTGCTGGCGGGCTCGCGCTTCAGCTTTACCCGTGCCACCGGAACCTACTTCCAGCTCGCCGACTATTCGGCGATCCGTCCTGGTCTGGATGACGTCGCCATGGCTGAGTGGTTGACCCGCGAGCACGGGGTCGCGAGCATTCCGATTTCGGTTTTCTATCAGAGTCCCCCGGCCGGTCTGAGGCTGGTGCGCTTCTGCTTCGCCAAACGAGAGGAGACGCTGCGTCAGGCGGCGGAAAGACTATGCGCGATCTGAACAATCTGCCCGACCTCGAACTGGCGCTGGTGCAAACCAGCCTGATCTGGCAGGACGCTGCGGCCAACCGCGAGCGCTTCGCCGCATTGCTGGATCAGGCCAGCGGTGCGGACCTGATCGTCCTGCCGGAGATGTTCACCACCGGTTTTTCCATGGATTCGGCTGCGCTGGCTGAGCCGGAAGGGGGGCCGACCTACGCCTGGCTGCGCGCTCAGGCCGCGCGACTGGATACGGTGATCACCGGCAGCGTGATCATCGAGGCGGCCGACGGCAGTCACCGCAACCGACTGCTCTGGGCGCGCCCGGATGGTGAGGTGCTGCACTACGACAAGCGTCATCTGTTCCGCATGGCGGGTGAGCACAAGCACTACACCCCTGGGCAGCAGCAGGCGCTGTTCGAGGTGAACGGTTGGCGCGTGCGCCCGCTGATCTGCTACGACCTGCGCTTCCCGGTGTGGAGCCGCGATCCACACGGCACCGACCTGCTGCTCTATACGGCGAACTGGCCAGCCGCGCGCCGCGATGCCTGGAACCGCCTGCTGCCGGCGCGGGCCATCGAGAATCTGTGCTATGTCGCGGCGGTCAACCGGGTCGGCGAAGACGGCAAGGGCTATCCCTACAGTGGCGACAGCCAGGTGCTCGACTTCAAGGGTGACACGCTGCTGAACGGCGAAGAGCGTGATGCCGTGTTGCGCTGCACGCTGCGCTCACGCGATCTGGCGGCGTTCCGCGAGTGCTTCCCGGCCTACCACGATGGCGATCAGTTCGAGCTCAAACCCTAGGCCCGGACCTCGGGCGATAGCCTGCTGCACTAAGGCGAGGCAGCGAGGTGCTGCGCTAACGGCGGGGAGCGTGAACGGCTGTTGTGGGGAGGCTCCCACGCTGGCGGCCGGGCACCCGCTGGTTAGTGCGTTGTGCTGTGGCGCCGTCGACGCCACAACAGCCAGCCATAGATCAGCAGATTGACCAGCAGCACTATTGCCGCCAGCACATATTGCACCGGTATGCTCAGCCAGGCCGGGTAGATCAATGGCAGCAGGTAGTGCTCGATAAAGCCCGCCTCATACCCCGCGTCACCCGCCAGCCGTCGCAGCAGATTCTCCCAGTACGTCAGCGGACACGGCCTCCCGGTCAGCTCGACGAAAACGCCCCAGACGATCGCCGGAATGTGCAGCAACACGAAGCCGCGTTTCCATGCGACCAGCAAGCCGCCAAACAGCACGAAGAGAATGAACCCGAGGTGCAGGAGCAACACGGCGTCCGCGCCAACTCGATAGAGCATTGGGCTACGCCGTCGCGTCTGCGCGACTCATGCCGCGGATCTGGCGATCCTGCAGGCGCGCCATGAGGGTGACGGACAGGAGAGCGCCGAGCATTGCCATGAACATGTCCGATTGGGTATCCCATGGATCGCCCTGGGTGCCGAGAAAATCCTCCGCGCCCTGCCCGGCGATAAGCGCCACCCACCATTCGATGAGCTCATAGAAGGCGCTGAAGGCCAACGCGACACAAAGTGCGAGAAAGCCGAGCATCTTTCCTGGCGCGACGAAGCGCAGGCGGAGCAGGATCTCCCGTGCCAGCAGCGCAGGCGTCACACCCTGAATGAAATGGCCGAGCTTGTCGTAGGGATTGCGGCTGAGGTCGAACCATTCCTGCACCCAGAATCCCGGTGGTACCCGCGCGTAGGTGTAGGTGCCGCCGAGGATCAGGATCAGCGCATGAACGGCGATCACCACGTAGAGCAGTCGCGTCAGCGGCAGGCGCTGGTGGCTCCACAGCAGCAGGGGCGCAGCGATCAGTACCGGAGCGACTTCCAGCAACCAGGTGGCACGGTCATACGGAGCGATCGCGGAGCAGGCCAGCGCCAGCAGCACTACCAACCCCAGCGTTGAATAGAGTGTTCTGTCCTGCATCAAGTTAGCCGTCGTGATCGATCCAGCCGGCAGCATGCCGGGGAGCCAGTCGGCCTGCAACCGGACGCAGGGTCAGGGCGCTTCAACCCTGGCGGGCGGGCGCCGCTGCCGAGCGGGAGATCGAACGTTTGCAGCGCCGCAGGTCGACGGCACCGACATAGGCATTGGCATTGCCCTGCACGCAGGCGATGCGCTGGTTGCGCGTGCGCTCCCATTCGCTGACCGGATGCCGGCGGTTCCAGATGTCGTACAGGCGCCGGTCCTGTTTCGACAGGCGCAGTTTGTAGCGCTCGCTCATGTACAGATAGGTGCGGGCGATGGCACCGCGGCTGTACTCGGGTGGCATGGCCGTGCGCTGCTTGAAGTTCACCACGAAGGGGCAGGCACCGTACTGGCTGGGCTTTTCGCTGAGCATGCCGAAGCCGAAGTTGCTGCGGTCGCCGTTCACCTCGCCGACCACCGGAACCAGGTTGTGCAGGTCGGCTTCGGCCAGGCTGAAGATGGGGTCTTTGGCGGTGCACTGCTTGCGCCCGCCCTGTTGCCAGCACTGACGCTGATGGCCGATGACCCAGGCCGGGACGATATGCTCCCACTCCACCCGTTGAGCGCGCTTGGGCTGCTTGCGCGGGACATAGCCGCAGCTGCGCAGGTCGATGCGATTGCCCTTGAAGCTGCAGCCGCAGTAGAAGTCCACCGGTCGGTCGGCATAGAGCGTCCAGGCGACCTTCTTCGCTTCGCGGAAGGTGCGAGGCGCATCGGCGTAAGTGTTGGTGCAGCAGAACAGGGCAAGCAAAAAGAGACTGAGGCGGCGCATGGAATTCTCGACAACTGAACGAGTGTCGCATCCATGCGCGGGCCGGCATCTTACCTTTCGTTTAAGTAAAAGTAATAAAAAACAATAACTTGCATGATGTCACCAGGCCTTCATACGGCCCAGGCGGTTGATCTGCAGAGAGGCGAGAATGATCGCGCCGCCGACGGCGAGCAGAATCAGGTTGGTCGTGGTGCCCCAGAACAGCAGGTTGAGCAGCAGGCCCACCGGCACGGCCATGTTGTTCATCACCGCCAGGGTGCCGGCATCCACCAGGGTCGCGCCCTTGTTCCAGTAGAACTGGCCCAGCGCGGTGGCCAGCACGCCCATCCAGACCAATACGGTCCACTGCGTCGTGGTAGTCGGCAGTTTCTCGACGTTACCGAACAGCAGCCACGCCGGCAGCACGATCAGCAGTGCGCCGAGGAAGAAGTAGCCGAAGCGGCGATGCAACGGCACGTCGGAGGGGTACCGCTGCGCCAGATGCTTGTAGAACACCTGGCCGGCGGCGAAGGTGAAATTGGCCAGCTGCATGAGCAGGAAGCCGCCGAGAAAATCGCCGGAAACCCCGTCGTAACGGATGAGCCCGGCGCCGAACACCGCGACGGCTGCCGCGACCAGCGCCCAGGGGTTGAAGCGACGGTTGAGCGCGTCGTCGATCAGCGTCACGTGCAGCGGCGTGAGCACGGTGAACAGCAGCACTTCGGCGACCGTCAGAACGTTGAAACTCATGTACAGGCAGAGATACGTCACGCCGAACTGCAGCGCGCCGACCAGGGTCACGCCGGCGATGAAGCCGGGGGCGACACCGCGCCAGCGGGTCAGCGGCAGGAACACCAGGCCGGCGAGAATCACTCGGGTCAGCACTGCGAAATAGCTGTCCACCTGGCCGGCCAGGTAGACGCCGATCAGGTTGAAGGAAAAGGCCCAGAGCAGGGTGACGAAGATCAGATAGCGCATACCGCCTCCACGACGAAGGCCGGCGACCTTAGCGGCTGCGCATGAAAGAGGGAAGGGCTGGCGCGCCCGCAGGCTCGCCAGCCGAGCGGTCAGGCCGCTTTCAGGGTGGCCATGTCGATGACGAAGCGGTACTTCACGTCGCTCTTGAGCATGCGCTCGTAGGCTTCGTTGATGTCCTGCATGCGGATCATCTCGATGTCCGAGACGATGCCGTGCTCGGCGCAGAAGTCGAGCATCTCCTGGGTTTCGGCGATGCCGCCGATCAGCGAGCCAGCGATGCGGCGGCGCTTGAAGATCAGACCGAACACGCTGGTCGACGGGTGCGGCGAAGCCGGTGCGCCGACCAGCGTCATCGTGGCGTCGCGCTTGAGCAGATTCACGAACGCATCGAGGTTGTGCGGCGCGGCAACGGTGTTGAGAATGAAGTCGAAGCTGTTGACGTGCGCAGCCATCTCCTCCTTGTTCTTCGACACCACCACTTCCGACGCGCCGAGGCGCAGCGCATCTTCCCGCTTGTCCGGCGAGGTGGTGAACAGCACGACCTTTGCACCCATGGCGTTGGCGATCTTCACCGCCATATGGCCAAGACCGCCGAGGCCAACTACACCGACCTTCTGGCCCGGACCGACCTTCCACTGGCGCAGCGGCGAATAGGTGGTGATGCCCGCGCAAAGCAGCGGCGCGACGGCGGCGAGGTTGTCGGTGTGGTTGATGCGTAGCACGTACTTTTCGTCCACCACGATGTTGTCGGAATAGCCGCCAAGGGTGTTCTCGCCACCGCCGAAGGCTGGACCGTTGTAGGTGCCGACGAAGCCGTTCTCGCAATACTGCTCCAGCCCCTCGCCACAGGAGGAGCAGCTGCGGCAGCTGTCGACCAGGCAGCCGACGCCGGCGATATCGCCCGCCTTGAACTTGCTGACGTTCGCGCCGACCGCGCTCACGCGGCCGACGATCTCGTGGCCGGGCACGGATGGATACAGCGTGTTGTTCCACTCATTGCGTGCGGTATGCAGGTCCGAATGGCAGACGCCGCAGAAGAGAATCTCGATCCGTACATCGTTAGGCCCAACTTCGCGGCGCGAAAACGAGTAGGGGGCGAGCGGGGCGCTCGGGTCGAGGGCGGCGTAACCGATGCTGTTGCTCATGACGGCTCCTTTGTTCGTTCGGGATTTGCAGAGGCCAAGCCTAATGGCACCGGAAACAGGAGCGTTTGCACAATCCTGCCGATGGCTGACGTGTTTCTGCCGAATTGCCGTGGCCTGGCTGACTGAGTTGGGAGGGTATTGGGAGGCGAACAGTTCAGTCGCTCACCGCAGTCGGGCGCGACCGGCGACGCGTGGCGGCGTCGCAACAATGTGCCGGCGCCATCGGTGATGGCGCCGGCGGGACGAGCTTGCCGGCGTGGCGCTCAGGAATGGCGAGCCCGATGGGCTCGCCGCAGGGGCTCAGGCGGCCTGCTCCTGCGCCTCTCGCAAGGCCCGGTTCATGGCACTGAACAGCGCACGGATGCTGGCGGTGGTGATGTTTTCGTCGATGCCGATACCGTGCAGCGGGCGCTCGCCGTCCAGGCGTACCTCGATATAAGCAGCGGCCTTGGCGTTGCTGCCGGCGCCGATGGAATGCTCGTGGTAGTCCATGATCTCCAGCTTCACTGGCAACGCGGCGACCAGCGCTTCCAGCGGCCCCTTGCCGATGCCGCGCCAGTGAGCGATCTCGCCATCGGTCGCGACTTCCACATCCACCGCACTGGTGCCGTTCTCTTCCTGCAGACGATGGCCCTTGAGCGTGTACGGCGCGGTGGCCTCCAGGTACTCGGCTTCCAGCAGCGCGTAGATCTGTTTGGCACTCATCTCCAGGCCCAGGCGGTCGGTTTCCTTCTGCACCACCTGGCTGAACTCGATCTGCATGCGCCGCGGCAGGCTGATGCCGTATTCCTGCTCGAGCAGGAAGGTGATGCCGCCCTTGCCGGACTGGCTGTTGACGCGAATCACCGCCTCGTAGCTGCGGCCGATGTCGGCCGGGTCGATCGGCAGATACGGCACCTCCCAGACGCCTTCCGGGTCCTGCAGGGAAAAGCCCTTGCGGATCGCATCCTGGTGCGAGCCGGAGAACGCGGTATGCACCAGATCACCGACATAGGGATGGCGCGGGTGTACCGGCAACTGGTTGCATTCCTCGACCACCTTGCGCACGGCGTCGATGTCGGAGAAGTCCAGTTGCGGGTCGATGCCCTGGGTGTACATGTTCAGCGCCACGGTGACCAGGTCGACGTTGCCGGTGCGCTCGCCATTGCCGAACAGGCAGCCTTCGACGCGATCAGCGCCGGCCATCAGGCCCAGCTCGGTGGCGGCCACGCCGGTGCCGCGGTCGTTGTGGGTGTGCAGGCTGACCAGCACGCTGTCGCGACGGTCGACGTGGCGGCAGAACCACTCGATCTGGTCGGCGTAGATATTGGGTGTGGCGGCTTCCACCGTGGCCGGCAGGTTGAGGATCAGCTTCTGCTCGGGCGTCGGCTGGAACACCTCGATCACCGCGTTGCAGACTTCGACGGCGAACTCCGGCTCGGTGGAACTGAAGATCTCCGGTGAGTACTCGAAACGCCAGGCGGTTTCCGGGTTCTGCGCAGCCAGGCGCTTGATGATCTGTGCCGCGTTGACAGCGATGTTCACCACGCCGGCCTTGTCCTGATTGAAGACGATGCGGCGGAAACTCGGCGCGGTGGCGTTGTAGTAGTGGACGATGGCCTGCTTGGCGCCCTTCAGCGACTCGAAGGTGCGGGTGATCAAGTCTTCGCGCGCCTGGGTCAGCACCTGGATGGTGACGTCGTCGGGAATGTGGCCGCCTTCGATCAGCTCGCGGACGAAGTCGAAGTCGGTCTGCGAAGCAGAGGGAAAGCCGACCTCGATTTCCTTGATGCCGACCTGCACCAGCGTCTTGAAGAAACGCATCTTCTTCGCGGCATCCATCGGCTCGATCAGCGACTGGTTACCATCGCGCAGATCCGAGCTCAGCCAGATCGGTGCCTGGGTGATCGACTTGGATGGCCAGGTGCGATCCGGGATGTCGATGGCCGGAAAGGCGCGATATTTTTTCGATGGGTTCTTGAGCATGGTCATGGTGTTTCCCCAGGCGATCCTTGAGCTAGCAACTTGTCTGCCCATTACGGGCATCGGTTTATGGTGCAAAGCTAGTGCTTCGTGGTTATGCATTGCAAGGCTTGTTAAAAAATTGATGGTTTATTGCTGTAAGTGATGCTTATTGGTGATTGATGCTGGTTTGGTCATGAAAATCCAAGCTTGATTGCGCGGCTCTGTTGCGGCCTCATGTCGCAGCGGCCGGGGCGAAAAGGCTGTGCGATCATCCCGCCACTTCATAGGGTCATGTCACGAAGGACACGCCGGTGACACGCAAACGGCTTTCGACAATGAGCATCTGGCTTGGCCTGTTCGCCATGCTGATGATTCATGCCGGCCCGTTGTTCTCCGCCGTCCAGGCCGCCCAGGCCAGTGCGCAGCATCATCACCATGCCGAGCATGAGCCAACCGCCCACGGTCATCACGGCCAGGCACGTGCGGGCGATCCCGCCTGGCTGGCAGCGCTCGAACTCTGCGGCTACTGCGAGCTGTTGACGGTCAATCCGCCGCTCAGCCTGTCCGTCGATCTGGTGCTGCCTCGCCACGCGCCGGCTTACTTCCACCCACTTCCCGAGCAGCCGCAGGCTCCTGCGCTGCGCCGCAGCAGCGGCCACCCCCGCGCGCCACCGTCTATCCACTGCTGACCGTAATCAGCCGCCTCGTTGCGGCCTAATCACATGCAGAAGTGGAAGTTCTTATGTCCAGCATTACTCATGGCTGTACGGCGCGAGCGCGCCTGTCTGAGCGTTTTTCGATTCAACCATCCCGCCTGCGTTGGCAGTTCGCCCATGCCGCGCTGCTGGGAATGCTCGCCAGTGGCGCACTGGCCGCGGAGGCTGAGCATGCCGGCCATGCGGAGCACGCCGAAGCCGTTGAACTGGCGCCGATGGTCATTACCGGCGTCGGCCAGCAGTCCCCACTGACCGTGGTGACCGACCCCAAGATTTCCCGTCAGCCGATGCCGGCCAGCGACGGTGCCGACTACCTGAAGACCATTCCCGGCTTTTCCGCCGTGCGTAACGGCGGCGTCAACGGCGATCCGGTGTTCCGCGGCATGTTCGGCTCGCGCCTGAAACTGCTCTCCAACGGCGGCGAGATGCTCGGCGCCTGCCCGAATCGCATGGATTCGCCGAGCTCGTACATCAGCCCGGACACCTTCGACAAGCTCACGGTCATCAAAGGGCCGCAGAGTGTCCTCTGGGGGCCAGGTGCCTCGGCCGCCACCGTGCTCTTCGAGCGCAAGCCGGAGCAGTTCAGCGAGCCGGATTACCGCCTCAACGGCAGCTTGCTGACCGGTTCCAACGGTCGCTTCGACCGCAACCTGGACGCCGCCGCCGGCAACAGTCAGGGCTATGCCCGGCTGATGGCCAACAGCTCCCAGGCTGACGATTACGCCGATGGCAACGGCGATACCGTGCCATCGCGTTACGACAAGTGGAACACCGACATCGCCCTGGGCTGGACGCCGGATGCGGACACCTTGGTCGAACTGACCGCCGGCCGCGGCGATGGCTACGCACGCTATGCCGGGCGCGGGATGGACGGCAGCCAGTTCCAGCGTGAGAGCCTGGGGCTGCGCTTCGAGAAGACCAATCTCGGCGAGACCTTCTACGGGCTGGAGGCGCAGGTCTACTACAACTACGCCGACCACATCATGGACAACTACAGCCTGCGCGATTTCGTGCCGTCGATGATGATGCCCAACCCGACGCTGTCGCGGGTCGACCGGCGTACGCTGGGTGGCCGGCTGGTCGGCACCTGGCAATGGACGGATGTCGAGCTCAAGGCCGGGGTCGATGCTCAGCGTAGCGAGCACCGCAAGGTCATGAACCCGGCCGGCGCCGCCAACCAGATGGTCACCGCTGCGGGAAGCGATGCACTGCCCTGGGTGCCGGACGCGATGTTGCACAGCTACGGCGTCTTCGGCGAGCTGACCTGGCAGCTCAGCGAGCGCGAGAAGCTCATCAGCGGCCTGCGCCTGGACCTGCACGAAGCGACCGACGAGAGGGAGTTCTTCCGCAGTCATGACGCTTCGAGCATGCCCATTGTTTCCCGCAACTGGGACAACCCTACTGCCGGTGAAACGCGTCGCGACACGCTCTACAGCGGCTTCCTGCGCTATGAGGAGGAACTCGTCAGCCTGCCCGCGACCTGGTATGCCGGCCTCGGCCATGCCGAACGCTTCCCCGACTATTGGGAGTTGTTCGTTTCCAATCCCGGCCCGGTGGGCACGCTGCAACCCTTCGACTCGGTGCGGCCGGAGAAGACCACGCAGCTGGACGTCGGCCTGCAATACGCAAAGGGGCCGCTGGAGGCCTGGGTTTCCGCCTATGCCGGCCTGGTCGAGGATTACATTCTGTTCAGCTATGTGCCCGGCGTAATGCCCGGCATGCTTCGCGCCGAGGTCAGCAACATCGACGCTACCATCGCTGGAGCCGAGATGGGAGCCAGCTACCGTTTCACCAGCAACTGGAAGGGAGATGCGAGCCTGGCCTATGCCTGGGGCAAGAACCGCAGCGACGATCGTGCCATGCCGCAGATCCCGCCACTGGAAGGACGTCTGGGCCTGACCTACGAGCGAGACAACTGGAGCACCAGCGGCCTCTGGCGCGTGGTCGCCTCGCAGGGTCGGGTCGCAGAGAACCAGGGCACGGTGGTCGGCAAGGACTTCGACGAGAGCGCCGGCTTCGGCGTGCTGGCGGTCAACGGCGCCTACCGGCTGAACAAGAACTTCAAGCTCAGTGCGGGCGTCGACAACCTGCTGGACAAGGCCTACAGCGAGCATCTCAATCTAGCCGGCAGTGCGGGCTTCGCCGATTACGGCCTTGAGCCCACCAGCCGAGTCAATGAACCGGGCCGCACCTACTGGGCGCGGGTCGACATGAGCTTCTAACGAGACAACGGCGGTAAAGGAGCGAGGGTTCGCCTCGCTCCGGACGTAGGTTGGCGCTGAGGCGCGGGGCGTGCTGGAGCGGCTCGCGGCGCTGGCATCAGGGATGACGCACGGGCAGCGCTCAAGGCGGTTTCAGCGGCTTCGTGCCTCAGCGCCAACCTACGATTAACTTCTTTCCTCGGCCGGATGTCCTTCCGGTTGCTGCAATGCGGGCGCGCCCGGCTGGCGCAGTGAATCGCGCCAATCGCGTACATCGCCGCCGCTTGGGTGCTGGAATACCCGCAGACCGAATTCCGGCAGGATCGCCAGCAGGTGGTCGAAGATGTCCGACTGGATGGCTTCGTACTGCGTCCACGCCACCGTATTGGTGAAGCAGTAGATTTCCAGCGGCAGGCCGTCCGCAGTTGGGCTCAGCTGGCGCACCATCAGCGTCATGTTCTGGTGCACGCCGGGGTGGGCGCGCAGATAGCGCTCGACATAGGCGCGGAACGTCCCGAGATTGGTCACCCTGCGGGTGTTGACCGGGTCCTGCCCACGCTCGGCGAGCTTGGCGTTCCACTCGTCGATCTCCTTGCGCTTGTTGACCAGGTAATCCTCCAGCAGGCTAAAGCGATACAGCCGCTTGCGCTCGTCGGCATCGAGAAAATGCACGCTCTGCTGATCCAGATACAGGCTGCGCTTGATGCGCCGGCCGCCGCTTTCCTGCATGCCGCGCCAGTTCTTGAACGAATCCGAGATAAAGCGCTTGGTCGGGATGCTGGTGATGGTCTTGTCCCAGTTCTGCACCTTGACGGTATGCAGCGCGATATCGATCACGTCGCCGTCGGCATTGAGCTGCGGCATCTCCACCCAGTCGCCGACGCGGATCAGGTCGTTGGAGGTGATCTGTACGCTGGCCACCAGCGAAAGCAGGGTGTCCTGGAAGATCAGCATCAGCACCGCCGCCATGGCACCGAGGCCGGAGAGCAGGATCAGCGGCGAACGGTCGATCAGAGTGGCGATGATGAGGATGGTGGCGATCGCGTAGATGACGATCTTCACCACCTGCAGATAGCCCTTGATCGGGTGCAGGCGCGCGTCCGGTCGGCGTTGGTAGACCACGTTGATGATGTCGAGCACCGCGCCGAGCGCCAGCGCGATGGTCAGCACGATGAAGCCGCCGCAGACGTTCTGCACCACGGTCACCGCGGCTTCCGGCAGGCCCGGTACGGTCGTCACGCCAAGCGATAGCACCAGTGCGGGGACGATGTTCGACAGCCGCTTGATGATGCCGAAATCCTGCAGTTCGCCATCGCGGGTGTGGCGCAGTAAACGGTAAAGGCCACGCACCAGGATGCGCTTGACGATCCAGTTGGACAGCCAGGCGGCGAAGATCAGCGTGGCACTGGCGAGCAGCGTCTGCAGTTCGGGGTGGGCTCTGAGCCAGTCCAGCCAGCCGGCCAGATCGTCAGACATGTGAATCTCCATTGAGAGGTGAGGGCGCGGCCTTGGCAAATTGCCTTGGCCGCTGCCCGGCTTGTCGGTGTGGCTTGGTCAGCGGATAAATTCGCGGCTGATAAATTCGCGGCTGATACTCTTGAACAGTTCGGTGCCGGCGCGTTCCATCCATTCGAAGGCAACCATCTCCCGCGAGACGATCACCGCGCCGGCCTGGCGCATGCGCTCCAGGGCCAGCGCCTTGTCGCTGGCCCGCCGCGAGCTGACGCCTTCTTCGACGACGAAGACTTCGTTGCCACGGGCGCGCAGGTCCAGCACCGTCTGCAGCACGCACACGTGAGTCTCGCAGCCGCAGATGACGAACTGCTGGCGTTCGCCACCCGGGCGCTGGAACAGTTCGCCGTCGCCGGCCGCGGAAAAATGCAGCTTCTCGATAATGGCGGTCTCGTCGACGTTGTCACGCAGAGCCGAAATCGTGTGGCCGAGGCCCTTGCTGTACTGCTCGGTCAGCAGCACCGGCACACCGACTCGCTGCGCCACCTGTTGCAGCCAGGCGGTGTGCTCGGCCATGGCTGCATTGTCGAGGATCACCGGAAACAGGCGTTCCTGGATGTCGATGATCAGCAGGGTGGAATCCGTTGCCTTGATACGCATCGCAGTGCTTCCTCGTGGTTCAGGGTTTGTAGGCGCCGATGAAGATGGCCGGGTCGACGCGGGCATCGTTCAGGCTCACGTTCCAGTGCAGATGGGGGCCGGTGGCACGCCCGGTCGCGCCGACCTTGCCGAGCACCTGGCCACGCGCCAGTTGGTCGCCGACCTTCACGCCAATTTCGGAGAGATGGCAGAACATGCTGATCAGCCCCTGGCCGTGGTCGACGAAAACGGTCTTGCCGTTGAAGAAGTAGTCACCAGTGAGTATGACCTTGCCGGCCGCCGGTGCCTTGATCGGCGTGCCGCTCTTGGTGGCGAAATCCAGGCCCGAGTGCGGGTTACGTTCCTCGCCGTTGAAGAAACGGCGCAGGCCGAACGGCGACGACAGCGGGCCGTCCACCGGGCGATCGAACAACAGATTGCTTGGCTGGTTGGCGCTGAACTGCCGATAGGCGCGGGTCTGTTCGTCCAGTTCGCGCTCGATGCGCTTGAGGTCTGCCGGATTCGGATTGACCTGGCGCTGGTTCTTCAGCGTGATGTGCTGCGCTCGATAGTCGCGGCTCTCGACCTGGAA
Source organism: Pseudomonas sp. (assembly GCA_007713455.1). GTDB lineage: Bacteria > Pseudomonadota > Gammaproteobacteria > Pseudomonadales > Pseudomonadaceae > Stutzerimonas > Stutzerimonas chloritidismutans. The sequence goes on from VMRT01000001.1 coordinate 163,208, forward strand.
GGTTTGGGGTCGACCATCGATCTCCAGCTGCTGCGCGCCCGGCTTCACCGACAGCGGGATGCCGACGATGGCGATCCAGCGTTTGCCATCCTCACGCACCACCAGGGTCGGCTTGCCCTGATAGCGAGCCTGCGGTGCGCTAGCGCCGTCACCTAGCTCGATCACGGCAACGCCGCCGGGCACAGGCTTGTTCAGCAGGCGGGTGATGAAGCCCTCGGCATGGGCGCAAAGGGGAAGGGCGAGGCATAACAGCAGGGCGAGAAGGCGTGGCATGAAAGGATCCGCTGGAATAAACGGCCCATCCTCGCGTAAAGCTGCGCTGGGGAAAAGGCTGGCCATCTGGCGACCGCCGGTCAGAGCAGCGGCAGCGTGACCGGTGCCAGATGATTGTCTTCCACCCGCACCTCCAATTCGCCCTCGCCGAGCCTGGCCTTGAGGCGCTGGCCAGGTTGCGTCTGGCTGGCGCTGCGGATCGCCTGGCCGCGCTCGTCGAGCAGAATGCTGTAGCCGCGGCTGAGTGTGGCCAGCGGGCTGACCACATTGAGTGTCTGGGCGAGGCCCTGTAGCTGTTGCCGGCGGCCTTTCAGATTGGCCTGCATCGCCCGCGGCAGACGCGAGGAAAGATGCTCGAGGCGCTGGCGCAACAGATTCAGCGAACGCCCCGGGTGTTGCGCGGCCAGGCGTGTTTCCAGGCGGGCCAGACGCTCCCGGGCGCTGCACAGGCGGCGGTCAACGGCGCGCAGCAGGCGCTGCTCGAGGTCGTCGATGCGCTGGGCCTGCTGCTGCAGCCGTTCGCCGGGGTGGCGCAGGCGACGGGTCAGGCCTTCCAGTCGCATGGCGTCACGGTGCAGACGATCACGCATGCGCAGCACCAGACGCTGTTGCAGCCCGCTCAGCCGGTGTTGCAGGTCGGCGCTGCTGGGTGCCAGCAGCTCGGCAGCCGCGGATGGCGTTGGCGCGCGGACGTCGGCGACGAAGTCGGCGATCGAGACATCGGTTTCGTGGCCCACGGCGCTGACAATCGGCGTGACACAGGCATCCACCGCGCGCGCCACCGCTTCTTCGTTGAAGCACCAGAGGTCCTCCAGCGAACCGCCGCCGCGAGCCAGGATCAGCGCATCGAAGCCCTGGGCATCGGCCAGCTGCAGTGCGCGGACGATCTGCCCGGTGGCTTCGCGACCTTGCACGGCGGTGGGGATCAGCGTCAGCTCGACTTGCGGCGCGCGACGTTTGAACACCGAGATGATGTCGCGGATCACCGCGCCGGTCGGCGAGCTGACGATGCCAATGCGTCGCGGGTGGGCGGGCAGGGCGGCCTTGCGTTCGGCAGCGAACAGACCTTCGGCGTTGAGCTTTTCCTTGAGCGCCTCGAAGGCCAGGCGCAAAGCGCCGTCACCGGCCGGCTCCAGCGTATCGAGAATCAGCTGGTAGTCGCCGCGTCCCTCGAACAGCGAGACCTTGCCGCGTACCCGCACCGCCAGGCCGTCGCGCAGGGCCTGGCGAACCCGCGCCGCGTTCTGCCGGAACAGCGCACAGCGCACCTGGGCGTTCTTGTCCTTGAGGGTGAAATAGATGTGGCCGGAAGCCGGGCGGGCGAGGTTTGAAATCTCGCCTTCGACCCAGACCTGGGCGAACACGTCCTCGAGCAACAGGCGGGCGCGACCGTTGAGCTGACTGACGGTCAGCACTTCGCGATCGAGATTGAGACGCTGGAAAGGATCTTTGAGCATGGCGGCGATGATAAGCCGGGCGCGGCCAGGCGGAAACCGAATCTGCTTCGCCTCCGTCCAGCGGGCCTTGACCGGCCAATGGGTGGCGCTAAGCTGCGCGGCCTTTCTTCATCTCCCGTTCCGAGCCGCCATGAGCCACAGTCAAGCGATCATCGTGCCGCGCATTTCCACATTCCCAGCGCACGAAGCCAAGGCGCGGATGATTCTGCGCTGGCTGGCCGAGCGGCGCATTGTCGAGGCGCTGCCGACCACCTGCGGTCGCGGTGTTGGCGGCATGGGCTACGCTATCGCTTCCGGCGCGCGCAGTGTCGTGCAGCATCCGGAACGCTTGCCTTTTGGCGAAGCCATCAACGGCCTTGAAGTGGTGACCAAGCGCTGCATCTACACGCCAACACGGGATTTCGCCGAGGAGGCAGGCTGCCCCGAATGCCGTCGCGAGATTGGCGAGGCGTTGTTTGAAAGCCTCGACGAGTGGATGCCTAAGCAGACCGACAATTTCACCTGTCCGGAATGTGGCTTCGAAGACGACATCAACGGCTTCCTGTTCATTCCGGCGTGCGGCTTTTCCAATCTCGGCTTTATCTTCAATGGCTGGGGCGAGGCCGGCCTTCGCCAGTCGTTTCTCGATGAATTCGCCGAACGCCTGGGCTTCAAGGTGGCGCTGGTGATTGATCGGACGTGACCGCTCGGTCATTTCGGCGATGCCGCGCATTTCGCCGTGCGCGACGCGCCTCACATCCGCATTGAGCGTGAAGGGGTGCGTGGGTATAATGCCGCGCTTCCTTTTTCCCGCCTGGGAGCCCCCGCCATGCTGCGTATCAGCCAAGAAGCCCTGACTTTCGATGATGTTCTCCTGATCCCGGGATATTCCGAGGTTTTGCCGAAGGATGTCAGCCTGAAGACCCGTCTGACCCGCGAAATCGAGCTGAACATTCCGCTGGTTTCCGCGGCCATGGACACCGTCACCGAAGCGCGCCTGGCCATTGCCATGGCTCAGGAAGGCGGCATCGGCATCATCCACAAGAACATGAGCATCGAGCAGCAGGCTGCCGAGGTGCGCAAGGTCAAGCGTCACGAGACCGCCATCGTTCACGATCCGGTCACCGTCACGCCGGAAACCAAGATCAGCGAGCTGCTGCGCAAGGCGCATGAACTGGGCTTCTCCGGCTTTCCGGTAGTGTCCGGCAAGGAGCTGGTCGGCATCGTCACCGGTCGAGACCTGCGCTTCACACCCAATGCCGGCGACTCCGTCGCAGCGATCATGACGCCCAAGGACAAGCTGGTCACCGTGCTCGAAGGCACCGCCCTGGAAGAAATCAAGACCGAGCTCTACAAGCACCGCATCGAGAAGATGCTCGTGGTAGACGGCAATTTCCACCTGCGCGGCCTGGTGACCTTCCGCGACATCGAGAAAGCCAAGACCTACCCGCTTGCCTCCAAGGACAGCCAGGGCCGTCTGCGCGTTGGCGCAGCGGTCGGTACCGGCGCTGATACCGGTGAGCGCGTCGAAGCGCTGGCCGCTGCCGGTGTCGACGTGGTGGTGGTCGACACCGCTCACGGTCACTCCCGCGGCGTGATCGACCGCGTGCGCTGGGTGAAGGAGAATTTCCCGCAGGTGCAGGTGATCGGCGGCAACATCGCCACCGCCGAAGCCGCGCTGGACCTGGTCAAGGCCGGCGCCGACGCGGTCAAGGTCGGTATCGGCCCGGGCTCGATCTGCACCACCCGTATCGTTGCCGGCGTCGGCGTACCGCAGATCTCCGCCATCGCCAACGTCTCCGCCGCGCTGGAAGGCACCGGCGTGCCGATGATCGCTGACGGTGGCATCCGCTTCTCCGGTGACCTGTCCAAGGCCATCGTCGCCGGCGCCAACGCCGTGATGATGGGTTCGATGTTCGCCGGTACCGAAGAAGCGCCGGGCGAGATCGAGCTGTTCCAGGGCCGTTCCTACAAGGCTTACCGCGGCATGGGTTCGCTGGGAGCCATGTCCCAGGCGCAGGGCTCCTCGGATCGCTACTTCCAGGATTCCGCTGCCGGTGCCGAGAAGCTGGTGCCGGAAGGTATCGAAGGCCGCGTACCGTACAAGGGCTCGCTGGCGGCGATCATCCATCAGCTGATGGGCGGCCTGCGTGCTTCCATGGGCTATACCGGCAGCGCCACCGTCGACGAGATGCGCAGCAAGCCGCAGTTCGTGCGCATCACCGGTGCCGGCATGGCCGAGTCGCACGTGCATGACGTGCAGATCACCAAGGAAGCCCCGAATTACCGAGTGGGTTGATCCGCTCAGCTAGACAGGCGCCGGAAGCTGGCAGCGGGAGCGGGGAGAAATCCTGGCTTCCGCTTCCAGCTTCCGGCTTTCAGCTTCAGGCTCTTTCCGAAGGAAAGCTCATGGCTCACCAAGACATTCACGCCCACCGCATCCTGATCCTCGACTTCGGTTCCCAGTACACCCAGCTGATCGCCCGCCGCGTGCGCGAGATCGGCGTGTATTGCGAGCTGCATCCGTGGGACATGAGCGAGGACGACATTCGTGCCTTCGCGCCACGCGGCATCATTCTCGCCGGCGGCCCGGAGTCGGTTCACGAGGCAGGCAGCCCGCGCGCGCCGCAGGCCGTGTTCGATCTCGGTGTGCCGCTGTTCGGCATCTGCTATGGCATGCAGACCATGTCCGAGCAGCTGGGTGGCAAGGTGCAGGGCTCCGACGTTCGCGAGTTCGGCTATGCCCGCGTCGATCTGGTCGGCAAGTCGAAGCTGTTCGACGGCATCGAAGACCACATGGATGACGACGGTGTATTCGGCCTCGACGTCTGGATGAGCCACGGCGACAAGGTGACCACGCTGCCAGAAGGTTTCCATATCCTCGCCAGCACGCCTAGCTGCCCGATCGCAGCCATGGGTGACGACGACCGCCGTTACTACGGCGTGCAGTTCCATCCGGAAGTGACTCACACCCGCCAGGGCGGCCGCATCCTTTCCCGTTTCATTCTCGACATCTGTGGCTGCGAAGCGCTGTGGACGCCGTCCAACATCGTCGAAGACGCCATCGCCCAGGTGCGTGCCCAGGTCGGTGATGCCAACGTGCTGCTCGGCCTTTCCGGCGGTGTCGATTCGTCGGTGGTTGCGGCGCTGCTGCACAAGGCGATCGGCGATCAGCTGACCTGCGTGTTCGTCGACAACGGCCTGCTGCGCCTGCACGAGGGTGACCAGGTGATGGCCATGTTCGCCGAGAACATGGGCGTCAAGGTGATTCGCGCCGACGCCGAGGCACAGTTCCTCGGTAACCTCGAGGGCGAGGCCGATCCAGAGAAGAAGCGCAAGATCATCGGTCGTACCTTTATCGACGTGTTCGATGCAGAAGCCAGTAAGCTGGACAACATCCAGTTCCTCGCCCAGGGCACCATCTACCCCGACGTGATCGAGTCGGCCGGCGCCAAGAGCGGCAAGGCCCATGTGATCAAGTCCCACCACAACGTCGGCGGCCTGCCGGAGGAAATGAACCTCAAGCTGGTCGAGCCGCTGCGTGAACTGTTCAAGGACGAGGTGCGCAAGATCGGCCTAGAACTCGGCCTGCCCTACGACATGGTCTACCGTCACCCGTTCCCGGGCCCGGGTCTGGGTGTGCGCATCCTAGGCGAAGTGAAGAAGGAATATGCCGACCTGCTGCGTCGCGCGGATCACATCTTCATCGAAGAGCTGCGCAACTTCGACTGGTACCACAAGACCAGCCAGGCCTTCGTGGTGTTCCAGCCGGTGAAATCGGTCGGTGTGGTCGGCGACGGCCGCCGCTACGCCTGGGTCGTCGCGCTGCGCGCGGTGGAAACCATCGACTTCATGACCGCACGTTGGGCGCACCTGCCTTATGAGTTGCTGGAAAAGGTGTCCAACCGCATCATCAACGAAATCGAAGGCATCTCCCGCGTGACCTACGATGTGTCGAGCAAGCCGCCGGCCACCATCGAGTGGGAATGATCTGAAGCAATGAGGGCAGCCCAGGCTGCCCTCATGCTATGCGCAGCCTCCGCAGAGAGGCGCGTCGAGCCTGATGGGCCCATCAATTCGGACTGGCTGGAGCCCATGCATGTCCTTTACCCGTAGACAGATTCTCACCGGCCTGGCCGGTCTTGGTGTCGTCGGTCTCGCCGGCAGTGGCGCGCGCTACTGGCTCGGTCGCCCGGCTGACATCACCACTCATGACTACGAACTGATTGCCGCCCCGCTGGACGTGGAGCTGGTGCCTGGTCACGTCACGCCTGCCTGGGCCTATGGCGGGCAAGCGCCTGGCCTGGAGCTGCGTGGCCGTCAGGGCGACTGGCTGCGGGTGCGCTTCATCAACAATCTGCCCGAGCCCACCACCATCCATTGGCATGGCATTCGTCTGCCGCTGGAAATGGATGGCGTGCCCTACGTATCGCAGTTGCCGGTGTTGCCCGGCGAGTTCTTCGACTATCGCTTCCAGCTGCACGATGCCGGCAGCTTCTGGTATCACCCGCACACCAGCAGTGCCGCGCAGCTGGGTCGCGGGCTGGTCGGTCCGCTGATTGTCGAGGAACGCGAGCCAAGCGGTTTCAGGCACGAGCGCACGCTCAACCTGAAAAGCTGGCATGTCGACAAGCAGGGAGCGTTCACCGAATTCAGCGTGCCGCGCGAGGCGGCCCGTGGCGGCACGCCGGGCGTGCTGTCGACGGTGAATGGCACACATGCGCCCACGCTTGATCTGCCGGCCGGGCAGGTCGTGCGGCTGCGGCTGCTGAATCTCGACAACACCCTGACCTATCGGCTGAACCTGCCAGATAGCGAGGCGCGCATCTATGCGCTCGATGGACATCCGATCGCTCCTATGCCGCTGGGCAAGGAGTACTGGCTCGGTCCGGGCATGCGTATCGACCTGGCGCTGAAGGTGCCGGAGGCCGGCACGGAGCTGTCCTTGCGCAATGGTCCGCTACGGCTGGCGACGCTGCGCTCGGTGGCGCATGACGATGTCGCCGGCGACTGGCCGCCGGCGTTGCCGGCCAATCCCGTGGCGGAGCCGGATCTGCAGCGCGCGGAAACGCTGCGCTTCAACTTCGAGTGGGCCGGTACCTTGTCGACAGACGCCGCGCAGGGCGGCGCCTATACCTTCTGGCAGATCAACGGCGAGGCCTGGGACATCAACGACAAGACCTGTGCCGATCGCCCGATTGCGACGCTGAAAAAGGATGGTCATTACATCTTCGAGCTGCGCAACCTCAGTCAGTACCAGCATCCGATTCATCTGCACGGGATGACCTTCAAGGTGATCTCGTCCAATCGCCGCAAGATCGATCCGTGGTTCACCGATACCTACCTGCTGGGCAAGAACGAGACGGCCCGTATCGCGCTGGTCGCTGATAATCCGGGTGTCTGGATGTTTCACTGTCATGTCATCGACCACATGGAAACCGGGTTGATGGCAGCGATCGAGGTGGTATGAGACAGGGAGGAGTAGGGCAGTGAGGAAGCCGCAGATCATCGACCGCAGCCAGGACGAGCGCTTCATGCGCGAAGCCCTGGCGCTGGCGGCGCAGGGCGCTGCGTTGGGAGAGGTGCCGGTCGGCGCTGTGCTGGTGCAGGATGGACAGATCATCGGGCGCGGCTTCAACTGCCCGATCTCCCGACACGACCCCAGTGCGCATGCGGAAATGGTCGCGGTGCGCGACGCGGCGCAGGTGCTGCAGAACTATCGGCTACCCGGCGTGACGCTCTACGTCACGCTGGAGCCGTGCAGCATGTGCGCCGGTCTGATCGTGCATTCGCGGATCCAGCGCGTCGTCTATGGCGCCACCGAGCCGAAGGCCGGCGTGGTTGTCAGTCGCGGCCAGTTTTTCGATCAGGGCTTTCTCAACCACCGGGTGCTGGTCGAGGGTGGTGTGCTGGCCGAGGAGTGCGGGATGGTGCTCAGCGAGTTCTTCCGCCAGCGCCGGCAGAAGGGTTAGCGCGCCGCTGTTGTCGGCTGCAGCGTTTCATGGGCGGCGACGCTGCCCTGTGCCGGAAATACCACCAGATGGTCGGCGGCGATGGCGATGCCGACTTCCTGCCCGGTGGGGTAGTCCGCATGGCTGGTGAAGATCGCCACCAGTTGATTGCCGGTGGGCAGCTGCAGCCGGTACAGCGTCGACGCGCCGAGGAAGGTCTTGCCGACGATAAGCGCCCGCAGCGGGCTGTCCGGCTTGTAGATGATGTCATCCGGGCGCAGCAACACATCTACCGAGCTGCCTGCCGGCCAGGTGTAGGCGCGGTTGCCGCGAATCACACCGAGTTCGGTCTGCACGGTTTCCGGGTCTAGCAGCTGCCCGCGGATGAAATAGCCCTGGCCGATAAAGCTGGCCACGAAGGGCGTCAGCGGTTCGTGGTAAAGGTTGAACGGGGTGTCCCACTGCTCCAGGCGACCGTCCTTGAACACGCCGACCTGATCGCTGACGGCGAAGGCTTCTTCCTGGTCGTGGGTAACCAGAATGGCGCTGGTGTTGCGTGCCTTGAGGATCTCGCGCACCTCATGGCTGAGGCGCCGACGCAGTTCGACGTCGAGGTTGGAGAACGGCTCGTCCAGCAGCAACAGCGCAGGCTCTGGTGCCAGGGCGCGGGCCAGTGCGACGCGTTGCTGCTGTCCGCCGGAGAGCTCGTGTGGATAGCGTTTGCCAAGGGCGGAAAGGTGCACCAGTTCGAGCATTTCGGAGACGATTCGCGAGCAGTCAGGCTGCTTGCGAATCCCGAAGGCGATGTTCTCCGCCACGGTCAGATGGGGGAACAGCGCGTAGTCCTGAAACACCATCCCGATACGACGCTTCTCCGGCGCGAGGGTAAAGCCCGAGCGGGAGATGACCGACTCCGCCAGGTGAATCTCGCCCTGGTGCACCGGCTCGAAGCCGGCGATGGCACGCAGTGTGGTGGTCTTGCCGCAGCCGGACGGGCCCAGCAGGCAACCGATATCGCCGCGGTTCAGATGCAGGTTGAGGTGCTGGACGATGCTCTGCTCGCCGTAGCCACAGGCCAGGTCACGCAGTTGCAGCAGCGGCGGCTCGTGTTTCATGCGTGGTGATAGGCCGGCTCGACGAGGAACTCCAGCAGTGCCTTCTGTACATGCAGGCGGTTCTCTGCCTGATCCCAGGCCACGGAGCGCGGATCGTCGAGCAGGTCATGGCTGATCTCCTCGCCGCGGTGTGCCGGAAGGCAATGCATGAACAGCACGTCTTCAGCGGCGCAATCGAGCAGGGCGCGGTCCACCTGATAGGGGCGGAACGTGGCCAGGCGTGCAGCGGCTTCGTCTTCCTGGCCCATGGAGGCCCATACGTCGGTGCTGATCAGGTGTGCGCCTGCAGCCGCTTCGCGCGGATCACGCATTACCTGCACGCGATCACCGGCGCGCGCCATCAGCTCGGCGTCGGGCTCGTAGCCCTCGGGGCAGGCGACCTTCAGCTGGAAGTCGAACTGGATGGCAGCTTCTATATAGGTATTGCACATGTTGTTGCCGTCGCCGATCCAGGCCACCGTCTTGCCGGCGATACTGCCGCGGTGCTCATGGAAGGTCTGCATATCGGCCATCAGCTGGCAGGGGTGCAGGTCATCGGAAAGACCGTTGATGACCGGCACACTCGAGTTGGCGGCAAAGTCGGTGAGGGTCGAGTGGGCGAACGTGCGGATCATCACCGCATCGAGCATGCGCGACATGACGATGGCCGAATCGCTGATCGGCTCGCCGCGCCCGAGCTGGGTATCGCGCGGGGACAGGAAGATCGCCTGGCCGCCGAGCTGGATCATGCCGGCTTCGAACGACAGTCGGGTGCGGGTCGAGGCCTTCTCGAAGATCATACCCAGCACGCGATTCTTCAGGGGTTCGAACAGGACGCCGCGCTCGCGCAGATCCTTCAGCTCGATGCCGCGGCGGACCAGGCTGTTCAGCTCCTGGGGCGTGCAGTCCATCAGTGAGAGAAAATGCCTTGCGCTCATATCAACTACCTTTATTGCCGCAGCGCGATCCAGTGCTTTTCGACAGAAAAAGGGGACCGACGACTGGGGGTCGCACGGGGAGCGACGAAACGGGAAAGGCGCGATCTTATCCAGAAAGCGAGCATAGGCGCAAATCCGCAGCCCACGGCCTCCGGCGGGCTGAATCGCCGTGCTGACGGCCTTTGCGCCGCAACAAAGCCGAGTCCTCCGCTCGGCTTTCCCATGCTTTTTCCGTTACAATGCGCGGCAACCGTGTCTAGCCGAGGTACTCCATGGATATCATCGAAACCATCAAAGAACAGATCGCCAACAACCCGGTGCTGCTTTACATGAAGGGTTCGCCCAACGCCCCGCAGTGCGGTTTTTCCGCTCGCGCGACCCAGGCGGTAATGGGCTGTGGCGAGAAGTTCGCTTATGTCGACATCCTGCAGAACCCGGAAATTCGTGCCAGCCTGCCGACCTATGCCAACTGGCCGACCTTCCCGCAGCTGTGGGTGAATGGTGAGCTGGTCGGTGGCAGCGACATCATCCTCGAGATGTTCGAGAACGGCGAGCTGCAGACTCTGATCAAGTCCGCTGTCGGCAAGACCGAGGCCTAAGCCCGGTCTGACCGCATAGGCTTTGCTGATGCCCGCATCGAAGGATGCGGGCATTTTTGTTTGTGCCGCTCTGCTGAATAACGCCGCTCGGCTGACGCGTTGATCTTTATGGTCTTTCCAGGGTCAGAGGTCGCGGTGAGGGCGTTTCCCTCTGTTCTGTTGATCCCTTGAAGTGAGAGACGCCACCTGATGCCCTATATGCGAATGCTGCCCTTTCTGATCGTGCTGGCGGTCGTCCTGTTCAACGGCTTGAAGCCGGAACCGGTACCGCAGCTGTTCGATCAGCAAGACAAGCTGCATCATCTGCTGGGTTTCGCCGCGCTGGCGTTCACCCTTCGTCTGGCGTTCCCGCGGGTGCCATTCCTGTGGGGGCTGGGTCTGACAGTTATTGCGGCACTGTCGATCGAGATCGGGCAGGGCATGCTGCCTTATCGGACCGCCTCGCGCTGGGACATGCTGGCCAATGTGTTGGGCGTGCTGCTGGGCTGGGGCTGCTCGGTTGTGGCGCAGGGCTGGTGGCGTCAGCGGCTGGGCGAACCGCTGACCGAGTAGGACGCGAATAACCTGGGACTCGGTCCTTGGTGAGAGTCCAGCGGCAATAAAAAAGCCCCGGTATCAACCGAGGCTTTGAAATTTGGCTCCGCGACCTGGACTCGACAGCGAAGCTGAACGCGCTTCAGCGCGGCCCCGAAGGGGTGAGCGAAGCGAATAACCTGGGACGCAGTCCCTGGTGAGAGTCCAGCGGCAATAAAAAAGCCCCGGTATCAACCGAGGCTTTGAAATTTGGCTCCGCGACCTGGACTCGAACCAGGGACCCAATGATTAACAGTCATTTGCTCTACCGACTGAGCTATCGCGGAACAACGGTGCGTATCCTACTGTTTGCAAAAGAGAAGTCAACCCTTTGCGCCGCTAGGAACGACGCCGCGCCCGGGGTCTGAGAGGGCCCCGGGCGGCTGGAGTCAGAGCACCTGAACGATGGCGTCAGTGACGTGACCGAGGTTGTTGCGGTTCAGTGCGGCGGCGCAGATTCGACCGGTGCTGATGGCGTAGACGCCGAACTCGACACGCAGTCGCTCGACCTGCTCGGCCGTGAGGCCGGAGTAGGAGAACATACCGCGCTGGGCGGCAACGAAACTGAAGTCCGTCTTCGCGCCTTTGGCCGCTAGTTGCTCGACCATACTCAGACGCAGCTCGCGGATGCGGCTGCGCATCTCGCCCAGCTCGGCTTCCCACATGGCGCGCAGTTCCGGGCTGTTGAGCACCGCGGAGACGATCGTGGCGCCGTGGGTCGGCGGGTTGGAATAGTTGGTGCGGATCACGCGCTTGACCTGCGACAGTACGCGAGCCGACTCCTCGCGGCTCTGGGTGACCATCGACAGCGCGCCGACGCGTTCGCCGTACAGCGAGAAAGACTTGGAGAACGAGCTGGAAACGAAGAAGGTCATGCCCGACTCGGCGAAAAGGCGCACGGCGGCGGCGTCCTCTTCGATGCTGTCGCCGAAGCCCTGGTAGGCGATGTCGATGAACGGCACGTGATCCTGGGCACGCAGCACGTCGAGAATCTGCTTCCAGTCATCCAGGTTCAGATCGACGCCGGTCGGGTTGTGGCAGCAGGCGTGCAGCACGACGATGGAGCGGGGTGGCAGGTTCTTCAGGTCCTGCAGCAGGCCGGCGCGATCGATGCCGTGATTGCTCGCGTCATAGTAGCTGTAGCTCTGGACCGGGAAACCGGCCGACTCGAACAGCGCGCGATGGTTTTCCCAGCTCGGGTTGCTGATGGCAACCACGGCGTCCGGCAGCAGGCGCTTGAGGAAGTCTGCGCCGACTTTGAGTGCGCCGGTTCCGCCCAGCGCCTGGGTAGTCACCACCCGGCCTTCGGCGATCAGCGGAGAATCGTTGCCGAACAGCAGCTTCTGTACGGCAGCGTCATAAGCGGCAATGCCCTCGATCGGCAGATAGCCGCGGGGCGCGTGGGCAGCGATGCGGGCATGCTCCGCCTCGACCACGGCGCGCAGCAGTGGAATGCGACCTTCTTCGTTGTAGTAGACACCGACACCGAGGTTGACCTTGTTCGGCCGCGTGTCGGCGTTGAAGGCTTCATTGAGGCCGAGGATAGGATCGCGCGGCGCCATTTCGACAGCAGAGAACAAACTCATGGTGAGGGGGCTCGAAAGAGAAGAGTGACTAGATTCACCACCCTCGCGTCGGCGCGCAGGGTGATGCGCAAACGGGGCGGTAGTATAGCGGTCAAGCCTGTTGCCTGCGATATGCTACCGAGGTTTTCTGATCACTTTCGGTGCGTTTTGCGTACTGGAAAGATGGGCGGTTTCTCGGCTCTGCGCGCCCATCGCTGGTGGCGGATTTCAGGATCCGCTGGCTGTCGCGCCAAACCGCTGGATGGCTGTTCGAAAGTCCGGCTGCCAAGCTCGCACATGTTACCTAGAGAGGCGAAATGTCCAAGTTCGAACTGGTCACCCGTTTCAAGCCGGCCGGCGATCAACCGGAGGCCATTCGGCAGATGATCGAAGGCATCGAGGCGGGGTTGTCGCACCAGACGCTGCTGGGCGTTACGGGCTCGGGCAAGACCTTCAGCGTCGCCAACGTCATCGCCCATGTGCAGCGGCCTACGCTGGTGCTGGCGCCGAACAAGACGCTGGCCGCGCAGCTCTATGGTGAGTTCAAGGCGTTCTTCCCGAACAATGCGGTCGAGTATTTCGTTTCCTACTACGACTACTATCAGCCGGAAGCCTATGTGCCGTCGTCGGACACCTTCATCGAGAAGGATGCATCGATCAACGATCACATCGAGCAGATGCGTCTGTCGGCAACCAAGGCGCTGCTGGAGCGCCCGGATGCGATCATCGTCACCACTGTGTCGTGCATCTACGGTCTGGGTGATCCGCAGTCATACCTGAAGATGGTCCTGCACGTCGATCGTGGTGATCGGCTCGATCAGCGCGAGCTGCTGCGCCGGCTGACTGGCCTGCAGTACACCCGCAACGACATGGATTTCGCTCGTGCGACCTTCCGTGTGCGCGGCGACGTGATCGACATCTTCCCGGCGGAATCGGATCTCGAAGCGGTGCGTATCGAGCTGTTCGATGATGAGGTGGAGAGCCTGTCGGCCTTCGATCCGCTGACCGGGGAGGTGATCCGCAAGCTGCCGCGCTTCACCTTCTATCCCAAGAGCCACTACGTGACGCCGCGGGAAACCCTGCTCGACGCGATAGAGAAGATCAAGGACGAGCTGCGCGAGCGGCTCGATTACCTGCGCAGTCAGAACAAGCTGGTGGAGGCGCAGCGGCTCGAGCAGCGCACGCGTTTCGATCTGGAAATGATCATGGAGCTGGGTTACTGCAACGGCATCGAAAACTACTCGCGCTATCTGTCCGGGCGCGATGCCGGCGAGCCGCCACCGACGCTGTTCGATTACCTGCCGGCCGACGCGCTGCTGGTGATCGACGAGTCCCACGTGTCGGTGCCGCAGGTCGGCGCGATGTACAAGGGCGACCGCTCGCGCAAGGAAACCCTGGTGGAGTATGGCTTCCGTCTGCCATCGGCGCTGGATAACCGGCCGATGCGCTTCGACGAATGGGAGGCGATCTGCCCACAGACCATCTTCGTCTCCGCGACACCCGGACCTTACGAGGCCGAACATGCTGGCCGCGTGGTGGAGCAGGTCGTGCGTCCGACGGGCCTGGTCGATCCGCAGATCGAGGTGCGTCCTGCACTGACCCAGGTCGACGATCTGCTGTCGGAGATTCGCAAGTGCGTGGTCAAGGAGGAGCGGGTGCTGGTCACCACGCTGACCAAGCGCATGGCCGAGGACTTGACCGACTACCTGAGTGATCACGATGTGCGCGTGCGCTACCTGCATTCGGACATCGATACCGTGGAACGGGTCGAGATCATCCGCGACCTGCGGTTGGGCACTTTCGATGTGCTGGTGGGCATCAACCTGCTGCGCGAAGGCCTGGATATGCCTGAGGTGTCGCTGGTGGCGATCCTCGATGCGGACAAGGAAGGCTTCCTGCGTTCAGAGCGCTCGCTGATCCAGACCATTGGCCGCGCGGCGCGCAATCTCAACGGTCGCGCGATTTTGTATGCCGACAACATCACCGGGTCCATGCAGCGCGCCATGGACGAAACCGAGCGGCGGCGCAACAAGCAGATTGCCTTCAACGAGGCCAACGGCATCGTGCCCAAGGGCGTGAAGAAGGACGTGCAGGACATCCTCGAAGGCGCAACCGTACCGGGCTCGCGCAGCAAGAAGCGGCGTGGCGAGGCGAAAGCGGCGGAGGAGAGTGCGCGTTACGAGAACGAACTGCGTTCGCCGAGCGAGATCACCAAGCGGATTCGTCAGCTGGAAGAGAAGATGCTGAGTCTGGCGCGCGATCTGGAGTTCGAGGCGGCCGCCGAGGCGCGCGACGAGATTCACAAGCTGCGCGAGCGCTTGTTGCAGGTCTAGCAAGCTATTCTGGCGGATCGACCGTTTCGGCCTGTCCCAGAGCGTCTCCTTCGGGACGCTCTCGCTCTGCTTCCCGGTGTTCGGCTGGAGCCGGCTGCGCAGCGCCTGCTAACATTCGTCCCTTTCCGTATGTCCCTACCGTCCGAGAGCACTCATGACCACGGTTCGCACCCGCATCGCGCCATCTCCGACCGGCGATCCCCACGTCGGTACTGCCTACATCGCGCTGTTCAACCTGTGCTTCGCCCGACAGCACGGTGGCCAGTTCATCTTGCGCATCGAGGATACCGATCAGGTGCGCTCGACCCGTGAATCCGAGCAGCAGATCTACGATGCGCTGCGCTGGCTGGGCATCGAATGGGACGAGGGTCCGGACGTTGGCGGTCCGCATGGCCCGTACCGGCAGAGCGAGCGCGGCGAGATCTACAAGAAGTACTCGGACGAGCTGGTCAGCAAGGGTCATGCGTTCCCGTGCTTCTGCAGCAGCGAGCGCCTGGATCAGGTGCGTGCCGAGCAGATGGCGAACAAGGAAACGCCGCGTTATGACGGCCATTGCATGCACCTCGATCCGGCCGAAGCTCAGCGTCGCATCGCTGCTGGTGAATCCCATGTAATTCGGATGAAGGTGCCGAGCGAAGGCGTGTGTCAGGTCAACGACATGCTGCGCGGCACCGTCGAGATCGGCTGGGACCGCATGGACATGCAGGTGCTGATGAAGGCCGATGGCCTGCCGACCTACTTCCTCGCCAACGTGGTCGATGACCACCTGATGGGCATCACTCACGTGCTGCGTGGCGAAGAGTGGCTGCCGTCGGCGCCCAAGCTGATCAAGCTATACGAGTACTTCGGCTGGGAGCAGCCGCAGCTGTGCTACATGCCGCTGCTGCGCAATCCCGACAAGAGCAAGCTCTCCAAGCGCAAGAATCCGACCTCGGTGACCTTCTACGAGCGCATGGGTTTTCTGCCACAGGCGATGCTCAACTACCTCGGGCGCATGGGCTGGTCGATGCCTGACGAGCGCGAGAAATTCACGCTGAACGAGATGATCGAGCACTTCGACATCAATCGCGTATCGCTCGGCGGACCGATCTTCGATCTGGAGAAGCTTTCCTGGCTGAACGGCCAGTGGCTGCGCGAACTCCCGGTCGAACAGTTCGCTGCCGAAGTGCAGAAGTGGGCATTCAATCCGCAGTACATGATGCAGATCGCGCCGCACGTGCAGCAGCGCGTGGAAACCTTCAGCCAGATTGCGCCATTGGCTGGCTTCTTCTTCTCCGGTGCATTGCCGCTCGACCCCGCATTGTTCGCGCACAAGAAGCTCGATGCGACGCAGGTGCGCCAAGTCATGCAGCTGATTCTGTGGAAGTTGGAAGCACTGCGCCAGTGGGAGAAGGAGCGCATCACCGCGTGCATCACCCAGGTGGCGGAACATCTTGGCTTCAAGCTGCGCGATGTGATGCCGCTGATGTTCGCCGCCATCACCGGGCAGGCCAGTTCGGTATCGGTACTCGACGCGATGGAGATTCTCGGCCCGGATCTGACGCGCTTCCGCCTGCGCAATGCACTCGAGTTGCTCGGTGGCGCGTCGAAGAAGGAAGCCAAGGAGTGGGAGAAGCTCGCGGCGTCGATTGTCTGAGTGCGGGGCAGGGGCGGTGCTTGTGACCAGCATCGCCCCGAGGTGGTGGCGTTACCATTCGTCGGTGGTAAGTAGTTGTTCCTAATGCCAAAAAAACTTCGGCCCGTTGGAAATTGTTGTTGACACTACTTGGGGGCGCCCCTAATATGCGCCCCGTCCTTGAGATGGGGCTATAGCTCAGCTGGGAGAGCGCTTGCATGGCATGCAAGAGGTCGACGGTTCGATCCCGTCTAGCTCCACCAATCTCGAAGAGCAGAATTTGCCACCAGCTTGTATTTGCCGCATAAGCGATACAGGTTGCGCTTGAAGGGTTTGCGTCCCCTTCGTCTAGTGGCCTAGGACACCGCCCTTTCACGGCGGTAACAGGGGTTCGAGTCCCCTAGGGGACGCCATTATTAAGCGATGTTCGACATCGCGCGTCGAGAGACGATAAATCCGGGGCTATAGCTCAGCTGGGAGAGCGCTTGCATGGCATGCAAGAGGTCGACGGTTCGATCCCGTCTAGCTCCACCAATCACGGCTTGTCGATTGATTGTTCGGCAGGTTTGCGAAGGTTTCGTCCCCTTCGTCTAGTGGCCTAGGACACCGCCCTTTCACGGCGGTAACAGGGGTTCGAGTCCCCTAGGGGACGCCATTTATATTGCCCGTTTTGGGCTTCAAGGGGTCATCTTTCATGAGATGGCCCTTTTTGTTTTGCGTGGTCGAAAAGTCGTTTTAGCCGCACTGCGCTGAATGCCTTGTCATTGCTCGCACCAACAAGCGTGACTCGTCGCGGCGGCTGCGGTTTCATAGGTCATCGCAAACGGCCAACGAGGCTTGCAACGAATGAGCTGGGATCAGGCGGACGCGTTTACCATCGACCTGCAGGTGCAGTCCGAGCATATCGACGAGCTGGGCCATGCCAACAATGCGGTCTATGTAACCTGGCTGGAGCGGTGCGCCTGGCAGCATTCGCAGAGTCTGGGATTGGGCATCGACGACTACCGCCGCCTCGATCGGGCGATGGCAGTGCTGCGGCACGAGATCGATTATCTGGCCGCGGCCTACGAAGGCGATCTGCTGCAGTTGGGAACCTGGATTTCCGAATCCGATCAGCGTTTGAAGATGAAACGCAATTTCCAGCTGATCCGACCGGCCGACGGCGCTACGCTGCTGCGCGCGCAGACGACTTTCGTCTGTATAGAGCTCTCCAGCGGGAAACCCAAGCGCATGCCGCCTGAGTTCATCGACGGCTACGGTAAAGCGCTGGTTCAGCCGTACCCGCTGGAGCTTTGACGAAGCTGGTTGCTCAGCCGCGCTGCTCGGGCTTCATGACGTCGCTCTCGCGGCGCTTCTCGGCATCCTCGCGCCAATCTTCCTGGATTTCCTCTTTCATTTTCGGGTCGGCGCCGCCATCTTCGTTCTCGCGAACCAGTCCCTCGCCTTTCTTTTCCTGCTGGATGTTGGTGCCTTGCGGCTGAGTGTTCATCATGTCCTGGTCGGCCAGCGCAACCGCGGAAAACAAGCTGCCCAGTGCGATGATGCCTGCGTACAAGATTTTCATCTGAACCTCCGGCTATCGGGTGATAAAGGACTTACCATCTCAATAACCGACCTGCTGCGCTGAAGATTCGTTCACTCCTGTCCGGTGCCCTGTTTTCCGTGAGTCAGTCCGCCCTTCGCAAGATCATCCATATTGATTGCGACTGCTTTTACGCCGCGATCGAGATGCGCGACGACCCCAGTCTGGCTCGGCGGCCGATCGCAGTTGGTGGCGCTGCGGATCGGCGCGGGGTCATTGCCACGTGCAACTACGAGGCGCGTGCATATGGTGTTCGCTCGGCCATGGCGTCCGGGCACGCACTGAAGTTGTGTCCTGATCTGCTGATCCTGCGGCCCCGCATGGATGCCTACCGGGAGGCTTCGCGTGAGATCCATAACATCTTTCGCACCTACACCGAGCAGATCGAGCCGCTGTCGCTGGACGAGGCTTATCTGGACGTCACTGCCTGCAAGCATTTTTCCGGTAGCGCCACGCGTATTGCCGAGGACATCCGGCGTCGGGTCTGGCAGCAGCTGCGCATCACGGTGTCGGCGGGTGTTGCTCCGAACAAGTTTCTCGCCAAGATTGCCAGCGAATGGAATAAGCCCGACGGCCTATTCGTCATTACCCCGACACAGGTCGACGATTTCGTACAGGCGCTGGAGGTCAAGCGGCTGCATGGTGTGGGTCGCGTCACCGCTGAGAAGCTCGGCCGGCTCGGCATCCGCACCTGTAGCGACTTGCGCGAGTGGCACAGATTGGACCTGGTCCGCGAGTTCGGTGCGTTCGGTGAGCGGCTCTGGGGGCTGGCGCGCGGCGTCGATGAGCGGTCGGTGCAGGTGGAGAGTCGGCGCCAGTCGGTGAGCGTCGAGCAGACCTACGACAAGGATCTGCCGGACCTGGCGGCGTGCCTGGAGCGTCTGCCGGAGCTGCTGCAGCAGTTGGCTAGCCGCATGGCGCGCCTCGACAACGGCTATCGGCCCGGCAAGCCCTTCGTAAAGCTCAAATTCCATGACTTCACCCAGACCACAATGGAGCAGGCTGGCGCCGGACTCGAAATCGACGACTACGCCGATCTGCTCGCCATCGCCTTCTCCCGTGGTGCGCGGCCGGTTCGGTTGATTGGCGTCGGCGTGCGGTTGGTCGATCTGCGCGGTGGTTTCGAGCAGCTCACTCTGTTCTAAGAGCGCCAGTTTCCTTTTCCTGCATCCATCGCGTGCTCATTCCGCTGACTACCGTTCGTCAGGTGCGTAGTTTGTGATGCCCTCGTGCGACGAAAGGGCTTAAGCCGATATAGCGCCAGCTTATTAATTAACCCAGAATGCGCGCGATACTTGACGTCCTTGGATTGACGCTTTTCTGGTGCGCGATTGATTTACGACAATATTTGGACGCACCCATCGGATATTGTTAGAGTCACGCCAGATGGCAATATGCTATCTATTTGACGCCCTCAATATCGATTCTCTGCTTTCTGGCAGTTGAGCACCGACGTCTTGGCGAGGGAGCCAGTGGTGGGTCTGTTTTCCAAAACCAAGAAATCAAAACCAGCCGGCATGCTCGGCATCGAGGCTGGTCCGCAAGGTATCGCATTGGCGCAGGTCGTTCGGGTGCCCAGTGCGCGGCCGCTGCTGCCGTACTGCGAACACCTGGAAGGCAGTGCCGACGCACAGGCAGCGCTGCTGGAACAAACCGTAAGCGAGCGGGCCTTGCAGGGCCTGCCGGCAAACGTGCTGCTACATCCTTCCGAATACCAGATGTTCCTTCTCGAAGCGCCTGAAGTGCCGCCGCAGGAATTGCGTGACGCCATGCGCTGGCGCATCAAGGACATGATCAGCCAGTCGCTGGACGATGTGGTGATCGACTGTTTCGCGCTGCCCGAGGACGCCTATCGCGGGCGCACGCGCATGGTCTATTGCGCCGTTCTCGAGAAAACCCGGATGCAGCACTACGCCCAGCTCGTGCGTCAGGCCGGTCTGCACATGGCGAGCATCGACATCACCGAGATGGCGTTTCGCAACCTGGGCTCGCACGCCGGCGCCGAAGGCATGAATCTCGCATTGCTGCGCCTGCGCACCAGCGAAGGCCTGATCTGCATCCAGAACGGCGCCGACCTTTACATGGCGCGGCGTATCGAGCAGGGGCTGGCCCGTGCCGCCCAGGATTTGAGCAGTACGACACTGGAAATCCAGCGCTCGCTTGACTACTTCGAGAGCCAACTCGGCAAGGGCTATATCAATCGCTTGATGTTGCTGCCCATGAAGCAAGATGGCGAGCGCGCCTATCAGGGGCTGGCCAGTGGCCTGGCGGTGAACCTGCAACGCCTCGACCTGCGCGAGCTCTTCCCCGGCCAGCCGGGTGCCGAGCTGTCCGAAGCGCAGCAGGCGTTCTGCATTGGCGCCGTCGGTGCCGCCCTGCGTCAGGACGCCGTCTGATGCAGAACGTCAATCTCTATCAGCGCGAACGTCGTCAGCAGGGTGGCCCGCGTCCGCGGCAACTGCTGCTTGGCGCATGTGTACTGGCGCTTGCCCTGGCGTCGCATGCTGCCTGGCAGGGCTGGAACCTCAAGCAGCGCGCCTCGGACCGTCAGTTGGCCGAGGCGCAGGCGGTTTCTGCAGAGGCGCAGCTGGCCGCCTTCAAGGCCAACTACCGGGAACCGACGCTGGATACCCGGCTGCCTGCGCAACTGGCAGAGCGGGAAGCGGAGAACCGCCAGCTGCAACGCCTCGCAACGCATCTGCGCGCGCTCGATGGCCAGCTGCGTAGCGGCTTCGCGCCAGTGCTGACGGCCCTGGCCGATCGGCACCCGCCGCGCGGGCTCTGGCTGACTCGCATCCGTCTGCAGGCTGGCGGCAGCGACATGCTGTTGCGCGGCTTGAGCCAGGATCAGGAACTGCTTCCGCTTTATCTGGAAAGCCTCGGGCGCAGCAAGACGTTGCAGGGTCGCGAGTTCGGCAGCTTTGATCTGCAGCGCGATGACAGTGGCCTGCTGGCGTTCCGCCTGGCATCCCGAGCGGCGGAGGAGGGCGACGATGAATAACGCCATGCAAAGCCTGCGGCAGCGCTGGCAGGCGCTGGCGCCGCGCGAGCAGTGGCTGAGCGTGCTGGTCGGCGCTTCCCTGCTGGGCATGCTTTATCTACTGCTGGTGGCTGAGCCGCTCGCCGAGCGCATCGCCCAGCAGGACAGCCAGCTGCGTCTCGCCGAAGCCCGTCAGCTGGAGGCGAACAATGCGTTGCTCGAACTTCAGGCCAAGCTCGCGGCCGACCCCAATCGTCCCTATCGAGACGCCCTCGATGTGGCGCGCACCAATCGCGACCAGATTCTGCGCAGCATCGACGAGGAGACCCGCTCACTGGTTTCACCTGCACGCATGAAAGCGCTGCTGCAGGACCTGCTGCGCCGTCAGCCTCAACTGCAGATGGTCGCGCTGCAGAGCTTCAGCGCGCCGCTGGAGTTGCCGGCCAGCGCGACGGATGCGGCGAAGGATGCGCCGCCAGCGGCGGTCAGCTTCTACCGGCACGGCCTGCGTCTGACCCTGCAAGGCGGCTACTTCGACCTGCTCGATTACCTGCAGGCGGTGCAGAACAGTGGCTGGCGTCTGCATTGGGACAGCCTGGACTATCACATCGATGAAGCCGGGCCGGACAAGGCGCGGATCACGCTGGAGCTGCATACCTTGAGTCGCGAAGCGGGGTGGGTTGGTGTCTGATTTTTCTCGTGCGTTCTGCTTGCTCCTTTTGCTGCCCGCTTCGGCCTACGCGCTCGATCCCACCCGTCCGCCCGCGGCGTTCGTGACCGCTGCAGCGGAGCGTCAGGCACCGGCGACGCTGCACCTGCAAGCCATTATCCGTGGTGCACAGAGCGCTCGGGCGGTGCTCAACGGCCAATCGCTGAGAGTCGGCGACATCCTGGCCGACGCCCGAGTCCTGGCCATCAACACGAATTCCGTCCTGATCGAGCGCGACGGCCAGCAGCAGACGCTGCGTCTGGTTGCCCCGATCATTACTCCGAGCCAAGTCCGACCATGATGCCGACCCTTTTTCCACGTCTCGGCTTGCTGAGCCTGTTCTGCCTGCTGGCCGCCTGCCAGACATTCGAGGACGGCGACAAGCGCCTCTACGAGCAGAGCAACCGTCTGTTCGAGGAAAGCCTGCAGCAGACCCAGGCCAAGGCGCTGCCGCCGCCGTCGGTGCAGGCTGCGCTGATTCCGCCGCTGAGCGTCGACGGCAGTTCGGCTGTCAGTGGCCCGCGCTTCGATGTGGTCGCCAACGACATGCCGGCCCGCGAATTCTTCCTCAGCCTGATGGACAACGCCGGGCAGAACCTGCTGGTACACCCGGCGGTGACCGGCAACATAACCTTCAGCCTGCGCAACGTGACGCTGGAAGAAGTCCTCGCGGCGGTGCGCGACAGCTACGGCTACGACTATCGCCGCACCAGCTATGGCTATCAGATCCAGGCCAATACCGCAGTCACCCGCACCTATGACCTGAACTACCTCAACCTGCAGCGACAGGGCATGACCGATACTCGGGTCAGCTCCGGTCAAGTCACCACCGCGACAACACCGACACCGGTGCAGGCGGAACCACGACCAACTCGACCTCCAGCACCGTCAACGCCAGTCAGCTGCTGACCAGCAGCAGCGTCGACTTCTGGAGTGAAGTGCGCGAGGTCGTGGCGATGATGATCGGCAGCGAGGCGGACAACAGCGTGGTGGTCAACCCTCAGGCCGGACTGCTGGTGGTTCGAGCATCCAGTGCCGACCAGCAGAACGTCGAGCGCTTCCTGCAGCAGGCGCAGCGCAACCTGCAGCGGCAGGTGATTCTGGAAACCAAGATTCTCGAAGTGAGCCTGCCGACGGCTTCCAGTCCGGGATCAACTGGGCGCAGCTGGGTTCCATGGGCAACGCCGACTTCGCGCTGGGTGTGCAGGGCGACACGCTGGACGGCGTCAATAATGTCGGTGGCGTGTTCAGCGCTGCGGTCAGCGTCGGCGACTTCAGCGGCGTGCTGCAGCTGCTGGAAACCCAGGGCGATGTGCGGGTGCTTTCCAGCCCGCGGATTTCCACTCTCAACAACCAGAAGGCCGTGATCAAGGTCGGCACCGACGAGTTCTTCGTCACCGACGTTTCGACCACCACTACCTCGCTGGCGGGCGGCACCACCGCGCCCGATCTGGACATCACCCTGACGCCGTTCTTCTCCGGCATCTCGCTGGACGTCACTCCGCAGATCGACGAGAACGACCAGGTCACGCTGCACGTCCGTCCGACCGTCAGCCGCGTTCAGGATCAGAACAAGAGTATCCAGCTGGGCGGTTCCGACAACGTCTTCAACCTGCCACTGGCGCTGTCCACCACGCGTCAGTCAGATTCCATCGTGCGCGCGCGCAGCGGCCAGGTCGTGGTCATCGGTGGCCTGCTGGAAAACCGCAACAGCAACAACGACGCCAACATTCCCTGGGCCTCCAAGCTGCCCATCGTCGGCAGCCTGTTCCAGCAGCAACGCAAATCGCTCGAGCAGACCGAGCTGGTCATCCTGGTGCGCCCGCAGGTGATCGACGATCAGGTCTGGCTCGACGAGCTGCGCCGCAGCGCCGATTCGTTCCGGCAGGTCAGGTAAGCATCGGTATGTACGAAGCATTCTTCGGCCTGCAGGAAAAGCCATTCGCATTGACGCCGAATACCGGCTTCATGGTTCGCCTGCCGCCTTACCAGGCGTGCCTGAACCTGCTGCGCGTGGCTCTGGCCGAAGGCGAGGGCTTCATCAAGGTGACCGGCGAAGTGGGCACCGGCAAGACCCTGCTCTGCCGCGCGCTGCTCAAGCAACTGGATGCCGAACACTACCAGCTCGCCTGGTTGCCGAACCCAGCGCTCGGACCCATGGCGCTGCGCCAGGCGTTGGCCCATGAGCTGCATGTGCCGCGGGTCGAGCAACTGGACAATCACGGGTTGCTGACGGCACTGCATCGCCGGCTGATCGAGCTGGCCGGCCAGGGCAAGAGCACCGTGCTGTTGATCGATGAGGCGCAGGCGCTGCCACCGGCCACGCTGGAGGCCCTGCGACTGCTGACCAATCTGGAAACCGAGCAGCGCAAGCTGCTACAGGTGGTGCTGTTCGGCCAGCCTGAGCTGGACGCTACGCTGGCCAGCGAGAATTTCCGGCAATTGCGCCAGCGCATCACGTTCTCCTATCGCCTGCGCCCGCTGGATGTCAGCGATGCCAGGCGCTACCTGCATGAACGCCTGGCGGTTGCCGGTTATCAAGGTGAACCGCTGTTCAAGCCGGCCGCGATTCGCCTGCTGGTCAAGGGCAGCGGTGGCATCCCGCGGTTGCTCAACATCCTGGCCAACAAGTGCCTGATGGCGGCGTTTGGCGAAGGCCAGCGGCGGGTCGGCAGCCGCCACGTACGCCGTGCCCTGGCCGATACCGAGGGTGCGCGACCGTTCCTGCGTGCAGCCCTTCCGTTGCGTTGGGCATTGCTGGCGGGTGCGGCAACCCTGAGCCTGCTGCTGAGTGCATTGCCATGGCTGTCGCAGCTGGCCGAGGTGCGGCCATGAGCCTGGTCAACGACATGCTGCGCGATCTCGAAGCGCGCGGCGCGGCATCCGGCGGGCAGAGCCCGTTCCTCGACATGCAGGCCGTCGATGAAACAGCCGCAACGCGGCGTCAGCGATCGGCACGGCTGCGCCGCTGGTTGCTGCCGCTGGCTATCGGGGCGTTGGTCGCCGCGGCATCGGTGGTGCTGTTCGAACGTTTCGCGCAAGCCCCGGCTGTGCAGGAGTCACCTGCCGCCGCTCCGGTGGTCGCTGCGGTGCCTGCAACTCAGCTCCTCGACGTCTTGCCGCAGCAAGACGGTGGCCGTTTCGTGCTGCAGTTGCTGTTGGATCGTTCGATCAGCTATCAGCGCACCGACGAAGGCGGCGCGATCAGTCTGCGCCTGCCGGATGTGACGCTCGCCGGTGGCCCGCGAAACGGTCGTGTGGAGAGCAATGGCCTAAGTCTGTCCTGGCGAGTGGAACAGCAGGGCGACCAGGTGCAGGTGCTGCTGCTCGGCATGACCGATCGCCTCGACGTGCGTGATCGGCTTGAGCCGGCCGCTGGCCATGCGCAGCTCTGGCTGGAAGTCCACATGGATGGCGCACCAGTGGCCGTTCCTGAGGACCTGGACCTGCCTTTCGCCGAGCCGGCGTTGGACGAAGCGAGCCTGCCGGACTGGGTGACCCGCACGGCGCCTGACGCGCAGACCGCGCCGCCCGTCGCGCCGGATGTACAACCGGTCGCCGAGCCAGCCCCGGCCCCGGTTGCCAGGCCCCAGGTTGCCACCAAACCCACCGTGCAGATCGGCAGTCATCGACCGGACCCGCTGGCCCAGGCGCGCGATGCGCTGCAACAGCAGAACTTCCCCCGTGCCATCGAGCTGCTGCAGGCGCTCCATGCCGCACAGCCGGACAACGCCGAGGCGGCCCGCTGGTTGGCTCGTGCTTACCTGGCGGCTGGACGGATCGAGCCATTGCTCGAGTGGATGCCGGCCCAGCTGCAGAGGCGGCCGTTCGATGCCGAGCTGCGTATGCTGCTCGCCCGTGGCCAGCTGCAGAGCGGCGACAAACAGACGGCGCTCGCCACCCTGGTGCAGAACGCGCCGTCGCTGGCCAGCGATCCCGGCTATCACGCATTGCTGGCGGCGCTGCAACAGCAGGTCGGCGACTGGGCGGGCAGCGCTGCGGTTTATCGCCAGCTGGTGGCTCTTCAGCCGCAGCAGGCGGCCTGGCAGCTGGGCTTGGCCATCGCGCTGGAACAGATCGATCAACCCGCCCGGGCGGCGCGCCACTACCGTCTGGCCGCGCAAGGGCAGGGGCTCGATGACAACTCGCGGCGCTTCGCCGCCGAACGTGCCGGCGTACTCGGAGGTGCCCGATGACCGCGCAAGACATGCGCCAGCGCAAGATTCGTCTCGGCGATCTGCTGGTCCAGGCCGGCCTGATCAGCGAGGCCCAGCTGCAGCAGGCGCTGCAGGACCAGAAGCGCACCGGCTCCAAGCTCGGGCGCACGGTACTCGACCTCGGCTTCATCGACGAAGGCCGCCTGCTGCGTGCGCTGTCCGAGCAGCTGCAGATTCCCTTCGTCGAACTCAAGCACTACAAGTTCGACAACCAGCTGACCCAGAGCCTGCCCGAGGCGGTCGCCCGGCGCTTCCGGGTGATCGTGCTGTCCCGCCAGGGCGACGGTTTGCTGGTGGGCATGACCGACCCGCTGGACATCTTCGCTCAGGACGAGATCGAGCGCCTGCTCGGCAAGCGCGTCCACCCGGCAGTGGTGCGGGAAAGCGAGCTGCTCGGCGCGCTGGATCAGCTCTACCGCCGCACCAGCGAAATCGCCTCGCTGGCCGGCGAGCTGGAAGGTGAGCTGCAGGAAAGCGACTTCGACCTCTCGCGCCTCGGCGAAAGCAACAGCGATGCGCCGGTGGTGCGCCTGCTGCAGACGCTGTTCGAGGACGCCGTGCAGATGAAGGCCTCGGACATTCACATCGAACCGGACGAAGGCGTGGTGCGGATTCGCCAGCGTATCGACGGCGTGCTCAACGAACAGGTGATGAAGGAGCACCGCGTCGCTTCGGCGCTGGTCATGCGCCTGAAGATCATGTCCGGCCTGGATATCTCGGAAAAACGCCTGCCGCAGGACGGCCGTTTCAACATCCGCGTGAAGAACCGCAACCTCGATGTGCGGGTTTCCACCATGCCTGTGCAGTTCGGCGAATCGGTGGTCATGCGTCTGCTCGACCAGAGCGGCGCCATGTTCAAGCTCGAAGGTACCGGCATGCCGCCGGCGATGCTCGAGCGCTTCCGACGCCTGCTGCAGCGTCCGCACGGCATGGTGCTGGTCACCGGCCCTACCGGCTCGGGCAAGACCACCACGCTCTACGCCGGGCTTTCCGAGCTGAACAGCCCGGAGAAAAAGATCATCACCGTCGAGGACCCGGTGGAGTACCGCCTGCCGCGGGTCAACCAGGTGCAGGTCAACGCCAAGATCGAGTTGACCTTCGCCCGCGTGCTGCGCGCCGCCTTGCGTCAGGACCCGGACATCGTCCTGGTCGGTGAGATCCGTGATCAGGAAACCGCCGAAATCGGATTGCGCGCCGCAC
The DNA here is from genome assembly GCA_007713455.1 of Pseudomonas sp. GTDB lineage: Bacteria > Pseudomonadota > Gammaproteobacteria > Pseudomonadales > Pseudomonadaceae > Stutzerimonas > Stutzerimonas chloritidismutans. Next base: position 190,273 of record VMRT01000001.1, read on the forward strand.
TGACAGGCCACCTCGTACTCTCGACGCTGCACACCAACGATGCCCTGACCTCGGCCATGCGCCTGATCGACATGGGCGTCGAGCCCTTCCTCGTCGCCACCGCGCTGAATGCGGTGCTGGCCCAGCGTCTGATACGCCGCGTGTGCGAGAACTGCATGGAGGACGATCAGCCCGATCCTCGGCAACTGGCCTGGCTGGAAGCGCTGCACGGCGGCTCGCTGCGCGACCATCGCTTCAAGCGCGGCACTGGTTGTCATCAATGCCACAACAGTGGCTATGCCGGCCGTGTCGGCGTGTACGAGCTGCTGGAGCTGGACGAACCGATGATCGCCGAATTGCGTCGAGGCGATCCTCAGGGCTTCGCCGAGGCCGCGCGCCAGCAGGCGCACTATCGACCACTGGCGGCGTGCGCGCTGGATTACGCCATCGCCGGCGTCACCAGTATCGAAGAGGTGCTGAAGGTCTGCGCCACCCTGGCGGACGACGAGGTGATCGCGTGATCGCCGCTAGTCTCCTGCCTATCGCGGCCGTAGGCGCCAGCGCCGCGGGCGCCGTCCGGTCGCTTCGCGGGGAGCCTGCCGATGCCTAGCTTCCGCTATACCGGCCGCGATATGCGCGGTGCACGGGTCAGCGGCGCGCTCGATGGCGCCAGCGCTGACGCCGTGGCCAGCGAGTTGGTGTCGCGCCAGATCACCCCACTGACAATCGATGCGGAGCGCGCCCAGGCCGATAGCGTCGACGTGTTTGCCGTGCTGCGCGAGAAGCTGCGGCGCAAACGTGTCGATCTGGACGAACTGATCATCTTCAGCCGCCAGATGTACAGCCTGAACAAGGCCGGCGTGCCGATCATCCGCGCCATCGGCGGTCTGGCCGAATCCAATCGCAACCTGTATTTCCGCGGCATCCTGCAGGACGTGCGCGCCAGCCTCGAAAGCGGCCAGTCCATGGCGGTCGCGCTGAACGCGCATCCCAAGGTGTTCAACAATCTGTTTGTCAGCATGGTCAGCGTCGGTGAGAACACCGGCCAGCTCGACCAGGCGTTCAAGCAGCTGTCTGCCTATCTCGAGCTGGAACGCGAAACCCGCAAGCGCATCAAGCAGGCCACGCGTTATCCGATCTTCGTGCTGGTGGCCATGGGGGTGGCGCTGGGCGTCATCAACCTCCTGGTGATCCCGGCGTTCGCCAAGGTCTTCGCCCAGTTCCACGCGCAACTGCCGTGGGCCACGCGCGTGCTGATCGGCACTTCCAACTTCATGCGCGACTATTGGTGGCTGTTACTGCTGGGCATCGTTGGTGGGCTCTACGCGTTCTTCAAATGGATCGAAACCGACGCCGGGCGCTTGCGCTGGGACCGCATCAAGCTGCGCCTGCCCATCGTCGGCGGCATCTTCGAACGCATCGCCCTGGCACGCTTCACCCGCACCTTCGCGATGATGTACCGCGCCGGCGTGCCGCTGCTGCAGACCCTGTCGATCAACAGCGCCAGCGTCGGCAACCAGCATATCGGCCAGGCGATTCTCGGCATTCGCGAAAGCGTTGAACGCGGCGAAGCGCTGACCCGTTCGGCGCATAACTCCGGCCTGTTCACCCCGTTGGTACTGCAGATGATGGCCGTCGGCGAAGAAACCGGCGCGCTGGATGATCTGTTCATCGAAGTCGCCGACTTCTACGAGCAGGAAGTCGACTACGACCTTAAACAGCTGGCTGATGCCATCGAGCCGATTCTTATCGTGGCCATGGGCGTGATGGTGCTGATTCTTGCGCTCGGTGTGTTTCTGCCGATGTGGGAACTGGGTAGCGCGGCGCAGGGGAGGGGTTGATGAGCTTACGAATAGCGACATTTCACATGAGCCACGGAGGCACGATGCAACGACACAAGGGTTTCACCATGATCGAGCTGGTCGTGGTCATCGCCATCCTCGGCATCCTGGCCGCGGTCGCCTTGCCACACTTCATTGACTCGGCCAAGGACGCCCACCGCGCCAGCGTGCGCAGCGCTGGTGGTGCGCTGACGTCGGCCGTCTCGCTGGTGCGCGGCCAGTACGAACTGAATCGCGGCGGCGGCAGCAATGCCTGCCTGGCAGGAAACTGCCAGATCAACGTACAGGGCTACGGCAACGGCGCGATGGATGTGAATGCCAACGGCTGGCCCGTAGGCACCGAACGCAGCGGCACTCCGCTCGCCAACACCAGCATGTCCGCCGATGAATGCCGCAACCTCTGGAGCAACCTGCTGCAGGCCTCCTCGCAGAGCCTGACCGGCACCAACCCGGCATTCACCGCCACGGCCAACGGCACCCGCTGCCTGTTCACCTACAACCTCGATGGCGGTGACGACGTCATCGAATACAACGCCAATACCGGCGAAGTCTTCGTCAACTTCAACTGAGTCAACAAGGAGCGACAACTATGAAGAAGCAACAGAGCGGTTTCACCATGATCGAGTTGATTATGGTGATTGTTATTTTGGGGATTTTGGCGGCGTTTGCTTTGCCGAGATTTGCGGACTTCACTAGTGATGCGCGCTTGGCTGCCATGCAGGGCGCAGCAGGAGCTGTTAAGTCGGCTTCGGCGATCGTTCATGCGGCTGCGCTGGCAGATCCTACAGATGCCGCGGATGGTTCCATTACTGTAGAGGTGGCAGTTGCGTTAGAAGGTAGCTATGCGGCACCTACCGAGGACGGGATCGCTCTTGCCGCCCAGCTGAGTGATGACGACTTCGATATAACGGAAGGGACCGACATCATCACCATAGCGGACCCCGATAGATCTACTTGCTCTTTTACATACAAAATGGCTGCGGCTGATACCTCTCCTACTATCGATACCAGTGATCTAATCGCGGATAATTGTGATTGAGACTGAGTCTGTTTGAGCGAAAAGCTGTTCTGTGCATAAAAGCTTTTCCACGTGAGCCATCTAAATAAGCGAAGCTGAAAATGCGCGCCCCACAAAGCGGTTTCACGGTTATTGAGCTAGTTATAGTAATTGTGATCATTGGCATGATTGCCGTCGTACTGGGGCCGCGCTTTTTTAATCGCAAGGCATTCGACGAGCGCTTCTACTTCGAAGAAGCGCTCTCGACTGTTCGCTATGGGCAGAAACTGGCTGTGGCAAGTGGTTGCCCCATTGCCTTTCAAATCGACGCTTCTGGATATTCATTGAGTTACAGCGGCGGTGATTGCGGTGTCATGTCTGTCGGGAACGACTATGTCAAGGCGCTGCCGGCTGGTGTTGCTGTCACTAAAACACTCGCCATAAGTTTCAATTCCCTCGGCAGCGTAAACGAAGCCTGCCCAGGCGGGCGGTGTGTGGCCATGATCGGCAGCCACACCTTCACCGTCCACGCCGCCACCGGCTTTATCGAGGTGGGTCAATGACTCGATTCCAGACCGTAAGCTGGGTTGAGCCTGCGAAGCCCAACGAGCAGAGTATCGGCAGGTTCCGGTCATTGCTTCGATGCGCATTGGACTTCGACACCATGTTCCTCATTCACAACCTACCAGGCTTCAACGTAGGGTGGATGACGCTTTACCCATCCACCAATGTTCTCCACGCCACCAGTCACAATCCCGCCCCATGGTGGAAAATGCTGCGCGGTTTTCCACCCTACGGCCGCGCCACGGGACCGAGGTATCAGCCGTGATCCGCCCTCAACGCGGGATGACCTTGGTCGAGCTGGTTATCACCATCGTCATCATCGGCATCGCCGCAGCTGCATTGTTTTCCGCCATGGCGAGCATCACCGCGCGCTCGGCCAGTCCGCTGCTACGCCAGCAGAGCGTGATGATCGCCGAAAGCTATCTGTCGACGGCGCTGGCGCTGCCTTACGATCAGCTGAGCAGCGCCGCGCAATCGGCCGCTGCACCCCGGAATCTTGCCGGTGAACCGGTTACCGAACTGGCCGGCTACTCGGTCGCGCTGTCGGTCGATGGTGCTGCCAATCTGAACGGTGTTGACGCCACCCGCATCGAGGTGACGGTGACCGATCCGCAGAACCAGTCGTTACAGCTCTCCGGTTGGCGCACCTGCTACGGTGAGTACGACGCCTTGGGGATTGCCCTATGCCCCTGATGCGAGCGCCGAGGCGCCAGAACAGTCAGCGAGAGAGAACGTTTGCGGGCGCTGGCTCGGCATTCTTCCGTCAGGGCGTCAGGCAAACCGCAGGCAGTACCAATGGGTTCACGCTGGTCGAGCTGATCATGGTGATCGCGCTGGCCGGAGTCGTCGCGGTGATGGTCGGTACGGTCATGTCGCGGCCGTTGCAAGGCTTCGCCGACAATAGTCAGCGGGCCGAACTGACCGATCGGGCGGCGATCGCGCTCAACCGAATGGCGCGCGATATTCGGCTAGCCGTACCAAACTCCGTCCTTGTAGCCGACACGGGCGATGAAATCAGGCTCGTTCCGATCGCGGCCGCCGGACGCTACCGGGCCAATCAGCCGATGCCTGATGGGCCACGTCAGGATCCTCCGGCCTGTACGCAGACATCCGGCCGCTGCTTGATTGATATCCTCAGCCCGATTGAGCCGGCAGATAGCAAGAACAACAAGCATTGGCTGATCATCTATAACACCGGTTCGCTCGTCGGGCGCCCCGAGCCCGTCGATGGAGCGGTTTCGCCGGTGTCACCCAAGGCCTTCACCTGGAAAAACGGCGTGCTTGAGGCTGATCTCTCGGCTTTCCGCTTCGAGTTCGCCTCGCCGCAACATCGGTTTTTTCTGGCCGACCGAGTTGTCGGCTATCGGTGCCGAAATGGTGCGCTGGTTCGCGCTAAGTTCGACGAACTGGCCGCGGCTGATTATTCCGGTGCCGCCACCGTGGTCGATCGTGTCGATTGCGGCCAGAGCCAGTTCAGCTACGAACCCGGCAACAACACGCGCAACGGCCTTGTGACGCTCAAACTGGTATTGGCTGGCGCTGGCGGAACCGTCACCCTCTTGCAGCAGGTCCAAGTCGATAATGCGCCCTGATTTTTCCTTCCTACAGAGTCGCCAGCGCGGCTTCGGATTAGTCGCCGCCATGTTTGTCATCATCGTCATCGCCGGCGCGGTCGCGGCCATGGCGCGGATGTCCGAAACCCAGAGCGCCACCAGCAGCATGGCGATCCAGCAGGCGCGGGCCTATCAGGCAGCGCGGGCCGGGATTGAGTGGGGGATCCATAGGGCGATGGCCGGTGAATCCTGCAGCGATAACTTCATGCTCCAGGGCTTCACGGTGGACGTGCAGTGTGCCCCGGGCGCTGCCGTATCTCTGCCCGAGGAAGAGCGTAGCCTGCGCTTCATCTCACTGCAGGCTAGCGCACAGTACGCCTCGCCGGGCAGCCCGGATCATGTGTATCGGCAGTTGAGTGCCGTGGTGGAAAAGGATGATTGACATGCTCGAGAGCATACGGGGCAGCTGGAGGCTACTGACGCGCTGTGCGCGGGTCGAGGCATCGTCGCTCGCGGTGCTTTGCCTGCTCGGTATTGTCTGTCTGGGCAGCCCAACCGCGTCGGCGGCGCTCTGCTCAAATGTCTTTCCCCAGGACGCAACGCCGGATACTGGCGCGACACTCGACCTTGCCGTAATGGATCGTCAGGTCTACGGCCCCTTTCCCTCCCGTGGTGCCGCATACACCGCAAGCGGGGATTACTTCTACGACGCCGGCAAGCTGAACAACGGCGAGACCATCTCGGTAACGGCCGGCCGGCCCGTGCGGATGTTTGTCGACGGCGATCTCGAACTCGCACCGCATAGCAGGATCAATCCGAACGGTTCGGCGGCCGACTTGCTGATTGTCGTGCGCGGAAATCTAACCATCGGCACCAAGAACGATATCAATGCCTTGGTGTATGTGACCGGCGATGTCACCGCCAATCCTAGCGCTCACATAGAGGGTGCCCTAACAGCCGAAGGCAGCATCGATACCAAGGTCAAAGACGTTATCACCTACGACGAGGTGGCCGCGTCGGCGTTTGCTCAGGGCGACCTCTGCCAGACTACCGAAAATATCCCGCTTTACCTGCGCTTCGATGAGGCGAGCTGGGGCGTACCGGCGAACACGGGGCGAGGGGCATTCGACATCCAGGTAATTGGCGGGGCCGTTACCGCCGGGGCTGACCCGGCCCGGCCCGTCGATAGGCAAGGCGAGGGAACGTGTCGATATGGGCGATTCGATGCACCCGCAAGTGCGGTGCTGGTACGAGATCACGACTCACTTGATCTCAAGCGTGAACTGAGTGCGAGTTTCTGGCTCAAGGTGGAGGCAACGCCGAGCGGTAACGTCGCCGTATTTTCGAAGGGCACTACGTACAGGCTTGAGTTAGATAACCAACGTCGGTTGGTATTAACTTCGCGAGCGCCTACCTGGTTCGGCGGAAGGGCTTTGACGGTTTACTCTCGGCCACTCCCGATTGGCAAGTGGGTGCACGTAGGCTTTCACCTTAAACTAACGGTCGTCTTCTTAGGTTTGGACAGGCTAGACGGGGCACTTTATTTGGATGGAACTGCCGAGTCGGCAGCCAGTGAGACATTCTTGTTTGGTTCAACTCCGAACGACACTGACCCTCTTATCATCGCAGGTGATTCAAGTGGTCTCGTCGGATCGATCGACGAGGTTCGGTTACATCAAGGGCTCTGGACTATCGATGACTACAGGAGGCAGATGGCAGCGCGTCATTGGTGTGGCACGCCAGCAGGCATCGATCACTTCGAGTTCTCCACCAGTGCCTTAGCACATACCTGCAGCCCTCATGCCGTCACGCTCATGGCCTGTACCAATGCAGCCCCTGGGGCCTGCCAGCCCTACCAGGGCGACGTATCGGTAATCCTCAGAGGGGAGGGTTGGCTCGGTGGCAACCAGCAGACGCTCAGAGGCGGCGTGGGAACCTTTAGATTGCAGGGGCTGCAGCTGCAGATGCCCTTGGCCGTCGAAGCTTCAGAGCCCGCTGCCTCACCATTGACACTTTGCCGGATTGGCGATGCGCCGCTATCTTCCGACTGTCTTCTGAACTTCGTACAGAGCGGCTTTATCTTCGATGTTCCGGATATGCAGGCCGGTCGCGGGCAGTCAATTGTGCCCATGCGTGCGGTAATAGACGTCGGTGAGGAGGGGAGCCCGCGTTGCGAGCCTGCGTTCACCGACCCCGATATCCCGCGTGAGGTACGGTTCTGGAGCAGCTTCGTCACTCCGTCAATCAACGAGCTGTCGGACAGCTCGAAACCGGTTCAGGTGAATGCCGAACCGATCGGGCAGAGCTTTGCAGAGGCTCGGCCGCTCGCGCTTAGTTTCGATCAGAACGGCGCCACCGCGCTCGAGGTGAACTACGCCGAAGCCGGCCGGATGCTGCTCAACGCCTACTATTCGGGCAGCACGGAGGAGGGTGACAGCGGGCCGATGAGCGGCAGCGATGACTTCGTTTCCACGCCGGCGGGGTTCTGCATCGAGCCATCGCAGACCTGCTCGGCCGGAGACAGCAGCTGCGACGTGTTCCGGAAGGTTGGGCAGGTATTTTCAACAACGATCAGACCGGTAGCCTGGCGTGCCGATGGCGAGCTCTGTAAAGCGAGCACGACGAGAAACTATCGACAGGATCAGCTGCAGCTACGCCCGATGGTCCAAGCCCCCTCTCCAGTTATCGGTGGGGTGGCTGGGCGTGTACTCACACCGGTAGACGGGCGCTACGATCATCTGCCATCCGGCTCGCCGGCAAACTGGGATGGAGCTGTTATCCAGGATGTAGCGCTGTCAGAGGTTGGCGTGTTTCGCCTGCGAGTCGAGCCGCCTCCCTATCTCGGCGTGGCAGTGCCAGCCAGCGATTCGGCTCCGATCGGGCGGTTCATCCCTCGTTACCTGAAGGCAACAATCGAGGGCGCGCTGAACGCGGGGTGCGGCGTGTTCAGCTATCAGGATCAGCCAGTCGCTGTGGCTACGCCACCCGTGCTGACGATCACTGGCTATGGCATTGCCGACGGGGCGGAGTACCCCACCGAGAACTACGATTTCGATGGCTTCTGGGGCTTCGCTAGTAGCCCAACCCCGAGTTGGTTAGCGGCTGACGGGAATCCAGACCTGGCCCCTCGACTGGACCAGGGAAAGGGCATCCCCGAGGCGTTGACCTGGCAGTCCATCAAAGACCTCGCTCCCAGCGAGAGCGGGAATAACGACGGTGACGGGCAGCGGACCTATACCTGGGGTGCCGATTGGCTACGCTACGGACGCGCTATGCAACCGGATGCCGCTGATCATCCATTCCAGGTTCTCCTGCGCTTCACTGTGCAACAGCTGACCGATGGGGATGGTGTATGCAACGGCAGCACTTGCCAGGAAGCCGAGGCGGTGCTGGACCACAGCGAGTTCCGTCTGGGCCGGCTACGCATCGGCAACGGCCATGGCTCGGAGTTGCAGGACCTCAGCCTGCCCTGGGTTATTGAGACCTGGCAGGCCTCGAATATCTTTCTCCCTGAAGGCGGGGATACCTGCAGTGCTTCGGTTTGGGGGAACGCGCAGGCATTCGAACAGGTGGGCAACCTGGCGAATAAGAGCCTTCAGATCGATGGCGGACAGACGGGGTATGAAGGCAGCCTGATCATTACCAAGCCGGAAGCCACCGGCGAAGCTCGTATCGGCTTTCCAAATGTGCCGGAATGGCTCTGGTATGACTGGCAGGGCAAGGGGCGGGAGGCGAGTCGGGGGCTGGCCAGTTTCGGAATCTATCATGGCCCGAAGCCATTGATCTTCCGTCGTGAGGTATACCGGGGAATGTGAGTTCCGAAAGCAAAAAGGCCGCTCAATGAGCGGCCTTTTCGTCTGGGTGTAAAAGAGGGGAATCCCTGGCCTGCCTGTACCAAGGTCCCCGAAACTGGTTGATTCAGTCTATGCACTGGATGTGCCAGTTTCGTGAAGGTCGGCAGGCGGCTTTGCTCGGGCTTATTCACAGGCGCTGAGCGCCGGAATCCGCGGGGCGGCGGGTTCCAGGCGCTGTGTCAGCTGCCGTAAGGATGAGCCGGCAGATGTGATCTCGCGTAAAAGCAGTGCGCATGCCTTGTTGCATGCGCACATTTGGCGCGTTATTCCTGTTCCGGCCAGAGCCGTAGCGGGGTGCCCTGGGCGGGCCAAAGGCGCAGTTGGTCGATGTTGGAGACATCCCAGCGCTCGACGCGATTGAGCAGATCGAGGAAGTGGTGCTCCTGCTCCATGATTTCCTCCGCGCACATCTTGCGTGTGCTGCCCAGGTTGCTGAAGCGGATCTGCTGGCCATCACGCTCGTAACTGCCGAACCAGTGGTTGCAGCCCGCGTTGCCGTACGCGCGGCCTTCGCTCAGCGTGAGCGAGACGGGCGTGCGGCCGATCACTGCTTCATCGCCGATCCATTCGGCGATGTAGGTGACGTCGCGTTGCAGCTCGAGTTGCTCGGTGGCACAGCCTGTGAGTCCGAGGGCTGCGATGAGTGGCAGGATTCGTGAAGTCATGCCTGTTGCTCCTTCTGGCAGCTGGGGCAGCGGTGCTGGTCGTTCTGACCGGACCAGCCCAGTTCGGTGATGCGCGCCTGGGCGGCGGGCTTGCGTGCGGCCTCGCCGAGCTTGGCGTCCACGGCGAACTCGAAGTCCAGCTGTTTGCCGCAGCTGTCGCAGGCGACCTGCCAGTTGAGGATTTCCAGTTCGCGGAATACCGGCCCGCTGGCCACGGCCATCCATTGCCCCGGTGGGTTGATCAGGTGGCGGACCTTCTCCACTGTCAGGCGCTGGGAAAGGTCGCGGCTGCCCTTGAGCGTGACGATCAGTACATCGCCGCTACGAATCGAGCCGCCATTGCCGGTTACCTGATAGCGGCCCGGCGCCAGCGCACGGCATTCGGTGAGGGTGTGGGCGGGGTTGAGCAGGGTGTAGCGGAAATCGTGTTCGGCCATGACTCGTGATCGACGGTGAGTTGTGCGCGCAATGCTAGCACGCGCCCTGGCGGCAGGCGTGCCGCCGGGACGAATCACGGACGAGCAGCCGGTTGGTTACTGCGCCTGGGTGGTTGCAGGTTTGCCGAAAGTGTCTTCGAAGAAGCGCTGCATATCACGCCAGGAACGTTCGTCCGCGGCTTTCTGATAGGCGACGTCCAGGCCGTTCTTCTGGTGGGCGTCGGCGCCCGGATTGGTGAAACCGTGCTTGGCGCCGGGCAGGCTAACGAACTGGTAGTCGGCACCGGCCTTGACCATCTCGACGTTCAGCGCGGCGATGTCGTCGGTGCTGATCATGCTGTCCTCGCTGCCATGCTCGACCAGCACACGCGCCTTGACGCTGCCGGGCGCGGCGCGGGTTTCGGTGGCCAACGCGCCGTGGAAGCTGACTACGCCTTCCAGCGGTACACCCTGGCGCGCCATGTCCAGGACCACCTTGCCGCCGAAGCAGTAGCCCACCGCACCCAGTTTGGCAGTATCGGTCTGCGCCTGGTCCTTGAGCAGGTCGAGGCCGGCGTTGAAGCGGCCCTTGGCAGCATCGGCGTCCTTCAGCGCCGCCTGCATGAAGCTCATGGCGTCTTTTGGGTGTTCGGTGTTCTTGCCTTCGCCGTACATGTCGATGGCCAACGCGCTGTAGCCCAGCTCGGCGAGGTCGCGAGCGCGCTGCTTGGCATAGTCGTTCAGCCCCCACCATTCGTGTACCACGACGATGCCAGGACGCTTGCCTTCGATGGCGTCGTCATAGGCGTAGTAGCCGATCATCTCGGTGCCATCGGCAGCGGTGTAGGGGATTTCCTGCGTCTGAATCTCGGCATTCGCAGTGACGCTGGCAACCATGATCAGGCCGAACAGGCAGTGGCGCATCGTGGGATCTCCTTTGGTGATCGTTATGTTGGCGAAGGGGGTTCGAAGAAGGATAGCGGTTCTTCGACTGCACGCGCAGCGCCCGGGTTCGGCTGCGCGATGGATACATATAAGACGAAAAAGCCCTGCCGGTTGGCAGGGCTTTTTCGTCGAGCGTGGTGGCGATGTCAGCCGCCCAGGTAGGCGTCGCGCACTTTCGGATCGGTCAGCAGGTCCTCGCCGCTGCCCTGCATGACGATATGCCCGTTCTCCAGCACGTAGCCGCGGTCGGCCAGCTTGAGCGCCTGGTTGGCGTTCTGCTCGACCAGGAACACCGTCACGCCATCCTCACGCAGCTGTTCGATGATCTCGAAAATCTGCTGGATGATGATCGGCGCCAAGCCCAGCGATGGCTCGTCGAGTAGCAGCAGCTTGGGTTTGCTCATCAGCGCGCGGGCGATGGCGAGCATCTGCTGTTCACCGCCGGACATGGTGCCACCGCGTTGCTGGTAGCGCTCCTTGAGCCGCGGGAACAGGCCGAGCACCTTGTCCAGTTGCTCCTGAAAGTCCGTCTTGCCGGTGAAGAAGCCGCCCATGGACAGGTTTTCCTCAACCGTCAGACGGGCGAAGATCCGCCGGCCTTCGGGTACCACGGCGATGGCCTTGCGCATGATGTCGCAGGTCTGCTGGCCGACCAGCTCCTCGCCCTGGAAGCGGATGCTGCCACTGGCCGCCTGCGGCGAGCCGCACAGGGTCATCAGCAGGGTCGACTTGCCGGCACCGTTGGCGCCGATCAGGGTGACGATCTCGCCCTGTTCGACCTGCACGTTGATGTCGTGCAGGGCCTGGATCTTGCCGTAGAAGGTCGAGACGTTTTCGAAAGTCAGCATGCTTACGCCTCCCCCAGATAGGCTTTGATCACGTCCGGATTGTTACGGACTTGCTCGGGTGAACCATTGGCCAGCGGGGTGCCCTGATTGATCACGTAGATGTGGTCGGAAATGCTCATGACCAGCTTCATGTCGTGCTCGATCAGCAGCACGGTGACCCCGTGTTTGTCGCGTAGCATGGCGATCAGGGCCTTGAGATCCTCGGTTTCTCTGGGGTTCAGGCCAGCCGCCGGTTCGTCGAGCATGAGGATGCGCGGGCGCGTCATCATGCAGCGGGCGATTTCCAGACGGCGCTGCTGGCCGTAGGCGAGGGTGCCCGCCGGTCGATTGGCGACATCGGTCAGATTGACCTGTTCCAGCCAGTGCGCAGCGAAGTCCATCGCCTCGCGCTCGCTCTTGCGAAACGCCGGCGTCTTGAACAAGCCGGCAAGGAAGCCGGTGTTCAGGTGACGGTGCTGGGCCACCAGCAGGTTTTCCACCGCCGTCATGTCCTTGAACAGGCGGACGTTCTGGAACGTGCGCACCACGCCCTGACGAGCGATCTTGTGGCCAGGCAGGCCGTGGATCGGCGTGCCGTCGAGGAGGATTTCCCCCGCGGTCGGCTGATAGAAGCCGGTCAGGCAGTTGAACACCGTGGTCTTGCCGGCGCCGTTGGGGCCGATCATCGAAACCACTTGCTTGTCATGTACCGTCAGCCCCACCTCGTTGACCGCCAGCAGGCCGCCAAAACGCATCATCAGGCCGCGTACTTCTAGAATCGGGCGGCTCATTGCTTCAGCTCCAGGTGTGGGCGTTGCATCGGCAGCAGGCCTTGCGGACGCCAGATCATCATCAGCACCATCAGGGCGCCGAACATCAACATGCGGTATTCGCTGAATTCGCGCATCAGCTCAGGCAGCAGGATCATCACGATGGCTGCGAGGATCACCCCGAGCTGAGAGCCCATGCCACCCAGCACGACGATGGCGAGAATGATCGCCGACTCGATGAAGGTGAACGACTCCGGCGATACCAACCCCTGGCGTGCGGCGAAGAAGCTGCCGGCAAACCCGGCGAAGGTCGCACCGAGGGTGAAGGCCGAGAGCTTGATCACGGTGGGGTTCATGCCCAGCGCGCGGCAGGCGATCTCGTCTTCGCGCAAGGCTTCCCAGGCGCGGCCGATCGGCATGCGCAGCAGGCGGTTGATCACGAACAATGTCAGCAGCACCAGCAGCAAGGCGATCAGGTAGAGGAAGATCACCTTGTTCACCGAGTTATAGGCCACGCCGAAATACTCGTGGAACGTCTGCATGCCCTCGGCTGCGCGGCGGTCGAAGGACAGGCCGAACAGGGTCGGTTTGTCGATGCCGCTGATGCCGTTGGGGCCGCCGGTGAGGTCGGTCATGTTGCGCAGCAGGATGCGGATGATCTCGCCGAAGCCGAGAGTCACGATGGCCAGATAGTCACCGCGCAGGCGCAACACCGGGAAGCCCAGCAGGAAGCCGAACAGTGCCGCCATCGCGCCGGCGATGGGCAGTGCAGTCCAGAACCCGACCCCGTAGTAGTGCGAGAGCAGCGCGTAGGTATAGGCGCCGACGGCGTAGAAGCCGACATAACCGAGGTCGAGCAGACCGGCCAATCCCACGACGATGTTCAGGCCGAGGCCGAGCATCACGTAGATCAGGATCAGGGTGGCGATATCCACCGCGCCGCGCGAACCATAGAACGGCCACGCCAGCGCGAGCACGATCAGGCCCAGAATGACCCAGCGCTGGGTCGACGGCAGGGTAAGGAAGCTACCGGCACCGGCTGGCACGCTCGGCAGGCTCGGGCTGGCCGCCCAGCCGGCGGCCAGATGGGTGCGGAACAGTTGCCAGACGAACATGGCAACCGCACAGGCGGCGATGATCCAGAAGGTGCTCGCCTCGGCGCCATGCACTTCGACGCGGATGCCGACGGTGGTGAGCTTCAGGCCGAACACCGGCACCGCCACGGCGATGACCAGCAGGGCGCTGAAGAAGGCTGTACGAAGATTGCCGGTCATACCTTTTCGACCTCCGGGCGGCCGAGGATGCCGGTGGGGCGGAACAGCAACACGAGCACGAGCAGGCTGAAGGCCACCACATCCTTGTACTGATCACCGAAGATGTCGGCACCGAAGGCTTCGGCCACGCCGAGCACAAGACCACCGAGCATGGCCCCGGGGATGCTGCCGATGCCGCCGAGAACCGCGGCGGTGAATGCCTTGATGCCGGCCAGGAAGCCGATGTGCGGGTTGATCACGCCATACTGCATGCTGATCAGCACCGCCGCGACGGCAGCCAGAGCTGCGCCGATGACGAAAGTCAGGGCGATGATGCCGTTGGTGTTGATGCCCAGCAGGTTGGCCATCTTCAGATCCTCGGCGCAGGCGCGGCAGGCACGGCCCAGGCGCGAGCGGGAGATGAACAGCGTGAGGCCGTACATGGCGACGAAGGTGACCACGAAGATTAGGATCTGCATGTAGGAGATCACCACGCCATTCATGGTGCTTTCGCCGAAGACCAGATTGCCCGGCATCAGGTTGGGGATGGCCTTGTCCTTGGAGTCCTGGGCCAGCAGCACGACGTTCTGCAGGAAGATCGACATGCCGATCGCCGAGATCAGCGGGATCAGCCGATTACTGCCGCGCAGCGGGCGATAGGCGACCCGTTCGATGCTGTAGCCGTAGGCGCTGGTGACGATCATGGCCGCGACGAAGGCGCCGATCATCAGGATGGGCAGGGCGTCCAGGCCCATCATCGACAGGCCGACAATGGCGATGAACGTGACATACGAGCCGATCATGTACACCTCGCCGTGGGCGAAGTTGATCATGCCGATGATGCCGTACACCATCGTGTAGCCGATGGCGATCAGCGCGTAGGTGCTGCCAACGGTCAGCCCGTTGATCAGCTGTTGTAGGTAGTGGTAAAGCTCAGGCATCACTGCTCTCCGAAGTCCCTGCAATTCCATCCGGTCTGGCTGCGCTGCCCACGTCGAACACACCGCCCACCCTGGCGCGGCGCCACTGCGGTACGGCCCCCTGCGGATCACGCACGGCGCCGGTTCGAGGCGGGCCTGCTGTTCAGGCCGCTCGCTGGATTACAGGTATGGCAAGGCGGCCCGGTGCTTGTGGCAGGGCCGCCCGCTAAAACAAAGCCCACAAGCGAGTGTGGGCTTTGCGAGGCTGATGGAAATTACTTGGCTTCGGTCTTGGTGCCGTCCTGGTGCCATTCATAGACGACGAAGTTGAAGTTCTTCAGGTCGCCTTTCTCGTCGAACTCCAGAACGCCGGTCGGGGTATCGAAGCTGTTGCTGCGCAGCGCTTCGGCGACCTTGTCGGTGTCGGTGCTGCCCGCTTTCTCGATGCCTTCGGCGATGACCTGAACCGCAGCATAGGCCGGGAACACGAACGGACCGCTCGGATCCTGCTTCTTGGCCTTGAAGGCCTCGACCAGTTCCTTGTTGCGCGGATCCTGGTCGAAGGATTTCGGCAGTGTCACGTACATGCCTTCGGAGGCCGGGCCGGCGATGGCGGAGATTTCCGAGTTGCCGACGCCTTCCGGACCCATGAAGCGTACATTCAGCCCCTTTTCCTTGGACTGGCGCAGCAGCAGACCCAGTTCCGGGTGATAGCCGCCGTAATAGACGAAGTCGACGCCTTCGCGCTTGAGCTTGGCGATCAGCGAGGAGAAATCCTTGTCGCCGGCATTGATGCCTTCGAACAGGCCGACCTTGACGTTCTTGCTTTCCAGGGTCTGCTTGACGGCAGTGGCGATGCCTTCGCCGTACTGCTGCTTGTCGTGGATGACCGCGACGTTCTTCGGTTTGACGTGGTCGGCGATGAAGTTGCCGGCGGTCGGACCCTGCAGGCTGTCCAGGCCGATGGTGCGGAAGATCAGCTCGTAACCGCGGGAGGTGATGTCCGGGCTGGTGGACGCCGCGGTGATCATCAGGATGCCTTCGTCCTCATAGATGTCGGATGCCGGCTGAGTGGAGCTGGAGCAGAGGTGGCCGACGACGAACTGCACTTCGTCGTTGACGATCTTGTTGGCTACCGCCACGGCCTGCTTCGGATCGCAGGCGTCGTCGTAGCGCACGCCCTCGAGTTGCTGACCGTTCACCCCGCCGGCCTTGTTGATCTGCTCGATGGCCATTTCGGCCCCGATGAACTGCATGTCCCCGTACTGCGCCACCGGCCCGGTTACCGGCCCTGCCAATCCGATGCGGATGGTATCGGCGGCCAGGGTGTAGCTGGCTGCGCCGGTCAGTGCCATTGCCAGGAAAATTTTCGAAAGACGCTGCTTGGTCTTCATAAGTGCTCCACTTGCATCGTTATTGTTTGAATCCTGCGGGCCGGAGAGCCGTTAAGAGGCGAACATCCCGAAACGCTCCGGCAACTGTACCGGCACAGTGTAGAAGTGTCTCCTCCGTTTGCACAGCCGGCAGATTCAACCGTTTGATGGGAATTGGGGCGCGGGTATCATGGCGCCCTTTTCGTTACGGACGAGTCCCATGGCCGACGACGCAAGCACTCTTTATGCCAAGCTGCTGGGCGAAACCGCAGCGATCACCTGGCAGGAACTGCAACCTTTCTTTGCCCGCGGCGCGTTGCTGCAGGTGGCCGGCGAGGCCGATCTGGTCGAGGTGGCGGTGGCAGTAGCCGAAGACGATCAGACCAAGGTGGCCGCCTGGCTGACCAGTGGGCAGGTGACGAAGATGCCTGCTGAGCAGGCGCAAGACTGGCTGGAGCGCGATCCTGACCTGTGGGCCGTGGTCGTCGCACCCTGGGTGCTGGTGCAGGAACGCGTAGCGAAGCCGGCGCTGCACTGAAACGGGGCGGGCGTGACGCTGACGCCGCCCTCAGCCTCTCACCCAGCGCTGCCGCGCCCAGGCGCTCAGGCTGTCCACCGCCAGCACCATCGCCAGCATGGCGAGGATCACCGTCGAGGCCTGGGCTTCCTGGAACAGGCTGAGACTCATGTAGAGCATCTGGCCGAGGCCACCGGCGCCGACGAAGCCGAGCACACTGGCCATGCGGATATTGTTTTCCCAGCGATATAGCGTGTAGGCAACCAGCTGCGGCCATAGTGTCGGCAGGGTGCCGTAGCAGAACGCGGTGATCCGGCCGCTACCGGCCAGGCGCAGGGCGTCGGCGGGGGGCGGCGGGGTGTTCTCCAGCGCCTCGGCGAACAGCCGCCCCAACACTCCGGCCGTGTGCAGCGCCAGCGCCAGGGTGCCGGCGTTAGGTCCTAGGCCAGCGGCGAGCACCATCAGCGCCGCCCACACCAGTTCCGGAATCGCCCGCAGCGCATTGAGCAACAGCCGCGATGCAGCTTGCGCAACCAAGCCGAAGCGCCCCGCGGCCGGTAGCGCCAGCAACAGGCCAAGAATTGCCGCGAGCAGGGTGCCGATGGCCGACATGGCCAGGGTTTCCAGCGTGCCGTGAGCGATCGCCCGCAGATGACTGGCCGATAGATCCGGGGTCATGAAGCCTGACGCGTAGGCAGCCATCTGGGTCAGGCCGTCGCGGCTGAGCAGCGCGGCGCTGTCCAGTTGCAGGAAGGCGAATGCTGCCACCACGGCACCGAGCAGACCCAGCGGGATGAGCAGGCGCGACAGCACCCTCATGCGAACCTCCAGCGCAGCAGCCGGCTGAGCAGGTCCGCCAGCAGCACCAGGGCGAGGAAGGTCAACAGCATGCTGGCCACCTCGCCGCCAGCGAACATGCGCATCGACAGATCCATCTGCTGACCCAGGCCGCCGGCGCCGACGAAGCCCATCACCACCGATGCACGAATCGCGCATTCCCAGCGGTAGACGCTGTAGGACAGCATCTCTCCAGTGGCCTGCGGCAGCACGCCGTAGAGGAACGCCTGCAGCCGGGAGGCACCGCCGCCGAGTAGCGCGCGGGCCGGCAGCGGGTCGACCGATTCGAAGATCTCCGCGTAGACCTTGCCGAGCATGCCGGCGTAGGTGATGGCGATGGCCAGCACGCCGGCCGTTGGGCCGAGGCCGACGGCGCGGACGAACAGCAGCGCCCAGACGATTTCCGGGATGCTGCGCAGCACGATCAGCAGGCCGCGCACCGGCCAGCGCAGCGCGTGCGTCCACCAGGCCGGACGGCCGCCTCGGCTGAGCGCCGAAAGCGACAGCGCGCGGGTGGCGAGAAGGGCGCAAGGGATGGCGATGGCCAGCGCCAGGGTCATGCCGGCGGTGGCGATGGCCAGGGTTTCCAGCGTCGCCTGCCAGAGCAGGGCGAGGAATTCGCTGCCATGTTCCGGCGGCCAGAAGGCCGAAACGAAGCTGCCCATGGTATCGGCGTTGCTGCCGTCGACCAGCACGTTCAGGTCCAGCTCGCTCAACCGCAGGCCCGGCCACAGCAGCGCCACGGCCAGCAGCGTCAGCAGCAGGCGAGAGGTGGCGGCAGGGTCGCGGGGAACGGGCGCGGGGTTCAGCATCGCGGAATGTTCAGCTGCACGCGCGGCGCCGGTGCCGATGCCGGCGGGCGTCCGAGCTGCTCGTTGGCGTACAGCGCGGTCAGCTCGTCCTGACCGACCGCAGCGGCGGGTTTGTCGAACAGGATGCGACCGTCCCGCACGCCGACGATGCGCGGGAAATGCTCCAGTGCCAGCTCCACCGCATGCAGGCTGGCCAGCAGGGTGGCGTTGCGCCGTTGCGCCTCGCGATTGAGCAGGCCGAGGGTGTGGCTAGCCAACACCGGGTCCATGGCCGAAACGGGTTCGTCAGCGAGGATCAGATCCGCGCCCTGGTAGAGCATACGGGCGATACCGACGCGCTGCAGCTGACCGCCGGAGAGTTGATCGCAGCGCATGTACAGCTTGTCCGCCAGGTCCAGGCGACCGAGTGCGTCTGCAGCGCCCTGGCGATCCAGTGGGTAGATCAGGCTGAGCAGGCTTTTCGCCAGCGACCACTGGCCGAGACGACCGGCCAGCACCGCGGTGATGACGCGTTGCCGAGGTGGCAGCGGCGGCGCCTGGTGGATCAGGCCGATGCGCGTGCGCAGGCGTTGGCGAGCTCCGGCGGTGAGCGACCAGGGACGTTGTCCGAGCAGCTCGACTTCGCCGCTGGCGGGCTTGAGTGCCGTGGCCAGCAGACGCAGCAGGGTGGTCTTGCCGGCGCCAGACGGGCCGATGATGGCGACGCGCTCGCCGGGTGCGACCGCCAGGTCGATGCCCCGCAGCGCCAGCTGGCCACCAGCATGCGTGTGATCGACACCGGCAAGCCTCAGCGCCGGGCCGTGCGCTGCGGCATGGTCCGGCGTCTGGGTGGTTTGCAAGTTGTTCATGAGCGACGCGAACGTGGCGTCACTTCAGCAGGCCGGCCGCGCGCGCAGCCTCCTCGATGCCTTTGTAGTTTTCCGGCTTGGTCTCGATGAAGCGCGAGGCGGCCTGCAGGTCGAGAATCGCCTTGTGCTCCGGGTTGGCCGGATCGAGGGCGAGGAAGGCAGCCTTGATCTTTTCGACCAGCGCCGGATCGAGATTGCCGCGTACCGTCCAGTTGTAGTCGTAGTAGGGCGGGGTGGTGGAGATCACCCGGACCTTATCGGTATCGACCTTGCCGGCCGCAACGAGCTTGTCCCAGACCGAGGCGTTGAGCACGCCGGCGTCGGCCTTGCCAGCTTCGACCCAGGCCGCAGTGGCGTCATGGGCACCGGAGTAGGCGATGCGCTTGAAGTACTGCTCCGGCTCGATGCCATCCTTGAGCATGAAGTAGCGCGGCATCAGGCTGCCGGAGGTGGAGGACACCGAGCCGAACGCGAAGGTCTTGCCCTTCAGGTCGGCCAGCGATTTGACCTCAGGATCGGCGGTGATGAACTTGCTGGTGAACTGCTCGTCCTGCTCGCGCTGCACCAGTGGGATCGCATCGCCGGTCTTCAGGTGGGTCTGGACGAAGGTGAAACCGCCGAGCCAGGCGAGGTCGAGGCGATCGGAGGCCAGGGATTCGACGACGGCGGCGTAATCCGATACCGGGGTGAATTTCACCGGCATGCCCAGTTGCTGTTCCAGGTACTCGCCCAGCGGCTTGAACTTGCGGATCAGCTCGGTCGGTGCTTCGTCGGGGATGGCGGAAACCCGAAGGGTTTCAGCGGCATGGGTGGTCGTAATAGACAGGGACAGGGCAAGGCCGGCAACGGCTGCCAGGGAGCGCTTCAGCATTGAGGGTTCTCCGGTTCAATAGCGGAAAAAGCGCGCGGATTATAGAGCCTCTGCGGCACATCGCAGCAAGGGAAAGCGCCATCCGTGCCTTGGCGCGGCGCCAGGCAAGGAAATCGGCTCGCTCGGCGAACTTTTTTCAGCGGCCATACCTAAGGAATCTGTAGTGGCCGAATATCAGCAAAGTGCCACCCGCGCAGGGCAAGGGATACGAATGTGAAAGGCGGTAAGCGGCGGAAAACGACGATGGTCTGGGCGGATGGTCATTCCTTCAGGGAGGTTGCACGGATAGAGGCTAGCTCGCCAGACACCGTGCCCCCGCGCAATGCACCGCTTGGCGAGAAGATGCTGGTCGAGGCGCGTCTGGCCGTGGTTCTGCTCGGGCCACTGCTTATCGACCTGCCCCAGACCTGAGGCCGAACCTCGACCTCCCTGCCGCGGATCACTGCGGCAGGGCATTCGCGGCGGGCTGCTCAGACAGCGCTGAACAGCAACAGCAGCACGACACCAAGTATCAGTCGGTAGATCACGAATGGCAGCATGCCGACACGCTCCAGCAGCTTGAGGAAGAGGTGGATGCACAGATAGGCGCTCACCGCCGACAGCACCACGCCCAGCCCCATCGCCGGCCAATCCACTGGCGCGCCGCCTTCGACCAGATCCAGTGTGCTCAGCGCACTGGCGAGCACGATCACCGGAATCGACAGCAGAAAGGAGAAGCGCGCCGCGCCCGAGCGCGACAAGCCGAGCAGCAGGCCGGCGGTCATGGTCACACCCGAGCGCGAGGTACCAGGAATCAGCGCCAGTGCCTGGGCACAGCCGATCAGCAGAATGTCCTTCCAGGAGAGGCTGTGCTCGTCGCGCGGTTGCGCGGTACGCCGGCTGACCACATCCGCCCACCACAGCAATATGCCAAAGCCGATGGTGGCCCAGGCGATCACCAGCGGTGAGCGCATGTGCACTTCGATGAAGCCCTTGAACAGCAGACCGGCGATGCCCACCGGAATCGTGCCGAGAATCACCGCCCAGGCGAGCCGACTGTCGCCGACGCGCTCGCGGCGTCCGAGCGAGGTAAACCAGTCGCGGGTCATGCCGAACACCTCCTGGCGGAAATACCAGACCACGGCGGCGAGCGTGCCGAGGTGAACCGCCACGTCGAATGCCAGTCCCTGGTCGTCCCAACCCACCAGGTGCGGGAAGAGGATCAGATGAGCCGAGCTCGATACCGGCAAGAACTCGGTTAGTCCCTGCACGATGGCCAGGACGATGATCTGAATTAAATCCATTGTTTGTTTCCTGCGATGTCTTCTGATGCACGCGCGTTGCCAAGGGCAGGCGTGCGTTGAGCGGATGGGTCTGCGCGAGGCGATGCCCCAGGGCCTCCTTCAGAGGCGCTCGACGGCGGATCGTTCCGGTTGGTCGGGCAATTTGCTGGATCGGTCACATTGGCATTGTGGCAGCAGTAAGGGAGCATTGAGCAGTTGAGGGGGGAGGGAGGTACATCGTTTGGCCGTTCCTGGCGGTGCGGCGCTAGAATCACGACCTCGTTCGTCAAGGAGCCGCCTCATGTCCGACCTGCCAACCCTCGCTTTTGCCGGTATCGGCCTGATGGGCCTGCCGATGTGTCGACGCCTGCTGGCGGCGGGGTATCGTCTGGCGGTGTGGAATCGCTCGCCCGAGAAGTGCCAGCCGCTGGTAGAGGTGGGGGCCAGGGCGGTGGCGACGCCCGCCGAGCTCTGTGCCGAGGCCGACATTGTGCTGTTGTGTCTGGCCGACA
The DNA here is from genome assembly GCA_007713455.1 of Pseudomonas sp. Lineage (GTDB taxonomy): Bacteria > Pseudomonadota > Gammaproteobacteria > Pseudomonadales > Pseudomonadaceae > Stutzerimonas > Stutzerimonas chloritidismutans. The sequence continues at coordinate 211,889 of VMRT01000001.1, forward strand.
CCGCCGCTGTGCGCGAGGTGCTTTTCGGCAAGGGCGGCATCGCCGAAGGTGGCAAGGCCGGCAAGCTGCTGGTCGATCACTCGAGCCTGGAGCCGACGGCAACCCGCGACATGGCCGCCGAGCTGGAATTTCGCAGTGGCATGCGCTGGGTCGATGCCCCGGTCTCCGGTGGAACGCCGGGCGCGGAAGCCGGCAGCCTGGTGATCATGGCCGGCGGACGCGACGAGGATGTCGAGCGGGTACGGCCGGTGCTGATGAACCTGGGCCAGCGCTTTACCCATATGGGTGGGGTCGGCGCCGGCCAGGTGACGAAGGTCTGCAATCAGATGATCGTCGCCTGCAATGCGCTGGTGATCGCCGAGGTCGTGGCCTTGGCCGAACGTACCGGAGTCGACGCCAGCCTGCTGGCACCGGCGCTGGCCGGCGGCTTCGCCGATTCCAGGCCGCTGCAGATTCTTGCCCCGCAGATGGCAGCGAGCGAGTTCGAGCCGGTGAAATGGCACGTGCGCACCCTGCTCAAGGACTTGGACACTGCGGTGAAACTGTCCCGTGAGCAGGGTTCGGCGACGCCCTTGAGCGGCCTGGCCGCGCAGCTGATGCGCCTGCACGGCAGCCAGGGCAATCTGGAGCGTGACCCCGCCACGTTGGTGCAGATGTACCGGGAGGGCGAGCAATGAAGATCGCCGCCAATCTGTCGCTGCTGTTCACCGAGCTGCCGCTTACCGAACGCATCCTCGCCGCCCGCACCGCCGGCTTCAACGGCGTGGAGATCCAGTTTCCTTATGAAGTGCCGGCCATTCGCCTGAAAGAGCAACTCGAGCGCGCCGGCATGCCGCTGGTGCTGATCAATTTGCCCGCTGGCGATCTGCTGCAGGGCGGACCAGGCCTGGCGGCGGTGCCGGACCGGCAGGAGGCCTTCGACGCGGCTCTGCAGGAGGCGCTGACCTATGCGCTGATGGTTCGACCGGCCAGTGTCAACGTGCTGCCGGGCCGCCTCGCCGAGGGCGTGGACCGCGAGCTGGCGCTGGAGACGCTCGAGCACAACCTGTGGAAGACCGCCGACGCCTTCGACATGCTCGGCATCCGTGTGCTCTGCGAAGCGATCAACCCGCTCGACATGCCAGGCTTTCTGATCAACAGCGCGGCGGATCTGGAGGCTCTGCTGCAGCGCGTCGATCACCCCAACTGCCTGGCGCAACTGGATTTCTACCATATGGCACGCCAGCAGCTGGACCTGCCCAGCTGCATTACCCGGCTGGGCGAGCGCATCGGTCATGTGCAGTTCGCCGACTGCCCGGGCCGCGGCGCGCCTGGTAGTGGTGAGCTGGACTTCAGCGCAGCGCTGCAGGCCTTGCAGGCCAGCGGCTACCAGGGCTGGCTGAGCGCCGAATACAAACCGGGGGAGCAGGGCACCGAAGCCGGCCTGGGCTGGCTGGCCGAGTGGCGCGGGCGCTGAGCCATCGCGGGGCATAAGCGAAGGTGATGTTCGGAGACAGGATCAGGCACAGACTCTAGAGTCATGGTCGAGTCCCGGCTGGTCTGCGGCCGGAATATAAGAACAATCGAGACCGACGTCATGCAGCCTTCCACCCAAGCATCCAACGCCTGGCGCGTGCTGTTTCTGCTCTTTCTGGCGAACCTGTTCAACTTCTTCGATCGCACCATACCGGCGATCATCGCCGAGCCGATCCGCCTGGAGTGGAGCCTCAACGATTTCCAGCTCGGCCTGATCGGCACCGCCTTCACCATCGTCTACGCCATTGCCGGGCTGCCCCTGGGGCGCATGGCGGACCTCGGTTCGCGGCGCAAGATCATGGGCTGGGGGCTCACCGCGTGGAGCGGCCTGACCGCGATTAACGGCCTGGCCTGGAACTTCTGGAGCTTCCTGCTGGTGCGCATGGGAATCGGCATCGGCGAGGCCAGTTACGCGCCCGCCGCCAACTCGCTGATCGGCGACCTGTTTCCGGCGCACAAGCGCTCCCGGGCCATGGGCATCTTCATGCTCGGCCTGCCGTTGGGCCTGTTGCTGGCGTTCTTCACCATCGGTTCCATGGTCGAAGCGTTCGGCAGCTGGCGCGCGCCCTTCTTCATCGCCGCGGTGCCCGGCCTGTTGCTGGCGCTGTTCATCTTTCTGATCAAGGAGCCCAAGCGCGGCGCCGCCGAGACCGTCAAGGTTTCCCAGGAGCCGGTGCAGCAGCCGATCCGCAAGGTGCTATCGATTCGCACCTTCTGGTGGCTGGTGCTGGCCGGCCTGGCATTCAACTTCGCCACCTATGCCTGCAACGCCTTCATGGTGCCGTTGCTGATGCGTTATCACGGTGTCTCGCTGGTACAGGCGTCGGTCGCCACCGGCGTGATCGTCGGCTTGACCGGCCTGTTCGGGTTGACCCTGGGCGGCTGGGTCGCTGACCGTATCCACCAGCGCTACGCCCGTGGTCGCCTGATCTTCGCCGCTGTGAGCATGTTGATCGCGACCATCGCGACCGGCTATGCGCTGCTGGCCGGCCGCATCGAGGTCGGCATGTTCGTCGCGGTGTTCAGCATTGGCTGGCTGTTCTCCTACAACTTCTATACCTGCGTCTACACGGCAATTCAGGACGTGGTCGAACCGCGCCTGCGGGCCACGGCCATGGCGCTGTTCTTCGCCGGCCTGTACCTGCTGGGCGGCGGCATGGGGACAGTAGTGGTGGGGCTACTCTCGGACCACTTCGCCGAAGGGGCGATGCTAGCAGCGGGCGCCAGCGAGATGGCCGAGGCCTTCCGTGCCGAGGGTCTGCACGGGGCGATGTATCTGATACCTGCGTCGCTGCTGCTGACCATGCTGTTCCTGTTCCAGGCATCGCGGACCTTCTGCGCCGATGCCAAGCGCATGACTGCCGGGATGACGGCCGATGCGCCCGGCGCGGAGGCGGTGCCTGCCTGATACATTTGCGTTATGGGGTTTGTGCCCGGACCAGCGATGGCCGGGCATTTTTTTGTCTGGAGTAGCGCGGCTGACGATAGGCCTGCAACCGAGGGCGGCCTCCTTTACACTGCGCGGCTGTTTTTTCAGTACCCGTGGAACACGCCATGCTCAACGCCTCATCCGCCCGCGCCTGCGGCATCGACTTCGGCACCTCGAATTCCACGGTTGGTTGGTGGCGCACCGGCGTCGATCCGCTGATCGCGCTGGAAGGCGAGCAACCGACCTTGCCGTCGGTGGTGTTCTTCAATCTCGAAGAGCGCCGACCGGTCTACGGTCGGCAGGCGCTGAGCGAATATCTGGAGGGCTATGAAGGCCGCCTGATGCGTTCGCTCAAGAGCCTGCTCGGCTCCAAGCTGCTGAAAAGCGAAACCACCGTGCTCGGCAGCGCCATGCCGTTCAAGGAAATCCTCGGCCTGTTCCTCGGCACCCTCAAGCAGCGCGCCGAAACGGCTGCCGGCCGGCCATTCGAGGAAGTCGTGCTAGGGCGGCCGGTGTTTTTCGTCGATGACGACCCGCAGGCCGACCGTGAGGCATCGGACACCTTGGCCGCTGCCGCCCGCAAGATCGGCTTCAAGGACGTGTCCTTCCAGTACGAGCCGATCGCTGCGGCCTTCGATTACGAGTCGCGTATCGAACGCGAAGAGCGCGTGCTGATCGTCGATATCGGCGGTGGTACCTCCGACTTCTCGCTGGTGCGGCTGTCGCCCGAGCGTCGGGACGTCGATGATCGACAGGCTGATATTCTCGCCACCGGCGGTGTGCACATCGGCGGTACCGACTTCGACAAGCAGCTCAGCCTGAGCGGGGTGATGCCGCTGTTCGGCTATGGCAGCCGGATGAAGAGCGATGCACCGATGCCGACCAGCACGCACCTCAACTTGGCCACCTGGCACACCATCAACGCCGTTTACGCGCCGGCCTCGCTACGGGCGTTGCAGAGCATGCGCTACGACATCGTCGACCCCACCGGTATCGACCGGCTGTTCCGCCTGATCGAGCAGCGCGCCGGACACTGGCTGGCGATGCAGGTGGAGCAGGGCAAGATCGAGCTGACCGAGGCGGAGCAGTTCGCCATCGACTTCCAGCGTATCGAGCCGCAACTGCAGGTCGAGCTGACCCGCCAGGGCTTCGAAGGCGCCATCGCCGCACTGCTTGACCGTATCGGTGGCAGCATCAATCAGCTGCTGGCGGATGCCGGCGTGCGCCATGATGAGGTCGATACGGTGTTCTTCACCGGTGGCTCGAGCGCCATTCCGGCACTGCGCGACAGCGTTGCCGGGCTGCTGCCCCGTGCACGGCATGTCGAAGGCAATCGCTTCGGCAGCATCGGCAGCGGATTGGCCATCGAGGCGCGCAAGCGCTACGGTTGAAATGAAATCCCGGCGTTGCTGACACAAATCTTCACACTGCCGAGATAACACCCGGCGTGGCGTGCGGGTCTCAATACGGATGCTCCAGCGGAGCGTGTCATTGAGGGATAACGCAAATGGCCTATCGAATACGCCCAGCGCGCAATGCTGCCAAAGAGGTGCGCAAGGCCGCGCTGGGGCGCATCAACAAGGCGATCCAGGCGCTCTGTGTCGAGTCGTCCGAGCGGGCCGAGGGCGTGCACCAGGCGCGCAAGCGCTTCAAGGAATTGCGCGCGCTGCTGCGGCTGGTGCGTGAACCGCTCGGTGCGCGTTTCAGCGTCGACAATCGTCGGCTGCGTGATGCCGGACGACGCCTGGCCGAGTCACGCGATGCCGCCGCCATGCTGGAAAGCTGGGACGCCCTGGCGCGCACCGATCAGCCACTGTTCGTCAGCGATGCGTTCCGCCAGATCCGTCTGCGCTTGCAGCAGCGCGCCGCGCCGGATGGTGAGGTGCATACCGGCTTCGACGTGGAAGTGACGCAGGTGCTGGGTGACCTGCGCGCACTGACTCGCGACGTGCAGCACTGGAAATTGCCGGGCAAAGGCTTCGGCTTGCTCGCCGCGGGCTTTCGGCGAACCTATGCCGACGGTGTGCGGGATCTCGCACGTGCGCAAAAGGCGGACTCGGATGAGTTGCTTCACGAATGGCGCAAGCGGGTGAAGGACCACTGGTATCACTGCCAGCTGCTGTCTCCGTGCTGGCCGGATGCGCTGGAAACTCGCGCGGAACAGCTTAAGCAGGTCGCCGACGCGCTGGGTGACGACCATGACCTGGCGGTGATGACTGAGCTGATGCAGGGCGAGCCCGAGCTGTTCGGTACACCGGATACCCGTGAAGCGGTGCAGCGCTGTATCGAACAGCGGCGGGCGCAGTTGCAACAGCGCGCGCTGCGCCTGGGCCGCCGCTTGTATGCCGAACCGCCAAAGGCGCTGGCGGAGCGGGTCGGGGCGTACTGGCGTATCGCGCGTAAGGAGTCGGAATAATAGGAGCACGCCTCGACGAGGCCGTTCTCGGGGAAGCGCGGACCACCTCGTTCAGGTCGGGAACGAGGTGGTCCAACCGCTGGCGCGTTGACCTGAACGGATGGGTTGGACACCGCCTTCAGGACACACGGGCAAAGCGCTGCCGGCTCAGCCGGCGACCAGCACCCGTATTGCCTCCAGTCGCAAGGCCGCCTTTTCCAGTGCTGCCAGGCCGTCTTCGCGCTGCTGACGCAGGGCTTCGATCTCGCTGTCGCGCACGCTCGGGTTGACTGCCTGTAGGGCTACCAGTCGCGCCAGCTCCTCCTCCAGGCCGGCCTTGAGCTTGCGTTGTGCCTCGGCAACGCGCTCGCTGTGGCGGGGCGCCATCTTGGCTTCGGCGGCGGCGATCTGGGTGGCCAGCACGTCGCGCTGGGCCTGAACGAACTTGTTGGCGCTGGCCCGCGGCACGCTTTCCAGCTGATCGTTGAGCGTATCGAAGGCCACCTTCGAGGCCAGGTCGTTGCCGTTGCCGTCGAGCAGGCAGCGCAGCGCCAGCGGCGGCAGGAAGCGGCTCAGCTGCAGTGCACGCGGCGCCACCACCTCACTGACGAACAGCAACTCGAGCAGTACGGTGCCCGGCTTGAGCGCCTTGTTCTTGATCAGCGCGACCGCGGTGTTGCCCATGGAGCCGGACAGCACCAGGTCCATGCCGCCCTGCACCATGGGGTGTTCCCAGGTGAGGAACTGCATGTCTTCGCGGGCCAGGGCCTGTTCACGGTCGTAGGTGATGGTCACGGCTTCGTCATCGCCCAGCGGGAAGCTGGCATCCAGCATTTTCTCGCTGGGGCGCAGTACCAGGGCGTTTTCCGAGTGGTCTTCGCTGTCGATACCGAACGCGTCGAACAGCTGCTCCATATAGATCGGCAGGGCGAACTGGTCGTCCTGCTCCTCGATGGCTTCGACCAGCGCCTTGCCTTGTTCGCCGCCGCCGGAATTGAGTTCCAGCAGACGGTCGCGACCGCTGTGCAGTTCGGCTTCCAGACGCTCGCGCTCGGCGCGGGCCTCGTCGATCAGCAGCTGATAGGTGTCGTCGTCACCTTCTTCCAGCTGCCCCAGCAGACGCTGTCCGAAGCGGTGCTGCAGGGCGTTGCCGGTCGGGCAGGTGTTGAGGAAGGCGTTCAGTGCCTGGTGATACCACTTGAACAGGCGTTCCTGCGGACTGGTTTCCAGATACGGCACGTGCAGCTGGATGGTGTGCTGCTGGCCGATGCGGTCGAGACGGCCGATGCGCTGCTCGAGAAGGTCCGGGTGCGCCGGCAGATCGAACAGCACCAGATGGTGGCTGAACTGGAAGTTACGGCCCTCACTGCCGATTTCCGAGCAGATCAGCACCTGCGCGCCGAACTCCTCGTCGGCGAAGTAGGCCGCGGCGCGGTCGCGCTCGAGGATGCTCATACCCTCGTGGAACACCGTGGCCGGAATGCCGGAGCGCACGCGCAGCGCGTCTTCCAGATCCAGGGCGGTCTCGGCATGGGCGCAGATGACCAGCACCTTGTACTTCTTCAGCATCTTCAGCGTGTCGATCAGCCATTCCACGCGCGGATCGAACTGCCACCAGCGGTTGCTCGCCTCGCCGTCGTCCTGCTGGCTCTGGAAGGCGACCTCCGGATACAGCTCGGCATGCTCGCCCAGCGGCAGTTCGAGGTATTCGGCCGGGCAGGGCAGCGGATTGGGATGCAGCTGGCGCTCCGGGAAACCCTGCACGGCGGCACGGGTGTTGCGGAACAGCAGACGGCCGGTGCCGTGACGGTCGAGCAGCTCGCGGATCAGCCGGCTGCTGGCCTCGATGTCGCCATCGGTGGCGGCGGCCAGCAGGGCTTCGCCCTCGGCACCGAGGAAATCGTGGATAGTCTGATGTGCCTGCTGCGAGAGACGGCCCTCGTCGAGCAGCTCCTGCACGGCTTCGGCCACCGGCTGGTAGCTGGAGCTTTCGGCGCGGAAGGCATCGAGGTCATGGAAACGATTCGGATCGAGCAGACGCAGGCGGGCGAAGTGGCTGTCCAGACCGAGCTGTTCCGGAGTTGCAGTCAGCAGCAGCACGCCGGGGATCACTTCGGCCAGCTGTTCGACCAGTTTGTATTCGGCGCTGGCACCTTCCGGGTGCCAGACCAGGTGGTGCGCTTCGTCCACTACCAGCACGTCCCAGCCTGCGGCGAAGGCAGCGTCCTGGGCACGCTCGTCTTCCTTCAGCCATTCCAGCGATACCAGTGCCAGCTGGGTGTCTTCGAACGGGTTGCTGGCATCGCTCTCGATGAAACGCTCGGCATCGAACAGTGCGACTTCCAGGTTGAAGCGGCGGCGCATCTCCACCAGCCACTGGTGCTGGAGGTTTTCCGGAACCAGGATCAGCACCCGGCTGGCGCGGCCTGAGAGCAGTTGGCGATGGATGATCAGGCCGGCTTCGATGGTCTTGCCCAGGCCCACTTCGTCGGCCAGCAGTACGCGCGGGGCGATGCGGTCAGCGACTTCCTTGGCGATGTGCAGCTGGTGCGCGATGGGCTGCGCACGCACGCCACCGAGGCCCCACAGCGAGGACTGCAGCTGGGCGCTCTGGTGCTGCAGGGTGTGGTAGCGCAGGCTGAACCAGGCGAGCGGGTCGATCTGCCCGGCGAAGAGGCGGTCGCTGGCCAGGCGGAACTGGATGAAGTTCGACAGCTGGGTTTCCGGCAGGGTGCGGGCTTCGTTCTGTGCGGTCAGGCCGTGGTAGACCAGCAGGCCGTCGACGTCGTCGACCTCGCGCACGGTCATCTTCCAGCCTTCGAAATGGGTGATCTCGTCACCGGGAACGAAGCGCACCCGCGTCAGTGGGGCGCTGCGTGTCGCGTACTGGCGCGTTTCGCCGGTCGCCGGATAGAGCACGGTGAGCATCCGTCCATCCTGGGTCAGGATGGTTCCGAGGCCGAGTTCTGCCTCGCTGTCGCTGATCCAGCGTTGCCCCGGTAGATACTGCTGCGCCATGCTGCCTCCCGCTGTGAAAAAGCCGGCTATGGTAACGGAACGTCGCCATCAGAGCGACGGCCGATGGCGACTGCGTGACGCATGAAGTGTAGCGGTCCTGTTAAAGTTGGCCGGTGCCGCGCCGATTCATCGGTAAAGAGGGGTAACCAGCATGCTGCCACCCATCCCATCAGGCGTATTCCCGGTCAACGCCCAGCAGGACGTGGTCAAGCCGCGCCCGGAGATCGCACCGGTGGCACCCGTGCAGCCGAGCTCGGACGAAAGTGCGGTTACCCTCGACCGACGTCATCCGCAGGAGAGCGCCGAGATGCTGCGCGACGAGCAGCGGCGGCGTCAGCGCCGGGGTTATACCCCGGAGGAACTGGCGACCGGCGAGACTGATGAACAGGACCAGGCCGAGCTCGAAGAGCTGCCGCGCCAGGGACTCTGGGTTGACGTCGAGGTCTGAGGTGTTCACGAACGACCCGAGCCACGCTTCATCGATCGAGTTGCCGGACGCCGCACTGGACTACTACCCGGGGTGGGTCGACAGCGAAACCGCCGATGCCTGGCTGGAGGACCTCGTCAGCGCCACGCCCTGGTCGCAACCCGAAATCCGAATCTATGGCCGCCAGGTTGCAGTACCACGCATGGTCGCCTGGTACGGCGACGCGGACGCCGGGTATCGCTATTCCGGCCTGCGACATGATCCGCTGGCCTGGACACCGCTGTTGCGCGACATCCGTGAGCGTCTGCAGCACGAGACCGGTCAGCGCTTCAACGGTGTGTTGCTGAACCTGTATCGCGACGGACGCGACGCCATGGGCTGGCACAGTGACGATGAGCCCGAGCTGGGCGATTGCCCCACTGTCGCTTCGCTGAGCTTGGGCGCTGAGCGGCGTTTCGATCTGCGGCGCAAGGGCAGTGGGCGGATTCAACACTCGCTCGTCCTCGCACATGGCTCGCTGCTGGTCATGAGGGGCACGACGCAGCATCATTGGCAACACCAGATCGCGCGGACAAGCAAGGTGCTGCAGCCGCGCCTCAACCTGACCTTCCGCCTGATCGAGACGAGGCCGAGCAAATGAGCAGCGACGAGAAGTTGATCGACTTCAGTGCCGAGCGCGCAAAGCGTATTCACGACCTCAACGACAAGCGCCTCGAGGAGATGCGCAAGACCTTCGAGCAGGTCCTGCCGCTGGGCAAGGCGAAGAAGAAGGGCAAACGCTCTCCGAAGAAGCGTTAATCGCGCCCCCCTTCAACATTGCACAGATCGATTCGCTATTAGCCGCTCGGCTAGCTCCACACTTCTGCTCCTACCCTGCCGTTTTTCGCCTCAAACACCCCTGTTTTCTTGACCTGGATCAGTCGTTGCTCACGGCTGTGCGCGCTGCTTTGTGGCCATTGACCCGGGTCAATTTTTTTAGGGGGGAGCGGGTTTAACTTGAACCCATCGAATAGCGAATCAGGTTTCGGAGGTAGGTCTCATGTTTGTCGATGATGTGGTGCTCGCAGGGGTGGTCACGGTCGGCCTGATGGTCGCCTTCCTCGGAGGCTTCGGATATTTCATCTGGCGGGATGCGCACAAGAAGTAAGCGATTCCCGGCAGATTCAAAGAGCACGCAAGGCATTTAGGCGACCTATGGTCGCCTTTTTTTTGTGCGCGATTTACCGACGTGCCTGAGGTTGGACGAACACGATCGTCGTGAACGCCGGGACCTCGAACTCCCCACTGGTGACCTTGGCCTGGCGGCTGATCGGGTCGACCGAACCCTTCAGCACCGGATGCAACTCGTAGCCGTCCGCGCCCGGCAGGCGAACCGGCCTGTCCGAGGCATTGATCACCACCATCAGCGAGCTGTAGCGGCGGTCCAGATCGCGGCCGTCACGCGGGCCATCGGCCAGGCTGAAGGCGATCACGCCGGGCTGCTGTTCGGGGCCAGTGTTGTGAAACTGTAGGCGCCGTTGCACCTCGCGGGCGCTGTCGAGCTGGAACAGTGCGCTGTCGCTACGGATTTTCAGCAGCTCGAGGAAACGTCGTTTCGCCGCGACGATGTCGGTGGTGCCCGGTTTGGCCTGCGGGTCGACAATGATCCTGCGAATCAGCGGCCAGTTGTCGCCGTCCTTGTCCGCGCGCGGCAGGCCCTTGTTCCAGTTGTTGTCCTGGTAGCTGAAATCCACCGCGTTGAACCAGTCGCCCGAATCGTAGCTGTCGCGCTGCATGGACTTCGATCGCAGGATGTCCGAGCCGAGATGGATGAACGGCACTCCCTGGCTGAACAGCGGCACCGACAGCGCCACCATGTGCAGGCGCACCCTGTCGGCAACCGACAGGCTGCTGGCCAACTTGTACTGGTTGTTGTCCCACAGCGTTTGGTTGTCGTGCTTGGAGACGTAATTGACGGTTTCCTGCGGGTCCAGCGTATAGCCGGCGGGCTGGCCGTTGTAGTCGATCTCGCTGCCTTTGCGCGTGCTGCCGTCGGCGGTCACGAATTGGAAGTCGCGTAGCCCGCCAGCAACGCCGACGCGGATCAAGTCAGTGGCGTGCAGCAGTTGCGCTTTTTCCTGAGCTCCGGCGCCGCTCAGCTCATTGGGTCGCAGATAGAGCCCGTTGGCGAAGCCCTGGTTGCGACGAATACTCTCGCCGCCGTCGAATGGGCTGCCGCCACGGACCGCATCACGTTGCCGGTCGTTGAAGGTACCTACGCCGGTACCAGCCATGTCCAGCTGGTTGGCATTGATGCCGCGTGCATTGCCGGCGACCTCGCCGAACTCCCAGCCTTCGCCGTAGAAATAGGTGTCGCGATCGATGCGGCGAACGGCGCGATACGCGTCGACGATCTGCTCGCGCATATGGTGACCCATGAGATCGAAGCGAAAGCCGGCGATCTTGTAGTCGCGTGCCCAGACCTTCAGCGAGTCGATCATCAGCTTGGCCATCATGCGATGCTCGCTGGCGGTGTTCTCGCAGCAGGTCGAGGTTTCCACCGCGCCGGTAGTCGGGTTGCGGCGGTGGTAGTAGCCGGGTACGACCTTGTCCAGGACGGACTTGTCGGCCAGGCCGGAAGCGTTGGTGTGGTTGTAGACCACGTCCATCACCGTGGCGAGGCCATTGCCGGCCAAGGCCTGCACCATCTGGCGGAACTCGATGATGCGCTGCACGCCTTCGGCATCGCTGGCGTAGCTGCCCTCGGGCGCGGTGAAGTGGAAGGGGTCGTAGCCCCAGTTGAAGTCATCCAGGCCGCGCAGGTCGTTGTACAGCGATTGCGCCTGACCGCTGGCCGGGTCGAAGCCCTCTAGCACCTGACGAATGCTCGCTGCGCCACAGTACTGCGCCCAGCGCTCCCGGGCCGCATCCGACAGGTCGCAGAGCTTGGCGAAGGGATCGTCCAGGTTGATCCGCCGAGCGGGGTCTTCGTTGATGGTCGCGATGTCGAACACCGGCAGCAGCTGCACGTGGGTGAGCCCGGCCTTCTGCAGGTCGCGCAGGTGCCGCATGCCGTTGCTGTTCTGGTGGGTAAACGCTGCGTAGGTACCGCGCAGCGCGGCCGGCAGGCTGGTGTCGCTGGCGCTGAAGTCGCGCAGATGGGTTTCGTAGATCACGCTCGCTTCGGGGCGCCCCGGATGTGGCGGACGCACGGCATCCCAGCCAGCTGGCTTGAGGTCGCCGGCGTTCAGGTCGACGACCTGGGCGTACTGGCTGTTACGCGACAGGCTCAGGGCGTAGGGATCGCTGACGAGCGTCGTCTCGATCCTGCCGCTGCTTGGTCGGTAGGCTGTGACTTCGTACTGGTAGTACTGGCGATCCAGTGAGCGCGGGCCTTCCAGACTCCAGACGCCGAGCCGCTCCCGCATAGACTTCGGATAACCGGGCAGCAGCTGTTTGGCGGCATCGAATACGTGCAGGCGAACCCGCTGTGCGGTCGGTGCCCAGAGCTTGAAGGACACACCTCTGGCATCGAGTGTCGCGCCCAGCTCGCCGTTGTAGGCGAACAGCATGTCGAGGATGCCGGCGGTCTGCACTTCGGTGGCATCGATGACCCGGTCGTCCGCGTCGTAGGCGATTACCACCAGTTGGCTCATCACGGCGCGGCGAATGTCTTTCACACCTGCCGTGATTCGGTAAGCGGGGGCATCGACCAGATGCGGGTGTTGGCGCCTGAGGCCATCGCGCAGGCTGGACGGCTGCATCGCCAGGGGCTGCCCGCCGCTGACGGCTCGCGCCTCGCTGTCGATGCGGATGCTGGCGTCGCTGGCATAGCGCAGTTCCAAGCGGCTGGCGCCCGGCGCACCGCCCACCAGTGCGAGCGTGAATGGATCAAGCCAGTGCGCCCGCGCGCCCTTGATCGCCGCGGCACTGCCACTCAGCGGCGTGCTGGACAGCTGCGGGTTGCCGCTGACCGTGAAGACACGACGGCCCAGTTCGTCGAAGCGCCAGATCAGGTCGCCACCGCCCAGATCCTTTTCGTCGCCCTTGTGCATGATCAGATTCAGGCAGCTGGCATTGGCGCTCAGTGGAATGCGGTACAAGGCGCCGTACCGCGGGTCGGTATCCACCGCCGCGAGCGGTTGCGCCCAGCTGGTTTCAGTCGCACTTCCGCTGCAGTCGGGGGCGTTCCACAGGTGCGGACCCCAACCGTTGTAGTCACCATCGGCGCGCTGATAGTAGAGCAGGGCCTCGTCGGGGCCAGGGTCGAGCGGGGTAGCCGAAGCGGATTGCATGGCCAGCGAGAAGCCGGCAAGGGCGAGCGCCGCCAGGCGCCGATAAGCGATCGAGCGAGTGAGCATGGGTGAGGGTCCCGTTGTTGTTCTTCTTGTACTGCTCGCTGGATGGTCGGCGCGGGGTATCCGATACGCATCCTCCGTTGGGGAACTGCTCGGGGCGTAGGCCAAGGCCGTAATGGCGTTCTGCTTGTCGCCCGTGCCGGGCAGGCGGAGGGATTGCTGGAAATGAAGAGGGCGCCAAGCAGGCGCCCTCGGTTTGCCCCGTCCATGAACGGCGAGGCGATGAACGTAGGGATGTTCAACCGATGGTGATCGGCGGCAACTCCTTCAGTTCGACGGTCTCCTGCTTGCGTGGCGCGAGCACTTCCGCCTCGCCATCGACCACCTGCTCATCGTTCTGGTTGAACACGCGGGTGGCGATGCGCACGCGGTTCTTCGGCAGCTTCTCGAGGATTTCCAGACGCACGGTCAGGGTGTCACCGATCTTCACCGGGCGGGTGAATTTCATGGTCTGGCCGAGATAGATGGTGCCCGGGCCCGGCATGGTGCAAGCCACGGCGGCGCTGATCAGCGCGCCACTGAACATGCCATGGGCGATGCGTTCCTTGAACAGCGTACTAGCCGCGAACTCGGCATCCAGGTGGACCGGGTTGCGGTCGCCGGACATGGCCGCGAACAGCTGGATGTCCTTTTCCTCTACGTGCTTTTCGAAGCTCGCCTGCTGGCCGACTTCCAGTTCGGCGTAGGGCGTGTTGCTGATGGTGCTCATGGACAGTCCTCAGATGCTGGGGCGGGGCGCGTCAACTGCTGCGCCTGATCGAATCAGGTTTCGCGCAACCGGCACAGCCCGGTACTTGCGCGCTGGGGCTGCATTCTAGAGGCATGCAGCACGATTGTCCCGAGTGCAGGCCGTCCCGGCAGCGTGACGAAAGATTCACGGCAGTGATTTGTGCGGCTTGGACTGTTGCGTCGCGACGCTGACCTGATAAGTTCGCCAGAGCCCGCTGTGCGCGGGCCAGACACTCTCAGGTAAAGAGGCCAATAACAATGCAGCCTGAATTCTGGAATGACAAACGCCCTGCTGGCGTGCCCAACGACATCGATCTAGGTGCTTACCGCTCGGTCGTCGAAGTGTTCGAGCGAGCCTGCAAGACCCACGCGGACCGCCCCGCATTCAGCAATATGGGTGTCACCCTCAGCTACTCCGATCTGGAGCGCCACTCCGCCGCTTTCGCCGCCTGGCTGCAACACCACACCGATCTGCAACCCGGCGACCGCATCGCCATTCAGATGCCCAACCTGCTGCAGTATCCCATCGCGGTGTTCGGTGCGCTGCGTGCCGGCCTCATCGTGGTCAATACCAACCCGCTGTACACCGCGCGGGAGATGCGCCACCAGTTCCAGGATTCCGGCGCGCGGGCGCTGGTGTATCTCAATACCTTCGGCCACCACGTGCAGGCGGTGCTGCCTGATACCGCCATCGAGCACCTGATCGAAGTGCGCATCGGCGACATGTTGCCGCCGCTCAAGGGCGCGCTGGTCAACGCGGCGGTCAAGCACCTGAAGAAAATGGTGCCGGATTACAGCCTGCCGCAAGCCGTTTCCTTCAAGGACGTGCTGCGCGACGGCGCACGCCACAGCCACAAGCCCGCGCCGCTGGAGCTCGACCACGTTGCCGTGCTGCAGTACACCGGCGGTACGACCGGTGTGGCCAAGGGCGCGATGCTGACCCACGGCAACCTGGTGGCGAACATGCAGCAGGTGCGGGCCAACATGCAGCAGCTGGACGATCAGGGCCACCCGGTCATCCGTGAAGGTCAGGAAGTGATGATCGCGCCGCTGCCGCTGTATCACATCTACGCCTTCACGGTTAACTGCATGTGCATGACGGTGACCGGCAACCACAACGTGCTGATTACCAACCCGCGGGACATCAACGGCTTCGTCAAGGAACTGCAACGCTGGCAGTTCTCCGCGTTCCTCGGGCTCAACACGCTGTTCGTCGCGCTGATGGCTCACCCGCAGTTCAAGAAGATCGACTTCTCCCGGCTCAAAGGCACCAATTCGGGCGGCACTGCCCTGGTTTCGGCAGTCGCCGAACGCTGGAAGAGCCTGACCGGCTGCACCGTCGTCGAAGGCTACGGCCTGACCGAAACCTCGCCGGTCGTCTGCGCCAATCCCCATGGCGAACATTCGCGCCTCGGCACGGTGGGGCTGCCGGTGCCAGGCACCACGGTCAAGGTAATCGACGACGAAGGCAACGCCTTGCCGCTCGGCGAGCGCGGCGAGCTGTGCGTCAAGGGGCCGCAAGTGATGAAGGGCTACTGGCAGCGTCCCGAAGCTACGGCCGAGGTGCTGGACGAGGAGGGCTGGCTGAAGACCGGCGACATCGCGGTGATCGACGAGGACGGGTTCGTCAGCATCGTCGACCGCAAAAAGGACCTGATCATCGTCTCCGGTTTCAACGTCTACCCCAACGAGATCGAGGACGTGGTGATGGCCCACCCGAAGGTCGCCGCCTGCGCCGCTATCGGTGTCGCGGACGAGAAATCCGGCGAGGCGGTCAAGCTGTTCGTCGTGCCCAGCGATCCGACCCTCACCCAGGAAGAACTGCAGGCTTATTGCCGGGAGAATTTCACCGGCTACAAGATGCCGCGGCACTACGTTTTCCGCGATGCATTACCGATGACGCCGGTGGGCAAGATCCTGCGCCGCGAGTTGCGTGAAAGCGCCTGACAACGACAGGCGCAGCCCGCAGAGGGCGGCTCAAATTGAGTGACCGGGACATATGTTCCGGTCACTTTATGTCGAATCAACGCGTTCCGGACTCTGTTCGCTCCTGGGCAAAGCTGCTAACCTCGGGCACGCTTTTAGCCCGATTAGTGGTACAAAAGTTAACAAATCACAACAAAACAGCTGCCATCGCGCAGTAATAAAGCTGTTGCTTAGGAGTGGGGTTCATGACCGATAACTTCTGGAAGGATAAGTATCCTGTTGGTGTCTCCAGCGAGATCAATCCCGACGAGTATCAGAACATCCAGGCTGTGCTCAAGCAGTCTTGCGAGCGTTTCGCCGACAAGCCGGCCTTCAGCAATCTCGGCAAGACCCTGACCTATGGTGAGCTGTACAAGCTGTCCGGCGATTTCGCCGCCTATCTGCAGCAGAACACCGATCTTCAGCCCGGCGACCGTATCGCTGTGCAGCTGCCCAACCTGATCCAGTACCCCATCGTGGTGTTCGGGGCCATGCGCGCCGGCCTCATCGTGGTCAACACCAACCCGCTGTATACCGCGCGGGAAATGGAACACCAGTTCAACGACGCCGGCGCCAAGGCGCTGGTCTGCCTCGCCAACATGGCGCATCTGGCAGAGGAAGTGCTGCCCAAGACCGGCATCAAGCACGTGGTCGTCACCGAAGTCGCCGACATGCTACCGCCGCTCAAGCGCATGCTGATCAACGCGGTGGTCAAGCATGTGAAGAAGATGGTCCCGGCCTACAGCCTGCCGAAGGCGGTCAAGCTCAACGACGCGCTGGCCCTGGGCCGTGGCAAGGCAGTGCGGGACGTATCGCCGAGCAGCGATGAAGTCGCCGTGCTGCAGTACACCGGCGGTACCACCGGCGTCGCCAAGGGCGCGATGCTGACCCACCGCAATATTGTCGCCAACATGCTGCAGTGCAAGGCGCTGATGGGGTCGAACCTCAATGACGGCAGCGAGGTGCTGATCGCCCCTCTGCCGCTCTACCACATCTACGCCTTCACCTTTCACTGCATGGCGATGATGCTCAGCGGCAACCACAATATCCTGATCTCCAATCCGCGCGACCTGCCGGCGATGATCAAGGACCTGTCGAAGTATCGCTTCAGCGGCTTCGTCGGCCTCAACACGCTGTTCGTGGCGCTGTGCAACAGCGAAGACTTCCGCAAGCTGGATTTCTCCGCGCTCAAGGTCACCCTGTCGGGCGGCATGGCGCTGCAGCTGGCGACGGCCGAGCGCTGGAAGCAGGTGACGGGTTGCCCCATCTGCGAAGGCTACGGCCTGACCGAAACCAGCCCGGTGGCCTCGGTCAATCCGATCGAGCACATCCAGATCGGCACCATCGGCATTCCGGTTCCTTCGACGCAGTTCAAGGTCATCAATGACGATGGCCAGGATCTGGCGCAAGGCGAGATCGGCGAGCTGTGCATCAAGGGCCCGCAGGTGATGAAGGGTTACTGGCAGCGCCCCGAGGCCACTGCCGAAGTGATCGACGCCGAAGGTTGGTTCAAGTCGGGCGATATCGGTGTCGTTCAGGAAGACGGCTACATCCGCATCGTCGACCGCAAGAAGGACATGATTCTGGTCTCCGGTTTCAACGTCTATCCCAACGAGCTGGAAGACGTGCTCGCCGGTCTGCCAGGGGTGCTGCAATGCGCCGCCATTGGCGTGCCGGACGAGAAGTCCGGTGAGGCGATCAAGCTGTTCGTGGTGGTCAAGCCGGGGGAGAGCCTGACCAAGGAACAGGTCATGCAGCACATGCACGATAACCTGACCGGCTACAAGCGTCCGAAGTCAGTGGAGTTCCGCGACAGCCTGCCGACCACCAACGTCGGCAAGATCCTGCGTCGTGAGTTGCGTGATGAAGAGTTGCGCAAGCTGGGCCACAAGAAGTAGTACTCGTACCTCGACGAAAAAACCCCGCCCCGGCGGGGTTTTTTCGTTTTTGCGAACAGCGTTCATCGGCAGCGCCCGTCACAGCTTGAATTAGCGCTTGGTAGCGTTCTCCTCGTTATGTAGTCGGTGGCACAATGGCACTACTTAACCGCGTTTTTCATGGGGGATTTCCAGATGCTGTCATCACTACGATTGCGAGTGAAACTGCTCTTGCTTGCCCTTGGCCCGATTCTGCTGCTCGCTGTCCTGCTCAGCGGCGTTGCAGTGATCGAGCTGCAGGATCTGGCTGACCAGCAGGAAACGCAGACCCGCGCCAGTCTCATACGCGACCGACGCGCCGAACTCGAAAGTTACGTGCAGCTCGCCCGCAATGCGATTGCGCCGATCTATGAGCGCTCCGCCGAAGGCGACCTGCAGGCCCGCGATCAGGCCGTGGCGCTGCTGGAAGGGCTGACCTACGGCCGCGAGGGCTACTTCTGGGGTTACGACGGGCAGTCCGTTCGCGTGTTCCAGGGCGCTACCCGCGAGCGTATCGGTGAGAACTTTGCCGACTTCAAGGACCCGAATGGCGTGTATGCGATTCGTGAACTGGTCAAGGCGGGTCAGAACGGTAGCCACTACGTCGACTACAGTTTCGCCGTGCCGGGCAGCAATGCACTGGTGCCCAAGGTCGGCTATGCCGAGTACCTGCCGAAATGGAACCTGGTATTCGGCACTTCGCTGAACCTGGATGGCGTCGAGCGCGATGTCGGTGAGGCTCGGGCAGCCTTCCAGGCGCGCATCGACAGTCTCACGCTGATCATGCTTGGGTCTGCGCTGCTGCTGCTCATCCTCGTTGCCGTGCTCGCGGTGCTGATGAGCAATGCCATTCTGCGGCCGCTGCTGCAGATCAAGCAGAACCTCGACGACATGGCTGAGGGCGATGGCGACCTGACTCATCGCCTGCCGGTTACCAGCCGTGACGAGCTGGGTGAGCTGTCGGCATCGTTCAACCGCTTCGTCGAGAAGATCCACGTGCTGGTGCAACAGGTCGCCGGAACCACCGCGCAGCTGACCGGCCTGGTGGGTGAAGTCGCCAGCCAGGCGCAGCGTTCGGAGCACGCCATGGCCGATCAGCGCAGCGAAACCGACCAGGTGGCCACGGCAATCAACGAGATGTCGGCCGCTGCCCACGAAGTGGCGATGAGCGCCCAGCGTGCCGCCGAGGCCGCGCGCGAAACCGATCAGCAGGGCCTTGCGGCCAAGCAGGTCGTAGACCAGAGCATTCACCAGATTCATGAACTGGTGGGCGAGCTGCGCGGCAGCGGCGAGTCGCTGGAGGGGCTGCAACAGGACGTGAAAGGCATCGTCGGCGTGCTCGACGTGATTCGTGCCATTGCCGAGCAGACCAATCTGCTGGCGCTCAATGCCGCCATCGAGGCAGCCCGTGCCGGCGAGGCGGGGCGTGGATTCGCGGTGGTGGCTGACGAGGTAAGGGCGCTGGCCAGCCGCACGCAGCAGAGCACCGGCGAGATTCAGGGCATGATCGATCGCCTGCAGAACGCAACTTCGAACACCGTCAGCACCATGCTGCGCGCCGGTGAGAAAGGCGAGAGTACCCGTGATCACGCCAATCAGGCCGGGGAGTCGCTGGATGCCATCTCCGCACTGATCGGCACCATCAATTCGATGAACGCGCAGATCGCCGCCGCCGCCGAAGAGCAGACCGCCGTGGCCGAGGAGATCAACCGCAGCGTGCACCATATCGCCGACGCGGTGGACGGTGTGGCCAGCGATGCCGCCCAGGGCGCGCAAACCGCACGTGAACTCAATGGTCTGGCGGAACAGCTCCAGCGGCTGGTGGGACAGTTCCGCATCTGATCGAAAAGCCGCTCTAGAACGGGCCATCGCGAAACCCTGCCAGGCAGGGTTTAGTCGTTCATGGGGTAAAGAAAGCTCCCGCCAGGTCGACAACCCGAAGGTACTTGCGCAATTGGTGCTTAAGTGGCGCCTGTTTTTTGTCGCAATTTCTCTTGCTACAAGTACCTAAAGGGATCGATCAGAATGCTCTCCAATCTTCGTTTACGAATGAAGCTGCTGTTGCTCACGCTGGGCCCGATTCTACTGCTCTCCATCCTCCTCAGCGGCATCGCCGTCTATGAATTGCGCGCACTGGCCGAACAGCAGGAAGAGCACACCCGCAAGAGCCTCATTCAGGATCGGCGTGCCGAGCTCAAGCATTACGTCGAGCTTGCGCGCAATGCCATCGGGCCGATCCACGAGCGCTCCGCCGAAGGCGACATGCAGGCGCGCGATCAGGCGGTGGCCATTCTCGAGCGGATGTCCTATGGCAAGGACGGCTATTTCTGGGGCTATGACTCCCAGGCCGTGCGCATCTTGCAGGGCAACACCAAGGACAAGATCGGCCAGAGCTTCTACGACTACCGTGACCCGAACGGTGTCTACGCCATTCGCGAGCTGGTGCGCGCCGGCCAGGACGGCAGCCACTACGTCGACTACAGCTTCGTGCTGGGTGACAGCAGCGTGCTGGTGCCCAAGGTCGGCTATGCCGAATTCCTGCCCAAATGGAACATGGTCTTCGGTACATCGTTGAACCTGGATGGCGTCGAGCGCGACGTGCAGGCCGCGCGGGCAGAGTTCCAGGAGCGCATCGACGGGCTGGTAGCCATCATGCTGGTTTCGGCGTTCGCGCTGCTGGCGTTAATGGCGCTGCTAGCCGTCTTCATGAGCAATGCCCTGCTCAGTCCGCTGCTGCTGATCAAGCGCAATCTGGATGACATGGCCCAGGGCGACGGCGACCTGACCCAGCGACTACCGATCACCAGCCAGGATGAACTGGGTGAGCTGGCCATGTCGTTCAACCGCTTCGTCGAGAAGATCCATTCGCTGGTACAGCAGGTCGCCGGCACCACCACGCAATTGAGCGGGCTGGTCGGTGCGGTGGCCAGCCAGGCGCAGCGCTCGGAACAGGCCATGGCCGACCAGCGCAGCGAGACCGATCAGGTCGCCACGGCGATCAACGAGATGTCGGCCGCGGCCCACGAGGTCGCGATGAGCGCCCAGCGTGCCGCCGAAGCGGCGCAGCAGACCGATCAGCAGGGCGTTGCGGCCAAGCAGGTAGTCGATCAGAGCATCCGCCACATTCACGAACTGGTGGGCGAGCTGCGTGGTAGCGGTGAGTCGCTGGAAGGGCTGCAGCAGGACGTGAAAGGCATCGTTGGTGTGCTTGACGTGATCCGCGCCATCGCCGAGCAGACCAACCTGCTGGCGCTCAATGCGGCCATCGAGGCAGCCCGTGCCGGTGAGGCAGGTCGCGGTTTCGCCGTGGTCGCCGACGAAGTACGTGCCCTTGCCAGCCGTACCCAGCAGAGCACCGGTGAAATCCAGGGCATGATCGACCGTCTGCAGAGCGCCACTTCCAACACCGTCGCCACCATGTTGCGCGCTGGCGAGAAAGGCGAGAGCACCCGTGACCAAGCCAACCAGGCCGGTGAGTCACTGGATGCCATCTCCGCACTGATCGGCACCATCAACTCGATGAACGCGCAGATCGCCGCCGCCGCCGAGGAGCAGACCGCCGTGGCCGAGGAGATCAACCGCAGCGTGCACCACATTGCCGATGCGGTGGACGGTGTGGCCAGCGACGCCGCTCAGGGAGCCCAGACCTCCCGCGAGCTGAATGGACTGACCGTGCAACTGCAGCAGCTGGTCGGTCAGTTCCGAATCTGATTCGACGTTCTCCGGCGGCAGGTGCAACGCCTGTCGCCGTTTGCTGAACGGCGCTGTTCGCAGCACCGTTCTGTCAGGTGCCACTGAAGCGCCTCGATGAAGTTCCCTGCAACCCGATCAACGGTGCTACCGGCGGGCGGCTGTCTCAGAACCGAGACGGCGGCCGTTCGGTCTAGCTCCCTATGGCCGCGTCCGCTGAAAGCAGTAGGGGACGATGGCGCAAGCCACAGGCGGCCTGCCCATCAATCCGTTGCAAGGATGAGTTACCCATGCACAAAAAAAACAATGCTGTTCGGGTAGTTGCTTCTCTCGCATTACTTACCGGCAGTGTCGCTTTCGCGGCGCCGCAGGTAGACACCGCTCAATTCAATGACTTCTGGACGCCGGATAAGCCGAACGCCGCGCTTTGCCGTTCGCCGTTGCTGGTTGGTACGCCGGTCGGTTTGCCGCGCTGCATGCAGGCGAGCAATGTCATGAAGCACCTGGAGGCGTTGCAGGACATCGCCATGATGAACGACGGCAATCGTGCGTCCGGTCAGCCCGGTTATCAGGCGTCGATCGACTACGTGCGCAGCCGCCTGCAGCGCGCCGGTTATCGCGTCGAAGTGCAAGCCTTCCCGTTCCTTGCGTTCTATCCGGTCAGCCCCGGCACGCTGAGCGCCGTGGCGCCGCAGCCGGCCCAGTACGTCTGGGAGGAGGATTTCACCTACGCCGATCAGACCGATCCGGGCAATGTCACCGCACCGGTGGTGCCGGTCGACCTGGCTCTCGGCGCTGGCAACACCTCCACCAGCGGCTGTGAGCCCGAGGACTTCGCCGGCTTCCCGGCCGGTGCCATCGCCTTGATGCAGCGCGGCACCTGTCCGTTCGGGCAGAAGGCGAGCAATGCCGCGGCGGCCGGTGCGGCTGGCGCCATCATCTTCAACCAGGGGGACACCGAGGACCGCAAGGGGCTGCTGGTCGCAACCCTGGGCGAGGACTATAGCGGCGGCATCCCGGTGATGTTCTCGACCTACGATAACGGCGTGGCCTGGTCGCAGACCGCGGGGCTGCAACTGAGCATGAACGTCGACGTGGTGCGCGAGCAGACCGAGACCTACAACCTGCTGGCCGAAACGCGCCGCGGCGATCCGGGCAACGTGGTCATGGTCGGCGCGCACCTGGACTCGGTGTTCGAAGGGGCGGGCATCAACGACAACGGCTCGGGCAGCGCCGCGCTGCTCGAAATGGCGCTGCTGATGAGCAAGGCGCGGCCGGAAAACAAGGTGCGCTTTGCCTGGTGGGGCGCGGAGGAATCCGGCCTGGTGGGCTCGACCTACTACGTCACGCAGTTACCGGACGAGGAGAAGCAGCGCATCAAGGCCTATCTGAACGTCGACATGATCGGTTCGCCGAACTACGCCAACTTCATCTATGACGGCGATGGCTCCGACTTCGGCCTGCAGGGGCCACCCGGCTCGGCCGCCATCGAACGCCTGCTGCGCACCTACTTCCAGCTGCGCAATGCGCCGTCTGAAGGCACCGAGATCGATTTCCGCTCCGACTACGCACAGTTCTTCGAGGACGGCATTGCCTTCGGCGGTCTGTTCACCGGTGCCGAGGACATCAAGACCGAGGAACAGGCGCAGCGTTACGGCGGCGCAGCCGGCCAGCCGTTCGATCCGTGCTATCACAACGAATGCGACAACCTCGGCAACATCTCCACCGAGGCGCTGGAGTTGCACGGTGATGCGCTGGCCTTCGCCACCAGCTGGCTCTCGCTGTCGACCAAGATGATCGATGACGAGATCGCCGCAGCGGCCGAGCAGAGCATTGGCAGCATGCGCATCCAGCAGGTACAGGAGAAGTCGCGCTGGGGTCACTGGATCCGTTGATCGGCTGAACACCGCGCCGGCATGCCGGCGCGGTCCCTGCACAAACCCTTTCCCTTCGGCCGGCCGGGCAAATCTGCGACAATCGCGCCCTTCTCGAATTGCCCCACGGCTGTCCATGACCGACGCAACGCCCGCTATCGATACCCTGCTGAAGAATCTTGACCAGGCCCTGTTCGCTGATCGCCACCGCCTGCGCCGGCAGCTGCACGAGCTGAGAAAGCAGCCGGACGAGGCCAAACTGGCCCAGTGGCTGGAGCGTTTTCAGGCGTCCGCCGCCAAGGTCGAGGCGCGCAGGCAGAGTGTGCCGCGCATTCGCTACGACGATAGCCTGCCAATCGCCGCCAAGCGCGACGAGATCAAGGCCGCGCTGGAAAAGCACCAGGTGCTGGTGATCGCCGGTGAGACGGGCTCGGGCAAGACCACCCAGCTGCCGAAAATCTGCCTGGAGATCGGCCGTGGCGTGCACGGGCTGATCGGCCATACCCAGCCGCGCCGGCTCGCAGCGCGCAGCGTCGCCACGCGGGTGGCAGAGGAAATCGGCACGCCACTCGGTGAGCTGGTGGGTTATCAGGTGCGTTTCGAGGATCAGAGCAAGGACAGCTCGCTGATCAAGCTGATGACCGACGGCATCCTGCTGGCCGAGACGCAGCACGACCGCTTCCTCGAGCGTTACGACACCATCATCGTCGACGAGGCCCACGAGCGTTCGCTGAACATCGACTTCCTGCTCGGTTTTCTCAAGACCCTGCTGCCGCGCCGGCCGGACCTGAAGGTCATCATCACCTCGGCGACCATCGATCTGCAGCGTTTTAGCGAGCACTTCGACGGTGCGCCCATCGTCGAGGTGTCCGGGCGTACCTACCCGGTGGAAACCTGGTATCGGCCACTGGCGGCCGAGATCGATGAGGACGGCAATCGGGTCGAGGACGACCTGACCGTCGATCAGGGCATCCTCGCTGCGCTGGACGAGATCACGGCCCACGAGCAGAGCGTCGGCAAGCGCCCCGGCGATGTGCTGGTGTTCCTCCCCGGTGAGCGGGAGATTCGCGATGCGGCCGAGGTGTTGCGCAAGGCCAATCTGAAGTTCACCGAGGTGCTGCCGCTGTATGCGCGCCTGACGCCGGCCGAGCAGCAGAAAATCTTCCAGCCGCGACCAGGGCGCAAGATCGTGCTGGCCACCAACGTTGCCGAGACCTCGCTGACGGTGCCGGGCATCCGCTACGTGATCGACTCCGGCACCGCGCGCATCAGCCGCTACAGCTACCGCGCCAAGGTCCAGCGTTTGCCGATCGAGGCCGTGTCCCAGGCCAGCGCGAATCAGCGCAAGGGCCGTTGCGGGCGGGTCGAGCCGGGTATCTGCATTCGCCTGTACGGCGAGGAGGATTTTCTCGGCCGGCCTGAATTCACCGATCCAGAGATTCTGCGCACCAATCTCGCCGCGGTGATCCTGCAGATGCTGCATCTGCGCCTGGGCGACATTCAGGATTTCCCCTTTATCGAGCCGCCGGATGGCAAGGCCATCAGCGACGGCTTCAACCTGTTGCAGGAACTTTCGGCGGTCAATCGCGAGAACCAGCTGACCCCAATGGGTCGCCAGTTGGCGCGCCTGCCGATCGACCCGCGACTGGGTCGCATGCTTCTCGAAGCCGCACAGCAGGGCAGCCTGGCCGAGGTGCTTATTGTCGCCAGCGCACTCTCGGTGCAGGACGTGCGCGAACGTCCGGCCGACCGCCAGCAGGCCGCCGATCAGGCCCATGCGCAGTGGAAGGACCCCGACTCGGACTTCGCCGCGCTGATCAATATCTGGCGCGGTTTTGAGGAAAAGCGCCAGGAGCTGGGCTCCAACCCACTACGCACCTGGTGCCGGAAGAACTTCCTCAACTATCTGCGTCTGCGTGAATGGCGCGACGCGCATCGCCAGCTGACGCTTATTGCCCGTGAACTCAAGCTTGGCGCTCCCGCGGAGAATCGCGGTCAAGACCGCTCCCACAAGGGCGGCGATACCCGTGGGAGTGGTCTCGACCGCGAAAAGAACACTGCGGAGCGAGCACCGGAACACGCCGGCGCTCCCGCACCGACCACCGACACCAAGGTCAACGTCATCCTACGCCAGCAGGCCGAAGCCAGCGAGGCGGCGCAGAAGGCCAAGAGCTACGCGGCTGTACACAAGGCGATCCTCGCCGGCCTGCTCAGCCAGATCGGCAACAAGACCGAGGAGGGCGACTTCCTCGGCGCGCGCCAGCGGCGCTTCTGGGTGCATCCCTCCAGCGTGATCGGGCGCAAGAAGCCCAACTGGCTGATGGCCGCCGAGCTGGTGGAAACCACCAAGCTGTTCGCGCGCATGGTCGCCAAGATCGAGCCCGACTGGATCGAGCCACTGGCCGGCCACCTGATCAAGAAGAACCACTTCGAGCCGCACTGGGAGAAGAAGCGCGGACAGGTGGTGGCCTACGAACAGGTAACGCTCTACGGCATGATCGTCGTTGGCCGTCGGCCCGTGCATTACGGCCCCATCGATCCGCCCGCTGCCCGCGAGCTGTTCATCCGCGAAGGGCTGGTACGCGGCGAGATGCACAGCCGTGCGCGAGCGCTCAGCGCCAATCGCGAGCTGCTCGAACGCCTCGACGAGCTGGAAGCCAAGGCGCGGCGACGCGACATCCTCGCCGACGAGGAAACGCTGTTCGCCTACTACGCTGCGCGCCTGCCGGCGGACATCTACCAGACCGCCAGCTTCGAGAACTGGTACAAGCGCGAAAGCCAGAAAGACCCGCAGCTGCTGATCATGCGCGAGGAAGACGTGCTCGCCCGCGAGGCCAGCGAAGTCACCGCCGCGCAGTACCCGGACCACCTAAGCATCGGCGAGCTGCAGTTGCCGCTGGAATACCATTTCGAGCCCAACCACCCGCGCGATGGCGTGACCTTGCGCGTCCCGGCGCCGCTGTTGCCGCAATTGCGCAGCGAGCGGCTCGACTGGCTGGTACCGGGGCTGCTGGAAACGAAGGCGGTGGCGCTGGTGCGCAACCTGCCCAAGGCACTGCGCAAGAACTTCGTACCGGTGCCGGATTTCGTCGGCGCCGCGCTGGCCAAGATCACCTTCGGTGAAGGCGCGCTGCCGGAGGCGCTGGGCCGTGAACTGCTGCGCATGACTGGTGCACGCGTATCGGACGACGCCTGGGCCGAGGCGGCAGCCGGTCTGGAAAGCCATCTGAAGATGAACATCGAGGTGGTCGACGCCCGCGGCAAGTTCCTCGGTGAGGGGCGTGATCTGGCTGAGCTCACCGCGCGCTTCGCCGAGGCCAGCCAGGCCGCCTTGGCGCCGCAGCAGCAGAAGGCCGAACAGAAGCCGGTCGAAGCCAAGGGTTTTGCCCAGGTCGCAGAAAAGGCCCAGGCGAAGATGGCCGGGCTGTCGATGACCGTCTACCCGGCGCTGGTGGAAGAGGCAGGGGTGGTCAAGGAAGGCCGTTTCCCGACCCAGGCCGAGGCCGAGTGGCAACATCGTCGCGCGCTGCAGCGCCTGTTGTTGCAGCAGCTGGCGGAGCCGGCCAAGTACCTGCGCAACAAGCTGCCGGGGCTCACCGAACTGGGCCTGCTCTACCGTGACATGGGCAAGGTCGATGCGTTGGTCGAGGATATCCTGCTGGCGAGCCTGGACAGCTGCATCCTCGATGGCGAAGCCCAGCTGCCGCGTGATGGCGCCGCGCTGGCGTCGCTCGCCGAGCGCAAGCGCGGCGACTGGGCCGCGCATGCCGAACGCCTGGCGCGCCTGACGCTGGAAATACTTAAGCACTGGCACGGCCTGCAGAAGCGCTTCAAGGGCAAGATCGACCTGGCCCAGGCGGTGGCGCTCAACGACATCAAGGCGCAGCTGGGCAACCTGGTCTATCCGGGCTTTGTTCGCGAAACGCCTGCCGAGTGGCTGAAGGAGTACCCGCGCTACCTCAAGGCCATCGAGCAACGCTTCGAGAAGATCGGTGCGCAGCTGCAGCGTGATCGCGTCTGGTCCGGCGAACTGGCCGGCTACTGGGAGCAGCACCAGACACGCCTGAAGAAGCACTTGCAGGAAGGCAAGCGCGATGCCGAGCTGGCACTGTATCGCTGGATGCTCGAGGAATATCGCGTCTCGCTCTGGGCGCAGCAGCTTGGCACCAGGATGGCGGTTTCGGACAAGCGCCTGAACAAGCAGTGGAGCCAGGTCGAGCCCTGACGTCGGGGCTGGCACGAATCGTCAATCGCAGGAAGCCCATGGAAACTCGCAACAGGCTGGCGGGCGTCGCCGGCTCGCTCGCCGCATCGACGCTCTTCGCAACGCTGTATTACTACACGTCGCTGCTCGAGCCGCTAAGTGGCCAGCAGATCTACGGCTGGCGCATTCTGCTCACCGCACCCTGCCTGGCGTTGCTACTGCTCGCCATCGGTCGCTGGGGCGAGGTCCGAGAGATCCTCGTGCGCGTACCGGCAGAGGCGCGACTGTGGCTAGCGCTGCCGCTGTCTTCGGCGCTGGTCGGTTTGCAGCTGTGGCTGTTCATGTGGGCGCCGATCAACGGCCACGGGCTGGACGTTTCGCTCGGCTACTTTCTGCTGCCGCTGACACTGGTACTTACCGGGCGCCTGGTTTTCGGCGAAACGATCAGTCGATTGCAACGCCTGGCCTGTCTGCTGGCGGCTGTGGGCGTGGGCAACCAGCTGCTACTGGCTTCGTCACTGTCATGGCCGGTACTCGCCGTTGCCCTGGGCTACCCGTGCTACTTCGTTCTGCGCCGCAAGCTCGGCACCGCCAGTCTTGGCGGGCTCTGGGTCGACCTGGTCATCAGCCTGCCGGTTGCTGCGCTGTTCGTCCTAGGCAGCGGTGAAACGTTGAACCTGCTTGCCGGCAATCCCCGCCTGCCATTGCTGATCGCCGGCCTGGGCGCGCTCAGCGCGCTGGCGTTGGGGCTGATGATCAACGCCAGCAAATACCTCAGCCTGACCCTGTTCGGCCTGCTCAGCTATGTCGAGCCGGTACTGTTGGTGGTCGTGGCGCTGCTGCTTGGCGAGAGCATCGCGCCGGACCAGTGGCTGACCTACGGGGCCATCTGGGCGGCGATTGTGGTGTTGGTCCTCGAAGGATTGCGGGCGCTGCGTCGGGGGCGAGGGTAGCGTTCGGTAGTGATTGATCAGGTGCCGAGGTTTCATCGGGCAGGCGCCGGCTGCTAGGGCAGAAAGCGGCACTGCATGGCCGCCGCTCAAGCCTGTTAGTTGCTAGATCATCTGCTGCGCAACCAGCCCGGCGACAATGGCCAGCCCCAGCGCGCCGAGCAGCATGCCAAGGCGCCATGCGGATTTACCTGGCTCACGAGCAGGAGCGGCGGCAACAGGTGCCGCCGTGTGCAGCGGGTTCGGCGTGGCAGGGCGGGGGCGGGAAGGTTTCGGCTGGGCGGCGACCGTGGCGGGCAGGTCGGTGGCGCGGACGAATACGGTAGCGTCTTCGTCGACGACTTCCGGGGTGCTGACCTTGGGCCCGATCACCAGCAGTGTGGTGTTGCCCAGCTGGATCTGGTCTCCCGGCTGCAGCACAGCGGTCGTGACCTTCTCGCGGTTCACCAGCAGGCCGTTGGCTGAGGCCAGGTCCTTCACTTCCAGCACATCGCCCTTGAGGTAGAACTCGGCGTGGCGGCGGGACAGTTCCGCATCGCTGAAGCAGAGCTCGCATTTGACCGAGCGGCCGAAGGTCATCGAGCCAGTGATGTGGTACTTGTGGCCCTGGTTCTCGCCCTTGACCACCTGCAACAGCCAGCGCGGGGCGCTCGCCACCTTGGTGCCGGCCTTGGCCGGATCGACGATCTGCAGTTCCAGCGCGCCCAGGCGCAGGCGGTCGCCGGAACGAATCTGGTAGCGCTCGCCGACCTTCTCGTCATTGACGTAGGTGCCGCCAGGCGTGCCGAGGTCGGTGAGGTAATAGAAGCGGTTTTCCAGCAGCAGTTCGGCGTGAAATGGCGCGACCCCGGCGTCGTTGGCCACCAGCTTGTTGCTGCGGTCCGAACCGAGGGTGAAGCGTTCATCGGCAAGCCAGACCGGACTTTGGCGATTGTCAGCGAAGTGGATCCTGAGCATGGCGCGGTACCTTTTAGCGGAGCGGGCGACGGTCTGAGCCGAACGGCGCTCGGCGAATTATTGGTTGAATATCCGGTTCCACAGGCGCTTGACCGGGTTGGCCGGCGCTTGCGAGGTCTGCGTGTTGGTCGGCGCGGCGCGTGAGGTGCTGGCCGTTGTGCTTTTCACCGGGCGCGGGGCCCGGGCCTTGGCAACCCGCTGAGCATGCGCGTCGTGCAGCGCGAGCAGGGGCGCATAGTCCGGGGTGGCTTCCAGCCCCTGCTGGATGTACTCCAGCGCAAGGGCGAACTCGCGGCGCCCGTAAGCTGCTTCGGCGAGCTCGACATAACGCTCGCTGACCTGCACCAGCCCGTCGCGGGCCACCTCGTTTTCCGGCAACCAGCCCAGCACCTGTTGGTAGTAGTGCACCGCGCTGTCTTCGGCGGGTTGCAGCAACTGATCGTTTGCCAGCCGTTGCGCCGCCAGTTCCAGTGCCTGGGCGATGCGTGCATCGAGCACGCGGCGTATGCCGTCGAGGGCCTCGACATTGTCCGAGTCCAGGCGCAGGGCCTGGCGGTAGTAGTAGTCGGCATTGTCGAACGCCGGTGCAGTCAGTTGCCCCTCATCCAGGCGTGCCTCGGCGCGCGTGAGGTAGTCGTTGATGCGGCTGTATTGCAGCCACTGGTAGCCGCCGGCGACCAATGCGGCGACTGTCACGATCAGCGCCGCACCGATCACCGCCCAGCGTCCGATGCCACGACGTCGACGGCGGCGTCTTGTCGGCGCCTCGATGAATGCCGCCGGTGCGATGCGGGTCTGGTCCATGTCCGGCTCGGTGAGCGTGTCGATGGCCGCCAGCAGCTCACGGCAATTGCCGAAGCGCTCATCCGGCTGCTTGGCCAGCATGCGGTCGAGCAATGGCTGGTAGGGCGCGAGCGCTGGCGGCAGTTGCGGCAAGGGCATCTGCAGGTGGTTGAGCACGGTTTGCGGATAGCTGCTGGCGCGGAATGGGTTGGTCCCGGTGAGCATCTCGGCGAGTATCACTCCCAGACTGTAGATGTCGCTGCGCGCATCGAGTGGCTGGCACTGGGCCTGCTCCGGGCTGCTGTAGGCAGGGCTGCCGACGGCGATGCCGAAGTGGGTGAGCTCGTTATCCAGCTCTACGGCCTTGGCTACGCCGAAGTCGGTGAGCACCACGCTGCCGTCGTCACGGAAGAGGATATTGGCTGGCTTCACGTCTCTATGGACTAGCCCGCCGTCGTGCACCACCGCCAGGCCGCCGGCCAGCTGACGGATGATGTCCAGCGCGCGCGATGGTGAGAAGACAATGCCGCGGTGTTGCGCCAGGTCGCCCCCGCCGAGGTATTCCATGGCCAGGTAGTGCCGGCCATCGGCGATCTGGCCGATGTCGTGGATGGTGATGATGGCCGGGTGGCGCAGCGAGGCGACGATATGGCCTTCCTGGATGAAGCGCTCGGTGAACGCTGCATCTTCCGTGCGCAACAGCACCTTGACGGCCACCTCGCGATCCAGCGACAGCTGGGTGGCCAGATAGACCTCGGCCATTCCGCCTTTTCCGAGCCGCTTGTGCAGGCGATAGCCCGGTATTTCCAGCATCCGATGCATTGTAGAAACTCGCGCTTGCTTACGACTTGAGGGGTTTTAACAGCATGTTGATGAAGCGCCGCCCGCGGGACTCGGCCGCCGGGAGGGGGGCGGTGCGGCCGATCACGATGCAGGAGATGTTGTCGCGGCCGCCGTGTTCATTGGCCTGGTCGATCAGCTGTTCCACCAGGTTCTCGAGGGTATCGGCAAAGGTGCAGCTGGCATGGATCTGCGCGTCGGTCAGCTCGTTGGTCAGGCCGTCACTGCATAGCAGCAGCAGCTCGCCGGGCTTGAGGGTGCCGCTGTGGGCACCGACTTCCAGCGGCGCCTCGCGTCCCAGGCAGCGCAGGATGATGTTGCGCCAGGCGTGGCCTTGAGCCTCGGCCGGCTTCAGCTCCCCGGCGTCGATCATCATCTGCACCCAGCTATGGTCCCGCGTAAGCTGCTCGATACCATTGGAGGTGACCAGATAGGCGCGGCTGTCGCCGACCCAGGTGAGTTCGAAGTCGGCACCCTTGAAATGTGCTGCGACCAGCGTGGTGCCCATGCCGTCGTCCACAGCCGCGTCAAGTACTGCCTGGTTGGCGTGCTGAACCGCTGTCTGCAGCGAATCGCCGTCCTCGATCGCCTGCTGCAGTGCAGACAGTGCCAGGCTGCTTGCAACCTCCCCGCATTGATGCCCACCCATGCCGTCGGCGATGGCCCAGAGCCCCAGCTCCGGCGCGCAGAGCAGTGCATCTTCATTATGGCTGCGCCTGCGGCCTGGCGAGCTTTGCCCGGCGTAGTCCAGCAATGAATAAGAAAGGGTAGGTTGCATGCGAGGGCCCTGCGGCACGACGTCGAGCGAGCATGATGCGTGGGGCTCGTAGGGCTGTCATCGACCGGCACCGCGACAAGCGCAAAACTGTTAACTCGCGCAAAGGGCAGCTTTATTTTTCGGCTGTTATCCGCGAATGCTGGTAGCCCGATATGAGCAAGCGCGTTCAGGCAAACCGGCCGGCTAAAAGTTACTACTGCTGGCGCTGCTTCCCTGTAGTCTCGGCTTCCGCTCCTCACTGACACACCTGTCGTCGCTACAACCATCCGTTTCAGTCACGAGGAGCAAACCATGCGCTTGGCCGATTTCATTCTGGAAAACATCGAACCCATCCTTCAGCAGTGGGAAGACTTCGCCAAGACGATGACACCCGCCGCCAACGGCATGGATTCGGTGGCGTTGCGGGACCATGCGGAGCAGATGTTGCTGGCGATCGCCGCCGATCTGCGCACGGCCCAATCGGTGAAGGTGCGGATCGCCAAATCCCATGGGAAGGCGTCGCCGTCACGAGATGCCACTCCCGCGGAAACCCACGCTGACATCCGCTACTCGTCGGGCTTCACGATCGCGCAGGTCATCGCCGAGTACCGGGCATTGCGCACCAGTGTGCTGGTCCTGTGGATGTCGTCCGATGCAACGTCGAAAGAGCACGAGATTTCGGACATCATCCGCTTCAACGAAGCGATCGATCAGGCCCTCGCCGAGTCTGTGGTCTGCTATGCGGACGCCGTGGATGCCGCGCGAAATGTCTTTCTCGGCATATTGGGCCACGACCTGCGAAGCCCCCTCGGCGCCATATTGCTGAGTGCTGACGTACTGCTACGCACAGGGGATTTGCCTCCAAAGCCGACCATAAACGTGTCGCGTATCTATACGAGCGTGAAACGCTCGATCAAGATCGTCGGCGACCTGTTGGACTTTACCCGCACGCACTCAGGCGTAGGCATCCCGGTGCGCATGGACAGCGAAGATCTGGCGCTCGCGTGTGAAGGCATGGTTGAAGAGGCGAGGGCGTACAACCCCGACCGACAGATCGTCCTGCAGTCGGAGCCGAGCCTTCCTGGGCAGTTCGATAAATCGCGAATGGAGCAGGTGATTGCCAATCTGATTGGCAACGCCGTCGAGCATGGCGAGGCGGGGACACCGATCACGGTCAGCCTGAAAAACGATGAGGGGATCGCCGCGCTGACGGTTCACAACGTCGGCCGGCCCATCGCCGAATCGGCAAAAAGCAGCCTCTTCAATCCGATGGTGCGTCACATCCAGAGCGGCAACGCCGAGTACGGTGCGGGTGCGGGGCTCGGCCTTGGACTGTATATCGCATCCGCCATAGTCGATGCTCACCACGGCAGTATCGAGTTCGAGTCGATGGCCGGTAGCGGCACTACGTTCACGGTGCGCATACCCCTGGGCGGCGAGCAGGCTGCATAGTGCAGCCCACCTCAAGCAGCGGCTATCTGCTCATTTCGTACGCGCACATGTTGACTGTTGCCGCCAGATTCAGCGATTCGATGGCGCCACACCCAGGAATCGTGAATGGCTGGGCTTTGAGTGAGGCCAGCTGTTCGCGTGGCACGCCGCGGGCTTCGTTGCCGAACAGGTAGCAATCGAAGGCGCGGAAACTCGCCGATTGCACCGGCTCGCCGCTCATATCCAGGCAGGCGATGCGCTCGAAGCGGGTGTGCAACGAATCCAGTCCAACATCCAGCTCCAGCGGCGCATGAAAGATAGCGCCCATGCTCGAACGCACGACCTTTGGGTTGTACGGGTCGACGCTGCCGGGGCTGAGCAGGCAGCGGAAATTGCCGAACCACGCCAGCGTGCGCAGGATGGTGCCGAGGTTGCCCGGGTCCTGGATTTCATGGAGGTAGATGGCGCGTTCGCCTGCGACGGGCGCAGCAACCGGCGCGCCTGCCGCCGGCATCGGCACCAGTGCCACGATGCCTTGCGGGGTCTTGGTATCGGCGATCTGCGCCATCTGGCGGTCACTGATCAGGTGGGTCTTGAACGGGCTCTGCCATTGTTCGTAGGCATTGGTCACATACAGCTCGCTACGCTCCAGCAGCGGGTTGAGCAGGGCCGCCTTCTGCAGCTCCAGCACCAGATGCTCGCCCTCCACCAGAAAATGCCCGAACTCGGTCCGGTACTTTTTCTGGTGCAGCTTCTTGATGTCGTCGAATTTCATCAGGGCGGCGCTCAGTTGCTCTGCACTTCGGTGTGTTCCACTTCAGCCAGCATCGATTTAGCCAGCGCCTCGGCGACCTTGATGCCATCCACGCCTGCCGAGAGAATGCCGCCGGCGTAACCGGCGCCTTCACCGGCCGGATACAGACCGCGCAGGTTGACGCTTTGCAACGTCTCGTTGTCACGGGTGATGCGCACCGGCGACGAGGTGCGGGTTTCGATGCCGGTAAGCACCGCGTCAGCGCGATCGAAGCCGCGGATCTGCTTGCCGAACGCCGGCAGCGCCTCGCGGATCGCCTCGATTGCATACTCGGGCAGCGACGGCGCCAGATCGCCCAGGCGCACGCCTGGTTTGTAGGAGGGCTCGACCTCGCCGAACTCGGTCGATGGCACGCCGCGAATGAAGTCGCCGACCAATTGCGCGGGGGCGCAGTAATCGCTGCCACCCAGCTCATAAGCGCGTGATTCCAGGCGCTCCTGCAGCTCCACGCCGGCCAGCGGGTCGCCGGGGAAATCCTGCTCAGGGTTGATGCCTACGACGATGCCGGCATTGGCATTGCGCTCATTGCGCGAATACTGGCTCATGCCGTTGGTCACCACGCGCCCCGGCTCGGACGTGGCGGCCACGACGGTGCCGCCCGGGCACATGCAGAAGCTGTAAACCGCACGGCCGTTCTTGGCGTGGTACACCAGCTTGTAGTCCGCAGCACCCAGCTCCGGATGGCCGGCGTACTTGCCCAGCCGGGCCTGGTCGATCATGCCCTGCGGGTGTTCGATGCGGAAACCGATGGCAAACGGCTTGGCCTCGATGAACACGCCCTGGCGATGCAGCATGCGCACGGTATCGCGGGAGCTGTGCCCCAGCGCCAGCACCACATGGCGACTCTTGATCGTCTCGCCGCTGGCCAGCACCACGCCTTCGAGCTGGCCATCGTTGATCGCGAGATCGGTCACTTTGCTCTCGAAGCGTACTTCGCCGCCGAGGGCGATGATCTCCTCGCGCATGGTCGAGACCACACCGGTGAGCCGGAAAGTGCCGATGTGCGGTTTACTCACATACATGATCTCGGCCGGTGCGCCGGCACGAACGAACTCGTGCACCACCTTGCGCGCGTAGAACTTGGGGTCCTTGATCTGGCTGTAGAGCTTGCCGTCCGAGAACAGCCCGGCGCCGCCCTCGCCGAACTGCACGTTGGATTCCGGCGTCAGGACCTTCTTGCGCCACAGCGCCCAGGTGTCCTTCGTACGGCTGCGTACATCCTTGCCGCGCTCCAGCACGATGGGCTTGAAGCCCATCTGTGCGAGCAGCAGCGCGGCGAACAATCCGCAGGGGCCGAAGCCCACCACCAGCGGTCGCTCGCTCAGATTGGCTGGCGCCTGGCCCACCGGGTAGTAATTGGTGTCTGGCGCTGGACGCACGTTGTGGTCATCGGCAAAGCGCGCCAGGATCGCCGCCTCGTCGCGGGCCTCCAGATCGATGATGTAGATGAACAGAATGACGCTGTTCTTCTTGCGCGCATCGTAGCTGCGCTTGAATACGGTGAAATTCAGCAGATCGGCGTCGCTGATGTTCAGGCGTTTGACGATGGCCTGGCGCAACTCATCGGCGGAATGATCGAGGGGCAGGGACAGCTCGTTGATGCGAATCATGGCGGTAATCCTGGCCGGTGACTCCGGCAGAGGAAGAAGAAGGGGCGGGGAGTAGGGCGCGGATTGTACCCGTCGCCGCTCGTGCCTGTCAGGCTGCGCTGATGGCCTTCCACGGCCTGTGTGCTGCGACCAGCGCCCGCGGGGCGGCATTATCGGCTTATAATCGCCGCCACTTTGCGTCCAATGGTTGTGCCTTGCTGCGCCTGTTGGCCCGCGTCTTACCTTGATTCTCCGTGGTTGGCTCTATCATGAAACGATCCAAAAGCAGCCGTCGTTGGCTGGATGAACACGTCAACGATCCCTTCGTCAAACGCGCCCAGAAGGACGGCTTGCGCTCGCGCTCCAGCTACAAGCTGATCGAGCTGAACGAGAAGGACAAGTTGATACGCCCCGGCATGCTGGTCATGGACCTCGGCTCCGCTCCCGGTGGCTGGTCGCAGGTGGCCGGCGGTATCGTCGGTGAAAAGGGCAGGGTGCTGGCGACCGACATTCTGCCGATGGGCGGGCTGGATAACGTCGACTTCGTGCAGGGCGACTTCACCGAGGATGCCGTTTTTCAGCAGATCCTCGACATGCTCGATGGCCGGCAGCCCGATCTGATCGTCTCCGACATCGCGCCGAACATCAGTGGCGTCGCCGCCGCCGACCAGGCTGCTTCGATGTACCTGGTCGAGCTGACCCTCGACATGGTTCGCCAGGTGCTCAAGCCCGGCGGCAACTACGTGGTCAAGGTCTTCCAGGGCGAAGGCTCGGACGACTTTCTCAAGGATGTGCGCAGCTCGTTCGAGAAGGTGTCGATCCGCAAACCGGAAGCATCGCGCCCGCGTTCGCGTGAGGTCTATCTGGTGGCGAAGGGGTTCAAGGGCTAAGGGCACTTTCAGTGCCCTGCCGCGCGTTCCGCTCCCGCTACACCCGAGCTGGCTGATACATCGATGGGCAATCAATGCTGACCTACCTCGTGCGTTATCCCTCGGCAGCGCTGCTGTTTGTCCAGCTGCTCGGCATCCTGCTGTACCCCTTCATGGAAAACACCCCGCTCGGCCGCGCTGCCTTTGGTGCATTCGGCGTTGTGGTGCTGGTCCTGGCGTTGCGCATCGTCAACCGGAGCCCGACGCTGCATTCGCTGGCGTTCCTGATGGCCGCTGCGATCCTCGGACTGACGCTTGCCGTCGAACTGACAGCCGTGCCCGGCCTGCACCTAGCGTTGGTCGTGACCGAGTCGATGTTCTACTTCTACGCGGCGGCTGGCCTGATCGGCTACATGATGGAAGACCAGCGCACGACGACGGACGAACTGTTTGCCGTCGGTGCCACCTTCACGCTGCTGGCGTGGGCGTTCGCCTACGCCTATGCGGCCTGCCAGCTCGTTGCCCCAGGCAGTTTCGTCGCCAACCTGCAGCCGGATGAGCCTCGCTCGTGGATGGAACTGCTGTTTCTCAGCGTCACCGTACTCTCCGGTGTTGGCCTCGGTGACATCCTGCCGCTGCGGCCTGTGGCGCGGGCGCTGGTCATGCTCGAGGAAATTGCAGGGCTGATGTACATCGCCCTGGTCGTCTCGCGGGTAATCGGGCTGACCATCCGCCGTTAATGACTCCTCCTGCAACGCCGCCCTTCCGAATGCCCTGCCGCTGAGAGAAACGCCAGGCAAGGCCTTAGCCGATCGCCCGCAAGAACCGTCCAACCCGCTCCAGCACTACGTCCGGCTGCTCGCGATGCGGCACGTGGCCGACGTCGGGCAGCAGCGCCTGTTCGACATGGCCGCCGGCGTGCTGGGCGATCAGTTGCGGGTGGCGTTCGGAGCCGAATTCGTCGTTGTCGCCATGGATGGCCAGTGCCGGGCAGCGGACTCGAGGCAGGGCGTGGGTGAGGGTCCAGGAGGCGAAGTCGGGCGCGAGCCAGGTGTCGATCCACGCGCTGAGTACCCAGTCGCTGCGCTCGCCGTGGTAGCGGCGCAGGCGTTCGCGCTGTGCGGGGTCGGAGAACCAGCTTCTGGCCTGGCGGATGCCTTCCAGCGTGCGGGGTTCGACGAAGGTGACCGCCGACATCGTGATTATCGCCTGGCAGGCTGCTGGATATTGCGCGGCGCAATGCACGGCCATGCTGCCGCCGACGCTGTGACCGACCACCACAAAACGCTCGATACCCAGATGGTCCAGCACTTGGGCGAAGCCATGCGCGGCTTCATCTTCGACGAAGGTCGGCGCGGGCGGGGCGGTCAAACGGTCGGAGCGGCCGAAGCCCAGCCGGTCATAGGCGACCACCGTGCGGCCGGTAGCCTGGGCGAGTGCGGCGGGAAAGTCCTTCCACTGCTCGATGCAGCCGAGCGACTCGTGCAGCAGCAGGATCGGTGCGCAGTTCGGGCGCAGCGCGCCGGCGTCGGGGAACCAGCTGCGGACGAACATCTGCCCATGCGTGCTCTGCACCCAGAGGTCGGTCGGGGCGTTGCCGAGCGTTGCGCTAGTGGTCATGGAGGGCTTTCCTGAGCGGTGCGGACCACATAGCAATACTGGTCTTTTACG
The DNA here is from genome assembly GCA_007713455.1 of Pseudomonas sp. Taxonomy (GTDB): domain Bacteria; phylum Pseudomonadota; class Gammaproteobacteria; order Pseudomonadales; family Pseudomonadaceae; genus Stutzerimonas; species Stutzerimonas chloritidismutans. The sequence goes on from VMRT01000001.1 coordinate 250,049, forward strand.
TAAACGTCAACATGCAGTGACGGATGTATCGACAGTGTGCTGCAGCCTTCGGGCAGCAATGCAGCCGAAACCCGCACTGCTGCGCGGGACAACGCACGGGCGTTCTGGAGGCAAATCAGGTCAGCGCAGGGTTGGAGCCTGACGGTATCGCCCGCTACGGCAGGAGCGCATCAGCTCAGATAACGCTGGAACCAGGCGATGGTGCGTTGCCAGGCCAGCTCAGCCGCCTGCTCGTCGTAGCGCGGGGTGCTGTCGTTGTGAAAGCCATGCTGGGTGCCCGGGTAGATGTAGGCCTCGTAGTGCTTGCCGGCCGCCTTGAGCGCGGCTTCATAGGCGGGCCAGGTTTCATTGACGCGCTCGTCGTGTTCGGCGAACTGGAACAGCAACGGTGCTTTAATCTTCTCCACATCCGCCGGATTGGCCTGACGGCCATAGAACGGCACTGCCGCTGCCAGTTCCGGGTATGCCACCGCGGCGGCATTGGCCACGCCACCGCCATAGCAGAAGCCGGTGATGCCGACCTTTTCGGTTGTGGCCTCATGCGCCATCAGCCATTCAATGGCGGCGAAGAAGTCGTTCATCAGTTTCTGCGGATCGACTGCGGCCTGCAGTTCGCGGCCCTTGTCGTCGTTGCCGGGATAGCCGCCGACCGAACTCAGCCCGTCCGGTGCGAGGGCGACGAAACCGGCTTTGGCCACGCGCCGTGCGACGTCTTCGATGTAGGGGTTGAGGCCGCGATTCTCGTGGACGACAACGATGCCTGGCACCTTGCCCTCGGCCCTGGCCGGACGGACCAGGTAGGCGCGCACCTCACCGTGGCCGTTGGGCGATGGGTAGCTGACGTATTCGGCGAAGATGTCCGGATCGGTGAAGGCGACCTGCTGCGCCAACGCATAGTTGGGCGTGAGCGCATCGAGCACCGCCACGGCGGTCATGCTGCACAGCGTGAAGGCCGCGGCGCGGTCGAGGAATTCCCGGCGGCTGAGCTTGCCGTGGACGTAGAAGTCGTAGAGCTCGAGCAGTTCGGGGGCGAAGTCTTTCGCGGTAAGACGTTCCATCGGCGGCTCCGTCGAGTATCGAAAGCGATGCTGGGTGTTTGCGCTGACAGCGGGTGCAGCAGCCAGTGTAGTCAGCCAGGTTGGCGACGCAGCGATTGCTGACGATCTTTACGGTGTTGAGCGCGGCGAGCGCGGGCCGGGTGGCTCGACGGGGGTCAGCTGGCCATCCTTGGCCAGGTGCAGGCGCAGGAAGTCTTCGGCAAGCAGTAGCTGGCCCGAGTAGAGCTCGCTGGCCTCGGCGCGCAGGTGCTCGATGGAGTGGCCGCGATTGGCATTCTTCTGGTAGCGCGCGCTGAAGTGGGTCAACACCAGGTTCGGCAGGCCCACCGTTTGCGCGAAGCGTGCCACCGATGCCGCCGTGCTGTGGCCAAAGTCATTGCGCGCGTCGTTGGCCACCGCTTCGGTGTAGGTCGCCTCGTGCACCAGCAGCTGGGCGCCGCGGCAGGCCTCGGCAAGCAGTTCGGGACGATCATTGTCGCCGCCGATGACGATGCGTTGCGGCGCACGGCTGAAGCTCAGGTAGTCGTCGCTGCGCAGCATCCGGCCTTCGTGCTCGACATCGAAGCCGCGTGCCAGCTGGCCCCAGAGTGGGCCGCGGGGCACGCCGTCGCGTTCGAGGCGGTCGATGTCCAGCCGCGGATCAGGCCGGGCCTCGGTGAAGCTGTAGCCGTAGCAGGGCACACGGTGGGACAGGGCGGTGGCCTCGATGCGCATGTTCAGGTTGCGCCACTCGCCCAGCGATTCGACCGCGTGAAAGTCGAGGTCGTAGCCCAGCCAGCTCTGGCTCATCTCCAGCGTGGCGCGTACCCAGGTTTCGATGCCCTGCGGCGCGATGATCGTCAGTGGGGCCTTGCGTCCCATCATCCCGGCGCTGGCGAGCAGGCCGGGCAGGCCGTAGCAGTGGTCGCCATGTACATGGGTGATGCAGATGGCGCGCAGGTCGTGCAGCGACAGCGGCGTGCGCAACAGCCGGTGCTGGGTGCCTTCGCCGCAGTCAATCAGGTACCAGCTCCTGCCGGTGTCTTCCAGCAAGGCCAGGGCGGTGACATTGCGCGCGCGGGTGGGGGTGCCGGATGAAGTGCCGAGAAATAACAGATCCACGCCGCCGTTCCTTCCTGCCGTTCAACTGATCCGCGAAAGGTTGAGCCTTTGCCGGCGCCGCTGCAATTGCATTTTTGCGACGCCGCGGCCCTGACCGGCTGGCTGGCCGAGCGCCGCGGACCTCGCACTGTCGCAGGGCCGCTTCAGAGGTACTTCAGCCAGCCAATGTCCCTGCGCCGTGCCTTGAGTTCGGCGAACCAGCGCACCGCCGGGAACAGCAGCACCGCCAGCGCCAGGGTACACAGCCACAGCGGCCACACCGCATCGAAGCCGAAGTGATTGCCGCGGTTCAGACCCCAGATCGCCACGGCGGTGATGTAGAGCAACTTCAGCACGTACAGGTGCAGCAGGTAGAAGAACATCGGTGCCGCACCAAACACGCTGAGCGGTCGCAGCCAGGCGCGGCCCTGCTTGCGTTCGAAGTAACGCAGGAGCAGCAGGCCGCAACCCAGCGTCAGGCACAGGAACAGCAGCGACGGCGGGTATTTGGTGACGTTGAACAGGCTCATCAGCGTGCGCAGGCCGTCCTCGCCGACAACCCAGGGCTGTTCGCCGTAGCTGTTGATCAGCCGCAGCAGAACAAAGGTCAGCAGGGCACCTTGAGTCCAGCCGCCCAGGTAGCGCTGGCGTCGCTCGGGGTCGGAGTTTCTGGCGAACCAAGGCCCGACAGCGTAGCCAAGGGCGATCACGCCGATCCACGGCAGCAGCGGATAGGAAGTGCGCAACCGCAGGTTTTCCGAAACCTCGATCCAGCCGCGGTCGTGCAGGATGGCCCAGGGGACGTGCAACGCTGAGTCTGCGGAGAACTGCAGCGGGTCGAGCAGGTTGTGGCTGCCAATGATCACCAGTCCCAGCACGATCAGCGCAGGGCGCGGAAGCCAAAGCAGCGCCGAGAGCGCCAGCATGCTCAGGCCGATGGCCCAGATCACCTGCAGATAGATCACCTGAGGCGGGACCTGGAAAGTCCAGGCGAAGTTGACCAGGGTGAATTCCAGCGCCACCAGGAACAGCCCTCGTTTGAGCAGAAAGCTCGACACTGCACGGCGGTCCTGATGCTTTTCGCCATAAAGAAAGGCCGACAGGCCGGTGAGGAAGATGAATACCGGCGCGCAGAGATGCGCCAGGGTGCGGCTGAAGAACAGCGCCGGCTCGGTGACCGCCACATCCATCGGGTCGGGCACCTGCATATGCAGCAGGAAGGTTTCGCGGACATGGTCCAGCAGCATGAACAGGATCACCAGGCCGCGCAGCGCGTCGATGGATTGCAGACGCGCCGCGGCTGGCGGAGTGAAATCGGGGGAGGGCATGAGCGGCTCACAGCAGGATGATCGCAATGCAGGCGCAGACTCGCTGCGCCCGCCGAAAGGTACGATACGTTATAACAAAAGTCGCTGCCTCTCCAGATGCGAATCAACCACGATAGTCCCCGGCGTAAAAGGGCTGAATGCTTCAGCCCTGCTCGCAGTTAACCATCCACGACACGCCGAAGCGGTCGGTGAGCATGCCGAAACGCTCGGCCCAGAAGGTTTTCTCCAGCGGCATGATCACCGTGCCGCCCTCGGCCAGTGCGGCGAACAGCTTTTCGCTTTCGTCCACGCTGGTCGGGTGCAGAGAAACCGAACATCCCTTGATGCCTTCGTACGGCCCGCCGCCACAGGTGTCGGGCAAGGAGTCGGAGGCCATCAGCACACCATCGCCGAGGTTCAGGCAGGCGTGCATGATCCGCTCGCGGTACTCGGCGGGAAACTGCTCGGCATCCGGCGCCTGGGCAAAGGCCATCATTTCCAGCGTGCCGCCCAGCACATCCTTGTAGAAGGTGAACGCTTCTCGGGTGGTGCCGTCGAGGGTGAGGTAGGTGGTGATCTTCATTGCTTGCTCCTTGCGGTCATTGATTGAGTTGCGCGCGCAGGCGGTCTTCCTGCTCGCGCAGTTCGGGGGTGAACTCGGCGCCGAAGTCTTCCGCTTCGAATATCTGGCGAATCTCGATTTCCGAACCGCCGATGGCCGACTGCGGGCAACGCTTGACCCAGTCGACGGCCTCCTGCAACGAGGCGGTCTGGAACAGCCAGTAGCCGGCGATCAGCTCGCGGGTTTCGGCGAACGGGCCATCGGTGACGCTGCACTGGCCGTCGTTGAAACGGATGCGCGCGCCCTTGTGGCTGGGGTGCAGGCCCTCGCCGCCGAGCAGCACGCCGGCATTGGCCAGGTCTTCGTTGTAGCGGCCCATCGCCGTGAGAACGTCCTCGCTGGGCATCTCGCCGGCTTCGGTTTGTGGGGTGGCCTTGATCATCACCATGAAACGCATCGGTGGACTCCTTCAGTGGAATGGAAAGAGCCTAGACGGGCATACGGCAATTTCCGCCGGCTCCGATCATTGGTCGAACGGGCGCCGGAGGAATCGACAGGGTCGTTGAAAAATATTGCTTAGCGCAGGGGATAGGTCAGCAACAGCAGGTGCAGGCTGTTGACCGCAGCGTGCAGAAACACCGCAACCCACAGGCGATCACCGGAGTAATGGAAGGCCAGGCCGTAGCTCAGACCGGCCAGCGTGGCGAGTCCGGCGAAACCGAAGCCGGCCGGCAGGTGCGCGGCGCCGAACAGGGCGGTCGCCAGGCCGATGCCGGCGACCGCACCGAAGCGTCCGACCAGTGCACGCTGCAGCAGGCCGCGAAAGATCAGCTCTTCGGCCAGGCAGGTGATGCCCAGGTTGATCAGCAGCCAGGGTAGGAACAGCGCCGGCCATTTCGGTTGCCAGCCCAGTACGCCGGAGACCAGCGCCAGCAGCGGGATGAGAATCAGACAGGCGCCTGACGCAAGCAGGGTGAGTCTGATCGAGCGCCAATCCGTTCGTGGCTGGCCCAGCCACCAGGCCAGCAGCAGTGCCGCGACCATCGCCTTGTCCGGGCTGATGCGCAATTGCCAGGGCGAGGCACCGCCCAGATCCTGCGGTGGGCCGAGCGGCAGCGGGCTGAAGCCGGGCAGCAGATGTGCGGCGAGCAACAGGGCGCCGAGCAGCGTACCGAACAGCCACGGCGAGTTGGGGATGTGCGGCTGAGCGACAAGCCAGCCAGCGAATAGCAGAACGGCCAGCGCGCCAACCGGCTCAATCATGCCGAGGGCCAGGCCGAGTGATAGCGCGACGACCGGAATGCAGTAGTGCAGCCTGCGAATCACACTATTGCAGCCGATAACGCGCGAGCTCCTTTGGCGTGAGCACGCGCATGCGCCACGGTTCGATCAGCTGCATGTCGTCCGCCAGCCGCGTATTGACGCCCATGTCCCGCAAGTAGATGCGTGGTGCGCGGTGTGGTCGCTGGCTGATGGACTGCGCCGACTCGCCATTGGCTACGTAGGGCCGATGCAGGCCGACATAGCCGCGCACGGTGCGCTGCCGTCCCGCCGCCAGCAGATAGATGCAGCTGCCCTGGCAGACCGCGGTCGCCGGCACCAGGGCGTCGAAGCCCGTCTCGCGCAGCAGATAGCCCATGCGCATGGCTTCCGCTGCGCTGCCGCCGATGTTGTCGAGGATCAGCAGCTTGCGCGCGTGTTTGCCAGGGTGGGCCATGATGCCCTTGAGCAGCGCCTCGTAGTCACCCGGCGCAATCTGTTCGGTAACGCGCGCGACCAGCACCAGGCCCTGATCTTCATGTTCCAGCGGCAGCACCTCGACCTTGGCGTGGGCAGTGCAGGCGAACAGCGCCAGTGCGCAGATGGTGACGAAGCGAAGCATCGAGCGGGCAGTCCTGAAATGGGAGGTGGCGAAGATACCCGCAGCGCCGGCTTTCGCCTACTGCGACCTTCGCCCCTCGCTCGGGCCTGGATAGCGTGTCAGCGTGCGGCGTCTTCGGCGGACAATGCGCGAATCATCACCGTGGTGAGATACAGCCGCGGCGCGATGCTCGACAGCTCGATGTACTCGTCTTCCGAGTGCAGCCCGGCACCGACCACGCCCATGGTTTCCAGCACGGCTGGCTTGTCGCTGTCCGGCACGTAGGCGTAACCGGCATCGGTGCCGAAGCGCATGGCGATCGGCTCGATACGCTGGTCGATCTCGCCATACAGGCGCTGCGCGGTTTTCGCCAGGCGCTCCGATGCCGGATTCTTCGCCAGCGGTGGACGGCCCTTGTCGACGCGCAGTTCGACGCGGGTGTCGTCGATCAGCTTGTTCTCGATGATCTTCTGCGCATCGGCGAGCACGCGTTGGGTCTCGCTGATATCGGAGTAGCGCATGTCTGCTTCGGCGGTCGCCTTGTTCGGGATGATGTTGCGCTTCTGACCGCCGGCGATCATGGTCCAGCTGACCGTGGTGCCCTTGTCCGGGTCGCCCAGGTCCTTGAGCTGCACCAGCTGGTGCGCCAGTTCCAGCACGGCGTTGCGACCTTCCTCAGGTGCGGAACCGGCGTGGGAGGATTTGCCCTTCACCTCCAGCATCACCGCATTGATGCCATTGGTGGCGGTGGTCACCGCATCGCGATCCGGCGGCTCGTAGGAAAAGACGTAGTCATGCTTGCGCGCGAGCTCGGTGATGATTTTCTTCGAGCCAGCCGAGCCCATTTCCTCGTCCGGGTTGAACAGCACGGTGATGGTGCCGTAGGCGTCGAACTGCTGCGCCTTGAGCAGCTCCAGCGCATGCAGAATCAGCGCCACTCCACCCTTGGCATCGGCCACGCCGGGGCCGTAGGCGCGCTGCTCAACCATGCGGAACGGGCGCTCCGCCGCAGTGCCTTCGGCGAACACCGTGTCGTAATGCACCATCAGCAGGAAGTCCTTGCTGCCGCTGCCCTTGAGGGTGCCGACGATGTTGTCGCCGGCCGATGGCGTCGCCGCGCTGGTGCTGACCTCGGCGCCCAGCGCCTGCAGGCGCTCGACCAGCATCTGGCTGACCGTGGTCAGGCCCTCTGCCTGGCCGGTGCCGGTATCCACCGCCACCAGCTGTTTCACGGTTTCGATATAGTCGCTCTGCTCGGCCTTGGCCTGCTCGAGCAACTCGGCAGGTTTGATTTCGGCGGCCATGGCAGACAGTGAAGACAGGCAAAGCGCGACTGCAGCTGCAATCGGGGCGATGGCGCGGATGGGCATCGGAACAACCTCGGCTCGGGGGTGATGAGCTTGAGAGCGCCGCCAGGCCCGCAACGTTCCGAAGCATCGCCGCGCACGTCGCAGCCGCGCGGAGAATGCTAATGTCTGCCTTTTCCACTTGCCGGAGAACTCCAGGTGTCCCTGACCACGCCCTACGACGCGCAGAACATCTTCGCCCAGATCATTCGCGGCGATGCGCCCTGCTACAAGCTCTACGAGGATGACGACGTACTGGCCTTCCTCGACCTGTTCCCGCAGTCCTTCGGCCACACGCTGGTGATTCCCAAGCGCTCGGCGGCCTGCAACATCCTCGATGTGGATACCGAAGCGCTGGCCAAGGTCATGGCCGTGGTGCAGAAGCTCACCCGCGTGATCGTCGACGAGCTGCAGCCCGACGGAGTGCAGGTCGCGCAGTTCAATGGCGCGCCGGCGGGGCAGACGGTGTTCCACATCCATGTGCATATCGTGCCGCGCTACTCGGGCGAAGGGCTCGGCATTCATGCCGCCGGCAAGGCTGATCCGGCCGAGCTGGAAGAGCTTCAGGCGCGCTTGCAGCAGCGCATCGCCACGCAGGCCTGAGCCAGACTGCGATGTCGTGGCGGGGTCAAACCCGCTGCGACCATCGCAGCAACCAACAGGCACCAAAGTACAATTCGTGCCCGCCTGGGGGCTTCGTACCCTGCGGGCATGATGCTTTCATTGCCCTTCCTCACCCCGTTCATTCTGCGCGCTCGCCGAGCGCTGCTGGCGCTTGTGCTGCTGCCCCTGTGGGCGCAGGCGCAGGAGCTGCCGGTGCTGACCCTCAGCGTGCTGCAGTTCGGCACGCCGCACTGGGAGCTAGAGCATCTCAAGCGTCAGGGGCTGGACCGTGCCAACGGCTTCGAGCTGAAAGTGCGGCTGGTGGCCGATGTGCCGGCCTCGCGGCTGGCATTGACCAGCGGCAGCGTCGACGGCGCGGTGAGCGATCTGCTCTGGGCGCAGGCGCGTTACCAGGCCGGCACGGCCTATCGCTACGTACCCTTTTCCTCGCAGATCGGCGAAGTGCTGGTGCCCGAAGGCAGCGCCATCCGCACGCTGGCTGACCTGCGCGGCAAGCGCATCGGCGTCGCTGGCGGGCCGGACGGGCTGGGCTGGCAATTGCTGCAGCATGCCGCGGCCCAGGACGGAATCGATCTGGCCAAACAGGCGACTGTTCAATACGCTGCACCGCCCCTGCTCAGCCAGGCGCTGCGCCGCGGTCAGGTAGATGCGCTGCTGACCTTCTGGCACTTCTCCGCGCGCATGCGTGGCGAGGGTGGAGTGCAGGTGGCGTTCGGTCTTGATGATCTGCTCCGATCATTGGAGCTTGATCCGCACCTGCCGGTGCTCGGCTATCTGTTTCCCGAATCCTGGGCCGTCGAGCATGAGGCGCTGCTGCAGCGCTTCGCCACGGCGTTGGGCCAGACCAAACACGAACTCGCCAGCGAGCCCGCGCACTGGCTGGCGCTCCGCCCGCTGATGCGTGCCGACGAGGATGGCGTGTTCGCCGCGCTGCGTGACAGTTTCCTCGCCGGCATCCCGCAGCCGCTGGATGAGCGGCGTATCGCCGACCTGCAGCGACTGCTGACCCTCACCGGTGCCGATCCGGCGAAACTGATGCCGGCCGCGTCATTCCAGAGCACGCCATGAACGGCTCGCGCTGGGCCTGCTGGATCGCCCTGCCATGCGCGGTGGCACTCTGGACGCTGATTGCGCTGGTCGTGCAGACGCCGCTGCTGCCCACTCCGGCCGCCGTGTTCGACACCTTCTGGCAGGCCACGCAGAGCGGTGAGCTGCCCGAGCACCTGCTGGTAACCCTGCGCCGCGTGCTGTTCGCCTTCGTGCTGGCGATGGCGCTGGGCACGCTGCTTGGCGTATGGATGGGCCGCTCGCGGCTGGCCAATGCCGTGCTCGATCCGCTGCTGGTGCTGTTTCTCAACCTGCCGGCGCTGGTCACCATCATCCTGCTCTATGTCTGGTTCGGCCTGGTGGAAGCCGCGGCGGTGCTGGCGGTGGTGATCAACAAGGTGCCGAACGTGGCCGTCACCGTGCGCGAGGGCGCCCGCAGTATCGATCCCAAGCTGGAACAGATGGCCCTGGTCTACCGCTTCACCCGCTGGCAGCGGATCAGGCATGTCTGGCTGCCGCAGCTGTTTCCCTACCTGATGGCCGCCACCCGCGGTGGGCTGGCGCTGATCTGGAAGATCGTGCTGGTGGTCGAGCTGCTCGGGCGCTCGGATGGCATCGGCTTTCAACTGCATATGGCCTTTCAGGTGTTCGACGTGGCGAGCATCCTCGCCTACAGCCTGGCGTTCATCGCCGTAGTCCAGCTGATCGAACTGGCGCTGTTGCAGCCGTTGGAGCGTCGCGCATCGTCCTGGCGCGAAGCGGGTGTGCGGCATGCTTGAGCTGCGCCTGGATGGCCGTCACCCCGTGCTGGGCGTGATCGATGCGCAGGTGCGCGAAGGCGATCGCATCTGTCTGCTCGGGCCGTCCGGTGTCGGCAAGACGACGCTGCTCAACGGCATCGCCGGGCTCGATCCGCAGCTGCAGTCGATGATCGAGCAGCGCCCCGGCTTGCGCGTCGGCTACCTGTTTCAGGAGCATCGCCTGCTGCCCTGGCGCACGGTGCGACAGAACCTGGCGCTGGTCGGCGCGGACGCGGCGGACATCGAGCGGCTGCTGGCCGAGGTCGGGCTGAGTGGTGCGGCTGACAGCCTGCCGGATCAGCTCTCGCTGGGCATGGCGCGCAGGGCCGCACTGGCGCGCTGTCTGGCGATCAATCCGGATCTGTTGCTGCTCGACGAACCCTTCGCGTCGCTGGATGCCGAGCGCGCCGCCGAGCTGCGCGGCCTGATCGCCCGCCTGCTGGATCAGCACCCGGACATGGCGATGATCTGCGTGACCCACGATCCGCGCGATGCCGACGATCTGGCCAATCGCCTGTGGTACCTGAGCGGCGCCCCGGCGACATTGCGCTGCGATGAGCCGCCCGGCAGCGCCGTCAACCTCAGCCAACTGAGCGAGCGTCAGCGCAGCGCCTGAGCGGCTTTCAACCGGTCAGCAGCTGCGTCAGCGCATGCAGCGCCAGGCCGACCAGCCCGCCAACCAACGTGCCGTTGATGCGGATGTACTGCAGGTCCTTGCCGACGCTCTGTTCCAGCTGCTCGACCAGCTCGCGGCTTTCCCAATTCTCCACGCGCTGGGCGATATAGGCGCCGATCTGCCCGCGATAGCGCTCCAGCAGGCTGGGCGCGGCGGCCAGCAGTTGCTCGTTGATCCAGTTGCGCATGGAATCGTCCGCCGCCAGGCCGTCACCGAGGCCGCGGCAGAGGCTGACGATGCGTCGGCCGACGCGTGAGTCGTCGCTGGCCAGGTCGCTTTCCAGCCAGGCCGTGAGTTCCTGCCAGAGATTGTCGAAATAGGCGCTGGTGGCAGGGTGCTCGAGGAGTTGCGCGAGGATGCGCTCGACCTCCAGGGCGTATTGCGGGCCCTGCTCCAGGCGCTCGATGTATTCACTGACGTGCTCGTCGAAGCGCTGGCGGATCAGGTGTTCGGGGTCGGCGGCGATCTCGGCGATCAGCGCGGACAGGCCGTCGACGAACTTGTTTGCCGACCAGCCGCTCACCGGCCGGCTCAGGCCGAGGTAGCGCAAGGTGCGGATTTCCCGGCTGATGGCATCGGCGACCAGCGCGCGGGTTTCTTTGTCCTGCATGATCGAATCGAGGCGGATCAGCAGCTCGTCGAGCATCGCCTGATGCCGTCCCTGGCCGGTCAGCACACGCAAAGCCTGGGCCAGCGGGGCGGAGAGGTCGAACTTGCGCAGCCGAGTGGTCACCTTGGCTTCGACGAAGGCACGCACGCGTTCGTCATGCAGCGCGGCGATGCCGAAATGCGCGATGCCGGTGAGCCGGCGGCCGACCGCTTCGGCATTGCTCGGATGACGCAACCAGCCGGCCAGGCGCGAGGCGATGTCGAGTTCCTGCAGCTTGGCCAGCACCAGCGGCGTGGCGAGGAAATGCGTGGTGATGAAGCTGGACAGGTTCTGCCCGATGCGCGCCTTGCTGCGCGGGATGATCGCCGTGTGCGGGATCGGCAGGCCCAGCGGGTGGCGGAACAATGCGGTGACGGCGAACCAATCGGCGATCGCGCCGATCATGGCGGCTTCGGCGAACGAGGCGACGTAGCCCCAGGCCGGGTGGCTGGCTTCGAAGCGTGTCGCGACGATGTAGAGCAGGGCGGCCAGTAGCAACAGAAGGCCGGCGACCAGCTTCATGCGCGAAACCGGTGACTGCCAGGCGCTGATCAAGGAGCGCATGCAGGTCCTCGTCGTTGATGGTGGGCGAATTGAGTGTCTACCGGGGTAGACAGCGAAGCAACGCCATGAGGTCAGCGTTTGTATGAAAAGCTGTAGGTCGGGGTGAAGTCCACCATGGGCGTTGCGGTGTTTTGGCTCACGCCCCTGTGGTGTCGCGGCGTTGTGGTGGGCTGAAGCCCACCCTACGGACGGAACGTAGATCGATGAGGGGCAAGCTCACAGGAGAGGCTTTTGCTCTGTAGGGTGGGCTTTAGCCCACCGACGGTGTTACGCCCCCCGTGGCGGGCTGAAGCCCACCCTACGGATTGAGCTGGGGCCGTAGGGTGGTTATCGCGTTCTACATCCAGCGGGAGGTCACTGGATCAGACCTCGTCTTCTTCCTCGCGAATCAGCACGTACTCGCCTTCGGCATCGTTCAGGCAATCCCAGACGTAGAACATCGAGACTTTGCCCGGGCCTTCGGTCACGGCGGCGTAGTCGCCGGGTACGGCGGTGAAGTAGACGCCGGAATCGGGCGCAGCCTGACAGGCGATGCGGCCGGTGACGAAGGCTTCAGGCGAGGTGCCGTCGAAGTAGTCGTCACGGTCCGTGGCATCCCATTCGGCGGGCGGCTGGAAAGGCCCCGAAATGATGATGCGTGCGTCTCCAAGGTCCTGCTCTTCCGCTTCCTCGTCATATTCGTCGGGGCGGTACAGGGTGCATTCCAGGGCGTCCGGGTTTTCGAGAATGGCCGCGCGGGATTGTGGGGTAAGTGTCTGCATGGAATCTCCGACTGCGGTTGTGTGAGTGGGCAGTGTGGTGGAGCTGAACGGGCAGCGCAATCGGTTGGATGGTCGCGCTTGTTCCTGCGCAAGTGGGCGGGCCGTAGAAAGCCCATTTCGGCGGCTTCGAGTTGTAGCGACAACCTTCGGACCGCCGGCACGTCGCGCCACGAACGCGGCGCCGTTTGGCGCCTCCAATCGTTATCAGCCACACATCGCAATAGGCGAGGCAACCATGAAACCGGACGAGCAGCTAGCAGGCGATGAGCCTGATGTGACCATGACCGACGCGGGCGAGAAGGAGCCTGGTGAAGATCCGGACTTCGACGAAGATCCTTCGCGCCTTGACGATCCCGATGAGCCAGAAGTGCTGCCAGACGATCCGGACATCCAGGGCGACGACGGCTCCAGCCAGCCTGAATAGCTCCTTACCTACCTCAGTCCCGCCATTGGCGGGTTTTCCGAAGCAGAGGAATCTCCATGAACATCTATCAGGTCAGGCCTACCGAAATGGGCTGGGAGCTGGAAGACCAGCAATCGCAGGAAACCGTGTTGCGTACCCTCACCAAGGACGAGATGTATAGCGCCCTGGACGCCTTCATGGAGGGCCGCACGGCATCGGTCGAAGTCATCGGGCGCGACGGTGAGCTGGAAGAAGAGCGGCCCTATCCAGGCAGCCATCACCTGTAGCGGACACAGGGTAATTTCCTTCAATAAGGTGGCGTTCTGAGCCAGTAGTCTGCTGCCCTTCTTCGGATTGGCAAGTAGAGCACTTATGGACCTTTATCTCTCCATGGCCGCGTTCGCCCTGGCGTCTTCGATCACGCCCGGGCCGGTCAATCTGGTGGCGTTGAACTGCGGCGCACGCTTTGGTTTTCGCGCCAGCGTCCGACACATTGCCGGCGCTACCATTGGTTTTACCTTGTTGTTATTGCTCATCGGCCTCGGCCTTTATGAGCTGCTGGAACGCGCGCCAATGCTGATGCGTGGCATCCAGTGGGGCGGTGTGGCTTTTCTGTTGTATATGGCCTGGCGCCTGGCGGCGGACGATGGCCGGCTAGAACCAACCGCGGCGCCCAGCGGCCCCTCGTTGTTCGATGGCGCGCTGATGCAATGGCTCAACCCCAAGGCATGGCTGGCGTCCGTGGCTGGCATGGGCCTGTTTGCCGCTAATGGTGATGTGCTGCGAGTCTGGCTGTTCGCCGGTCTGTATTTTCTGATCTGTTACGCGTCGATCGCGTGCTGGGCTGGCGCGGGCGCATTCCTCAGTCGGTTTCTGCAGCAGCCGTCGCGAGTGCGTTGGCTCAATCGCACGATGGCGGTCCTGCTGGCCGGCAGCGCCCTTTATCTAGTGGCCGGTTGAGCCCGAGCCGGTGCGATCGCGGTATTGCCCAGGCGTTGCTGCCAGCTGGCGTTTGAAGGTGCGCTGGAAGTGCGCTTGGTCTGCGAAGCCTGCGGCCAGCGCGACCTCCGCGAGGTCGTGACCTTGGCGAAGCCAATACTGGCTGCGCTGGATACGACGATTGAGCAGATAGGCATGCGGCGTCATGCCGTAGTGCTGCTTGAAGGTACGGATCAGGTAGGAGGGCGACAGCCCGGCGGCCTGGCAAATGTCTTCCAGGCGCAGCGCGCGGGTGCAGTTTTCGGCAATGTAGTCTGCTGCGCGGCTCAGTTGCAGCAGCGGCTCGCCGCACGATTCCGGCGGTGCGGGCGCCAGCGTTTGCTGCAGCAAGGTGAAATACTCGATTGCGGCGCTCTGCTTGTGCAGGATGTCGGCCTGCGGATCGAGTAGCACGGCATATAGCCGAGTCAGCCCGTCGAACAGCGTCGGGTCGAGACTCTGGATCGGCGCATAGGGCACGAAGGTGCCGTCGACACTGGCGCCCAGTTCCAGCTGCAGCGACCCCAGCCAGCGCGCGTCGACATAGAACATGAGATAGGACCAGGCCTGGCCGTCGATGGGGTTGCAGGCATGAACCGTCTGCGGGTTGATGATCACCAGCGCGCCCTGGGCGACGCACTCCCGAGCGTCGCCGTTGAAATAGGTACTGGCGCCTGCGGTGATCGCGCCGACGGAGAAGGTTTCGTGGCAATGCGGTGAGTAGCAGACCTTGCGGCCATCGGCCACGGCGCGCGCTTCGAGAAAGGGCAGGGCGGCATCGCGCCAGAAGCGTGGCTGGCTGTCGTCCGGTATGTTCACGTTCCACCTGCCGCTATCGATACGAAAATAAGGTCAGACTCTAGCAATCATTCCGTGCTCTGGCATGCTCGACGGCCACGGCAAGCCGTTTCGTCCTCAGCCAAGGAGCTCACATGCGCCTGACCCTCGTTTTTCCTGCACTACTGGCCCTGGCGGGCTGCTCTTCGTGGCAGCCCGATGCCGAGAACATCGAACCGGTGCCGGCCGAGCGGGTGCTGGCCTACCAACAGCCCCTGGAGAACGCCGGTGAGGTGGTGGTGACGCGGGATTTCGGCTTGCGTGGCGGCGGCTGCTACATCGCCGTGATGATCGATCGTGAGCTGGCGGCGCGCATCCACGTCGGCGAGGTGGTGCGTTTTCAGGTGCCGGCCGGTGCGCGGATCGTCAGCATCGGCACCGATCCGCTGGACGACACGCTGTGTGGCAAGCTCAGCCTGCGCCGCGAGAAACTGGCGCAGGTGCAGGCGGGGCAGACGCTGGAATATCGCGTCATCAGCGACAACCGCATTGGCTTCGATATCGTGCCGGTCGAGCCCTGATGCGGCGGATTACTTGATCACCGTCCGCGCAGTCTTCAGATAGTCCGCGCCGTAGCTGCTGACTTCGTCGGCGCTCTCGGCTTCCGAGGCGATGTGGATTTCCTCCAGGGTGTCGTTCAGCCCGTCCATTTCCTCGACGATTTTCTCCAGCGCCGCTTTCAGCGTGTAGGTCAGTTCGTGGATCTGCGCCATGTTCTCCGGTGTCTGCTCCTGCGCCAGGGCCTGGTCGAGGCGGGTGTTGTATTCGGAGAATTGCTTCACCGCCTCGGCCAAGTTGCTAGGTGGCGGTGCCTCGGCGAAGGCATGGCTGGCGACGATGGTGGTCAGCGCCAGAGCGGCGGTCCGGATAAGCGTTTTCACGACAGGTCCCTTGCTGAATTTGGTCGGGCGCGAAGGTATCACCTGCGGGTACTGACGCTGTGTAGTAGCGCACAGTCTGCGCTGCGCCATTAGTCGCATGTCTTATCGCATGGACCGTCGGGGCAGTGAAGTTCAACGGCAGTGCAGGCGAGGCTACTGCCGCGTCGGTGAACCGACCTTGCTGCGCAATGTGCTGCCCCGGCCGCTCTGGCATGCAGCTTGCGATGATTTTTCATTAAAGGGCGACCATGCTTGGCCGATATGATCTCGCGTGCTGGCATTTCGCCTTTGCTCGGCAGGCGTCTCTAGAACCAACAACAAGATCACGCTCCCGCTTCCTCTTCCGCGATTCGCGTCCTGCAACAGGACCACGCGGCACGTCCCTCGCCCGACGCGCCGGTTCGACCGTTATGCCTCACTTTTGCCAATTTGCCGCTCCTCACGAACGGCACGCCATATGGAGAAGAACGAATGATGCAGCAACTGACAATCCGTGCCCGCCTGCTGATTCTGGTCGGGGCCATGCTTGCGGCCTGCCTGGTGATCGGGCTGACCGGGCTCAACGCCCAGCAGCGCAGCGTCGCCGGGCTCAACACTGTGTACCTGCATAGCGTCGTGCCGCTGCGTGACCTCAAGCTGATCGCCGACCTGTACGCGGTGAAGATCGTCGATACCACCCACAAGACTCGCAGCGGCATGCTCAGCTATGGCCAGGCGCGTGACGAGGTGCGCAACGCCCGCACCGAGATCAACCGTCTCTGGAGTGCGTACCTGAACACCCGACTGGTTGACGCCGAGCGACTGATCGCGACGCGCATCGAAACCCTGATGAAGGCCGCGGACGAACCACTCGATGCGCTCGAGCGTACGCTGGACCGGCACAGCGAAGAGCGGCTGGCGGCGTTCGTCATCAACGATCTGTATCCGCTGATCGACCCCATCTCCGAAGGCTTCAGCGAGCTGATTCATCTGCAACTGGGCGAAGCCAAGGCCGAATACGACGAGGCGTTGGCGCTGTACGAGCGCAACCGGGTGCTGAATATCGGCCTGTTGCTGGCACTGCTGATTGGCGGCGGCCTGTTCGCCATGGTCCTGCTGCGCAGCATCAGCCGGCCGCTGGAAGAGCTGAAGCAGGCAGCCGCATCGGTGGCGGCGGGTGATTTGAGTCGCACCATCGAGTGTCGCGGCAAGGACGAAATCACCGAGGTGCAGCAGTCGATCCGTCAGATGCAGCGCACCCTGCGCGATACGCTGCAGGACATCCAGGGCTCGGCAACCCAGCTGGCGTCGGCTGCCGAGGAGCTGCACGCGGTCACCCAGCACACCGCCCAGGGCATCCATCAGCAGAACGAGGAAGTGCAGATGGCCGCCACCGCGGTCACCGAGATGTCCGCCGCGGTGGACGAAGTGGCCGGCAACGCCAACCGCACCTCCGATGCTTCGCGCGATGCCGAGACGGTCGCCGACGACGGACGCCGCCAGGTGACTGCCACGCGGCAGACCATCGACCAGCTGAGCGACAAGCTGCAGCAGACCGCGGCCACCGTGACCCACCTGGCCCAAGAGGCTGCGAGCATCGGGCAGGTGGTGGATGTGATTCGCGCGATCGCCGACCAGACCAATCTGCTCGCGCTCAACGCCGCCATCGAGGCCGCGCGGGCCGGCGAAGCTGGACGTGGATTCGCGGTGGTCGCCGACGAGGTGCGTAACCTCGCGCAGCGCACGCAGAGCTCGACCCAGGAGATTGAACGCATGATCGGCGCGATCCAGAGCGCTACCGAGCAATCGGTGCGCGACATGCAGCAGAGCAGTGAATTCGCTACGCGCAGCCAGACCATGGCCGGCGAAGCGGATCAGGCGCTGGGGCTGATCGCCGAGCGTGTCGGGCAGATCAACGAGATGAACCTGGTGATCGCCAGCGCCGCCGAGGAACAGGCCCAGGTCGCGCGGGAGGTGGATCGCAACCTGGTGGCCATCCGCGACATCTCAGAGCAGAGCGCCACCGGCGCGCAGCAGACCTCGGTGGCCAGCGACGAGCTGGCGCGCCTGGCGACGCAGCTCAACCAGCTGGTCGGGCGCTTCCGTCTGTAAGCGAAAAGATGGGCTGACGCGGTCGGGACATGCATTGTCGCAATCCGACCGCGAACCCGGCTGCACGAATGCATTCCTATGTACGGAGTTTCCCGATTCGTACCGAACAGGAGTCGCGCGTGAAAACAGCCGTGTCCGCCCTGGCGCTTGCCGCCGGTCTAACCCTGAGCCTGCCGCTGCTGGCCGAAAGCCGAACCGCATACGGCCCGCAGCTGGAAGGCTTCAGCTATCCGCACCCGCTCAAGCACTACCGTTTCGAGTCCCAGGGCAAGGCGCTGGAAATGGCCTTCATGGACGTCGAGCCGCAGGGCAAGGCGAACGGCCGCACGGCGCTATTGCTGCATGGCAAGAACTTCTGCGGGGCGACCTGGGAGCGCACCATCGAGGTGCTCAGCCAGGCCGGTTACCGGGTGATCGCTCCCGATCAGGTCGGTTTCTGCAGCTCGAGCAAGCCCGAGGGCTACCAGTTCAGCTTCGCCCAGCTGGCGCACAACACCCAGGCGCTGCTGGAGCAGGAGAGCATCGAGCAGGTCACCGTGATCGGCCATTCCATGGGTGGCATGCTGGCGACGCGACTGGCGCTGAACTACCCACAGCGAGTCGAGCAGCTGGTGCTGGTCAACCCCATCGGTCTGGAAGACTGGCAGGCAGAAGGCGTGCCCTACGCCTCGATCGATCAGCTCTACCAGTCGGAACTCAAGACCGACTTCGACAGCATCAAGGCCTACCAGCAGAAGTTCTACTACAACGGCAGCTGGAAGCCGGAGTACAACCGTTGGGTCGGCATGCTCGCCGGAATGTATGCCGGGGACGGCAAGGAACAGGTCGCCTGGAACCAGGCACAGACCTCGGAGATGGTCTTTACCCAGCCGGTGATCCATGAGTTTTCGCGGATCAGGACGCCGACCTTGCTGCTGATCGGCGGGCTGGATCGCACCGCGCCGGGCGCCAACCGTGCGCCGCAGGATGTCGCCAAGCGCCTGGGCAACTATCCCGAGCTGGGCCGCCAGGCGGCCGCGATGATTCCCGACGCCAAGCTGGTGGCCTTCCCCGATCTGGGGCATTCACCCCAGGTGGAGGCGCCGGACGAGTTTCACCGTGCCTTGCTCGAAGGGCTGGAGGCGAGGCGCTAAGGCCGGTCAGCCGCGCTCCGCAGCTTTTGCCGGGGGCGGTTGCGTGGCACCCAGGCGCTGCTCGCCGGATTCGAGCAGCGCCTGCAACGCTCGGCCATAGGCGCCGAGCGCCACGCGCAGACTGTTGTTGTGGGTAGCGCCCTCGACCAGCAGCAACTGCTTGGGCTGGCGCGCGGCCTCATACAGCTGCTCGCTGAAACGCGGCGGCACATAGCGGTCATCAGTGCCGTGCACCACCAGCAGCGGCATGCCGATCTGGTCGATCTTCTCCAGCGAATCGAACTTCTGCGACAGCAGCCAGCGCACCGGCAGCGAGGTGTCGGACACGGCTGTCGCCACGTCGGCCAGCGAGGTGAAGGTCGACTCGATGATCAGCGCGCGCGCCTCGGCCGGTACGCTGTCGCGCTCGGCCTGCTGCCCGAGTTCGGCAGCCAGGTCGACAGCCACCGCGCCGCCGAGGGAATGCCCGTAGATGAAGCGCTTGCCGGCGTCCGGCTGCAGCGTCTTCAGGCGCTCCCAGCTGATGCGCGCGTCGGCATAGACGCTGCGTTCCGACGGCAGATCGCCAAGGCTCTGGCCGAAGCCGCGGTAGTCGATGGCCAGCACCGAGAAGCCCAGCGCGCGCAGCTGTTCCAGACGAAAAAGGTGGCCGGTGAGGTTCCAGCGCACGCCGTGCAGGTAGAGCAGGGCGGGCGCATCGGCGTTGGCGGCCGGCCACCACCAGGCATGAATGTTTTGCTCGTCACCGAACGCGGAGTCGGTCAGCTGCAGCTCCTCGACGCCACGCGGCAGGCCGCTGAACCAGGACGCGGTGCCCGGTTCGATACGGAACACCAGCTCGCGCTCTTTCTGTTCGAGCACCGAACAGCCGACCGGAAGACCGACGGCGAACAGGGTAATCAGCAGCAGGCAGAGCCGCCGGGCTTTGCTGCGGAACAGGAAGAAATGCTGCAAGGTCAGGGTCTCGAAATCAGGAATCGTAGATAGGACCCGCTTGCCGAATGATCTGCAAGGCGGGCCATCGCTTCACTGATTACTGCATGTTGCGCGCCATTGTCGTCACGAGCGGACGGCCGGCTATGGCCTCAGGAGCAGCAGGTCGCCTGCCCGGCATCGGCGTCCTGCACCGCGCGCTCGATCTTCCATGCCCAGGCGAACACCAGCAGACCGCCAACGGCGGTAGCCGCGCCGATATAGCCCGTGGATGTCCAGCCGAAGCCGGCGGTGATCGCCAGCCCGCCCAGCCACGGCCCAAGGGCGTTGGCGATGTTGAAGGCGGCATGATTGGACGCCGCGGCGAGGGTCTGCGCATCCGCGGCGACATCCATCAGGTGGGTCTGCAGCGCGGGCGACAGCGAGACCATGGTGCCCACCGCGAATACCGCCGGAAAGATCGTCCACACCGAGTGCGCTGCCAGCGGGAATACCAGCAGCACCAGCGCGCTCCACAGCAAGAGCCAGGCAACCGCCTTGAAGCGCAGCCGATCGAACAGCCAGCCGCCGACCAGATTGCCGACGATGCCGCCAAGGCCGAACGCGGCGAGGGCAAACGGAATCCAGCCGGCGCTAACGCCGGTGACGTTCAGCAACGTCGGCGCCATGTAGCTGAACACACAGAACATGCCGGCGAAGCCGATCGAGCTGATCGCCAGCGCCAGCCAGACCTGTGGCCGATTGAAGGCGCGGATTTCGTGCAGCGGGCTGTTGCGCGGTTCGTTGCGGTTCGGCGGCAGGAACAGCGCCACCAGCAGCACCGTCAGCAGGGCGATGGCACCGACCAGGGCGAACGCATAGCGCCAGCTCGCCCATTGCCCGAGCCAGGTGGCCAGCGGGTTGCCGATCAGGATTGCCACGGTCAGCCCCATCAGCACGCGGGCGACGGCCTGGGCGCGTTTGTCCGGCGGCACCATGGAAGCAGCCACCAGCATCGCCACGCCGAAATAGGCACCGTGGGGCAGGCCGGTGACGAAGCGAAAGATCATCAGCGTCGAGTAATCCGGCGCCAGGGCGCTGGCGAAGTTGCCCAAGGCGAAGAAACCCATCAGCAACAGCAGAAGGTGCCGGCGGAACAGCCGTGAGCCGAGGATCGCCAGTAACGGTGCGCCCACCACCACGCCCAGGGCGTAGGTGCTGATCACGTTGCCGACCTGGGGTTCGCTGATGCCCAGCCCCTCGGCCACGTTCGGCATCAGGCCCATGATGGCGAACTCACCGGTGCCGATGGCGAAGCCACCCATGGCCAGCGCCAGCTCGAGCAGCAATACGGCGCGGGCGGAAAGGGGCGGAGTCGCTGTGGTGGCTGGCGCCGTCATGGTTACCTCGTCGCGTCGAAAAGGGGCGGCATTATTCACGCTGGTTCGCGCAGGTAAAGCCCTACCGCCAAAGAAGGAGATGCACTGGGTGTTTGGGAGTGCGTCGGCGCGCCGGAGTTCGCCCGTCCCGAACGGAAATTCACGGGGCCTGCCGCAGCCAACAGGCCCATCCGGATGGATGGTCGGCTGGCGCCGTTTTCCTGGCTCCCGTTCTTGATCGTGGTCACGGTGACCGCCCGGTCGGCTCCGTATTTTGCGCGGCAACTCCCGCGCGTTCGGTTGCCACTCTCAGTCTGGCTTTAGCCAGGCGCCGCGTCCGGAGTGCCACGACGTCGAGCGGCGCCGTGCAGTGCCACGTCACGTCACGTCAGGACATGTCCCATGAAATTGCTGTTTTCCCCCGCCGAACTGTTGATGAACCGGCTCAGCTATCCGATCAAATTCGGTGTGCTGGGGCTGCTGGTCTTCCTTGCCTTCGCCAGCCTGATGCTGACCCTCGCCGGCCAGCTCAACCGCACCATCGAGCGAGCGGAGAGCGAGCTGGTCGCCACAGCGCTGGCGCGCCCCTTGTCGAGCCTGATTGAGCTGACCCAGCAGCATCGCGGCGTGTCCGCCATGCTGCTCGGCGGCAACACGGACATGGCGGATCGGCGCTCCGCCCTGCAAACCCGTGTCGATACCGCACTGGTCGAGATGAGCCAGGCACTGGCCGAGGACAAGCGCGGCACGCGCGAGTGGCAGGCGATCGGTCGAGACTGGGATGGCATCAAGCGGGCCGTGCAGAGCTGGTCCCAGCCGCAAAGCTATGACGCGCACACCGCGCTGATCGCCCAACTACTGGACTTCCAGACCCAGGTGGCGGACGCCTACGGGCTGACCTTCGATCCCGAGCCGCAGACCTATTACCTGATGACCACCGCGGTTAGCCGCATGCCGTTTCTGATCGAGCGGCTGGGCCGCCTGCGCGGTAGTGCCTCGGCGATACTGGCCAGGGGCGAGATGAGCGAGCCGCAACGCACTGCGCTGATTGTGCTGACCGAGCAAATCAAGTCGGCGACCCAGGACATGGAGCGCAGTATCGACAAGGTGGTTGCCGAGCGGCCGGAACTCCAGCCGCCGTTGAGCCGCGCCGTCGCCACCATGCGCGAACGTGGCCAGGTGATCAATGCGGTGGTGCAGGACATGGTGGTGCGTGCTGACTTCAGCAGCACCTCGTCAGCGCAGTTCTTCGACATGACCACCGAGGCGATCAGCATCGGCTATGCGCAGATGCGCGACGTGCTGCTGCCAAGCCTGGACGGCCTGCTCGAACAGCGTATCGAGGACGCCCGACAGGTGCTGCTCGGCAACCTGACCGTGCTGCTGGTGGTGCTGGCGGTGATCGGCTATCTCTCGGTGGGTGCCTATCTGTCGGTGATGGCCAGCATCCGCAGCCTGCGCGCCGGCAGCGGGCGGCTCGCCGCTGGCGATCTGACAACCCATATCGATCTGGCTGCGCGCGACGAGCTGCGCTTCGTCGCCGGCAGCTTCAACGACATGGCTGACGCCATGCGCGGGCTGATCGGCAGCATCAAGAACAACTCCGACCATGTCGCCGACTCGGCGCGCAGCCTGGTTACCGCCTCGGAGCAGATCCATGTCGCCTCGCAGTGCCAGAGCGACGCCGCATCGAGCATGGCGGCGGCGGTCGAAGAAATGACCGTCGGCATCGAGAGCATCGCGCGCAACGCGGGCGAGGCCGATGCACTGGCGCATCGCTCTGGCGAACTGTCGCGTCAGGGCGGTGAGATCGTCGCCGCGGTGGTCGATGAAATCAGCCAGATCGCCGTATCGGTGGGCGACTCGGCGCGTACTGTGGCCGAGCTGGGCGAACGCTCCGGGCAGATATCGGCCATCGTCGGGGTGATCGGTGACATCGCCGCACAGACCAATCTGCTGGCGCTGAATGCGGCGATCGAAGCGGCGCGGGCCGGTGACCAGGGGCGCGGCTTCGCCGTGGTGGCCGATGAGGTGCGCAAGCTGGCCGAGCGTACCGCCAATTCCACCAAGGAGATCGCGCAGATGGTTGCGGCCATCCAGCAAGGCACAGAGGGCGCGGTACATGGCATGGAGCAGGGTGTGGTGCGAGTCAATGAGGGCGTCGCACGCGCGCAGCGGGCCGGCGAGGCCATGGGTGGCATTCGCGAGGCGGCCAATCAGGTGCTGTCCACCGTGGCGGAGATCTCCAATGCCTTGCGCGAGCAGAGCGCGGCGTCCGCCGAGATCGCCCAGCAGGTGACCACCATTGCGCGCATGGCCGAGGAGAACGGTGAGGCGGTAGGCAGCAATCACCACACTGCCAGCCGCCTCAGCGACCTTGCTGGCACCCTGCTGGACAACGTCAGCCGCTTCAAGGCGAGTTGAGCACGTGTGCAGCGACGGCGCCACGTGGCGCCGTCGGCCTTAACGCCAGGCGGTCACAGCAGCTCTATGCCGAAGGGGCGCATGAGCAGCGCGAACAGCCCGAAACAGACGACCGTGATGCCTGCGCTGGCCAGCAGTGCCAGCCAGAACCCCAGCCGTGGGAGCAGCAGCGGAAACGCCAGGAACATCGGCAGGGTCGGCAGGACATACCAGAAGGTATGCCAGGCGTGGTTGGCGATCTTCTCCGGCGATTGCTTCTCCAGGTACAGCCAGATCAGCGTGAGGAGGGTGATGAGCGGCAGCGCGGCAATGAAGCCGCCGAGCTTGTCGCTACGCTTGGCCACCTCCGATACCAGCACGACCATGGCAGCGGTCAGCGCGTATTTGGTGATGATCCAGGACATGGGTTTCTCCCGTACGAGCCGCAGGCCTGGCCGCGTTTGGCCAGTGCTGCGGCGCCGAAAACGAAACTCAGAACACCTGTTCGATGGTGATGTATTCGCCATCGGTGCGCAGGGTGAGTTTCACCGTCTCGTTGGTGCGGTTTCGCCAGAACCAGCCGTGCTTGCCGTCGAACGCGGCGACCAGTTCACCCTGCAGCTCAGGCGCATTCTTGCCCTTGCCATAGCCATGGTAGAAGCCCTTCGGTGCCTTGTAGGGATCGCCGTGGGTGTCGTAGTTGAGGCGCCCGCCATTGGCCGTCCAGTGGAAGTTCGCCTTGGCGCCTTCCTTCATTTCCAGCTTGATCTCGGTGGCCTGGTTGGGCTTGAGTGTCAGGTTCACCTCGTGCTGCTGGGTGGCGACTTTTGGTGGCGCCGGTTGCGCAGGCGTTGGCGCCGCCGCCGGGGCTGGCTCGGCCTGTGCCGCCACCGGTTCCTCCTTGTCCGGCGTTGTTGCGCCAGGTTCGGCTGGAGCGGCTTCGGCCGGTGGCTGCGCTTCGGTCGCGGCTTCCTCGGCCAGGGTCTGCTTCAGCTCGCCCATCTGGGTCAGGCCCAGCAGTCGGCCGGCACCGGTCGGATCAATGGCGTACTCGGCGGGCATCACCACGGTTACCAGCAGCACGCCGGCGGCGATCAGGGCGATGAGGGTGGAGCGCAGCAGCTGGCCGCTGCTGGGCAGCTCGCTCAGGTCGGGACGTTGGTCGTTGTACATGGGGCAAATTCCTTACGAAGACAGGGCCAGGCCGGTGAGCTGGTAGCCCATCAGCAGGAAACCGGCGCTCATCATGGCGACGTTGGCGGTGTAGGCGTGGCGCCAGAAGCCGGCGGTGCGCCGCCAGTAGCCCATGGCAATGAGGATGGCGCTCAGCGCCAGCAGCTGGCCGATCTCGACGCCGACGTTGAAGGCGATCAGGTTGGCGATCAGGCCATCGGCGGCAATCTCGTATTCGAGAATCTTGGTCGCCAGGCCGAAGCCATGGATCAGGCCGAACACCAGCGTCGCGGCGCGGGTATCGGGCTGATAGCCGAACCAGCGTTGAAAGGCGCCGAGGTTGTCCAGTGCCTTGTAGACGACCGAGAAACCGATGATGGCGTCGATCAGATAGGCGCTGATGCTGATCTCCATCAGCACGCCGAGCAGCAGGGTGACCGAGTGGCCCACTGCGAACAGGGTGACGTAGAGCCCGACGTCCTTGAGTCGGTAGAGGAAGAAGATCACCCCGAAAAGGAACAGCAGGTGGTCGTAGCCGGTGATCATGTGCTTGGCGCCGAGGTAGACGAACGGCAGCAGCATCACGCCGGAGCTTTCCTGGATGAAGCCCTTGTCGCCTTCGGCCACGCCATGGGCGAGTGCGTCGGGCACGAGGAAGAACAGCAGCATGCCGAAAACCGGCAGCAGCGGGTGGCGCAGGCGTGCGTAAAACGCAGCGAGCCCGCGCAGGGATTGCGAATGCATGGAATGGTCCTGAGCTGGTGAAAAGAGGTCGCCTGAGGCGACCGCGGTCGCAGCAGGATCAGGCGCGAGGTGGGCGCTCGATGCGTGACACCGGCCCTTCAGGCAGCGCGCGCCGTGGCCAGGCTGGCAGGTCGGCGCGCTCGGGCTGCGCAGACAGGCTGAGCTGAAGCATGGGATGGGGTGTTTCGTGGATGTGATCGCCAAGCGCGTGCACGTGTTGCAGCTGGCACAGCGTGCAGTTGCCGGGCTGCCATTCATGGCTGGGAGCGTGATGATGGTGATCGTCGTGCCAGTGGGCGTCAGCACCGTGCTGAGCCGCGCCGTTCAGCCACGACAGCGCATGGCCGCCCCAGCCCATCAGCATGGCGATGAGCAGTGCGGATACCAGCGGGGTCTTGAGGCGTTGGCGGATCATCAGCGATCTCGTGTTGCAGGCGTCGCACGCAAAGCAGGGTATGCCGTTTCGCCTGACACCGCGCGCTGCGCATCGTCAGGTCGACGCGATTCTGGCAGCCATCGTCGGATCTGTCTGCGTGTACTGCCATTGCTCGGCTAATTTCCCTTCCGCCTTGGTAGTAGTCTGAGCGCCCGCGGACGCTGGGCACCGGTGCCACTGGCTGCTCATAGCGGCCAGATCCAGAGAATCGCCGGTACGGCGCAGAGCACCACCAGAATCGACAGCGGCAGGCCCAGCCGCCAGTAGTCACCGAAGCGGTAGCCACCCGGCGCCATCACCAGCGTGTTGGACTGATGCCCGATGGGCGTGAGGAAAGCACAGGACGCACCGATCGCGACCGCCATCAGGAACGGATCGACTGACGCATCCATGCCGCGTGCCAGGCTGATCGCCACCGGGGCAGCGAGGACCGCGGCGGCCGCATTGTTGACCACGTTGGAGATCAGCATCACTGCCACCATCAGCAGCGCCAGCGTCGCTGCAGGTGGCAGTGAATGGCCAACCGACAGCAGGGCGTCGGCGATCAGCTGCGAGCCCCCGCTGGTTTCCAGCGCCTGGCCGACCGGCAGCATGGCCGCGACCAGCACGATGACCGACATATCGATGCTGTCGTAGATGCGGCCCATGGGAATCAACCCGACCAGGATCATCACCAGCGCGCCGGTGACCAGCGCGGTAGCGGCCGGCACCAGGCCGATGGCGATAATTGCCAGGGTGATGGCGAAGATGGCGCTGGCCAGCAGCACGTTGCGCGGGGTGGTGATGCTCAGCCCGCGGGACGCCAGCGGAAGGCAGCCCAAGCTGTTCAGGCTCGACTGCAGGGCATCCTCGCGGGCCTGCAGCAGCAGGATGTCGCCCGTGGCGAAGCGGATCTTGCCGAGCCGTTGGCGCAGGCGCTGCCCCTGGCGGGCGACGGCCAGCACGTTGACGCCGTGACGTTCGCGCAGGTCGAGGCCGCTGGCGGTCGTGCCCACCAGTATCGAGCCGGGGGAGATGATGGCTTCGGCCAGGGCCAGCTCGCCGTGCCGGCTCTTGTGATTCTTTTCGGTCCTCTCGTCTTCGAGCGCCTGTTCGGCGGCCTTCTGCTCGTTCTGTGCCTTGTCCTCCTGCTCGTCAACATTGGCCGCCAGCTCGACGCCGGTGACGTCGAGCAGCGCCTTGAGACTGTCCGAATCCGCTTCCACCAGCAGGATGTCGCCCTCGCGCAGCACCTCGTAGGTGGACGGCATGCGCTGGCGCTCGTCACCGCGCACCAGGGCGATCACCTGCACATCGGCTTCGTCCTTCACTGCATTGATCAGCGCGTGCAGGGTGCGCCCGGCGTGCTTGCAGCTTTCCGGCACTCGCACTTCGGTGAGGTAGGTGCTGATCTCGAACAGATCGCCGTTGCCTTCCTGCTCCTGCCGCCGCGGCACCAGCCGCCAGCCAAGCAGCGCTATGAACAGCACGCCGGCGACGGTCACCGCAGCGCCCACCGGGAGAAAGGCGAACATGCCGAACGGCGCCTCGCCAGCCTCGGCGCGATAGCCAGCGATGATCAGGTTGGGCGGGGTGCCGATCAGCGTCAGGGTGCCACCAAGCAGCGAACCGAACGCCAGCGGCATCAGCAGGTAGGACGGCGACCGGCCACTCTGGCGCGACATCCAGATCGCCACCGGCATGAACAGCGCCAGCGCGCCGACGTTGTTCATGAAGCCCGAGCTGAGCGCGACGATCCCGGTCAGCGCGGCGACCTGTGCCCACGGCCGCTCGCCGACCTGCATCAGACGTCGCGCCACGGAATCCACCACGCCGGCGTTGAGCAGTCCGCGGCTGAGGACCAGCACCGCGGCCACCGAGATCACGGCGGGATGGCCGATGCCGGAGAACACCTCGTCCGCCGGCACGACGCCGGTCAGTGCGCAGGCGAGCAGCGCGCTGAGGGCGACCAGGTCGTAACGCCAGCGATTCCAGACGAACAGCACCAGCGTTGCCGCCAGTACGCCAAAGACGATCAGCTGTTCGCCGGTCATGAATTTTTCTCCAAGCCGCCAGGAACCCGCAGCGCGTCGGCGCCTTGGTTCGGGGCGGTAATGCCAGTGGAAACCAGGATGAGGTATTGCGCTGCAGGCCACCTGGCTGCAGGGGTAATGCGGCTGTCATAAACAGACTGCGGTCGCTGCGCAAAGGTGCCGGCAGGTTATGGCAAAAATGTGCGCTGCGGGGCAAGGTGGCGGCACAACAATTCGAAAGGTCCTTGCCATGCCCGAGTCCGTTGCCCTGCACTGCACCGATGGTTTCACCCTCGCCGCGCAGCTGTGGCGTCCGGCAGGCGCCGAGCGCGGCGCGGTGATCATCAGCTGCGCCACCGGGGTGCTGTCGCGCTATTACGCACGCTACGCGAGCTTTCTCACTGAGCACGGTTTTACTGCACTGACCTACGACTTTCGTGGCATCGGCGGCTCGCGGCCGCAGCGCCTGCGCGACATGCGGATGCGTTGGCGCGACTGGGGTGAATACGACTTCGATGCCGCGGTGCGCTATATGCGTGAGCGTGATCCGCACGGGCTGCTGGTTGCAGTGGGGCATAGCGCCGGTGGCTTTATGCCGGGCTTTGCCGCTGCTGCAAGTCAGGTGGACCGCTACCTCAACGTGGCCGGGCAGTACGCCTACTGGCGCGACTACGCCGCTGATCAGCGCCTGCGTATGTACGCCAAATGGCACCTGTTCATGCCCGCGGTTACCCGGCTGGCTGGCTATTTTCCCGGCCGGCGCTTCGGCTGGCTGGAAGATCTGCCGGCGGGCGTCGCGCTGGAGTGGTCCCGGCGCGGCGCGCGCCTGGAAGACAGCTACCCGCCTGACGAACACGAACTGCTGTTTAGCCGCTTCGCCGCGATTCGCGCGCCGATCCTCGCGGTCAGCACCAGCGACGACGAGTTCGCCACGCCGGCCGCCATGCGCCGCGGGCTGGGCTACTTTCGCAACAGCCCGCGGCAGCTGGTGCAGCTCAATGCCCGCGCGATGGGCTTCGAGCGCATCGGCCATTTCGGCCTGTTCCACGACCGGCACCGCAACGGCTTCTGGTGCGAGTCGCTGGAATGGATCGCCGAGGGCCGCAATCCCTGGCTGGCCGATGCGGTCATCGAGGCGGGTGCAGCGCCGAACAGCGACGCAGCCATTCCCTTCGGCGCGCCGTCGGGCTATAAGCCTGGCCCATGAACAAGACCGCCCTTCAGCAGCAGATCATCGCCACCCTCGAAGCCGACCGCGAGGTGGCCAAGGCCGTGCTGGCCGCGACCCACGAGGCCGCCACCCATGCCGAGAGCAAGGCCGAGAACAAGTACGACACCCGCGGGCTGGAAGCCGCCTACCTCGCCGACGGGCAAAGACGGCGTCTGCACGAGATCGAGACAGCGCTGGCCGCCTACCGCAACCTGCATCCGACCATCGGCTCGGACGAGTACGTGCGGGTCGGAGCGCTGCTTTGCCTGGAGCACGATGGCGTCGAACGCTGGTTCTTCCTAGGCCCGGATGCCGCGGGGCTGAAACTGCAGCATGAAGGCCGGGAGATTCTGGTGATCTCGCCGCGTTCGCCGTTGGGGCACGGGCTGCTGGGGCGCAGGATCGGTGACGAAGTGGAGCTGCGGGTCAACGGCCAGCCGCAGTGCTACGAGGTGCTGGAGATTCACTAGGGCAACTGCTTGTTTCGGGCTGGTCTGGGGTAGGCGCGATTCGCGGTCAAGAGCGCTCCCACGCTGCGCCTACCGAGTCTGGAAACGTAACCACCCCCGAGCTGTGGCTCAGTCTGCGGTTGCCGGCTTGCGTCGGCGAGCCGGTTTGCGTGGTGCGGCGCTGCGTTTCTTCTTCCATGGTTTTCCGCCGCGGCCGGCGGCCATCGGCGGGCCGCTGATGGTCATGCGCAGACCGGCGCAACGTTCGACCAGCTTGCTCATCCACGCCGACTGTTTGGCGACGAATTCTTCCAGCGGCATCTCGCCGCTCTGCACCATGTCCAGCGCCTGCTCCCAGATCGCCGTAGTCCCGGGATCGGCGATCGGCCGCGGCACGGCGTCGATCAGGCTGAACGCCGCCGGCGTCGCCGCCAGCGCCTTGCCCTGGCGAACCAGATAGCCGCGGTCGAGCAGGCCCTGGATGATGCCGGCGCGGGTCGCCTCGGTGCCGATGCCGGTGGTGTCCTTGAGTTTCTGTTTCAACCGCGGGTCATCCACCAGCTTGGCGACGTTCTTCATCGCCTTGATCAGGTCGCCTTCGGTGAAGGGTTTCGGCGGCTGGGTCTGCTGGTCCTTGAGCGTGATCTCGCCCACCGCGTAGTCCTGGTCTTGTTGCAATGCCGGAAGGCTCTGCGGCGCGGCTGCTTCGCGATTGCCCTGTGCCGGCGCCAGCGCTTCGGGCATGGCGCGCTTCCAGCCCGGTTCGACGATGCGCTTGCCCACCGCCCGCAGCGCCTGGCCGGCGCAGTCGAAGTCGGCCTGGGTGCGGTCGTACTCGTGGTTGGGCAGGAACTGCGCCAGGTAGCGCGCGCGGATCAACTCATACACCGCGCGCGGGCGCCCGGCCAGGCGTTCCAGACCTCGCGCCGCGGCGGTGGGGATGATGCCGTGGTGGGCGCCGACCTTGGCGTCGTTCCAGGCCCGCGAGCGGCGCGACAGGTCCAGATGCGGCTGCAGCGCCGCGAGCGTCGGGTCGGCTTGAGTCAGCGCAGCGACGATGGCCCGCGCTTCGCCGTGCTGGCTCAGCGGCAGGTAGCCGCAATCGCTGCGCGGATAGGTGATCAGCTTGTGGGTTTCGTACAGTGCCTGGGCAATATCGAGGGTTTCCTGGGCACCGAGGCCGAGCTTCTTCGAGCAGACTTCCTGCAGCGTGCCGAGATCGAACGGCAAGGGTGCGGCCTCGCGCTGGCGCTCGGTCTTGAGCTTCAGCAGGCGAGCGCTGGCGGCGTTGCGCATGGCGTCCGCAGCCTGCTGCGCACGAGCCTGATCGAGGCAGCGGCCCTGGTCATCGCAATGGTCGTCCGGCGCCTGCCATTGCGCGGTGAACGCGTTGCCATCGGCGAGCAGATGCACATCGATGGCCCAGAACGGCACCGGGATGAAGTCGGCGATGCTGCGGTCGCGGTCCACTACCAGACGCAGCGTTGGCGTCTGCACGCGGCCCACCGGCAGCACGCCCTGGTAGCCGGACTGGCGGCCGAGCAGGGTGAACAGCCGGCTCATGTTCATGCCGATCAGCCAGTCGGCACGCGAGCGGCCGAGGGCGGCATGGTAGAGATTGAAAGTCTCGGCGCCGGGCTTGAGCGCGGCCAGCGCCTTGCGGATGGAGGCGTCGTCCAGCGCCGACAGCCATAACCGGCGGATTGGCCCGCGATAGCGGCAGTGCTCGACCAGCTCGCGGGCGATCATCTCGCCTTCGCGGTCGGCGTCGGTGGCGATCACCAGTTCGCTGCATTCGCCGAGCAGGCGCTTGACCGCCTTGAACTGGCTGGCGGTCTTCGGCTTGACCAGCATCTTCCAGCGTTCCGGCACGATCGGCAGGTCCGCCAGAACCCAGCGCTTGTAGCGCGGGTCGTAGGCGTCTGGCGGCGCGGTTTCCAGCAGATGGCCGATGCACCAGGTCACCGTCACCCCGGCGCCCTGCAGGCAACCGTCGCCACGCCGGTTGGCGCCGAGCACCTTGGCGATGTCGCGGGCCTGGGAAGGTTTTTCGCAGAGATAGAGTTGCATGGAGGCTGTGACGGCAGCGGTCGATGGCGCGAAGCATGTGCACAAACGGCGCTTCAGGCAATCTTTATCTGTATGTGCATACAGTTGTTGTGCGCCGATACCGGTCGTTCTTGAGCATGATCA
Source organism: Pseudomonas sp. (assembly GCA_007713455.1). Classification (GTDB taxonomy): domain Bacteria; phylum Pseudomonadota; class Gammaproteobacteria; order Pseudomonadales; family Pseudomonadaceae; genus Stutzerimonas; species Stutzerimonas chloritidismutans. Next base: position 281,618 of record VMRT01000001.1, read on the forward strand.
AGTCTGGCGGCGGCGAGGAGGCTTAGCCTGTGGCCACTGCAACAACGCCAGAAAAAGGCACGCGCAATGGCCAAGAAATTTCCCCTCGAACCTTCCCACCCCGAACGTGTGTGCTGGGGCTGCGACCGCTATTGCCCGGCCACTTCGATGGCCTGTGGCAACGGCGCGGGCCGCACCCAGCATCCGGCGGAAATGTTCGGTGAGGACTGGTATCTGGACGAATGCTGGGGCATCGACCCGGAGCTGATCGCCAAGACCCGCAAGGAGTCGTCGACCTGATGCTGCGCTAGGCGCGATCGGCGAAACGCTGCACCACCACACTGCCGATGATGTCGCCCTCGACGTTGACTGCCGTGCGCACCGTGTCCAGCAGGCGGTCGATCGGCAGCAGGATCGCCACCGCTTCGGCCGGTAGGCCGACCGCCTGCAACACCATCACCATGGTCACCATGCCGGCGCTGGGAATTCCCGGCGCGCCGGTCGAGGCGATCATCGCGGTGAAGAACACCACCGCCTGCTGCGCCAGGCTCAACTCGATACCCATCAGATTGGCGACGAACAGCGCAGCCGCCGCTTCGTAGAGCGCTGTGCCGTCCATGTTCATGGTCGCGCCCAGCGGCAGCACGAAGCCGGCGATGCCTGGGCGCACCTTGAGGTTGTCCTCCGCGCAACGCAGGGAGATCGGCAATGTCGCCGCACTGGAGCTGGTGGCGAACGCCGTGATCAGCGCCTCGCGGGTTCCACGGAAAAACCACAGCGGCGACTTGCCGGTCGTGAGGAAGAGAATGCCTGGCAGCACCACGATGCCATGAAACAGTGTGGTGGCGAACACCAGCACGATGAAACCGCCGACGGCGCTGAGCAGCGCCACATCCTGCTCGGCCACCAGCTTGATCAGTAGCGCGAGGATGCCCAGCGGCGCCAGGCGCATGATCCAGCTGATGATGCGCATCATCAGCTCGAGGAATTCCTGCAGCACCACGAGGATATTGCGGTAGCGGTCGCCGCCGGCCACCAGGGCGATGCCGATGAACATGGCGAACACCACGACGGCTAGGATGCTGCCGTTGGCCAGCGCGGCGAAGGGGTTCTGGAACAGGTTGGCGAAGAAGTGCAGGAAGAACTCCGGCAACGTCAGCTGACGCGCCTCGAAGTTATTCATCGCCTCGGCGAACAGATCCAGCGACAGCCCCGCGCCCGGCTTGAAGATGTTCGCCGCGACCAGCGCCACCAGCATCGCCGCACTGGTGGTGAGGGTGAAGTAGACCAGCGCGCCGCCCCAGACTCGGTGCACCTGATGGTGCGCCTGCAGATTGGCCACGCCGACCACGATGGAGGTGAAGATCAGCGGGATCAGCACCATCTTCAGCAGGCCGATGAAGATGCTCCCGGCCAGGGTGCTTGCATAGAGCACGCCCTCGCGTACGGGTGCGTCGGTCGGCAGTGTGCCGGTCAGCCAGCCGATGGCGACACCCAGGCAGGCCGCGACAAGAATCTGCAGGTTGAGACTGGGCAAAGGGGTGGCTCCTCGGATCGGTAGCGGTGGCGCTAAGCAAAAGAATGAACGCTGCGGCAAAAGTTCGCATCGCGCGGGGCGCAATCATACAGACGCAACGCAACCGACGTGCCAATGACCTGGCGTCGGCTGGCCGCTGACAAAAGCCACGCAGCTGGGTTTTCATGACCGGGCAGGTAGAAGAGGCGCGAGTCATGAGCGATCAGGACATCGAACAACGCATCGCCCGCGACATCGCCAGATGGCAGCGCGGCGTGCAGGAAAAAGGCGAACCGCTGGTGGTGGACGAAGGCTGGCTGCAGACGCCACCGGGCCTGCGCTTGCCGTTCTCGGTGCTGAAGAGCGCCGGGGTGCCGCCACGGGAAGTGGAGCTGCTGGCGCAGCGTGCCGCGTTGCGCGAACGGCTGGAGGCCTGTGCCGATACGCAGCAGCGCGCGCGGCTGGAGCGCGAGCTGAGCGAGCTGGAGCAGCACATCGCCTTCCGGCTGGAGGCGTTGCAGCGCCTGGGCCGCGGTTGAGCGCTGGTGACTGGTGTTCGCCCGGCGCTGGAGTAGCATGCGCATTCGGTCAATTCCTAAGGGGAGAAGCACGTGGCTACAGCACGAATCGGATTTCTGCCGGCGGCGTTGATCGCCGCGGCGGTGGCTTTCGCCGGTTGGTCGGTGGGGCAGGGTGTGGAGCGTTTTCGCATGGCTGACCGCACGGTGACGGTCAAGGGCCTGGCGGAGATGGACGTGAAGAGCGACTTCGCGGTGTGGACGCTGGGCTTTCGCCGTGGTGGCGATCAGTTCGCCGAGGTGCAGAAGGGGCTGAGCGAGGATCGCCAGTTGGTGCTGGATTTCCTCCGCGAGCAGGGCTTCACCGACGCGGAGATCGAAGTGCGACCGTTGCAGGTCCAGGATCTGCTGGCGCGTGAATGGGCCTCGCGTGATGTGGCGCTGCGCTTCAACGGCCAGGGTCAGGTGCTGGTCAAGTCCGAGCGCGTCGACGCGGTGGGTAAGGCGGCCAATGCCATTGATCCGCTGATCTTGGCCGGTGTTCAGCTGGATACCGAGATGAACGGCTTCGCCGGGCCGCGTTATCAGTTGCGTGGCTTCAACGAGCTCAAGCCGCAATTGCTGGAAGCGGCTACCAGCAATGCCCGTGAACAGGCGACGCGTTTTGCCGAGGATGCCGGTGCCACGCTGGGGCGCTTGAAGAGTGCCAACCAGGGGGTGATTCGGGTTATCGATGACGATGGCAGCGATATGGACAGTGGGCGGACCGTGGGGAAACGGCTGCGGGTGGTGAGTACGTTTGAGTACACGTTGGATTGATATGGGGCTGAGTCTCTGAATGACGCGCCAACCGCCTGCCAAGGCGGATCAACCGCACTGCCCAAGCGCTTTTAAGCCCGGTAGCCCATGGCTTAAAGGTTAGACAGTGAGCCGATTAGCCGGCATTATCGGCTCACCAAATGAGCCGAATAAGCCCGTTAATCGGCTCACAGAGGAGCCAGCCCTCATGAATGACCCGCTCTGGATCTGGCAGCAGCCCGATTGGCCGCACTTTAGCTGGCAAGCCGACGCACTTGCTCCGCTGCTGCGTACCTGCAGCCAGGCTCAGGGGCGCTTGCTCGGGATGCTCGGTGCCGTGGGCAGTGACACGGAGGTGCAAAGCAGCCTGGATGCCATGCTGCAGAACATCGTCACCTCATCAGCCATCGAGGGTGAGCAGCTGGATGTCGGCTCCGTGCGCTCGTCACTGGCGCGGCGCCTGGGGCTGAACGAAGAAGGCCGCATCACCTCGCGTTCCGAAGGCCTGGCGGAACTGCTGCTTGATGCCACCCGCGCGTATCAGCAGCCGCTCGATCTGCAGAGGCTGTTCACCTGGCATGGCTGGTTGTTCCCCAGCGATGGTGACTTACTGGCCCGCCCGTTACGCATCGGTATGCTGCGCGGCGAGGAGCCCATGCAGGTAGTTTCCGGGAGACTCGACCGCCCTACCGTGCATTTCGAAGCGCCACCCCGCGCCGGGCTGGAAGAACAACTGGACGGCTTCCTTGCCTGGTTCGAGAGCAGCCGCCGCGATGCAGGCCTCGACCCATTTCTACGAGCCGGCATTGCGCACTTCTGGTTCGTCACCCTGCACCCCTTCGATGACGGCAACGGCCGCCTTACGCGTGCCATCACTGACCTGGCACTGGCTCAGGGAGAACAGCAGGCCATCCGCTTTTACGCCGTGTCGGCGAGCATCCTCGATGACCGCGCCGGCTATTACCGCATCCTGGAAGCGAGCCAGAAAGGCACGCTGGATATCACCGCCTGGTTGCAATGGTTCCTCGCCACGCTGCTCAAGAGCATGGAGCAGGCCCTTGCTCGTATCGACCGCGTGCTGGTCAAGGCACGCTTCTGGCAGGCTCATCGTAGCCAAACCCTGTCTGCCGAGCAGATCAAAGTGCTTAACCGCCTGCTCGATGGCGGCGAGAGAGGTTTCGAGAACGGCATCAGCGCCGCGCAATACCAGGCCGTGGCCAAGGTCTCTAAAGCCACCGCCACGCGCCATCTGAGCGACCTTGTCGAGAAGGGCTGCCTGGCCAGACTCCCGGGCGGCGGACGCAGCACGCGCTACCAGATACAGCACTCGGCACACGCTTGAAAAAGTGAGTCGCCCAACAGCGCGAAACCAGGCTTTCATCAACTCCTTGGATAGCCCTGGTTCCGCGTAGCCAACCGGCCCGACAAATCAATGCCCCGGCTGCCAAGGCTGCCCCAGCGACACCGGCGCGTACAACCGCGTACGGATCGCATCCCGCGACAGCAGCACCAGCACCAGAATGGTCGCCACATACGGCAGCATCGCCAGCAGGTTGCCGGGGATCGCCAGGCCGAGGCCCTGCGCCACCAGGTGCAGGATGCTGGCCAGGCCGAACAGGTACGCGCCGAGCAGGACGCGGCTCACTCGCCAGCTGGCGAACACCACTAGGGCCAGGGCGATCCAGCCGCGGCCGGCGGTCATGTTTTCCGCCCACATCGGCGTGTAGGCGAGCGACATGTAGCCGCCGGCAAGCCCTGCCATTCCGCCGCCGAACATCACCGCCAGGGTGCGCACGCGCAGTACCGGCAGGCCCATGGCGCTGGCGGCGTTGGGGTTTTCGCCGACGGCCTGGATGATCAGGCCGATGCGGCTTTTCAGCAGCACCCAGGCCACCAGCGCGAACAGTGCGAAGGACAGGTACACCAGCAGATCCTGGGCGAACAGCATGCGGCCGATCACGGGGATCTCGCTGAGCAGCGGAATGGCGATCGGCTCGAAGCCGGCCAGCGGCTTGCCGACCCAGCTGGCACCAACGAAGGACGAAAGGCCGACGCCGAAGATGGTCAGCGCCAGGCCGGTGGCGACCTGGTTGGCATTGAAGCCCAGCGCCACCATGGCGAACAGCAGCGACAGCAGCACGCCGGCCAGGCAGGCGAACAGCACGCCGAGCCAGAGGTTGCCGCTGGCGAAGGCGACGATGAAACCGATCACCGCGCCGAACAGCATCATGCCCTCCTGGCCGAGGTTGAGTACGCCGGTCTTCTCGCACACCAGCTCGCCGAGGGCGACCAGCAGCAGCGGCGTACCGGTGCGGATCATGGCGTAGAAGATATTGGTCAGCAGATCCATGTCCATCGGTCAGGCCTCGAACTTCAAACGGTAGGCAGCGGGTGAAAAGGGCAGTAGCGCAGTGCGGACGATCATGTGGCCGGCGCCTCTTTGGCGCTGACAAGCGCCGGTTTTCGTGCCCACAGCTTCAGCCGCGGGCGGTAGAGGATCAGTACGTCGCAGGCGAGCAGGAAGAACAGCACCATGCCCTGGAACAGCTGCGTGATTGATTGCGGCAGGTTGGCGGCCATCTGCGCGTTCTCGCCACCGAGGTAGAGCAGCGCCATCAGCAGACTCGCGAAGACGATACCGATGGGGTTCAGGCGACCGAGGAAGGCCACGGTGATCGCCGCGTAGCCATAGCCCGGTGAAACTTGCGGCACCAGTTGGCCGATTGGCCCGGCGACTTCGGCGACGCCGGCCAGCCCTGCCAGGCCGCCGCTGATCAGCAGAGCGATCCACACCAGCTTCTTGTCGCGGAAGCCGACAAAGCCGGCGGCGCGCTTGTCCAGGCCGAGCACCTTGATCTGGAAGCCAAGAAAACTCTTCTGCAGCAGCACCCAGACCACCACCAGCGCCAGCAGGGCGAAGTAGAAACCGCCATGCACGCGCAGCCCTTCGATCAGCTCGGGCAGCCGGGTGGCGTCGCCGAACATCGCCGACTCGGGGAAGTTGAAGCCTTCCGGGTCCTTCAGCGGGCCGTGCACGGCGAACAGCAGCAGGTTCAGCGCAATGTAGTTGAGCATGATGCTGGTGAGGATTTCGTTGGCGTTGAACGCCGTCTTCAGCCAGGCGCAGAGCCCGGCCCAGGCGGCACCGCCAAGGGTGCCGAGCAGCAGTGTCAGCACCAGTGCCCAGCGCGAATCCCAGTCGATGATGTTGACCGCCAGCGCGCTGCCGGCCAGGGCGCCGATGAGCAGCTGGCCTTCGGCACCGATGTTCCAGATGCGTGCGTTGTAGACCACCGCCAGGCCGAGGGCGCAAAGCAGGATCGGCAGCGCCTTGACCAGCAGTTCGGAGACGCCGTAGAGATCGCCGAGCGGGTCGATCAGCAGCACCTTGAGGGTTTCCAGCGGCGGATGGCCGAGCAGCGCGAACAGCAGCGCGCCGCTCAGCAGCGTCAGCAGTGCCGCCAGCAATGGCGAGAACCAGAGCATGGCCCGTGAGGCCTCGCCGCGGGGTTGCAGGGATAACAGCATGATGGATTCTCGTCAGGCGGCAGAGGTGGAAACAGGGGTGTCGCTGGTATCGAACTGGCCAGCCATCCAGCGGCCGACTTCGACCGGGCAGGTGCTGGCAGTAGCGCGCTGTGGCGACAGCCGGCCGTCGCTCAGGGCGGCGATGCGGTCGCTGATCTGGAACAGCTCCTCGAGGTCTTCGGAGATCACCAGGATCGCCGCGCCGGCATCGCGCAGTTCGATCAGCGCGCGGTGGATCGCCGCGGCCGCGCCGACATCCACGCCCCAGGTCGGGTGCGCGGCGATCAGCAGCTTCGGCTGCTGCAGGATCTCGCGCCCGAGGATGAATTTCTGCAGGTTGCCGCCGGACAGGCTTGCCGCCGGGGTTTGGGCATCCGGTGTCTTCACGGCGAAACGCTGGATGACCTGTTCGGCGAAGGCGCGCACCTTGCCGCGGCGGATCATGCCCTGCTCGACCATTCCGGTCTGTTGATAGGCGGTGAGCAGGCCGTTGTCGGCCAGGCTCATGCTCGGCACCGCGCCGTGACCGAGGCGTTCGGCCGGCACGAAGGCCATGCCGTGGCGACGGCGGGCGTCGGGGCGCAGGTGGGCGACGTCGTCACCGAGAATGCGGATGTGCATGGCCTGGGCTGCAGGCAGGCGCTGTTCGCCACTGAGCAGGGCGAGCAGTTCGTCCTGGCCGTTGCCGGCGACTCCCGCGATACCGACGATCTCGCCGGCGCGCACTTCCAGGTCCACCTCTTCGAGGGACACGCCGAACGGATCGGCGTTGTGCCAGGACAGCCGCTCGACCCGCAGGAACGGCGCGCGGCCCTCGCTCTTCGGGTATTCGGCTTCCAGCCCCTCGGCATCGCCGACCATCAGCCGCGCCAGTTCCAGGTCCGAGCATTCGGCCGGCACGCACTCGCCGGACACGCGGCCGGCGCGCAGCACCGTGGCGCTCTGGCACAGCGCGCGCACCTCGTTGAGCTTGTGGCTGATGAACAGGATGCTGCAGCCCTCGGCCGCCAGCCGGCGCAGGGTGACGAAGAGCTCGTCGGCCTCCTGCGGGGTGAGCACCGAGGTCGGTTCGTCGAGGATCAGCAGGCGGATGTCCTGCATCAGGCAACGGATGATCTCCACCCGCTGGCGCTCGCCGATGGACAGGCTGTGCACCAGCCGTTGCGGCTCCAGCGGCATGCCGTAACGCTGCGAGACCTCGCGGATCTTCGGCTCCAGCTGCTTTGGCGTACCGGCCTTGGCGCCCAGCGCCAGGGCGATGTTCTCCGCTACCGAGAGCGTCTCGAACAGCGAGAAGTGCTGGAACACCATGCCGATGCCGCGTTCGCGGGCCTGGGCCGGGTCGCGCATGGTCACCCGTTCGCCCTGCCAGTGGATTTCGCCGGCGTCCGGCTGGGTCACGCCGTAGATGATCTTCATCAGCGTGCTCTTGCCGGCGCCGTTCTCGCCGAGCAGGGCGTGGATCTCGCCCGGCTGGATCGACAGGTCGATACGGTCGTTGGCCAGGCAGCCTGGGTACTGTTTGGTTATGCCGCAGAGCTTGAGGTGCGCGGTCTGGGATTCGGGCATGGAGGCGTCCGCTGGGTTTTTCATGACCAGGGTGTAGCAAAAAGCTGGCCAGGCAGTCAGGAATTGAGGTGCGACGTGGCCACGGCAGCTGCGCCACCGGTTGGCCATGCGACGATGTTAGCCGGTGCATCGCTTTGGTGCTTCACTCGGTGACGCCGTCGTGTCGATGCACTGCCATGGGGCGGGACGACCGCGGGCCGGATGGGCTGCTAAGCTAACCGTCCTCTCCGCTTCCACCGGTTGCCTGCATGAACCAGATGGACCTTCATTCCGCCGAGGAAACGATTGCCCAGCGTGCCGCCCTGGCGCGGCTGATCGATGGCCTCTTGCGCGACGACGGCATGCATCCCACCGCGATTGACGATCTTTACCTGATCCGCTGCAGCGCGCCGAGCGAACTGGTGCACGGGCTGCACAAGCCGGCGCTGTGCATCATCGTGCAGGGCAGCAAGGAGGTGCGCCTGGGTGACGAGCTGTACACCTACGATGCGCTGCACTACCTGGTGGTATCGGTCACCGTGCCGGTGGCTGGTCGCGTGCTGGAGGCCTCGTCCGGCGAGCCGTACCTGTGCATCCGCCTGGATATCGACCCGGCAATGGTCGCCACTCTGGTGGCCGACAGCGCGCAGTTAAGCCAGCCCGTGGAAGGGCCGGCGCGCGGGGTCTATCTGGATCGCATCGATGCGCCGTTGCTCGACGCCACGCTGCGTCTGGTGCGACTGCTCGCCAGTCCGCAGGACATCCCGGTGCTGGCGCCGCTGGCCATGCGCGAGATCTTTTACCGGCTGCTCTGCGGCCGGCAGGGGCGCCACCTGCATGAGATCGCAGTGCGCGACAGCCAGGGCCATCGTGTCACCCGCGCCATCGAATGGCTGAACCGCAATTACGTCGAACCGCTGCGCATCGACGAACTGGCACAGCGGGTCAACCTCAGCAGCTCGACGTTGCATCACCGCTTCAAGGCGCTCACCGCGATGAGCCCGCTGCAGTACCAGAAGCAGCTGCGCCTGCAGGAGGCGCGGCGGCTGCTGATCGCCGAGGGGCTCGATGTGTCCAGCGCCGGCTACCGGGTCGGCTACGAAAGCCCCTCGCAGTTCAGCCGCGAGTACAGCCGGCTGTTCGGCGCCTCGCCGGTGAAGGATCTTGCGCGGCTGCGCAGCACCGCGTAATTCAGCGCGACGCCGGGTCCGGCACCTCGCGCAATGCCTGAGCGGCATCGATGGCGCGGGGAAAGCCGGCGGTCACGGTGGTCAGGTAGATCACCTCCTTGAGCTCCTCACAGGTGACGCCCAGACGCAACGCGTAGCCGGCATGCACCTTCATGTACTGCAGATTGCCCTGCGCGGCGAAGGCGGCGATCACTGCTAGCTGGCGGGTGCGATCATCCAGCTCGCTGCGCCCCCAGACATCGCCGAAGGCGTACTGGGTGATCCCCTCGGCGAGAAACGGATAGTCCTCGCGCAGCGCCTCGAGCACCGGTTGCCCGGCACCGCCGGACAGGTGCTCGATGACCGCCATGCCACGCTCGTGGCGCTCGTTGCCGGCGGCTTCCAGCGAGGCGAAGGTCAGCGAGCCGAACACGGCCAGGTACGCCGCGGCCAGGGTGTTGCCTGTACGAAGGCTCATGGCGGCATCCTCAGTAGGGGCTGGCGGTGGGGCGCACCACCAGCTCGCTGACGTCGACATCGGCCGGCTGGTCGATGGCATAGGCGATGGCGCGGGCGATGGCGTCGGCCGGAATGGCGATGCGGCGGAAGTCGTCCATGGCCGAGCGGGCGGTGTCATCGGAAATGCTCTCGGCCAGTTCCGATTCGGTGACGCCGGGCGAAACCAGGGTCACGCGAATATCGCCGCCGACCTCCTGACGCAGGCCCTCGGAGATGGCGCGCACCGCGTACTTGGTGGCGCAGTACACCGCCGCGGTCGGGCTCACCGCGTAGGCGCCGATGGAGGCGATGTTGACGAACTGGCCGGCGCGCTGGCGCTGCATCAGCGGCAGGCCGGCGGCGATGCCGTGCAGCACGCCACGGATGTTCACGTCGATCATGCGGTTCCACTCGTCGACCTTCAGCGCATCCAGCGGCGAAAGCGGCATCACCCCTGCGTTGTTGATGATCACGTCGACGCGGCCGAAGCGCTGTTCGGCGAAGTCGACGAAGGCCTGGGTGTCCTCGCGGCTGGTTACGTCCAGCGCGCGGCAGGCGGCTACGCCACCGCGTTCGCCGATCTCGGCGACCAGCTTTTCCAGCCGGTCCAGACGCCGCGCCCCCAGCACGACAGTTGCGCCCTGGGCCGCCAGCAGGCGGGCCGTGGCTTCACCGATGCCGCTGCTGGCGCCGGTGATGAGTACGACTTTGCCGGTGATGTTCGACATGGGGTTGTCCTCCGCAAATGGATTCGGGCGACGTCGGTGACGCCGTGGTTCGAATACTGCGATGGAGGACGGTGCCGGCGTTATGGCGATCCTGCCGGGCGCTTGCCTGATTCTGGCGCTGCCTACCAGATGCCTTCGTGCAGGGCAGCAGCCTCGTCTTCCAGCAGCGGCCCGACGACTTCGACCTTGCGCTGGCCGGCCTCGAAGACGATGCGGCAAGGCAGGTCCAGCGTCGGGTTCTCCGGATGGTTGCCGGTGATGTCCTTCAGGCTGCGCTCGGAAAGCCCATAGACCACGCGACCCAGGCCGACCCAGTAGGCGGCCCCGGCGCACATGGCGCAGGGCTCGGCGGAGGTGTACATGGTGCAGCGCGAGAGGTACTCCGGCGTGTAGCGGGTCGAGGCTCGGGTCATCAGTACACGCTCGGCGTGGCCGGTCATGTCGTGGTCGGGCATGTAGGCGTTGCCCTGTTCCAGCAGTACTTCACCGTCCGGCCCGACCAGGATGGCGCCGAACGGGTGGGTGCCGTTTTCCAGCGCGCGGCGGGCGACGTCGAAGCTTTTGCGCAGCAGGGCGAGATCGTCGAGAGGCATGGCGATATCCAGACTGAGATGAAGAAGTGGTGGGCTTCAGTGCCCCGCCTTGGGCAGGCTCCAGGGAAAGCAGACCTTCTGCAGCAGCCCGATCAGGTGGAACAGCACCAGGCTGATTACCACCAGCATCATCAGCGCAGCGAACGCCTGGGGCACCTGGAACATCGAGGTGGAGAAGTTGATGAAATAGCCCAGGCCTTTTTCCGCCGCGACGAACTCGGCGACCACCGCACCGATCACCGCCAGGGTGATGGAGATGCGCAGCGCTGAAAACAGGTGCGGAATCGCATAGGGCAGACGGATGTTGCGGTACTCACGGGCTTTGGAAGCGCCGAGCGAGCGCGACAGCTCCACCAGCTCCTCTGGCGTCGCCAGTAGGCCGGTGACGCAGGACACCACGATGGGGAAGAAGGCGATGAGGAAGGTGATGAACACCCGCGGCAGGTCGCCGGCGCCCATCACCACCACGATGATCGGTGCTACCGCGACGATTGGCGTGGACTGCACGATCACCAGCAGCGGATACAGCGTGCGCGACATCAGTCGCGAGGACGCCAGGGCGATGGCCAGCGGGATGCCGATCAGGATCGACAGGCCGTAGCCCATCAGCGTTACCCGCAGCGTGGCGAAGATATGCTCGGCCCAGGCACCGAGGCCGACCTTCTGCGTCGCCGCGAAGATGGCGCTGGGTGAGGGCAGCACGAAGCTCGGCAGCTTGAGCAGGCGGCAGGCGGCTTCCCAGATCAGCAGCAGAACGAGCAGGGCGAGCCAGGGCGCGAAACGGGCGGCCTGGGCCGTCAGGCGCAGCGCCTTGGGCTTAATGGGCATGGCGCGAGAAGACTTTGCGGCGGATATGGTTGGCGAGCTCATTGAAACGGGGCTCCGTGAGGGTCTGCATGGACCGCGGACGCGGCAGGTCGACGTCGATGATTTCCTGAACGCGGCCGGGGCGTGCCGACATCACCAGGATGCGGTCGGCCAGCAGCAGCGCTTCGGGAATCGAGTGGGTGATGAACAGCACCGTCTTCGGACGCTGGGTCCAGATATTCAGCAGCTCCAGGCTCAGCTCGTCGCGGGTCAGGGCGTCGAGTGCCGAGAACGGCTCGTCCATCAGCAGGATTTCCGGGTCGTGCAGCAACGCCCGGGCAATCGCCGCGCGCTGCTGCATGCCGCCGGAGAGTTCGTCCGGGCGCTTGTTGCCGAATTCCTTGAGCCCCACCAGTTCCAGCAGCTCCTCGCCGCGGGTGATCTCTTGGGCGGTGACACGGCCGTACTTGTGGCGCATGGGAAAGGTCAGGTTGTCGCGGATGTTCAGCCAGGGCAGCAGCGTCGGCTTCTGGAAGACGATGCCGATCTCGTCGCGCGGGCCGTCCACCGGGCTGCCGTAGATGCTGACCTGGCCGTGGGTCGGTCTTACCAGCCCGGCGAGGATGCGCAGCAGCGTGGACTTGCCGCAGCCCGAGGGGCCGAGCACGGCGATGAACTCGTGGCGGCCGATGTCGAAACTGGCGTTGTCCAGCGCCACCACCTCGCTGCCATCGGAGGAGGTGAAGACCTGGCTGACCCGATCGAAGCTGATGTTGGGGCGCGGTGTGGCGGGCAGGACGGCAGCGTTCATGGCTTCACTCGCTCAGGCTGGTGTCGATGGCGCTGGCCGGGTCGAGGGCATCAATCTGCATGCCCTGCGCCTTGGCGACCCATTCCCAGGTGGTGGCCAGCCGCTTGGCGTCGAAGCCCGGGCCCTCGGCATCGCTGATCTCGTTCTGCATCAGCGGCACCGAGGCGACGAATTGCTCTTCGGCCTGCTGCTGGTCGACTTCGGCAACCTTCTTTTTCAGCGCCGCCGCCGCTGCAGCCGGGTCGGCGATGGCGTTCTTCTGTGCCTGCCGGTAGGCCTTGACGAACTTCTTGGCGACCTCGGGATGGCTCTGCACGAAGCGCTGCGACGCTACCAGCGACAGGCCGTAGCCCTCGAAGCCGTATTCCGACCAGGGGATGGTCTTCAGCGTCTTGTCCGCTTCGCCGAGGGCACGGACGAAGCCGGGCGCGACGGTCAGCCAGTTGATGGTGGCGTCCACCTTGCCAGTGGCGAGCATCGGTGCCAGCGCGCCGGGGTCGAGCTTGAGCAGCTTGACGCTGGCCGGGTCGATGCCGTTGCGCTGCAGCAGCAGCGGCCAAACCACGTTGGAGGCGGAGAAGGTCGGGGTGGCGACCGTCTTGCCGACGATGTCCTTGAAGCTCTCGATGCCCGAGCCTTCGGTAGTGAAGAAGGCGTCCGGCTGCTTGTTGTAGATCGGTGCCACCGCCACCACCGGCACCTCGCCCTGGGCCTTGGCCTGCAGCAGCGAGGCCAGGCCGGCCGAGCCGAAGTCGGCGCTGTTGGTGGCCAGCTTGGTCACCACGTCGCTGCCACCGCGGGCACTGGCGATCTCCACTTCGATGCCTTCGGCGGCGAACAGGCCCTGTTCGACACCGAGGTAGATCGCCGCCTTGTCGCCGGCCGGCAGCCAGTCGTTGAGCCAGCGGACCTTGTCGGCGGCCAGGGCGGATTGGCTGAACAGCGCGAGCAGGGCGCTGGCGAGCAGGGTTCTGTTGAACATGGTGAAGCTCCTTGAAGGTTCGGCGTGTTGAGCGCGATGCAATAAACGGGTCAGCGCACGGGATGTGGTTGGCGCGCGAAGAAATCCAGCAGGGCGGCGAGCAGCGCGTCGGGCATGGCCAGTTGCGGCGCATGGCCACAATCGAGGCGCACGCGCTCGGCACCCGGCACCAGTTGCTGCATGCGCTGCTGCACCCGTGGCAGCACGGAGCGGTCCTTCGTGGCTTCGATATACAGCCGCGGCAGACGACCGAAACGCGCGGCCGTCCACTGTGCGGCGATATCGCGGCCGCCGTCGGGCTGCACCGTCAGGCGGCGCGCGGCAGTGATCGCGGCCTGTGCCGGTGCATCGTGAAAGAACAGGGTGCAGGCGGCATCGCCCGGTACGCGGCTGCCGCCGGGCGCGGCCTCGAGATAGGGGCCGATGCCGCTGACCTCGGGAAAGTCGCGGGCGAGCTCGGCACAGAGTTCGCCGAAGCCCATGCCGCTGGGCAGCATCATGCCGGCGACATAGGCGACCCCGGCGATGCGCTCGGCGTAACGTTCGGCTATGGCGGTGGCGGTGATGCCGCCGCCGGAATGAGCGACCAGATGGATTGGGCCGGGCAGCGTCTCGATCAGCGCGCCGACGTGTTCGACGTAGCGCTGCAGCGAGACCTCGGCGAGCGGCGTGGCGTCGCTGCCGTTGCCCGGCAGATCGACCGCGTGCGGTCGGTGGCCGGCATCGCGCAGGCCATCCTGCAGCGAATCCCAGACCCAGCTACCGGCCCAGGCCCCGTGGATGAGGACGACGTCAGCCATAGGTCCTCCGGTACATCTCGCGGTGGTGTTCTTCCACCGTCACCGCGGGGTAGCGCGGCGCCTCGCCGGGCGCGAGGCAGGTCGGCAGGCACTCGACCACATGGTCCGGGTTGCCGCTGAAGAAGAACGGCACGCTGTAGCGCTCGCGTCCGGACATGTTGACCACCCGGTGCAGCGTCGAACGGTACTGGTCGTTGGTCCAGCGGGCAATCATGTCGCCCAGATTGACCACATAGGTGCCGGGCACGGGCACTGCGTGAATCCAGCTCTTGCTGTGACGATCCCAGACCTGCAGGCCGGGGTTCTCGTCCTGCAGAAGCAGCGTCAGCCCGCCGAAATCGGTATGCGCGCCACAGCCCTTTTCGCCGGGCGCGGCGTTGGCCGGCTGCGGCGGGTAATGCAGCAGGCGCAGGGTGCTCATGGAGTCGCGGCAGAAGCCGGCGAAATGTTCCTCCGGCAGTTGCAGCGACAGCGCGATGGCCCCCATCAGCCGATTCGCCAGTGCATTCATCGCGTCGCGATAGCGCTCCACCGTCGGGCGAAACTCCGCGAGCTCGCTCGGCCACTGGTTGGCACCATGGTTGAAACGCCCGGCCAGTACCCGCGGGTCGTCCTCGGCCAGCTCCTCGCCGATGTAGAAGCCTTCCTTGAGATCGGCCGGCGCACCGGCTTCCAGCACCTGACCGCGCAACGGCTCATAGCCGCGATTGGCGTTCGAGAACACCTTGTCCAGCGCGCGCTTGCCGGCTTCCGGCTGAGCGAAGAAAGTCCGCGCCTGCTCGAACACCGCCTGTTGTAGTGCGGGGTCGACACCATGGTTGGCGACGCAGAAGAAGCCGACCTCGCGACAGGCCGCACCGATACGTTCGGCCACGGCAGTGCGGTAGGCAAGGTCGGGAGAAAACAGCCCGGCGATATCGATCAGCGGCAGCGCGGCGGCTTCGAGATGGCGGGCACAAAGGGACTGGTTCATGGCTCGATCCTGCTCTGCCGACGCGAAATGGCGGTCGGCGAGCGCAGTATCGAACCGAGCCGGCTGTGCGCAGAAGCAGAGATTATCGAGCACAGCGATGCCGTTTCGGCAGCACCTTCCGGTGCTTCAAAAGGAGGCGGAAGGTGTTTCTGAAAGGTGCACTGCAAGGGGCCGGCGTTGTGGCGTTTTCAAATCTGACGCAGAAATATGCGACGTTCGCGCACCATATGGGGGCGGTTATCCCGCTTGCAGAAAAGGCAATTATTTTTTCGGGCCAAACAGGAAGGCGTCAGTCATGAGCGCCTTCCGCCTCGCTCTAGGGTGTGTTGACCGCGTCGAGAAGGGCCTCGGCCAGGGTCTGGCTGGTGAAGGGTTTGGCTAGCACACGCAGCCCGTGCTCGGCAGCGAGACGCTCGGTGTAGCCTGTCGCGAGGATGATGGGCAGTTCGGGATACAGGCCTTGCGCTTCCGCCGCAAGACCAACCCCGTCCAGCCGTCCGGGCATGACGATATCCGAAAGAAGCACATCGATAGGCGGGCGCGTGTCATCGGCGAGCCTGGCCAGGGCTGAATCCGCGTCCTGCGCCTCGTCGACCAAATAGCCCAGTTCCTCAAGCATCGACATCACCACCTCGCGCACCTCGGCGTCGTCGTCGACCAAGAGCACCCGTGTGGTTCGGTTGGCACGTTCCGGTGCCTTCTCTACCGGGCCAGCCGGTTCGCTGCGGTGTTCGACGCGTGGCAGCAGGAGGCGGACGCGCGTGCCCCTGCCGACTTCGCTGTCGATCGCTACCGCGCCGCCTGATTGGTGCGCGAAGCCATAGACCTGCGCCAGACCGAGGCCCGTTCCCTCGCCGATGGCCTTGGTTGTGAAGAAAGGCTCGAATGCCCGCGCCTGGACCTCCTTGCTCATTCCACAACCTGTGTCGAGGACGTCGACGGCGAGATAGGTCCTTGTCCCCAGGCTTGGCAGGGCGATGTCTCCATGCGCCACGTCGTGCAGGCTGATGCTCAACGGACCGCCGTCTGGCATGGCGTCCCGTGCATTGATCGCCAGGTTGAGGATGGCCAGCTCGCATTGCACCGGGTCCAGCGCCGCCGGCCATGGGCGGTCCGGCAAGTCGAGCTGTAGAACGACGTTATTGGGCAACGCGCCGGTCAGCAGTTCGTGCATGCCGAGAATCAATGCGCGCAAGTCGAGCTGCTCGACATCTCCAGTGCGGTTTCGACTGAAGGTCATCAGGTGCCGCGTAAGGCGGGTAGCCCGTTGAGCCGAACGCTGGCATGCCTCGATGGCGCGCTTGGCTCGGGGGTTTGGACTCAGCATGTCGGCCAGCTGCAAGCCGACGGTCATGCTTTGCAGAAGGTTATTGAACTCGTGCGATATACCCGCGGTGAGGTTGCCCAGCGCTTCAAGTTTCTGGCCCTGCAGCAGCGCCCGATGCGAGCGTTCGGCCTGGGCGACGGCTTCCTCGACCCGCTCTGCCATTTCCTGGCTCGAGCGGTGAATGGTCTTGCTGGCCTGGGCAAGTACCTGCGCGGTCCGGTCGGTCTCGTCCATGCCGGTCCGAGGTGCCTCGAAGACTTCCCCTCGGGCCAAGGCACCGGCTGCCTGGTCGAGTTGAGTCAAGGGGCGGGTGATGGTGCGGCCGAGCGCAATGGCCAGTCCGATCGCCGCCGCGAGCACCAGCAGGATGCCGATGGCAGCGGTTCCGATGGGCTTCAATACGCTTGCGAGCAGGTCCTCACGGGGAATGCCGATCAGTACCGTCCAGCCTGAACTTTCACCACGGCTGATAAAAGAAACCACGCGTTGATTGTCGCGGGTGACGGAAATCAGCTTGCCTTGGCGAGTCGCTAGCCCGCGCAAATCGGCGACGAAGTTGTCGTCCGCGGCTTCACCTACATGGCTGCTGGGGTCCCGGGTGCGCGCAACGATAGTGTGTGTCTGGTCCAGAACGGCACCAAGCCAGCGCTCGGGAAGCTCCTGAGCTTGCAGCAGGGCTTCGATGCGGCTGACCGGAAACTTCATGGTCAGGTAGTAGACGACTCGGCCGTCACGCATCACCGGGCGGTGAATGGCGACGCTGTGCACGCGCGTCAACGGGTCGCGAAACATCGGACTGACGTCTAGCAGCGGGGTGTTCTCGAAGCCTGGCAGGCTCGGTGGCATCGGCAACGGCGCGCCAAAAGGGTAGTCCGTATCAGCCAGGGGCACGCCGTTCGGGTCGAATATGGTTACGCCGGTGGCTATCGGTTGAACGGTCTGCTGTAGACGTTCATGAAACGCACGCAGATCGCCACTCACCAGTGTTGGCGAGGCGGCCAGCGTCGTGACCACTGCGCCGAAGCGATCAAGTTCGCGCTCAACGGCAAGACTTACGCCGCGCGTGGTCTCGTACATACTTTGGTCGATCTGCTGTGACTGCGCTCGGTAAACCGAATAGGTTGCAAACAGCGCGAAGGCCAGCGCCGGTGCGATGACGGCGATGACCAGCCAGATGAGACGGGCGCGTATCGACACGAAGCAAGTTCCTGATCGGAGCAAGAGTCAATGCGGGTTCGGCATCATGTATGAGCCCGTTGCTTTCGTAGGGCCTAGTCAGAAGACCGCAGGCGCGCCGGCTTGTTACGACGTTACAGACCAATGACGGCATCGAACCAACCGAACTTCAGCGGGAACACCTGCGCGTCGCCTCGGCTGAAGGTGGGCTGACGGATTGGCCGACCCGCCTGGAACGCCCCGTAAGGAAGGGGTGGATCAGTGAACTTCCACACCATCGATAGCGGTGCGCAACGAGATTGCCAGTTCTTCCAGCCGGTAGGGCTTGGCCAATACGTGCACGCCTTCTGCGGCGGCAGATTGCTGTGCGGCTTCGGCGTAGCCGCTGGTGAGCAGCACGGGAACACCGAGGGCGCGGGTGCGGATCTCTCGGGCCAGTTCAACACCGTTCATGCCGCCCGGCATCATCACGTCGGAGAATACGATGTCCACCTGACAGCCGTTCTGCAGCGCGCCCAGCGCGTCTGTGGCACTGGCGGCATGGGTGACGCGATAGCCGAGATGTTCGAGCATCTCGCCGACCAGGGCCGCGACTTCTTCATCATCGTCCACCAGCAGTACGGTACCGGCCGAGGCGTCGGGGCTGTCGTCTTCGACAGGCCGTTCGCCGTCGGGTTGCTCGGGCACACGTGCCGAGCGCGGCAGCAGCATGATCACGCTGGTTCCGCGATCGCATTCGCTTTCGATCCACACCGTGCCGCCGGATTGCCGGGCGAAGCCGTAGACCTGTGCCAGCCCGAGCCCTGAGCCTTTGCCTATCTCCTTGGTGGTGAAGAAGGGGTCGAATACCCGGGCGCGAACCTCCTCGGGAATGCCGGTGCCGGAGTCGGTCACCGTGAGGCGGACAAAGTCGCCGGTGATGTCCAGCACCGCTTCGCCAGGTGCATTGCTGGCTTCGATCAGGATCGAACCGCCGTCGGGCATGGCGTCGCGGGCATTCACGGCCAGGTTGAGGACGACCAGTTCCAGCTCGCCAGGGTCCACTTCGACCGGCCAGAGATCCGGCTCGAACTGCACTTCCACGTGCACGTTGCCGCTAAGGCTACGGTCGAGCAGCTCGCGCATGCGGCCGATGCGCAGCACCAGGTCGACCGACTCGGGTTCCAGTGACTGGCGGCGGGAGAAGGCGAGCAGTTGCCGGGTAAGGGCGGTTCCGCGTTGCGCGGCCTGGCGCATACCGTCCATCAACCGCTCGCGGCGTGCAGGATCGGCGCGGCGGTCGAGCATGTCGAGGCCGCCGGAAATCACCATCAGCAGGTTGTTGAAGTCGTGGGCGATGCCGCCGGTGAGCTGGCCGATGGCTTCGATCTTCTGCGCCTGGCGGAGGGTTTCTTCGATCTGCGCGCGCTCGGCCATCTGTGTGCGCAATTCCTGGTTGGCCTTTTCCAGTTCGCTGGTGCGCTCGACGACCAGCGCTTCGAGTTGATTCGAGGCGCGCTCACGGGCTTCGAGCAAGGCTCTGACTTCGTACTGGCGATGCCGCCCGCGCAGGGCGGCTTTCACCGCGCTGGTAAGGGTGATGCTCTGTACCGGGCGTTCCAGCAGGGAAACGTTGCGCAGCGCCGCCACCATGCGCTGACGCCATGCGGCGACTGCCGGCTGTTGATGCTTGCTGGTGAGGACCACGAATGGAAAGTCGGACCACGCCGGTTGCTGATCGACCCAGGTGGCCAGTGCTTGGAGGTCCTGACCGAAGAGGCCTTCTTCGGCGATGAAAACGGCGTCGGCATCGGTTTCGGCGCGACGTAGCACCTCATCGACACTGTGGCAGACAACGGCGTCCATGCCGCTGCGGCTGAGAAGTTCGGCCGAGGCGGGACCGTCCCGGCCGATGGGGGCATAGACGACTACGATGGGGCATTCTCGTTTAGTGGGCGTCGTCATGCTCGTCTGTCAGTAGCTGAGTCGCATCACCGGTGTATTCCGGTGTGCCCGATAAGATGCCGCTGAAGTGACTGAGCGGCGGTCCGACCTCGAGGCCGGCGCTACTGAGGCGATATTCACGGACGGTGTTTTCATGCCGTCCGCTGCGCTTTTTCACCACTGACAAGGCCCGGCGAACGACGCCGGCATGCTCGAAGTAGCGCTGCATGATAACCGCATCGCTTAGATAGCTGATATCCACAGGCGTATCCATTGGGCCGACCAGGCCATGCTGGGCGAGCACCATGATGCTGATCACACCTTTCTGGCCCAGATAACTCAACAGCTCGTGCATCTGCAGAATCAGGAATCGGCCATCAGGCATCGCGTGCAGATAGCCGTTGAGGCTGTCCAGAATCACCAGGCCGGCCCCCCGCACCTCTACGCTCTGGCGAACCGCGGCGGTGAACTCGCCGGGCGACAGCTCGGCCGGGTCGACCTGTTGCAGATGCAGCAGCCCCTGTTCGATCCACGGTTCCATGGGCAGCCCCAGCGCACGACCACGCGCCAGCAGGGTGCCGATGTTCTCATCGAAGACAAAGAAGGCGACCTGCTCGCCGCGCTTGCACGCGGCAACCGCATAGCTCAACGCCAACGAGGATTTGCCGACGCCCGCAGCGCCAACCAGCAGCGCGTTGGTCCCGCGCTCCAGCCCGCCACCGAGCATCTTGTCCAGCGCGGGATTACCAGACGAGGCCAACTCGCCGGTAAACGGAGAGTGATGCTCCGCAGCGATGAGGCGCGGATAGATCTGCAGTCCGCCCTTGCGGATGGCGAAGTCGTGATAGCCGCCGCGAAACTGGATGCCACGCATTTTGATGACCCGCAGTCGCCTGCGTTCGGCACCGTAGTCGATGGCCAGCTGCTCGAGCATCACCACGCCATGGGAGATCGAGTGCAACTGTAGGTCGCCCATCTCCGAGGTTTGGTCGTCGAGCAGAATCACCGTGCAGCGGCGTGTGGTGAAGAAGTGCTTGAGCGCCAGCACCTGCCGGCGATAGCGCAGCGGGCTTTGTGCCAGCAGGCGCATTTCTGAAAGGCTGTCGAAAATCACCCGTGTTGGGTTGGTTTTGGTTACACGGTCGAAGACCTGCTGCGTGGTTTCGCTCAGCTCCATTTCCGCCGGATGCAGCACGGTCAGTTCAAGGTCAGGGTCGAGGCTGGCTTCCGGCGAGACCAGCTCGAACACGTCAATGCCGTCGAGCGTCCAGCCGTGGCGCTTGGCAACCAGCTCCAATTCGGCCTGGGTTTCCGACAGCGTAACGTAGAGAACACGTTCGCCCTGGCGCACGCCTTCGAGCAAAAATTGCAGTGCAATGGTGGTTTTACCGGCGCCTGGGCTGCCTTCATACAGATACATACGGTTGGGGTCGAGACCGCCGCCGAGGATGTCGTCCAGCCCCTCGCTGCCGGTGGAAATACGTGGTGCTTCATCGTCTGGTTGGAAGGGAAGATCATTGAAATCGGTCATTCCGTTCTCCTTAACGCAGGCTCCGCTGCGTGTTTCGTTCCGGCACCTGTGCGTCCACGTAGGACGAAGTCTGGTGGGGAACACGCCCGTTCTTTTGCCTTGTAGGCTGGTCGGGCCATAAGCCGCTCAAGTCATCGCCGAGTGCTGCGTCGTGCACGTTAAATAGGTGCTTTCGACAGGCGACAGCTGAGGGGCGCAGTCATCTAATCCGACTCATCTTGTGCCGCCCCGTTCCGCATGAGCGCATGCTGGCTGTCGCCTCAAGCGCCAATTTCAGGCGGCTCAAGCGGTCTCAAAGCCCCGCCAGCTGCCGCTTCGTTTGTTTTGCTCGGGGCGCTTTGAGCGAGCCGTTTGCGCAACAGACTGCAACCATTCACCCTTGGCTCACGGCACGGGCTGGCCCATGATCGGCCTTTGCCTTCACAGGTTGCTGGCATGTCTCGATTCTCTCGTCCATCGGCTTCGGCGCTGGGTCGCTTTCTGCAACTGGGTGGCACCGGTGCGCGCATCGCCGGCAACCTGCTGGTGCAGCGCATCACGCCGGGCAAGACGCGTATCGACTGGGTGCCTGTTGGCGAATTGCTCGGTGATGCGCTTGGGCAGATGAAGGGCCCGGTGTTGAAGCTCGGTCAGCAGGCCTCGCAATGGCAGGATCTGCTGCCCGAGCCGATCAGCGCCGCGCTGGCGCGCTTGCAGAATCAGGTGCCTTCGCTGCCGTTCGATGCGCTGGAAGCCAATCTGCAGCGCCTCTACGACGGCAAGTTGTACGAACTGTTCGAGTCCATCGAGCCCGAGCCAGCCGCGGCCGCCTCGTTGGGGCAGGTGCACCGCGCCCGGGATCGGCAGGGCCGGGCGCTGATCATGAAGGTCCAGTACCCCGGCATCCGCGCCATCTGCGATGCCGACTTGCGCCAGTTGCGGCGCTTGATGCCGCTGGGCCGATTGTTCGGCACGCCGCCCTCGCGTCTCGATGCGGTCTATATCGAGCTGCAACGGGCTATCGACGAAGAATTGGACTACGACGCCGAGCGCGCCAATCTCGAAGCCTTCCGCGAGCACTTCAGCAACTGGCCGGGCATCCGCATTCCCTTTGCCGCGGGCGAACTCTGCCGGCCCGGCGTGCTGGTGCTGGAAGACCTGCCGGGCCGCTCCATGGCCGAGGTCGAACAGGCCCCGGCGGAGGTGCGCCAGCGCCTGGCCGAAACCCTCTGCGAATGGCTGGCCGAGCAGGCATTCGGTCTGCAACGGCTGCATACCGATCCGCATCCCGGCAACCTCGCCTGGACCGAGTCCGGCGAGCTGGTGGTCTACGATTTCGGCAGTGTGCTGCGCCTGGAACCGCGTTTGCTGGCGGGCTACGTACAGATATTCGAAGCACTGCGTGGTACCTCCAGCGAGGCGCTGGAGCCCGGTTTTCAGGCCCTGGGCGGACGCCAGCCGGGAAGCACGCCGCCGCACGGGCTGTACCGAAGCATTCACCTGATGCTGCACCCGCTGTTGCAACCCGGTGCGCAATGGGACTTCCGCGAAGCGGCGCTGCATCAACGGCTGTCCGAGCTGTTCCCATTGATGATGTCCGCACTCGGCAGCCTGCAACCGGCTTCCGGCACCTTGCTGATCAACCGCACCCTGGAAGGCCATTACTGGAACCTCTACCGGCTCGGCGCTTGCCTGCCCATCGCCGACCTGCTCGCCGAGCATATCGAACGCTGGCGCAGCGAAGCCGGCGCCCGTCGACCGTAAATCTGGAGATCGTCATGCCGTTGGAATCATTCCCCGAAGGATTTCGTGCGCTCGTCATCGGCGCATCCGGTGGCATCGGCGCCGCATTGGTCGATGCCTTGCGCAGCGATCCGCGCTGCGCCTCGGTCATTGCGCTGAGTCGCTCGTCCGAGCCGGCGCTCGACCTGACCGATCCCGCCAGCATCGAACAGGCCGCGGCCAGCGTGGCGGGGCAGGGGCCGTTTCACCTGATCATCAACGCCGCCGGCGTGCTGCACGGTGGCGACTTCATGCCGGAGAAGCGCCTGGCCGATCTCAACCAGGCGCAGCTGCTCGCCACCTTCCAGATCAACACCTTCGGCCCGGCCATGCTGCTGCGCCACTTCAGCGGCCTACTCGACCGCCAGCGCGGCGTGTTCGCCATGCTCTCGGCCAAGGTCGGCAGCATCGGCGATAACCGCCTCGGCGGCTGGTACAGCTACCGCGCCTCCAAGGCCGCGCTGAACATGCTGATCAAGACTGCTTCCATCGAGGTGCGCCGTAGCCAACAGTGGCCGACCAGCAATTCCAGTACCGCGAGGACGCCATCGGGCTGTTCAACGGCACGACCAACTTCGAGGATTACTTCGGCAGCATGCGGCCCGGTTCCACCTTCCGCCAGCCAGAGCTGGCCGAGACGCTGGAGCGCATCGCCGACAAGGGGCCCGATGATTTCTACAAAGGCAAGACCGCCGACTTGCTGGTTGCGCAGATGCAGCGTGACGACGGGCTGATCACCAAGGAGGACCTGGCCGACTACCGCGTCAAATGGCGCGAGCCGATGCGCGTCGACTGGCAGGGCAACAGCCTCTACACCGCGCCGCTGCCCAGCTCCGGCGGCATCGCCCTGGCACAGCTGATCGGCATGAAGGAGCAGCGCGCCGCCGACTTCAAGGGCGTCGAGCTGAATTCGGCACGCTACATCCACTTGCTGGCGGAGATCGAGAAACGCGTCTTTGCCGACCGTGCCGACTACCTCGGTGACCCGGACTATTCCGACGTGCCGGTCGCGAAGCTGACCTCGCCCGAGTACCTGAAGCAGCGCGCAGCCGAAATCAACCCCACGGCCATATCCGAAACCGAGAAGGTGCGTCCGGGCCTCGAATCGACACAGACGACCCACTTCTCCATCGTCGATGCCGACGGCAACGCGGTCAGCAACACCTACACCCTCAACCTGGACTACGGCAGCGGCGTGGTGGTCAAGGGTGCCGGCTTCCTGCTCAACGACGAGATGGACGACTTCAGTGCCAAGCCGGGCGTTGCCAATGCCTTCGGTGTGGTCGGTAGCGACGCCAACGCTATCGAGCCGGGCAAACGCATGCTGTCTTCGATGAGCCCGAGCATCGTCACGCGCGACGGCAAGGTCAGCCTGGTGCTCGGTACGCCGGGCGGCTCGCGTATCTTTACCTCGATCTTTCAGGTGCTAAACAACGTCTACGACTTCGACATGCCGCTGGAAAAAGCCGTGGCTGCGCAACGCGTGCACCATCAGCTGTTGCCGAAGGACACCATCTATTACGACGCCCATGCACCGTTGACCGGCGAGGTTGCCGACGAGCTGAAAGCCATGGGCTACACGCTGGAGGATCAGGGCTGGCTGATGGGCGATATCCAGGCGATACGAGTCGACGGCACGCGCCTGCAGACCGGGTCAGACCCGCGAGGGCGTGGCGTTGGGATGGTCGTTAAACCCTGATGGGCGAGGGGAGAGAGCAAGCGGAGGGAATCGCTGCGGTCTTGTGAAGCGTCATGCGCCGCAGCGGGCTGCGGCGCATAAGGTTCAGCTTTCAACGCGGCACATGGGCTGTGCGGCGTTGAGCGGGATGCTTACTGCGGGCGGTAGATGGCGCACAGCTTGTTGCCGTCAGGGTCGCGCACATAGCTGAGGTGCAACGCGCCGAGGCTGGTTTCGCGCAGTCCCGGCGGGTCCTCGCAGGTCGTCCCGCCATGGGCCACGCCTACATCGTGAAACGCCTTGACCTGTTCGGCCGAGCTGCACTTGAAACCAATCGTGCCGCCGTTGCCGACGGTCGCTTCCTCACCGTTGATGGGTTCGGTGACACCGAACAGGCTGCCGTCGTGGCGGTAGAACAGACGCGTGTGCCCGGACGGAGCCAAATTGCGAAGCGGCTCACCTGCGCCGAGTACGCCGAGCACGGCATCGTAAAACCGCTTCGACCGTTCAATATCATTCGAACCGACCATTACATGGTTGAGCATGGGGGCCTCGCTATGTGGTTTGGAGTTGTGCGGCTATGGAGCAGGCACTCTAGCATTGGGAGGAAGAGGGGGGCAGACGGTTGGTTTGGGGGCGAGCCCGGATGATCAGCATCCGCTTCCGGCCGCAAGTAGCCATCAGCTATCTGTCGAAACCTGCCGCTAGCGGATCATCTGCGATTGTCCTTTTGTAACTCCAGCAGGCAGAAGACAACCATGGCCGGCAGCACCCGCGCGGCGCATGAGACCAATGAGCGCGCCAGCCACGCGCCGAAGACAGTCGCCGAGTATGCCGCCAGCAAGCGCCACCCGGCCGGCTGCAGCTGCTGCGGCCCGAGCAAGCCGGTGGCGCCGACCAAGGCGAATCCCCATGCGCTCAAGACCAGCCCGTCGAACCGGCCGTGGATGATCAGCCACTGAGGCGTCACTGAACCCCGTGGAGTGCCTTTGGCCGCAGTGGCTGAGCAATGCGGCAGACGCCACTCCCACGATCGCACTGACTCGACAACCAAGAGGAGGCGCTCATGCGCCACGGTGATATTTCCAGCAGTCCCGATACCGTCGGCGTAGCCGTCGTCAACTACAAGATGCCGCGCCTGCACACCCGCGCCGAGGTGCTCGACAACGCGCGCAAGATCGCCGAGATGATCAAGGGCATGAAGCTCGGCCTGCCGGGCATGGACCTGGTGGTGTTCCCCGAATACAGCACCATGGGGATCATGTACGACCCCGGCGAGATGATGGAAACCGCCACCATCATTCCCGGCGAGGAAACCGCGATCTTCTCGGCTGCCTGTCGCGAGGCACGGACCTGGGGCATCTTCTCGCTCACCGGCGAGCGCAACGAAGACCCGGGCAAGGCGCCTTACAACACGCTGGTGCTGATCGACGATCAGGGCGAGATCGTGCAGAAGTACCGCAAGTGCATCCCCTGGTGCCCGATCGAGGGCTGGTATCCGGGTGATCGCACCTACGTCTCGGAAGGCCCCAAGGGCATGAAGATCAGCCTGATCATCTGCGACGACGGCAACTATCCCGAGATCTGGCGCGACTGTGCGATGAAGGGTGCCGAGCTGATCGTGCGTTGCCAGGGCTACATGTACCCGGCCAAGGAGCAGCAGGTGCTGATGTCCAAGACCATGGCCTGGGCCAACAACTGCTATGTCGCGGTGGCCAACGCTGCAGGCTTCGACGGCGTCTACAGCTACTTCGGTCACTCGGCGATCATCGGCTTCGACGGTCGCACCCTGGGCGAGTGCGGCGAGGAGGAAATGGGTATCCAGTACGCCCAGCTGTCCATCTCGCAGATCCGCGACGCCCGTGCCAACGACCAGTCGCAGAACCACCTGTTCAAGCTGCTGCACCGCGGCTACACCGGCGTCTACAACTCCGGTGACGGTGACAAGGGTGTGGCTGACTGTCCGTTCGAGTTCTACCGCACCTGGGTGCTGGATACGCAGAAGGCGCAGGAAAACGTCGAGGCCATGACCCGCGCCACTGTCGGGGTCGCCGACTGCCCGGTGTACGAGCTGCCGCACGCGGGGCGGGAGCGAACGCTGGGTTGAAGGGGCGCACGTTCAATACTCTGCACCGGGGGCCCATGCCGTTCGTGAATGACCTGATCGATCACAACCGTACCCAGATCGCGCAAGCCAGCGATCGGGCGGGCCAAGGGCCGATGCCGGCGTCGCGCTTCCTGTTCGACGTCGAGACCGTCATGGCGCTGCTGCGCAGTCGTATCGTCGGCCAGGATGCGGTGCTGAGCGAAATCGAGGCGATGCTTCGCGTGGTCAAGGCCGGAATAGGCGATCCCGAACGTCCGCTGACGGTCAATCTCTTCCTCGGCCCGACCGGGGTTGGCAAGACCGAGATCGTCCGTCTGCTGGCCCACGCCATTCATGGCAAGCCGGACGCCTTCTGCCGCATCGACATAAATACCCTGGCCCAGGAACACTACGCCGCCGCGCTCACCGGAGCCCCGCCCGGCTACGTGGGCAGCAAGGAAGGCACCACCCTGTTCGACGCCGAGGCCATCGCCGGAAGCTTCAGCCGGCCCGGTATCGTGCTGTTCGACGAGCTGGAGAAGGCCAGTCCGAAAGTCGTGCGCAGCTTGCTCAATGTGCTGGATAGCGGACGACTGACCTTGGCTGCTGGCAACCGAACCCTGGATTTCCGCAACGCGCTGGTGTTCATGACCAGCAATGTCGGCGCACGGTCCGTAGCGCGTTGCGAAGCCGCAGCGTCCGGCAGGCGCTGCATCGGCATTTCGATCCGGAGTTTCTCAATCGCATCGACCGCACGCTGCAGTTCGAGAGCATCCAGGGCGATCGGCTGAAGGCAGTGCTCGATGTCGAACTGGGCAAGCTGGCACAGCGCCTGGCCCGACAGGGCGTACGGTTGCAGGTCGATGAGGCCGTCAAACGCGCCATCTGCCGCACGCACGACTCGCGCTTCGGTGCGCGCGACCTCAGCCGGCGGCTGCGCACGCGCCTGGAGCCAGCGTTGGCGGAAGCCCTGTTGCGCGATCCCGCCGAGCGGGTATGGCGAGCGGTGCTGCAAGACGGTGCGATCGGTGGAGCCGCTCGCGAGCCACTAGCAGCGAACTCTCCAGCAGAGCGGTCGTCCCATTTTCTAGACCGCACATTTCACTGATTGGGGAAACATCGATGGCCATGCTGGACACCCGCGGTATCGGGGCCGTGACCTTGCTCAAGCGTACGTTCAAGGAATTCGGCAACGACGACATGTCGACCTATGCCTCGGCGCTGGCATACCGTGGCCTGTTCTCGATGTTTCCGTTCCTGCTGTTTCTCATCGCCTTGCTCGGCTTTCTCGATCTGCAGAATTTCTTCGACTGGTTGCGCATGCAGGCCGCACTGGCCCTGCCGCCGATGGCGATGGAGCAGATCAATCCGGTCATTGACCAGTTGCAGGAACAGAAGGCGGGGCTGCTGTCGTTCGGTATCGTCGTGGCGCTATGGACGGCCTCGGTCGGTTTTCGCTCGCTGATGAATGCGATGAACCGCGCCTACGACGTGGAGGAGGGGCGACCGAGCTGGAAGCTGATCCTGCTTTCGTTGGCCTATACCGTGGGCATCGCCGTGCTGCTGCTGTTGTCGGCCGGGCTGATGATCGTCGGGCCGCAGGTGATGGAGTGGCTGGCTTCGCAGGTCGGCCTGAAGGACATCGTCGTGCTGCTTTGGACCTGGCTGCGCTGGCCGGTGATCGTGCTCATGCTGATGCTGGTAGTGGCGCTGCTGTACTACGTGGCACCGGATGTGAAGCAGGAGTTTCGCTTCATCACGCCGGGCTCGGTGCTAGCCGTACTGGTGTGGATTCTGGCCTCGATCGCGTTCGGCATCTATGTGCAGAACTTCGCCGACTACAACGCGACCTACGGCAGCATCGGCGCCATCATCGTCTTGCTGCTTTATCTGTACATCTCCTCGGCGGTGCTGCTGTTCGGTGCCGAACTCAATGCGGTGATCGAACACGCTTCGGTCGAAGGCAAGGACCCGGGCGAGAAGGTGCCGGACGCCTGAGACGCCGTCTGGCGCTCCGCTGCGAACAACCCTTCTACGTAACGGTCATCTATTTCATTACAGAATTATTCCGCAGGGATTGCGGAGCATGCCGCTGACGCGCGACGTGCCCGGCGAGGCCGGAGTTCTGCTATGGGACCGACGGAGAAGTACCTTGCATATCGCGGATATGACCATGTTCTACGCGCCCGCCAGTGGTGGCGTGCGCACCTACCTCGAGGCGAAGCATCGCAGGCTGCAGCTTTACTCCGGCGTGCGGCACAGCATTCTGGTGCCGGGCGGCGATTACAGTCACAACGATGGCCTCTATGAGGTGCCGGCACCGATCCTGCCTTTCGGCAAGGGCTACCGCTTTCCGATCCGCCGCGCGCCCTGGCGCAATCTGCTGCGTTCGCTGCGTCCCGATCTGATCGAGGTCGGCGATCCCTACATGACCGCATGGGCGGCACTGGATGCCGGGCGCCGGCTCAATGTTCCGGTCATTGGTTTCTATCACTCCGACCTGCCACTGTTGGTCAGTAACCGTATCGGCAGCTGGCTGGGCACTAACCTCAACGGCTACGTTTCAAAACTGTACGGCAGTTTCGACCGGGTTTTGGCACCCAGCGAAGTGATGGCCGACAAGCTCTTGCACCTCGGCGTGAAGAACGTCTTCGTGCAGCCCCTGGGGGTTGATCTGGACACCTTCTGCCCCGAGCGGCGCGACCCCGATCTGCGCCGCGAGCTGGGCCTGGCCGACGACACCCGGCTGATGATCTTTGCCGGGCGCGGTTCGCGGGAGAAGAACCTGCACATCCTGCTGGAAACCGCGCGCCAGCTCGGCAAGCCGTACCACCTGTTGCTGGTGGGTTCGAGCATGCCGCAGCGGGTGCCGGACAACGTCACGGTGATCGACCGCTTCTGTTGTGCCAGCGAAGTGGCGCGCTACATGGCCAGTAGCGATGTGCTGCTGCATGCCGGCAATCAGGAGACGTTCGGCCTGGTGGCGCTCGAAGCCATGGCCAGCGGTATTCCGGTGATCGCCGCGCGTGCCGGTGCGTTGCCGGAGCTGGTGCCGTTCTACACCGGGCGCCTGTGTCGGCCGCTCGACCCGAGGGCCATGGCGCATACCGTGCGCGAGCTGTTCGAAGACGATCCGCGACTGCTCGGACAGCAGGCGCGCCAGCATGTCGAGGCGCACCATGCCTGGGATGCCGTGGTGGCGGGATTGCTCGCCCATTATCACGCGGTGCTCGGCACAGCGGACCTGCCGGTAGCCGTACATGGATGAGGCTGCTCTGACGCTGGTGCTGCACGACGTGGCCGCGGAAACCTGGCCGGACTACCGGCCCTTCGTCGAGGCGGTGGACGCCATCGGCGGTGTACCGATCACCTGGCTGGTGGTCCCGGACTTTCATCAGCGCAATCCGCTGGAGCGACAGCCGGAGTTTTGCCGGCTACTGGACCAGCGTGTGCAACGTGGTGACGAACTGGTGCTACACGGCTGCTATCACGCCGATCTCGAGCCCGCGCCGAAGACGCCGCGGGACTGGTTCATGCGCCGGGTGTACACCCATGAAGGCGAGTTCTATGGCCTTGACGAACGGGCTGCCGGTGAACGGCTGGCGCATGGCCTGGAGCTGTTCCGGCGCCAGCGATGGCCGCTGCATGGCTTCGTCGCACCAGCCTGGCTGATGAGCGAGGGCACGCGGCGTGTACTGGCCGACAGCGGGCTGACCTATACCAGTGATCCAAGCCATCTTTACCTGTTGCCGGATTTCACTCCAATCGTCGCTCCTGGCTTGGTCTGGAGCGCTCGCAGCGCCTGGCGCCGTGGTGTGTCCTGGCTGGTCAGCGAACGCCAGTTGCGTCAGAGCCGTCAGGCGCCATTGCTGCGATTGGGCCTGCATCCGGTGGATATGCGCCACGAGTTCTCCCGCCGCTACTGGCTCGATGTGCTCGAACGGATGCTGCGGGACGGCAGGACACCGCTGACCAAGATTGACTGGCTGCGCCAGTACCGCCAGACGAGCGCCGTGGCATGAACCGGCGCTGGTGGTTGCTGGGCGGTGCCTTGCTCGCGGCGGCCCTGGTGCCGCTTCTGCTTGGCGGTACCGGCCTGTTCGAACGTCTGCGCCACTTTCCGGGTAGCCTTTTGGCCACCATGCTCGGCATGGTGCTGGTCGGCTGGAATCTGAATGCGCTGCGCCTACGCCTGTTGCTCGGGCGTCGAAAGCTGGGCCAGCGCCGCGCATTCGGCATCGTCGTCGCCACCGAATTCGCCATCTGTGCGACGCCTGGAGGTGCCGGTGGGCCGCTGACCCTGATGGCGCTGCTCATGCGCCAGGGCGTGGCGCCGGCCAAGGGCACGGCGACTTATGCCGTGGAGCAGCTGAGCGATCTGCTGTTCTTCGCCTGTGCCCTGGTCGGCGTGCTGTTCTATGCACTGACCCACAAGTTCAACACGCATATTGCCAGTCTGCTGGGCTTCAGCGTCGCGCTATTGATCGGAGTGATGGTGCTGCTGGCGCTGCTCGGGCGTTTCCACCGGCAGGTATTTCTGCTCAATGGCTGGCTGGTTGGCCGGCTCGGCATGAAGCCGTCACGCAAGCGCCGTTGGGCACGCAAGGTGCTGGGCTTCCGAAATGCGCTGGTCGACTGTTTTCGCCTGCCGCGTCGTCTTTTGCTGGCGGTGTTCGGGTTGACCACGCTGCACTGGCTGCTGCGCTTCAGCGTGCTCTATCTGACGCTGCGTGGCCTGGGCGGCGAGCTGGCCTGGGCCTGGACCTTCCTCGTCCAGCTATTGGCGTTGACCGCCGGCCAACTGAGCCTGCTGCCCGGTGGGGCGGGTAGCGCCGAACTGGCGTCGGCCGCGCTGCTGACGCCGATGGTGGGCAAGTCGACGACGGCAGCGGCGATTCTGATCTGGCGCTTCGTGACCTATTACTTCTACCTCATCGTGGGCGCGCCGGTGTTCCTGCACCTGGCAGGGCGACCGTTGCTGCGCCGCCTGGTCCCTTCGCGCCATGCGTGAGCCGCTCTGTTCCGATGGCCGGGGGAAACTAACGTTTCGCACGGGCGGTCCACCCTATGTCACCAATGAGAAGCCAGGAGTTCGTCATGAGCAGTACTGAAGACAAGGTCAAGGGCAACACCAACGAAGCCGTCGGCAAGATCAAGCAAGGTGTGGGCGAGGCGACCGATAACGAGCGCATGAAGGGCGAAGGCCAGCGCCAGGAAGTCAAGGGCGAGGCCCAGCAGGTCAAGGGTGATGTGAAAGACACCCTGAAGAAGGGCATCGACAAGGCCTGATCTGCCGACGTTCTTGCGGCAGTACAAATGAAAATGCCCGCATCGCTGCGGGCATTTTTTTGTCTGGAATCGGCTGGCGATCAGCGCTCCAGATACTGCAGTTTGTCCTTCACACCGTCCCACTCTTCGGCATCGGCGAGGGCGTCTTTCTTCTCGGTGATGTTCGGCCAGACTTCCGCCAGATCTGCATTGAGCTCGATGAACTCCTGCTGATCCTCCGGTACCTCGTCTTCAGAGAAGATCGCCTGGGCCGGGCACTCCGGCTCGCACAGTGCGCAGTCGATGCACTCGTCCGGGTGAATCACCAGAAAGTTCGGGCCTTCGTAGAAGCAGTCCACCGGGCAGACTTCCACGCAATCGGTGTATTTGCACTTGATGCAGTTGTCGGTGACGACGAAGGTCATGTCTAGCTATCTCCTCAGGCGTGTCAGGTAGGCGTTACGGTGACGCCCCTGCGAGTAGGCGGCACAGGCAAATGCCGCTTATCAAAAAAATGCGCGCGATTCTAGCAGCTTTCGCGGCGTATCAAATGCGAGTTTTCAAGCTGTATAGCAGGTCCAGCGCCTGGCGCGGCGTCACATCATCGGGATTGATCCGTGCCAATTCCTCGAGCACCGGATGCGGCAGGCTGGCGAACAGGTCGCTCTGCATTGGCGGTGCCGGCTGGCCGGGCGCTATTCTCGGCGCTTCGTGGGGCAGGCTGGTGGTTTCCAGCCGCGACAGATGGTCGCGTGCACGCTGGATGACCTCGCCCGGCACGCCGGCCAGTTGCGCCACCGCCAGGCCGTAGCTCTGACTCGCCGGCCCTGGCAGCACATGGTGCAGGAAGACGATGCGCTCGTTGTGCTCGGTAGCGGAAAGGTGGACGTTGGCCACCACTGGCTCGCTTTCCGGCAGCACCGTCAGCTCGAAGTAGTGGGTGGCGAACAGCGTGAACGCGCGCAGCTTGGCCAGGTGCTCGGCAGCCGCCCAGGCCAGCGAGAGGCCATCGAAGGTACTGGTGCCGCGACCGACTTCGTCCATCAGCACCAGACTGCGATCACTGGCGTTGTGCAGGATATTCGCGGTTTCGCTCATTTCCACCATGAAGGTGGAGCGCCCGCCGGCGAGATCGTCCGATGAGCCGATGCGGGTGAAGATGCGGTCCACGAGCGACAGCTCGCAGGCGGCTGCCGGGACAAAGCTGCCGATCTGTGCCAGCAGCACGATCAGCGCGGTCTGGCGCATGTAGGTCGATTTACCACCCATGTTCGGCCCGGTGATGACCAGCATGCGGGTGGCGTCGTCGAGGCCCAGGTCGTTGGCGACGAAAGGCGTCTCCAATACCTGTTCGACCACCGGGTGGCGACCCTGCTCGATGCGCATGCACGGCTGCTCGACGAAGCGCGGACGATTGAGGTCAAGGTTCAGCGCACGCTCGGCGAGGTTGCTCAGCACGTCCAGCTCGGCCAGCGCAGCGGCGCTTTCCTGCAGTGGTGCCAGGTGGCCGATGAGCATTTCCAGCAGCTCGTCGTAGAGCAGCTTCTCGCGGGCGAGGGCGCGGCTCTTGGCCGACAGCGCCTTGTCCTCGAACTCCTTGAGCTCAGGGGTGATGAAGCGTTCGGCGCCCTTGAGCGTCTGCCGGCGGATATAGTCGGCTGGCGCCGATTCGGCCTGTTTACTCGGCAGTTCGATGAAGTAGCCGTGCACGCGGTTGTAGCCGACCTTGAGGTTGGCCAGCCCGGTACGGGCCTTCTCGCGGGTTTCCAGGTCCATCAGGTACTGGCCGGCGTTCTCGGAAAGCGACTGCAGCTCATCCAGCTCGGCGTCGTAACCGGTCTTCAGCACGCCGCCGTCGCGGATCACCGCCGGTGGGTTGTCAATGATGGCGCGGGCCAGCAGTTCGGCCAGCTCCGGGTAGGTGCTGATGCTTTTCGCCAGTTCCAGCAGATGCGGTGCCACCAGGCCAAGCATGCCCGCCTGCAGCTGCGGTAGCGCCGCGAGCGCGTCGCGCAGGCGCGCCAGATCGCGCGGGCGGGCGTTGCGCAGGCCGATCCGGGCGAGGATGCGTTCCAGGTCGCCGATGTCTTTGAGCTGCGGCTGCAGCTGCTCGAAGCGGTAATGCTCGAGCAGGCAGGTGATCGAATCCTGGCGCGCTTCGAGAGTCTCGCGGTTGCGCAGCGGGCGGTTCAGCCAGCGGGTCAGCAGGCGCGAGCCCATGGCGGTCTGGCAGCGGTCCATGACCGATTGCAGCGTGTTCTCGCGGCCGCCGGCCAGATTGACGTCCAGCTCCAGGTTGCGCCGGCTGGCGCCGTCGAGGATCACCGTGTCGTCGAGGCGCTCATGACGCAGGCTGCGCAGGTGGGGCAGGGCGGTGCGCTGGGTTTCCTTGGCGTAGGCGAGCAGGCAACCGGCGGCGCCGATGGCCAGCGTCAGGTTCTCGCAGCCGAAGCCCTTGAGGTCTTGGGTGGAGAACTGCTGGCAGAGGCTCTTGAATGCCGAATCGCGATCAAAATCCCAGGGCGCGCGACGGCGCACACCGCGGCGTTTCTCCAGCGGCAGGCCCTGCGGCCAATCGTCGGGGATCAGCAGCTCGGCCGGGCTCAAACGCTCCAGTTCCGCGAGCAGGGTTTCCCAGCCCTTGAGTTCCTGCACGCTGAAGCGGCCGCTGGCGATGTCCAGCACCGACAGGCCGAACAGGCGCTCATCACCGACCACCGCAGCCAGCAGGTTGTCGCGACGCTCGTCGAGCAATGCCTCGTCGCTCACCGTGCCAGGGGTGATGATGCGCACCACCTGGCGCTCCACCGGCCCTTTGCTGGTGGCCGGATCGCCGATCTGCTCGCAGATCACCACCGACTCGCCAAGCTTCACCAGCCGCGCCAGATAACCCTCGGCGGAATGGAACGGAATGCCTGCCATCGGGATCGCCGTGCCCGCCGACTGCCCGCGTGCGGTCAGGGTGATGTCGAGCAGCGCGGCGGCTTTCTTGGCATCGTCGTAGAACAGCTCATAGAAGTCGCCCATGCGGTAGAACATCAGCTGGTCCGGATGCTCGCGCTTGAGTCTCCAATATTGCTGCATCATCGGCGTATGGGCGGAAAGGTCGGCGTTGGGCTTGGTCATCGGCTTGCGTGCGGTTCGTTGAGTGGCGGGTAAGGCTATCGGATGACGGTGCGGTCGGACCGTCCAGAGCCAGGTTGACGCGGGAAAGCCGGCAAGGTTAACACGGGCCGAGCGGCTCGACAGGTGACGACATGGGACAGCTTGAGCGGCGTTCAGGTGTCATTTGTCGGGCCGGGCACAGAAGGCGTTGACAAGCGAACCGGAGCTGTTGGTAACTCTGGCCTGTCGACAGGTTGCCGGTGCGCTTCGGGCCTCGTGTACGCCGGGCCTGCGACTCCCTCGATCACGCAGTCGTGCAGGCCCCTCGGTGCCTGTCGCGGTAGCTTGCCTGATTATCGCTCGTGCTTCGCCGCCCTGTGGATTGCAGCCCCGGTCATCCCGCCTCGGCGAATGCCTGTTCTACCCCCTCGCGTCAGTTCTTCCTGCAGTAATGCTGGCGACCTCCCTTTCTGGTCAAGTGAGCAGCAGACATGTCTCGACTACTCGGACTCGACGCCCTGCGCGGCGTTGCGGCGTTGTGCGTTGCCTATTCCCATCTGATCGCAAAAATGAAGCGTGACGGCCATTTCGATGGGCTGACCAGCGATCTGTTTCTTGTCAGCAAAACGGTACTGGATGTCGGCAAGACCAGCGTGCTGGTGCTGTTCGCCCTGAGCGGCTATTTCGTCGTTGCGGCGCTGTACAAGAGCCGCCATCGATACGAACGGCCGATCGCGGCGTTCGTCTATCAGCGCTTCTTCAGGCTGTTTCCCCTGTACTGGCTATCGCTGCTTCTCGGCGTGATGTTTCCCTGGGACGATCCGGCTCGGGTGTTCAGTCCGGCTGTCATCGCGATCAATGCGACGATGCTGCAAGGCTTCGTGTTTGTCGAAAACGTGATCGGTTTGTACTGGACGCTGCAAATAGAGCTGACCTTCTACGTGCTGTGCATTGTCATCTTCGCGCTGCGTCTGGGCGGCTCGGCCAGGCGCGATCTGCTGTTTCTGCTGGCCCAGTACGTCTTCACCCTGCTGCTCGCGTTCCTGCGCTACAAGCTGGAAATGAAGCTGCCGGTGGCTCTGCCGCTGATGCTGAGTGTGTGTTTTCTCGGCGCATTGTGGAAGGCCACGGATAACGGTCGCGCACCCGATACCGGGCATTACGCGCGCATCGCAGTGGGCCTGTTCTACCTGTTTCTGTTGCCGATCTGCGTGCTGGCCTACTCGCGCGATACCGGTATCGGGGAAACCTGGTATCGCTACTTCGTCAGCTATGCGGTGGGTGTTGCCCTCTTCATTGGCGCGACACGCATCAGTGGTAAGGGGCTGCGCTGGATCGCGCCGCTAGGCGGGATCGGCTATATCGTCTTCCTGTCTCATCCATCGGTATTCGCAATCGCCGAGCGGCTGGGCTTCGGCGCTGGAGCGCTGGCCATTCCCGGCCCGCTCTACATCGCGGTGATGCTGTTACTGGTGACGCTGTTCGGCTTCTTCGTCAAGCGAACCCTGGCAGATCCCATCCAGCGCTATGGTGATGCAGTGGTAAGCCGTCGCGGACGGAGCATCGGCGAGCGTGTCGTGCTGCCGGTTCGCCAGGATGCCTGATGGGCGACGCGTAACTCGACCATTGGCCATCCGGATGGCTGAACTCGGGAGCCCGCTGGTGTAGGGTATCGGCCACTTTCCTTTGGCCGGAGCCCTGATGAATCTCACCGAACTGGCGGCACAGCTGGGTGATGCGCTGCAACGACTGGGTGCGCAGGTCAGCACCGCGGAATCCTGCACCGGTGGTGGCATTGCCGAGGCCATCACCCGTATCGCCGGCAGCTCGGCCTGGTTCGAGGCCGGCTACATCACCTATTCCAATGCCCAGAAGACGCGACAGCTCGGCGTACCGGCGGAGCTATTCGAGCAGGTCGGCGCGGTCAGTGCCGAAGTGGTGCAGGCCATGGCGCGGGGGGCGCAGCGCAACAGTGGTGCGCGCTTTGCGGTGGCTGTCAGCGGCATTGCCGGTCCCGGCGGCGGCACGGCAGAAAAACCGGTTGGTACGGTCTGGATTGCCTGGGCCGATGACTCGCATCTGCAGGCCCAACGCTATCTATTCGCCGGTGATCGCCAGGCCGTACGTGAGCAGACGGTAGCGGCGGCGTTGCAAGGTTTGCTCGCGCTGGCGGTCGGAGAAAAACAGTTTCGGGGCTAGGCGAGTAAATTTGCCTATGTTCTAATACTGGCTACTTATACAGTTGTTGTGGCCTCCGGCCCTCTTGATCAAGTGAGGATTTGATGGACGAGAACAAGAAGCGCGCCTTGGCTGCAGCCCTGGGCCAGATCGAAAAGCAGTTCGGCAAGGGCGCAGTGATGCGCATGGGCGATCATGATCGCCAGGCAATTCCGGCCATTTCTACCGGCTCGCTGGGCCTGGATATCGCGCTTGGAATTGGCGGCCTGCCCAAGGGCCGTATCGTCGAGATCTACGGTCCGGAATCCTCCGGTAAGACCACTCTGACCCTGTCGGTAATCGCTGAAGCGCAGAAGATGGGCGCCACCTGTGCTTTCGTCGATGCCGAGCACGCGCTGGACCCGGATTACGCTGGCAAGCTGGGCGTGAACGTCGACGACCTGCTGGTTTCGCAGCCTGATACCGGCGAGCAGGCGCTGGAAATCACCGACATGCTGGTGCGCTCCAACGCGGTGGATGTGATCATCGTCGACTCCGTGGCGGCGCTGGTGCCCAAGGCCGAAATCGAAGGCGAGATGGGCGATACGCACGTCGGCCTGCAGGCCCGTCTAATGTCTCAGGCGCTGCGCAAGATCACGGGCAATATCAAGAACGCCAACTGCCTGGTCATCTTCATCAACCAGATCCGCATGAAGATCGGCGTGATGTTCGGCAGCCCGGAAACCACCACCGGTGGTAACGCGCTGAAGTTCTACGCCTCGGTTCGTCTGGATATTCGCCGTACCGGCGCGGTCAAGGAAGGCGACGAAGTGGTCGGCAGCGAAACCCGCGTCAAGGTAGTGAAGAACAAGGTGGCGCCGCCCTTCCGTCAGGCTGAGTTCCAGATCCTCTATGGCAAGGGCATCTACCGCAATGGCGAGGTCATCGATCTCGGCGTGCAGCAGGGCCTGGTGGAGAAGTCCGGCGCCTGGTACGCCTACAAGGGCAACAAGATCGGCCAGGGCAAGGCCAACGCCGCCAAGTATCTGGAAGACAATCCGGAGATCGGTCAGGAGATCGAGCAACAGATCCGCGACAAGTTGCTGGTAGTTGCGCCAAACACCAAGGCCAACCCGGTTACCGAAGATCTGGCTGACGCCGATCTCTGATCCCCATGGCTGCCGTGCTCGATAACCCCGTCGCGGTACGGCGGACGGCCATGGATCTGCTGGCTCGACGCGAACATGGTCGCGTCGAGCTGGCTCGCAAGCTGCGCCAGCGTGGCGCCCCGCCTGAGTTGATCGAGCAGGCCCTGGATCGTCTATGCGAGCAGGGGCTGCTTTCCGAATCCCGATATCTCGAAAGCTTTGTCAGAAGCCGGGCCAATGCCGGCTATGGGCCGTTGCGTATCCGCGAGGAATTGGCCCAGCGCGGGCTGGCCAGAGCGGATATCGAGCAGGCATTGCGTGACAGTGGTTTTGACTGGGGTGAGCAGCTGCGCGAACTCTGGCAGCGCAAGTTCGCTGGACGGTTGCCTGCCGATGCCAAAGAGCGGGCGAAGCAGGGGCGCTTTCTCAGCTATCGCGGTTATCCGCTGGAGTTGATCAGTCGAGTGTTGCGCGGCGACAGCTCGGCGGATTGATGCGGTAACGGGGCTCTATGCCAGGTTGTGCGCGTCGGAGACCAGTCGGTGCTGAAGCCGACCAGCCTTACGAGCGCTCGCAATATCCGGAGTCCAGGCCATCAAAGGCCATCAGTCCTCGCTTGCCAGCGGCCGCGCCCAGTTGGCCGGTTCGTTGACGTAGTCCGTCAGCTCCCTCAAGCGACCGTGGTTGCGGCCGTTGAAGACGAAGCTCAAGCGCGGCAGGCGCTGTAGTTCGGGCTCGTCCAGTTCCGATTCACAGCAGTTCTGCTGTTCGAATACGCCTTTCAGACACAGATCGGTGAACTCCGCGTTCAGGTATTCCATCGCCTGGTCGTTCAGTGCGTGGTTGAGGCGCAGAACGAAACGATCCTTCAGCCAGCGGCTCGAGTGGAAGTTGCGATAGAAGTTGGCGATTTCCCTGGCTGCTTCCTCGGCATCGTCCACCAGGCGCATCAATCGCATGTCGCTGGGCAGGATGTAGCGATTCTCCTCCAGCTGTCCGCGCATGAACTGCAGTGCATCCTTCCAGTAGGTGCCGCCGGGTTCGTCGAGCAGCACGATCGGCACCAGCGGACTCTTGCCAGTCTGGATCAGCGTCAGCACTTCCAGTGCTTCGTCCAGCGTGCCGAACCCACCGGGGCAGAGCACCAGCGCATCGGCTTCCTTGATGAAGAACAGTTTGCGCACGAAGAAGAAATGGAACGACAACAGGTTCTCGGTGCCACCCACCGTCGGGTTGGGGTGTTGCTCGAAAGGCAGCGTGATGTTCAGCCCGAGGCTGCTGTCGCGCCCCGCGCCCTCGTGAGCGGCGGCCATGATGCCGCCACCGGCGCCGGTGATGACCATGAAGTTGTAATGCGCAAGGATGGAGCCCAACTGACGGGCCAGCGCATACAGGGGATGTTCGACCGGCGTACGGGCTGAGCCGAAAACCGTGACCTTGCGGCGCCGCTTGAACTGGTCGAGCCGGCTGAATGCGTGCTCCATTTCGCGCATCGTCTGCAGCAGGATTTTGGCATCCCAGCGGCTGCGGTCGGCCTGAGCCATGCGCATGACGGTCACCAGCATCTCCCGGTATAGGGGCAGGTTCGCACTGTTCTCCGGAACGACCAAGGCGGCCAGCTCATCGATCTTGCTTTCCAGCTCGGCGCCGCTGGTCTTGAAATGCCGCGACAGATAGTCATCCGAATCAAAGGACATACAACATCTCCATGTATGAGCGTCGCGTTCAGGCTATAGGGTGCGGTCAGCCGGCTCAAGCCGGTTGCGTGGCGCGCAGGCGACCGAAGCCGCAAGCGGCTTCGGCGGGCTGCGTTCAGATGGCGATTCGGTCGCCAGGTTCCGGAATGCGTGCTTCCCAGTCGAGACGTTCACGGATGGTCTGCTGCAGCGCCTGCATCTTCTCCAGCTCGCCGTGCACCAGGTAGAGCTCCGGACGGCTTTCGAAGTTGCTGACCCAGTCGATGAGCTGAGACTGGCCGGCGTGGGCGGAGAACCCTCCGAGGGTATGCACCTTGGCATTCACGGCGATGCGCTGGTGCAGCAACTTGACGCTTTTCGCTCCGTCGACGATGGCACGGCCGAGGGTACCGCGTGCCTGGAAACCAGGGATCACCAGATGGCACTCCTCGCGCCAAAGGTTGTGCTTGAAGTGGTGCAGGATGCGCCCGCCGGTGCACATGCCGCTGCCAGCGATAATGATCACGCCGCTCTTGAAGCGGTTGATCGCCATCGATTCTTCCGGTGTCGGCGTGGATCGGAGGATCGGCAACCAGCGCTCGGCGTAAAGCTTGCCGCTGGCTCCGCTCAGGGCATTGTCGATGCCGTCGAGATCCAGCTGATCCTTGTAGTGCGAGTAGATGGCGTTGGCGCCGATGGCCATCGGGCTGTCCAGGAATACCGCTTGCTGCGGCAGGCGGCCTTCCCGGTAGAAGCGCCCGAGGTAGTAGATCAGGTCCTGCGTACGTCCGACGGCGAAGGAGGGCATCAGCACGTTGCCGCCATCGCGATGGGCCTGTTGCAGGATGCCGGCCAGCTCCTCGATCGTGTCTTCGTGGCTGCGGTGGTCGCGGTCGCCATAGGTGGACTCCATGAGCACCACGTCAGCTTCCTTGAGCACGGTCGGCGCATGCATCAGCGGCGAGCAGTCGTTGCCCAGGTCGCCCGAGAAGACCACGCGCCGTGTTCTGCCATGGTCGTGCACATCCAGTTGCACGATCGAGGAGCCGAGGATGTGACCGGCATCGTGGAAGGTCACCGCGACACCTGGCGCGACATCGAACGTCT
Source organism: Pseudomonas sp. (assembly GCA_007713455.1). GTDB lineage: Bacteria > Pseudomonadota > Gammaproteobacteria > Pseudomonadales > Pseudomonadaceae > Stutzerimonas > Stutzerimonas chloritidismutans. Next base: position 322,809 of record VMRT01000001.1, read on the forward strand.
CGCCATAGGCGTGGGGAGTGCGCTGGCTCAACATGCGCTCGGCGTCGACGCGGGTATAGAGCGGCTGGATCATCGGTTTGCCGATGCGCGCGCGCCACTTGTTTTCCCACTCGGCATCCTTTTCCTGAATCTGCGCCGAATCCAGCAGCATCAGTTCGAGCAGCTCCGCGGTGGCATCGGTGCAGTGCACGGCGCCGCGGTAGCCGAGGGCGACCAGGCGCGGGAGCAGGCCGCTGTGGTCGATATGCGCGTGGGACAGCACCACCGCATCGAGTGTCTTGGGGTCGAAGGCGAACGCGCTGCGGTCGCTGCCGGCTTCTTCCCGGCGGCCCTGGTGCATGCCGCATTCGAGCAGAACCCTTGCACCGTCATGGGTCTCAATGAGATAGCAGGAGCCGGTTACCTGCTGAATGGCGCCTAGAAAACTGAGCAAAGCCATGTTGCCTTCCTGTCTGTACGATGATGTCCACATTGCCCGCTCGGTTGCCATGACCACTTGATACATATCAGAGATAACGAATCGAGCGCTGCCTAGACTACAGCACAACCCGCTTACCAACGGAGTGAACCCATGAGTCAGCTACTGCCCAGCCTTGTCGAGCTGGATCAACACGCGCAAGCCGAACCGGAGTTCGCCACCTGGCGTGTAGGTTTCGGGCCGTTCGAGCACGCGCTGGAGACCCAGGCGGCGGTGTTCCGGTTGGCCCATCAGCTGGTACAGGCAGGTCATCAGCCGGATCTGGCCAGTGTTTACCGGCTGCTGCAGGCGGTCGACCGGGTCGCCAGCGCCGGACTCTGGCTGGTGGTGCACATGACCTACGCGCGCCAGGTGCATCTGGACGGTTCGCCGTTGGCTGCCGAGGATTTCAAGCAGAACCCCGAGGGGCATACCGGCGGCGCGCTGAACATGGTGCCGGCCTATGCCGGTTACCTGGCCCTGAATGCACTGACTGGCCGCACCCGCGCCTGGCTGATGGGGCAGGGCCACTGTGTGGCGGCCGTCGATGCGCTCAACCTGCTGACGGGCAACCTGCATCCGGAGCAGGAGCAGGCCTACGCGGGCGGCGAGGCGGGCATGAATCGCCTGCTGCAGGATTTCTACGGGTACGGCCAGGCCGCCGACGGCAGTCCGCTCGCGCCGCTGGGCAGCCATGTCAATCCGCACACCGCCGGCGGCATTGCCGAGGGCGGTTATCTCGGTTTCGCCGAGCTGCAATACGCACACATGCCGCTGCCGGGCGAGACGCTGGTGGCCTTTCTTTCCGATGGCGCGGCGGAAGAGCAGCGCGGCAGTGACTGGATTCCCCGCTGGTGGCGTGCCGAAGATTGCGGCGTCGCGCTGCCGGTGATGATTGCCAACGGGCGGCGAATCGAGCAGCGTACCGCGCTTGGCACCGAGCAGGGGCTCGAGGATTTCCGTCAGCACTTGAGTCAGTGCGGCTTCGACCCGATGCCGTTCGATGGGCGTGACCCTGCTGCTTTCGTCACCACCCTGTGGGAGATGGAGCTGCGCCTGGAGCGACGCGTGGAAGAGAAGGCGCGCGGCATTCTCAACTATCCGCTGCCGATGCCCTACGGCATCGCCGAGACGGTGAAAGGCTTCGGCTTCTATGGTGCCGGCAGCAACGCAGCGCACAACCTGCCATTGCCGGGTAATCCGAGCCGCGATGAGCAGTCACGCGACCTGTTCAACGAGCACGCGGCGCGTCTGTTCGTACCGCAACAGGAGCTGGCTGCTTCACTGGAGCTGTTCACGCGCAGTCGCCAGGGTCGAACGCTGGAGCGCGACAATCCGCTCGCCTCGCGACGCCCGCCTGCGCCGACCATGCCAAAGTTGAACTACCGCGACGACGCCTGTTCACCAATGGCAGCGGTCGATCGTTTTTTCGTCGAGTTGACGGCCGCCAACCCCGCGTTGCGGCCGCGGGTGGGGAATCCGGACGAGCTGGCCAGCAACCGTTTGGGCGGCGTGCTAAAGGCGCTCAAGCATCGCGTCATCGAGCCGGAAAGCGAGCTGGAGGCCGTGGACGGCGCCATCATCACCGCTCTCAACGAGGAGGCGGTGGTATCCGCCTGCCTTGCCAACCAGGGCGGCTTGAATCTGGTGGCGAGCTACGAAGCCTTCTGCGTGAAGATGCTGGGCGTGGTGCGGCAGAGCATTATTTTTTCCCGGCAGCAAAAGGAGATTGGCAGGCCTGCAGGCTGGCTCGGCTGGCCCTTGATCGCGACGTCGCACACCTGGGAAAACGGCAAGAACCAGCAGTCCCACCAAGACACGACCTTCTGCGAGGCGCTGCTCGGAGAGATGAACGACATGGTCCGGGTGCTGTTTCCGGCCGACCACAACAGCGCCCTGGCGCTGCTGCCATCGATCTACCAGGCACGCGGCGAACTGGCCTGCCTGGTCATGCCCAAACGCGACCGGCCGTGCTACTTCGATCAGACCCAGGCCGAGCAGTTGGCGCGCGACGGCGCCATCGTGGTCGAGGAGCAGCCGGGCAACGAGGCATTGCTGCTGATTGCCAACGGCAGCTATCAGCTGGGCGAGATGCTCCGTGCGGTCAAGCGGCTCAAGGAGGCCGACTGCGCTTATCGGCTGGTCTATCTGCAGGAGCCGGGCCGCTTCCGCGGGCCGCGCGATCATTGGGAAGTCGGGGTGCGCGCCAGCGAAGGCGTGGTGGAGCGGTTGTTCCCGGATGCGATGGAAATGCGCGTGCTGTTGACGCACATGCGGCCGGAAGTGGCGCGCGGTCACCTGTGGCCGATTCTGCCGGACGCGCGCAAGTGCTCGGCGCTCGGCTATCGCAACCGCGGCGGCACGCTGGATGAATTCGGTATGCAATTCGCCAACCGCGCCAGCTGGGCCAACGTGCTCGCGGCCTGCGCACGCCTGCGTAACGTGCCGCGCACGGCGCTGCTTACCAGGGACGAGGCTGCCGCTGTAGCTGGCAGGGGGGATCCGCAGATACTGCGGGGCGACGCTTGATAAATAAACCTGGCAGGACGGCGGGCCGTGGCCTGCTCCTGCCAGCGTTCACCTGTTAGCGGTCGCAGTCCGAGGCCTTGTAGCGCTCGCTGGCGATGGGCTTGTTGCTCTGGTACTCGCTGAAGTCATAGCGCAGGACTGCGCCCTGGCTCATCAGCTTGCGTAGTCCTTCATTGCCACAGACGCTAACAGCGAGCTGGCTGCGCACATCGGCCGGGTTATCGCGCATCTGCGCCGCATGCCGCGGCTGTACGCTGAGATGGTTTACCAGCATGTTGTTTTCTACGGTGTAGCCCTGATCAAGAATGTCTTCGTTGATCGCGCGAGGCGTTCCGACACTGCTTTCGCGGGCGACCTGCTCGAGCAGCTGATTCAGCTGTTGCTCCTGCAGCGAGGCAGCGTGGGCAACGGGGAGGGCGAGGCTCAGAGCGAGCAGGGTGGTCAGACGATACATGGCGGTCTCCTTTTGACTGCGCTATTTCGACCGGCTGCCTGTGGTGCGGTTCATTTAACGGTGCTGGGCAGAAGTCTCGCTGGCGCTGGTAGACTGCCGCGCTTCATCGTCACCCTCGAGTCAATTCATGCCCCATGCCGTAGCCCGTCTGCGCAGCGAACGCCTGGCGAAAAGCCTCAAGCCCTTCGTTGCCCGCGGCTCCCGGGCGCCGCGCTGCGAGCGCTGCCGGGTACCATTCAGCCATTGCCTTTGCCCTTGGTTGCCGACGATCGAGAGCGATTGCGGCGTCTGCCTGCTGATGCACGATATCGAGCCGCTCAAGCCTAGCAATACGGGCTGGCTGATTGCCGATGTGGTGCGCGATACCTTCGCCTTCACCTGGCAGCGCACGGGCGTGGACCCGCGATTGCTGGCGCTGCTGGCCGATCCGCAATGGCAGCCACTGGTGATCTTTCCGGGCGAATACGCCGAGTCGAGGCGGGTGGTCGAGCAAGTTGAGCGGGATAACGCTAAGCGCCCGCTGTTCATACTGCTCGATGCCACCTGGACCGAGGCGCGCAAGATGTTTCGCAAGAGCCCCTACCTGGATGGCCTGCCGGTGCTGAGCCTGCGACCCGAGGTGCTGTCGCGCTACCGGCTGCGCCGGTCCACCTGCAGCGACCATCTGTGCACCGCCGAGGTCGCGGCGCTCTGTCTGGATCTGGCTGGAGATTCGGCCGCGTCGAACACGCTCGATGCCTTGCTCGACGTGTTCACCGAGCACTATCTGGGTGCCAAGTATCATCGCCAGCCGGACGTGCAGAATGCCGCGCATCTGGCATTGAAGCCTGCGCGCTGAACTCGATTGGCCGTCAGGCCTTGGCAGGACTGGCTGCGGTTAGCGGCTCGGCCTTGCGCGGCCAAAGTTGTGCGGCGAGCATGCCGATGAACATCAATACGCAGCCCATGTAGCCGCGCAGCGTCAGGCTTTCCTCAAGGAACAGTGCGCCCGCGATGGCTGCGAACACCGCTTCCAGTGAGAGGATGATCGCCGCATGGGAGGCGATCGCATGCTTCTGCGCAACAACCTGCAGCGTGTAGCCAACCGCAACGGCGAACAATCCGCCATAGATGAGGGCCGGCCCGGCGAGCCAGATGCTGGTCGGCTCGATCTCTTCAAAGATCAGTGCCAGCAGCAGGCTCACCACGGCACAGGTGGCAAACTGCAGGAAGGCCAGGCGAATCGCGTCGTGGCGGCTGACGAAGAAGCTCACCAGCAGCACATGCAGGCCCCAGACGAAGGCGCCGGCCAACTGGATCCAGTCACCAGAGGCAACGGTGAAATCCTCGCCGATGCTCAGCAGCGCCATGCCGGCAACGGCGAGAAAGGCGCCGACCCAGGTTCCGAGGCCTGTCCTGTGGCCAATGATCAGTCCCAGCAGTGGCACCACGATCACGTACAGGCCAGTGATGAATCCTGAGTTGGTCACGCTGGTAAACAGCAGGCCGACCTGCTGCAGGTTGATTCCCACGGTCAGCGCAAGCCCCATGCTCAGGCCGCCGAGCAGCAGGCCACGTTGCAGAAAGGGTTCGTGCCGGGCTTTGGTGCGGCCCTGGTAGATCACCAGTGGCAGCAGCGCGAGAGCGCCCAGGGCGAAGCGCAGGCCGGTAAATAGAAACGGGCCGATGTTGTCCATGCCGATGCGTTGGGCAACAAAGGCCGTGCCCCAGATCATGGCGGTGATCAGCATCAGGAAGTCGGCGCGGAGGGCTTGGCTACGCATGTTTCGGCTCGGTCGGGAAAAGTCGCAGACTTTGCTACAAAGCGCCGCGCTTGACCACTTATTCATGGGTGGGCATGCTTGCGCCGCTTGATTTGTTGTGGCGGGCGGCCGATATTCGGTCTGGCCAGCCGAAAATTTCACATCGGACCATCCCCGGAGCGTCGTCTCGGGGTTTCTGCCGTCATCTTGTCGGCATCGGCTGCTCAAGCCGATGAAAAAGCGCCAATAAAAACTACAGGTCTGCCAATGGCTGCTTACGAAATAATCATTGCCGATGATCACCCGCTTTTCCGCAGCGCGCTGCAACAGGCGCTCACCATGGGGCTAGGGGAAAACGTACGTCTGGTGGAAGCGGCCAGCATCGCCGAACTGGAAAGCCTTCTAAATCAGGGCGCCGATTGGGATCTGGTGCTGCTGGATCTGAACATGCCTGGAGCCTATGGTTTCTCGGGGTTGGTACTGCTGAGGGGGCAGTATCCGCATCTACCGGTAGTCATGATCTCGGCACAGGAGGACGCAGCGGTCGTTGCGCGCTCCCGTGAGTTCGGTGCCAGCGGTTTCATTCCCAAGTCCAGTTCTCTGGAAACCATCCAGGAAGCGGTACGTGCTGTTTTGGATGGCGATGTCTGGTGGCCTAGTAACATCCAGGATGTGGCCAACGTCAGCGATGAGGCCAAGGCCGCCAGTGCCGGGCTTGCCAGTCTGACGCCGCAACAGTTCCGAGTGCTGACCATGGTCTGTGACGGGCTGTTGAACAAGCAGATCGCCTACGAACTGAGCGTTTCCGAAGCGACCATTAAGGCTCACGTTACCGCTATCTTCCGCAAGCTCGGCGTGCGTACCCGCACCCAGGCAGCCCTGTTGCTGCAGCAGATGGGTTCCATTCCAACCAGCTGATCCAGATGCGGGCCTCAGGCGATCGGCGGCAGCTGGATTTCATCGCTGCGGCGCACGCCTGAGGTCAGGGCGCGGCACTGTTCGACGAACTCGAGCATGGCCGCGGTCTGATACTTGTGCGAATGCCATATGAAGTAGAACTGGCGGCGCAGGTCCAGCTCGGGCGTCGCCACCGGTACCAGGCTGCCACGGCGAAAGGCGTCACGCAGCGCCAGTCGAGAAATACAGCCGATCCCCAGGCCCGACTCCACCGCGCGTTTGATCGCTTCGGTGTGCTCCAGCTCGAGCCGCACGTTCAGCTTGCCTGGCCGATGTCGCACAGCCTGTTCGAAGGTCATCCGCGTGCCGGAGCCCTGCTCGCGGAGAATCCACGCTTCGCTGGTCAGCTCGTCCAGGCCCACCTCGCCGCGCCCGGCCAGCGGGTGCTGCGGCGCGCAGAACACCACCAGCTCATCCTCGATCCACGGCTGGACCTCAAGGTCCGGGTGCTGGCAATCACCTTCGATCAAACCCAGATCAAGTTCGTGTTGCGCGATCTGATGCACGATGTGCGCAGTGTTGTGTACGTGCAGCTTCACTCGGCATTCCGGGTGGCGCTGCATGAAGCTGCCAATCAGCAACGTGGCAAGGTAGTTGCCAATCGTCAGCGTTGCACCGACCGCCAGTGAGCCGAAGCCGCTCTTGCCGTTGAGCAAATCCTCGATGGCGCGTGCCTGATCAAGCAGGGCAACTGCCTGCGGCAGCAGCTGTTGTCCGAGCGCGTTCAAGCAGAGCCTTTTGCCGGCTCGGTCGAAGAGCTGACAGCCGGACTGGCGTTCCAGTTCGGCCAGCGACGTACTGGTTGCGGATTGTGACAACGAGAGGCTCTCGGCTGCGCGCGACACGCTTTCCTGGCGGGCGACAGCGGCAAACACTTCGATCTGACGGAGAGTAAAATGCATATCTATATAACCGATAACCTATATCTTTATTATCCAGTTAACGAATAAAGACGCCATCGCTAGACTGGCGCCACGTAACGACGCCCGTCGCGACACCACGAGGAATTCGTAGCATGAGCAATCTGAACGTAGAGCGCGTTCTCAGTGTGCACCATTGGAACGACACGCTGTTCAGCTTCAAGACCACCCGCAATGCAGGCTTGCGCTTCGAGAACGGCCAGTTCGTCATGATCGGCCTAGAGGTCGAGGGCCGTCCGCTGATGCGCGCCTACAGTATCGCCAGTCCCAACTACGAAGAGTATCTGGAGTTCTTCAGCATCAAGGTGCAGAACGGCCCGCTGACTTCTCGACTGCAGCACCTGCAGGAAGGCGACCAGATCATGGTCAGCCGCAAGCCAACCGGAACACTGGTGCTCGACGACCTGCTGCCTGGCAAGCATCTTTACCTGCTCAGCACCGGCACGGGCCTGGCGCCATTCATGAGTGTCATCCAGGACCCGGAAACCTACGAGCGCTTCGAAAAAGTCGTGCTGGTGCATGGTGTTCGCTACGCAAACGAAGTCGCCTATCGCGAATTCATCACCGAGCACCTGCCGCAGAACGAGTTCTTTGGTGAGGCGGTGAAGGAAAAACTGATCTATTACCCGACTGTGACGCGCGAGCCTTTCGAGAATCAGGGCCGCCTGACCGAGCTGATGCGCAGCGGCAAACTGTTCAGCGACATCGGCCTGCCTCCGATCAATCCGCAGGACGATCGCGCGATGATTTGCGGCAGCCCGAGCATGCTGGACGAAACCAGCCAGGTGCTGGACAGCTTCGGTCTGAGCGTCTCGCCGCGCATGGGCGATCCGGGGCACTACCTGATCGAGCGCGCATTCGTCGAGAAGTAGCGCATCCGCTCCACGCCGCCGCCTCGCGCGGCGGCTATCCCGGTGCGGTCTGGCATCAGACGTAGGCGGCGCAGCACTTCTTGAATTTCGAACCGCTGCCGCATGGGCAGGGATCGTTGCGTCCGGCCTTGAGTGGCACCGTCGGATCGATGAAATACCATTTTTCGTCGCATTGAACGAAGGCCGAGCGTTCCTGGTGGACATGCTCGCCCGCCTGGTCGTGCCAGCGGGCGGTGAAGGTCACCCGTGCATGTTCAGGCTTGCCGCCGAGCACTGCACTCTCGTTCACTTCCAGCCCCAACCAGGTGCTGTCCAGGCTCCAGCGGCGCATGCCGTCCATGTCCAGCGCCGTCTGTTGCACCGGCAGCGTGGTGGCCTGCAGATAGTCGACCAGACCCAGCACGTAGGCGCTATAGCGCGAGCGCATCAGCAGTTCGGCGCTGGGTGCCGGTGTGCCCGCGTGATAACGGCCACAGCACTGGTCAAGCGTATTGCCGCTGCCGCAAGGGCAGTTAGGCGCGAGGGGGCGCTGTTCGCTCATGTCACCACCAGTACTTTCCGAAGTTTTCCGGGTTGGCCCAGAACCTGGCATTCAGCCAGTCCGGAACCTGCTTGTATTGGAGCAGGTCGTAGGTGAAGAGCGTCAAGGTCTGTCCGTCGCGCTGGAAGCGCTCGCTGACTTGCAGGGCTAATGCATAGAAGTCTGTGGTCTGCCATTCGGATGCGTCGAGATCCACGAGTACCGCCATACGGCTGGCATTCAGATTGCGAACGCTGCCGAGCAGCTCCAGGCCGTTACGCTTGGGCATGTGCTCCAGACAGTCGACGAACAGGGCCAAATCGTAGCGCTGAGAGGCCAGTTGTTCTGATAGCGGCGCGGCATCGGCGCGGTCTAGCTGAAACTCCGGATGACATTCGGCGTAGGCAGCCAGAGCAGGTTGATCACTGCGCCCCACGTGCAATAGACGGCTTGGGGCATAGTGCTCAAGCATCGCCGCAAGCGCTTGTTGTGGCGTGTGCACTACAGGGTTTTCAGTCAATCGAGAATCCTCGTTTCAAACGTGAAGACTAGCGCGGTGCCGTTTGTCGGCCTAGTCTGAAAATAACCGGAGCCGCCCGGATTCCCGTACGTGGCGATTCTGGCTGAATGTCCACACTGGAGGTTTTGATCGATGAGTACATTACGGACAGCAGTACCCGTTATTGTCATGACCACGTTCCTGGCTGGTTGTGCAGGCGTGCAGAAACAGGATTGGCCGACATGTGCGGCCGTGGGTGGCGTGAGCGGTGCCGCGCTGGGGGCCATCGAGAGCAGCTCCTATGCCGGTTGGGGTGCGCTGATCGGTGGTGGTGTCGCGGCAGCCTATTGTTGGGCCAACGGCATGGAAGAGGAAACGGTCGCCGTCGTCGAGACGGTCGAGCCGATGCCTCAGTCCGAGCCGGAACCGGAGCCAGCGGCAGAGCCGGTGCGCGTCGAACTGGACGTCAAGTTCGACTTTGATCGTGATGTGGTCAAGCAGGATAGCTATGGCGACATCCAGAATCTGGCTGATTTCATGAAGGAATATGGCCAGACCACGACCGTGCTCGAAGGCCATACCGACTCCGTCGGTACCGATGCCTACAATCAGCGCCTTTCCGAGCGCCGCGCCAATGCGGTTCGTCAGGTGCTGGTCGACCAGTATGGCGTCGAGGGTGATCGGGTGAATGCAGTTGGCTACGGCGAATCGCGCCCGGTCGCCGATAACGCAACCGAAGAAGGCCGCGCTATCAACCGTCGCGTAGAGGCTGAGGTCGAAGCACGCCCTTGAGTCGAATGCGGTAACAGATCCAGCCGGGCCCAGTGTCCGGCTGTTTTATTTTACGGCTGTCAGAACGACGGCCGTACGCTGGCCAGCGCGATCACCAGCAGGCCAAGCACGAGGTTGATGCCCACCAGTCGGCGAATCTGCCCGAGTACCGCACCACCGTCCGGCCACCGCTCGGCCTCGACCGCGCGCTTGAGGACCGGCAACTGCAGTAGCTGGATACGCAGAAACAGCGCCAGCATCACCAGATACAGACCGGCCATGATGTGAACGTAGCGCGGTGCGCTTTCCAGCGGGCCGAAACGCATGTGCCACATGCCGATGCCGCTTAGCGGCAATACCAGCACCGCCACCCAGACCCAGACGAAAAAACGTCGGAACACATCTGCCCATAAGGTCAACCGTTCCGGTGCCTGCAGCACCGCCACCGCCGCCGGGCGCAGCACCATCCAGGCGAAAAACATTCCGCCCACCCAGACCGTCGCGGCGAGTACATGCAGAGTGTAAAGCAGGGCAAATGACGTCATGGGGCAAATCTCCGGTGGCGGCAAGGCGAACGCGCGCTATCATAGCCGCCCCATTGAAGTACTGAAAATATATACAGCTCCGCGCCCATGCTCAGCACCGAACTCAAGTCCCAGATCCAGGGCGCCTACAGCCGTTTTCTCGAAGCCAAGGGGCTCAAGGCCCGCTATGGCCAGCGCCTGATGATCGCCGAAGTCGCCAAGGTGCTCGGCAATATCAAGACCGACGATGAAGGGCGTCGCGAGAGCGAGCCCGCGGTCGTCGCGGTCGAGGCGGGCACCGGTACAGGCAAGACCGTCGCCTACAGTCTGGCGGCGATCCCCACCGCCAAGGCGGCTGGCAAGCGGCTGGTAATCGCCACGGCAACGGTCGCCCTGCAGGAGCAGATCGTGCACAAGGATCTGCCGGACCTGATGCGCAACAGCGGACTGAATTTCAGCTTCGCATTGGCCAAGGGCCGCGGGCGCTACCTGTGCCTGTCAAAGCTGGATCTGTTGCTGCAGGAGGGCCAGGCGCAGAGCGCGACCGCCCAGTTGTTCGAGGAAGAAGGCTTCCGCATCGAGGTCGACGAGCGCAGCCAGAAGCTCTTCACCGGCATGATCGAGAAGTTGGCGGGTAATCGCTGGGATGGCGACCGCGACAGCTGGCCGGAGGAGCTGGGCGATGCGGACTGGTCGCAGCTCACCACGGATCACAGCCAATGCACCGGCCGGCATTGCCCCAACTTTCAGCAGTGCGCGTTCTACAAGGCGCGCGAGGGCATGACCAAGGTCGACGTGATCGTCACCAACCACGACATGGTTCTGGCTGACCTGGCCCTTGGCGGCGGTGCGGTGTTGCCCGATCCACGTGACACCATCTACGTCTTCGACGAAGGGCATCACCTGCCGGACAAGGCCATCGGTCACTTCGCCCATTTCACCCGGTTGCGCTCCACGGCTGACTGGCTCGGGCAGGTGGAAAAGAACCTGACCAAGCTGCTTGCCCAACATCCGCTGCCGGGCGAGCTCGGTCGGCTGGTGGAGGGCATCCCAGAACTGGCTCGTGATCTGCGCACCCAGCAGCAGTTCATGTTCAGCGCCTGTGAGCAATTGGCCGATTTCAAGGCCGGTGAGGACATGGAGGGCCGTGAGCGGCCGCGGCACCGCTTCGTCGGTGGCGTGGTGCCGGAGCATCTGATCGAGCTGGGCACCGAGCTGAAGAAGGGTTTTTCCAAGCTGACCGATCTGTTCAGTCGGATCGCTGAACTGCTCAAGGAGGCCATGGACGGCGAAGCAGGTGGCGGAATCGCCAGCCATCAGGCCGAGGAGTGGTACCCGCTGTTCGGCAGTCTGCTGACGCGTTCGCAGAACAATTGGGAGTTGTGGACCGCATTCACCGTCGAAGACCCGGAGGATAGCCCGCCAATGGCGCGCTGGCTGACCCTGGCGGAAGGCGGGGCGCTGTTCGATATCGAGGTCAATGCCAGCCCGATCCTTGCAGCGGAAACATTGCGGCGCAATCTCTGGAATGTCGCCTTTGGTGCGCTGGTGACATCGGCGACGCTCACGGCGCTGAACAGTTTCGACCGCTACCGCATGCGGGCCGGTTTGCCCAAGGCTGCGGTCACCGCCGTGGTGCCGAGTCCTTTTCATCATGCCGATGCCGGGGTGCTGCGCGTCCCCGATCTGAAGGCCGATCCGCGCGATGCTGCAGCACACACGGCAGCCATCGTCCGCGAACTGCCGGGATTGGTCGACGGTGCACGGGGAACGCTTGTACTGTTCTCGTCACGCAAGCAGATGCAGGACGTGTTCGACGGCCTGGAGCGTGAATGGCGTCGGCGGGTGCTGATCCAGGGCAACCTGTCCAAGCAGGAAACCCTGAACAAGCACAAGGCGCGGGTGGACGATGGCGAGTCCAGCGTGCTGTTCGGGCTTGCCAGCTTTGCCGAAGGCGTCGATTTGCCGGGGGCATACTGCGAGCATGTGGTGATTGCGAAGATTCCGTTTGCAGTCCCCGATGACCCGGTCGAGGCCGCATTGGCAGAGTGGATCGAGGCGCGCGGCGGCAACCCCTTCATGGAGATCGCCGTTCCAGATGCCTCTCTGCGGCTGGTGCAGGCCTGTGGGCGGCTGCTGCGTACCGAGGCGGACCGTGGAACCATCACGCTGCTCGACCGGCGGGTGGTGACGCAGCGCTATGGCAAGGCGATCCTCAATGCGCTGCCGCCGTTCCGTCGCGAGATCAGTTGATAGGCGAGATAACCGGTCGCGATATCACCCCATCAGCGCTTCGTCTGGCGGTTTTGTTGCGTAATGGCGGCTGCAAGAATCCCGAGAATTGATTGCGAGAGGTGACAGCGTGCAGGTTCAGGGCTATTTCGATCTTCGTTTCGAGGCCGTTCGCGATGCGTTCGGCGCGCTGTTCGACGGCACCCAGCAGCGCGGCGCGGGACTCTGCGTGCAGATCGGCGGCGAGACGGTCGTCGATCTCTGGGCCGGCGTTGCCGACAATCAGGGCGAGCAGGTGTGGCACAGCGATACGGTGGTCAACCTGTTCTCCTGCACCAAGACCTTCACCGGGGTTGCTGCGCTGCAGCTGGTCGAGGAAGGCAAGCTGCAGCTGGATGAGCCCGTCGGCCGTATATGGCCGGAGTTCGCAGTCAATGGCAAGGAAACGATCACCCTGCGTCAGCTGCTCTGTCATCGGGCAGGGGTGCCGGCGATTCGCAGACCGCTGGCCGCAGAAGCGCTGTACGACTGGGATATCATGACCGCCGCGCTAGCTGCCGAAGAACCATGGTGGACGCCCGGCACCGATCAGGGCTACGCGGCGATGACCTACGGCTGGCTGGTTGGTGAGCTCCTGCGTCGTGTCGATGGCTGTGGGCCTGGGGAGTCGATCGTTCGTCGTACGGCGGTGCCGCTCGGGCTTGACTTCCATATCGGTCTCGGCGACTCCGAGGCTCATCGTGTCGCTTATCTCACGCGCACCAAGAACGACTTCGGTGACGCTGCCGCGCAGCGCCTGTTCAAGGCGTTGATGAGCGAGCCGGAGTCAATAAGTGTCCGGGCCTTCAACAATCCACCGTCCATCATGAGCAGTGGTAACAAACCGGAATGGCGACGCATGGCGCAACCGGCAGCCAACGGCCATGGCAATGCCCGCTCGTTGGCTGGTTTCTATACAGGGTTGCTGCAGGGCAAACTTCTGGATGAGTCGCTGCTGCGCGAGATGACCAGCGAGCACAGCGCCGGACAAGACCGCACTCTGTTGGCGGCCACGCGTTTCGGCCTCGGCTGCTGGTTGGATCAGCCGCACGTCGCCAATGCCACCTTTGGCATGGGAGAGCAGGCGTTCGGTCACCCTGGTGCCGGTGGCAGTGTTGGTTTTGCCGATCCGGAGCGTGAACTGGGGTTCGGTTTCGTGACCAATACCCTCGGCCCCTATGTGCTGATGGACCCGCGTGCTCAATCGCTGGCGCGCAGCGTTGCAGCATGCCTGCGTTGAACCACTCGTCACTTCTGGCCTCGCAGGCTTTTCAAAAGAAGGGCTTGCGTCCACAATTTCAACTCGAACTCAATAGTGGCCTCACCTCGATTGGTCGCACCCTCCTAGAACGCTTCTGGTTGACGGAACCTGCCTCATGAACCTGCTGAAGAGCGTCTCCCTGATTTTCTGCATGATCGTCGTTGCCGGCTGCAGCTCGAAGAGCGAGAAACCGAGCGAGGCCGCTGCCCCGGCTACGGTCAAGGTGGATTACGCCTGGCTCGATGAGTACGAGCCGCAGTTGAAGGATGCGCTCGTGGGCAGTGGTTTCGAGGTGGAGCGCCGTGACAGCGTGCTGGTGGTGACAGCGCCGGTGGACTCGTCCTTCAATCCGGATCGTCCCGGCATGCTCCTGCCGGTAACCCTCGGGCCGATCACTCGTGTTGCAAAGCTGGTCGAGAAGGACGACAAGACTGCCGTAGTCGTACTCGGTCATGCCGACAGCACTGGCTCTGCGGACACCAATCGCACCGTCAGTCGCGAGCGTGCCGGTGCCGTGGCGGCCATTTTCCGCCTGAGTGGCCTCAAGCATAACCGCCTGCGCATTCGAGGCCTGGGCTCCGACATGCCGCGTGCAGCCAACGACAGCAAGGAAGGCCGGGCTCTGAACCGTCGGGTCGAGATGGTACTGGCGCCGCAGGCGACGATGCTCGCATTGATCGCCAAGTACGAGCAGCCGGCGCAGACCGCGACTCAGGTGGCGCAAGCCGAGGTCGCCAAGTAGCGCTGCCAGGCATTGGATATCGACAGGCCCGCACGCGGGCCTGTTTTCGTTGGGCATGGTTGCCTTGAATCAAGCGCGTTGCCTGAGCACGCGGATAAGCTAGTTCATGCAGGCCGGCTGGGTTCAACCACCGTCGCCCGGCGAATGGCCGCCTGGTAGGCTGAAGCCTGCTTATTCGACTACAAGGAGCCCCGCGATGATCCAGACCCTGGCCGATATGCGCCGTGACTACACCCGTGACGGACTCAGCGAGGCCAATGCACCAGCCGAGCCGTTCGGATTGTTTCGTCAGTGGTTCACCGAGGCCACGAAAACCGAACAGGCGCCGGTGGAGCCTAACGCGATGTCCTTGGCTACGGTCGACTCCGACGGCCGTCCTCACTGTCGCATCCTGCTTCTCAAGGCGCTGGATGATCGAGGCTTTACCTTTTTCACCAATTACGACAGCGCCAAGGGCGAGCAACTGAATGCTTCGCCCTATGCAGCCATGACTTTCTTCTGGCCGACACTCGAGCGTCAGGTTCGTATCGAGGGGCGGGTGGAGAAGGTTACTCAGGAGGAGTCGGATGCTTATTTTCAAGTCCGCCCCTTGGGTAGCCGGCTCGGTGCCTGGGCATCGCCGCAGAGCCAGGTGATTCGCGATCGCGCCGAACTTGAGCGTTTGCTGGCGGAAACCGAGCAGCGCTTTCTCGACACGGCGCCCCATTGTCCGCCGCACTGGGGTGGTTATCGCCTATTGCCGGAGCGTATGGAGTTCTGGCAGGGCCGGCCTAGCCGCCTGCATGATCGTCTCGACTATCGTTTGATCGCAAGCAGCTGGCAGCGGGAGCGTCTGGCGCCCTGATTGGGCCACCAACAGCGAACGAGTTCGAGGCGCTGCCATTCCAAGCATGCTTGCGCTGCAGGGGAGGGCTGCGCTTCGCTGGAATGACCGTGTGCAGAGCTTGCTCTCGGTGGTAACGTCCGGAAATCAGCAAAGCTATCGCCTGGTGCGAGGGATTTGCCTGCTGATGCTCAAAGGCGTGAAAGTGCAGCTCTTTGTTCGCACAGGTCTAGTGAAGCTGTCCGAAATCAGGCGCCGGGATAAAGCTGTACCTGCTGCTCCAGCCAGCTTTGTAGTTCCCGCCGCTTGATCTTCTGGCTCTTCGCATCGGCGAGGCGTTGTAGCATCCAGCTGCGCTTGTCTGGGTCGCTGCCGGCGATTGAAAGCGCCAGGTCCCGATCGGCCCAAAGTCGGAAGCGCATGATCAGCCAGCCGTGAAAAGCCAGGCCAGCTATGGTGGTGATGGCTATGATGAAGTAATCCATGGATCGTCTCGGCGAGAGGAACCGGTGCGCCAGGTTCGACTCGCATAGGTATGCTAGGAAGGTAGTAAATGCTGAGTCAGGACGGAGAAGTTGCCAAGCGCTTTTTTGTCGCTACTGCTCATGCCGCCGTTCAGAACGAAACAGCTGTCCGCAGGAGAATTGCAATGCGTAGGTCCATTTATGTCGCTTCCTTTACAGCTCTGACGCTCGCTCTGGGTGGGTGCGCCTCCAACCTGACCGGAGATACCTATTCTCGGGACGAGGCGCGAGCCGTACAGACCGTGCGTTACGGAACCATCGAATCTCTGCGTCCAGTGAAGATCGAGGGAACCAAGACCCCCATCGGCACCGGCGCCGGTGCCGTCGTTGGTGGCGTTGCCGGCAGTGGCATCGGCGGCGGTCGTGGCAGCGCGGTTGCTGCAGTGATTGGTGCGGTTGCCGGTGGCATGCTCGGTGCCGCGGCAGAAGAGGGGATAACCCGTACCCAGGGTGTCGAGATCACCGTGCGTGAGGATGACGGCAACGTGCGCGCCTATGTGCAGGCCGTGGAGCCCAATCAGGTATTTCGCGTGGGACAGCGGGTTCGCATCATGACCGTCAGTGGCACCAGTCGCGTGGCGCCCTGATCTTCATAGCAGCTGCCCGAGGCGGAAGTCAGAGCGCTGTCACCGCTCCGTGAACGGAGCGGTGACAGCGCTTTTTGTTTTTCGAAATACATGAATCCATGACGCCAGCGTCATCGGTATGGATAATCGGGCACACATTTATGTGCTGTTTCAGGCAGTTGCTGTGCCTGCAAGGATAAGAATGCCTCCGCTCAGGTGGCTTAAGGGGTCTCGTTCATGGCGCTTGCGCTGATCATCGCTTTGCCATTTCTGGGCATCTTCCTGCCTTTGCTCCTGGAGCGGTTTGGCCGCTCCGCTTGTGCCTTTGGCGCGGGCCTGGCGCCACTGACAGCGCTGATTCTGCTGCTGACCAAACGGGCCGACGTATTTGCCGGCCAAACCGAAATCATCCATTACGAGTGGTTGCCGCAGCTCGGACTCAACCTGAGCCTGCGCCTTGATGGATTGGGCTTCCTCTTCGCCCTGCTGATTCTCGGCATCGGTCTCCTGGTCATTCTCTACGCACGCTATTACCTGTCGAAGAAGGACCCGATGGGGCGATTCTTCGGCTTCTTCCTGTTGTTCATGGGCGCCATGCTCGGCGTGGTGCTGTCCGAGAATCTGCTGCTGATGCTGATGTTCTGGGAGCTGACGAGCCTTTCGTCGTTCCTGCTCATTGGTTACTGGAATCACCGCGCCGATGCGCGCCAAGGCGCGCGCATGGCGCTCGCCATCACAGGGGGGGGCGGCCTCGCTCTGCTCGCCGGGATTCTGCTGATTGGCCATATCGTCGGCAGCTTCGAGCTCACAACCGTGCTCGCTTCGGGCGATTTGATCCGTGCCAATTCGCTGTACCCGCTGACCTTGATTCTCGTGTTGCTCGGTGTGTTCACCAAGTCCGCGCAGTTCCCTTTTCACTTCTGGTTGCCACAGGCAATGGCAGCGCCCACGCCGGTATCGGCCTTCCTGCATTCCGCGACGATGGTCAAGGCCGGTGTCTTCCTGCTCGCTCGGCTGTATCCGGCGCTGGCCGAGTCGGAGTGGTGGTTCTACATGGTCAGCGTCACCGGGCTGGCGACATTGCTGCTGGGTGCGGTGATGGCGCTGTTCCAGCACGACCTGAAAGGCCTGCTGGCCTATTCCACCATCAGCCACCTGGGCCTGATTACCTTGCTCTTCGGCCTGGACTCGCGTCTTGCGGCGGTGGCGGCGATCTTTCACATCATCAACCACGCAACCTTCAAGGCTTCGCTGTTCATGGCCGCCGGGATCATCGATCACGAGACGGGCACTCGCGACATGCGCCGCATCAATGGCATGTGGAAGTACATGCCACACACCGCGGCACTCGCGATGGTGGCGTCGCTGGCAATGGCCGGTGTCCCATTGCTCAATGGTTTCCTGAGCAAGGAAATGTTCTTCGCCGAGACGCTCGATCAGCACCTGCTCGGTAGCTTCTATTGGACGATTCCCGCGGCAGCGACGCTGGCCGGTGCGTTCTCGGTCGCCTATTCGCTGCGTTTCGTTCACGACGTGTTCTTCAACGGCGAGCCGATCGATCTGCCGAAGTACCCGCCTCACGAACCTGCCCGCTACATGAAGATTCCGGTGGAAATCCTCGTGTTGCTCTGCCTGCTGGTGGGGATGCTACCGGCTTTCACCGTGGGCCCATTGTTGGCGGCGGCGGTGTCGGGAACGCTGAATGGCAACGTGCCTGAATACAGCCTGTCGATCTGGCACGGCTTCAACTTGCCGCTGGCCATGAGCTTTGCTGCGCTGATTGGCGGGATACTGATCTACTCGCTGCGCAAATGGGCGTTCCGCTGGTACGAAGGGTTGCCGACGGTCGATTCGCTGGAGGTGTTCGAACGGGTGATGGGCGGACTGACCCTCGCTGCACGTCACGTCACCTGTCTGCTGGAAAACGGCTCGCTGCAACGCTACATCGCCCTCATGCTGCTCAGTACGCTGGTGCTCGTGGTTTTTGCGTTGACCCCGTTGGAAACGCTGCATGGGCCGGTCGCGCTGACGCCGCTTGATGGAATCACCGTGCTGGGTATGGCGATTCTGGCGCTGACTTCGCTGCTGACCGTGCTTTTCCATCGCCGCCGTCTGACGGCGCTGATCGTACTCAGTGTCGTTGGTCTCATGGTCGCGCTTGGGTTTGCCCGTTATTCCGCTCCAGATCTGGCGCTGACCCAGCTTTCGGTAGAGGTGGTGACTATCATCCTGCTGATTCTCGCGCTGTTCTTCATGCCCGACCGTACGCCGGCCGAGTCGAGCAGTCTGCGTGCCTTCCGCGATTTCGTTCTCGCGGGCGGCAGCGGCACCATGGTCGCGCTGCTTGCCTACACCGTGCTGACCCGGCCCTACGACAGCATCGCGTCGTACTTCCTCGAGAACAGTGTTTCCGGCGGCGGCGGCAAGAACGTCGTGAATGTGATCCTGGTGGACTTCCGTGGGTTCGATACCCTGGGCGAGATCGCAGTGCTGGCGATCGCCGGCGTAGGCATCTATGCGCTACTCAAAGGCCTGCGCCTGCCGCACCCGGTTCGCGACTACGGCGGGCGACCCTGGTCGGTTGACCGGCACCCCATGGTTCTGGATGCACTTGCCCGCGCGCTGCTACCGATGGCGCTGCTGATTTCCGCCTTCATCTTCCTGCGCGGGCACAACCTGCCGGGTGGCGGATTCATTGCCGGTCTCATCACCGCGGTGGCACTGAGTCTCCAATACATCGCGCATGGCGTGAGCTGGGCACAGGCGCGGCAACCGATCAGCTATCACGCACTCTGCGGCGCAGGCCTGCTTATTGCGGGGCTGACGGGGCTGGGCAGCTGGGCGTTCGGCTACGCGTTCCTGACGTCGTCATTCGGGTATTTCCATCTGCCTCTCGTCGGAGAGTTCGAGCTGGCGACTGCAATGGTCTTCGATCTGGGGGTTTATCTGGTGGTTGTCGGCGCGACATTGCTGATTCTTTCCAACATCGGCCAGGTCAGCCAGGACGATTCCAACAGGGAGGTGCTGTAGTGGAAGCGCTGTTCGCGATCACGCTGGGAATCATGACGGCCAGTGGCGTCTATCTGCTCCTGCGTGCCCGGATCTTTCCGGTGGTGATGGGGCTGACGCTGATTTCCTATGCGGTCAACCTGTTCATCTTTTCCATGGGCCGGCTAGCGACCGGCGTTCCGGCGGTGATAGGCAAGAGCGCGGAGTATGGCGATCCGCTGCCGCAGGCGCTGGTGCTTACGGCCATTGTCATTGGCTTCGCCATGACCGCCTTCGTGGTGGTGCTGGCGTTGCGCAGCATCGGAGAGCTGCGTACCGATCACGTCGACGGTGAGGAGCCGCGCAAATGAATCACGCGTTGATCCTCCCGCTGCTGCTGCCGTTGTTCATGGGGGCGCTGTTGCTGTTCGCTCATCGCGCGAACAAGTCGACCAAGCGCCTGCTTTCACTGGCGGCAACCTGGACCCTGGTTCCGATTGCGATCTGGCTGGTACTGCTTGCCGATGATGGCCAACTGCGGATCTATGCGCTAGGTAGCTGGCAGCCGCCATTCGGCATCATTCTCATGCTGGACCGGTTGAGCGCGCTGATGCTGCTGGTGACGGCGGTGCTGGCTGGTTTCGCAGCGCTTTATGCCTGCCGTGGTGATGATGAGCGCGGGCCGAACTTTCACGCCCTCTATCAGTTCCAGCTGCTCGGCATCAATGGTGCCTTCCTGACCGGCGACCTATTCAACCTGTTCGTGTTCTTCGAGATCCTGTTGATCTCTTCGTATGCCTTGCTGCTGCACGGCCATGGTCAGCGCAGGGTGCGCTCGGGCATGCACTATGTAGTGCTGAATCTGCTCGGCTCCTCGCTGTTTCTGATCGGCGTGAGCATGCTCTACGGGCTGCTGGGCACCCTGAGCATGGTCGACATGGCTGCCCGTGTGAGCGCGGCCGATCCGGCCGATGCGCCGCTGCTGGCGGCCGCCGGGTATCTGCTGCTGGTGGTGTTCGCGCTCAAGGGCGCAATCCTGCCGCTGTACTTCTGGTTGCCGCGGGCTTATGCATCGGCCACCGCGCCGGTCGCTGCGCTATTCGCGATCATGACCAAGGTCGGTCTGTACGCGATCATTCGTGTGTTCACCCTGGTCTTCGGCAGCGAAGCGGGCGAGTTGAGCGGCATGGTCGATCTCTGGCTCTGGCCGCTAGCTCTGCTGACGCTCGGTGCGGCCGTGATAGGCGCATTGGCCGCTCGCAGCCTGCAGGTGCTGCTGGCCTATCTGGTGGTCGTGTCGGTGGGCACGCTTCTGGCGGGTATTGCGCTCGGCAGCGAGGCCGGGCTTGCTGCGGCACTTTATTACCTGGTCCACAGCACGCTGGTTGCGGGCGGCTTGTTCCTGCTCGCCGATCTGATAGCTCGTCAGCGCGGTGACCTGGGGACCGATCTGATTTCGGCGCCTGCGCTGCGTCAGCCGCTGCTGCTGGGCACGCTGTTCTTCATGGGCGCCATCTCCGTGGCCGGTTTGCCTCCGTTCTCCGGCTTTCTCGGCAAGGTGATGCTGCTGCGTGCCATCGAGCTTGGCGCAGACGCGATCGCACTGTGGGCCGTGGTGCTGGTCGGCGGGCTGGGCATGCTGATTTCACTGAGCCGAGCCGGCAGCCTGGTGTTCTGGCGTCCCAGTGCCGAGGCGGTGGGGCAGCCTGCCGATGCCATTCGGGTTCTGGCGACGGTCGGCTTGCTGCTTGGTAGTGTGATGCTGGTTGTCGCCGCCGGCCCGTTGCAGGCGTTCGTGCAGGCAACTGCTGCGCAGCTGCTGGATGTTGCGCCTTATCTGCAGATCCTTCAGGGAGGTGCGGCATGAAAGCGCGCTGGTTACCTAATCCCGCCCTGACCTTGATGCTGGCCATTCTCTGGCTGCTGCTCAACAACACGCTGAGCTTCGGGCAGTTCTTGCTCGGTCTGTTTCTTGGTTGGGCGATTCCACTTCTGGTTCGGGGGTTTCTCGTCGAGGTGCCGCGCATACGCAAGCCGCTGCAGCTGTGCGTGTTCTCACTCAAGGTGCTCTTTGACATCGTCGTGGCCAATGTGCACGTTGCCAAGTTGGTGCTGGGACCGAAGAAGAACCTGCGTCCTGCGTTCATCGAGGTGCCCATGGCCATCGAGAACGAGTTCGTCCTGTCCACCCTGACCAGCATCATCTCGCTGACGCCTGGGACGGTGTCAGCCTGTCTGAGTGAGGATCGCCAGATGCTGATGGTGCATGCGCTGGACGTGCCTGATGTCGATGCGCTGATCGCTGACGTCAAGCGTAACTATGAAGCGCCACTGCTGGAGATCTTCGAATGCTCGCCTACGTGATTCCGTTCTGTATGGCCGTTTTGGGGCTGGCGGCGGTGTTGAATGTCGTTCGTCTGGTCCAGGGGCCAGACATGCCCGACCGAGTGCTCGCGCTCGATACGCTGTACATCAACGCGCTCGCGCTTATCGTGCTGTTCGGCATCTGGCTCGCCTCCGACCTGTTCTTCGAGGCGGCACTGCTGATTGCCGTGATGGGTTTCGTCAGTACCGTGGCAGTCGGTAAGCACCTGCTGCACGGCGACATCATTGATTGAGGGAAACGACATGCCATTCTGGATCGAAGTGCTGGTAAGCGTGTTCCTTATTATCGGCAGTCTGTTCGCGCTGATCGGTGCGATCGGCCTCTACCGGCTGCCGGATTTCTACACGCGCCTGCATGGCCCGACCAAGGCGACGACGCTGGGTGTTGGCGGTATCGTGATCGCGTCGATGATCTTCTTCAGCAGCCAGAACGATGGCTTGAGTCTGCACGAGCTGCTGATCACGCTGTTTCTCTTCCTTACTGCGCCGGTCAGTGCGCACATGCTGGCCAAGGCTGCAATGCAGCAGAAACTGCCAGCTGTCGAACAAACGCGGGGTCAGCCCTGGGATTGAGCCTGCCTCCTACCTTTCTTGCAGCGCCAGGTAGGTGAGCAGGCGAGGTCATCTCAGATAAGGATGCTGCTCGGTGAGGGTTGCTGTTCGTTCTCCTGCTGCAGCTCCTTGACGAGCGCCTGCTGCAGACGCAGGCAGAACTGCGGGTCGGACAGCGGCTGGTTGTCTGCGTCGGTGACGAAGAATACGTCCTCCACGCGTTCGCCCAAGGTCGCGATCTTGGCGTTCTGCACCGATAGATCGAAATCGAGGAACAGTTGGCCCACACGCGCCAACAGGCCGGGCCGGTCCGGTGCAATGATTTCCAGAATGGTCTGCGGCCGCTGTGTGTCGTTGTGGATGGTGACCTGCGGCGGGAAGGCGAAGTGCTTGAGTTGCCGTGGGACACGGCGCTGGATGATGGTCAGGTAGTCGTCAGGGTTGCGCAGGGCGGCGATCAGGCCGCTGCGAATCTCCTCGATCCGCTTCGGATTATTGCCGATCGGGCTGCCGTCCGCGTCCAGCACGATGTAGGTGTCCAGCGTGAACTGGCTGCTCGACGTCAGGATGCGCGCGTCATGGATGTTCAGGTTGAGCTGATCCATGGCCGCCACGGTTACGGCGAAGAAGTCATGCTGGTCTGGCGCGTAGATGAATATCTGCGTGCCGCCTTCGAACTCCCGCTGCGTGGTTTCCTTGATCAGCACCAGCGGCCCACCGTTGGTTGGGTGCTCGATGATCGCGTCGGTATGCCAGGCCACATCGGTGGCGGTGTGCCGGAGGAAATAGTCGTCGCCCAGCTGCGCCCAGAGTTGCTCGGCGTCATCCGGATCGGTGCCCTGGCGCACCAGGTCATCGAGCGCAGCGCGTTGGGTCTGGCGGATTTGCTCTTCGCGCCCCAGCGGGTTTTCCAGCCCGCGTTTCAAGGCCCGCTTTGTTTCGGTATAGAGCTGACGCAGCAGGCTCGCGCGCCAGGAATTCCACAGAGTCGGGTTGGTGGCGTTGATGTCGGCCACGGTCAGGACGTAGAGATAGTCCAGGTGCGTCTCGTCGCCGACCAGTTGGGCGAAATCATTGATCACCTGCGGATCGGACAGATCCTTGCGCTGCGCTGTGGTGGACATGACCAGATGGTTTTCCACCAGCCAGACCACCAGCCGGGTATCCCACGCCGGCAGCTTGTGACGACTGCAGAATTGCTCGGCATCCACCGCGCCGAGCTCCGAATGGTCGCCGCCGCGGCCCTTGGCAATGTCGTGATAGAGCCCGGCAATGTAGATCAGCTCTGGTTTGGGCAGCCTTTCGACCAGCTTGCTGGCCAGCGGATACTTCTCGGCGACGCCCGGCTTGGTCAGCTTGCGCAGGTACTTGATGACATTGAGCGTGTGCGCGTCGACGGTGTAAATGTGGAACAGGTCGTGCTGCATCTGCCCGACGATGTGGCCGAACTCCGGCAGATAGCGACCCAGGATTCCGTAGCGGTTCATTCGGCGAAGATTGCGGTGAATACCTTCCTTGCACTTGAACAGCTCGATGAACAGGCTGGTGTTGCGCAGATCCTGGCGGAAGATGTCATCGATCAGGTAGCGGTGATCGCGGAGCAGGCGAATGGTGTCCGAGCGAACGCCCTGGATGTCGGGATGCTGGGCGAGCAGCACGAAGGTTTCCAGTATCGCGAAAGGGGTGCGTTTGAAGATAGCTGCGTTGCTCACCTCAAGGTAGCCGTCGCGTACCTGAAATCGGCTGTTTAGCGGCACGATCGGGCCTGACTCGCCTTCCCAGAGAATCACTTCGGCGAAGTGCTGACCGACAAGATCGCTGAGTTCGGCAATGCTCATGACGATCCGGTAGTACTTCTGCATGAAGCGTTCGATGGCCAGCTTGGCATCATTGTCTTCATAGCCCAGCAGCGCGGCCAAACTGCGCTGATGGTCAAACAGCAGGCGATCCTCGGCGCGACCGGCAAGCATGTGCAGGCCGTAGCGCACCTTCCAGAGAAACTCCTGGGCGGCGGTCAGCAGGCTGTGTTCACCCTCGGTAAGAAAGCCCTGATCGACCATCGCCTGCAGATTGAGCGTGCCGAACTCGCGACGGGCGATCCAGAGGATGGTCTGGATGTCGCGCAGGCCGCCGGGAGAGCCTTTTACATTGGGCTCCAGGTTGTACTCGGTGTTGTTGTACTTGGCATGTCGTGCGCGCTGCTCGTTGCGCTTGGCGAGGAAGAATTCCTTGCTAGGCCACATCTGTTGGGTACTGGTGACCTGTAGCATCGCCTGGCGCAGGCGCTCCGGGCCGGCGATCGTCCGGCTTTCCATGAGGTTGGTGATGACCGTGAGATCGGCGCGCGCTTCGTCGGCGCATTCGGCAACGGAGCGCACGGCCTGCCCGACTTCCAGGCCGATATCCCAGAGAAGGGTCAGAAAGCCCTCGATCGAGTCGCGAAAGATTTCCTGGTCGTTGGCGTCGAGCAGAATGAGCAGGTCGATATCGGAGTAGGGGTGCAGTTCACCTCGGCCGTAGCCACCCACGGCGACGAGCGCGATATCTGCGCCATTGTTCCAGTCGAAGCGATCCCAGGCCGAGCGCAGAATCTGATCGACGAACCAGGCGCGATCCTGAATCAGCCGACGGATGTCCCGACCTGCCTTGAACCGCTCGTCCAGTACCTGCCGCGCCTGGCGTATGGCCTTCTTGTACGCAGCGATGGGGCTGGCCTTCAGAGCCAGCTCCGCCTGAAACTGGCTGCGGTCAAACAGCTCCGGGTCAACCTGGGGCATGCGAACGTCCTCCCGTGGGGGCTGCGGCTGTGAAATCTCAGGCAGAGGTGCGAGCGATGGTGTCGTCGCTGCGCAGAGTGAAGATCTCGTAGCCGTCAGCGGTCACCAGGATGGTGTGTTCCCATTGCGCCGATAGCTTGCGATCCTTGGTGATCGCAGTCCAGCCATCGCCAAGCAGTCGGGTTTCCGAGCGACCCTGGTTGATCATCGGCTCGATGGTGAAGGTCATGCCTTCCTTGAGCTCCATGCCGGTGCCGGCACGGCCGTAATGCAGAACCTGCGGCTCCTCATGGAAGACCTTACCGATGCCGTGGCCACAGTATTCGCGGACCACGGAGAACCCATTCTTCTCGGCATGTTTCTGGATGACTTCACCGATGTCCCCGAGTCGTGCGCCCGGGCGAACCAGCTCGATGCCTTTATAGAGGCATTCCTGAGTGACCTGGCAGAGGCGATCGGCCCACTCGGGCACCTTGCCGACCATGAACATCTTGCTGGTGTCGCCGTGATAGCCGTCCTTGATCACAGTGATATCGATGTTGAGGATGTCGCCGTCTTTCAGCGGCTTGTCGTTCGGGATGCCGTGGCAGACAACGTGGTTGATCGAGGTGCAGATCGATTTGGGAAAGCCCTTGTAGTTCAGCGGAGCGGGAATGGCCTGCTGAACGTTGACGATATGCTCATGGCAAAGGCGGTCGAGTTCCTCGGTGGTGACGCCTGGCTTGACGTGCTCGCCGATCATCTCGAGAACTTCGGCGGCGAGGCGCCCGGCAATGCGCATCTTCTCGATATCTTCGGGCGTCTTGATGGTGACAGTCATGCAAACCTCTTGTATGCCCGCAGGCGAAGGCAATAACGGAAAGTCGCGATGATAAACCAAAGCGCCTGCGGCCTGCAGGTCAGGGCTGATTGCACCGCTGAGCCTGTTGTAGAGAGTTCAAAGCAGTAGCCTCTCGATGGTCGTTGTGCTATAAAACGCGCCGCTCAGCGGGGTAGACCCCGTCGAGCCTAACCCCACACACGTGTCGACACGGTATCCTGGGTGCTCGCAAGAGTTGGATATCGGGACGCGTGGAGGCCTAACCCGACTTATTCGAGGACTGATCATGTCTCAAGTCACTATGCGCGATATGCTGAAGGCCGGTGTGCACTTCGGCCACCAGACCCGTTACTGGAATCCGAAAATGGATAAATACATTTTCGGCGCGCGCAACAAGATCCATATCATCAACCTGGAAAAAACCCTGCCGATGTTCAACGACGCGCTGCGTTTCGTTGAGAAGCTGGCTGCAGGCAAGAACAAGATTCTGTTCGTTGGCACCAAGCGTTCCGCCGGCAAGATCGTTCGCGAAGAAGCTGCTCGTTGTGGCTCGCCGTACGTCGATCATCGCTGGTTGGGTGGCATGCTGACCAACTATAAGACCATCCGTGCCTCCATCAAGCGTCTGCGTGAGCTGGAAGGGCAGTCCCAGGACGGTACTTTCGAGAAGCTGACCAAGAAAGAAGCTCTGATGCGTACCCGTGATCTCGAGAAGCTCGAGCGCAGCCTGGGTGGTATCAAGGATATGGGCGGCCTGCCGGACGCCATGTTCGTCGTCGACGTCGATCACGAGCGCATCGCTATCTCCGAAGCCAACAAGCTGGGTATCCCGGTCATCGGCATCGTCGATACCAACAGCAGCCCGGAAGGCGTTGACTACATCATTCCCGGTAATGATGACGCCATCCGTGCCGTGCAACTCTACCTCGGCTCCATGGCTGACGCTGTTCTGCGCGGTCGCCAGAACGGTGCCGGTGGCGCTGATGAGTTCGTCGAGGAAGTTGCTTCCGAAGCGGCTCAGGGCTGAGTGCGGCGCACTGCAGCGTGACACCCGATGAACAGAAAGGGGGCTAGGCCCCCTTTTTGTCTCTTGCGAATTGATCACCCGTGTATTGGGTGAGTGGTTTAGAAACCAAATCGAGAGGATTCCCAATATGGCAGAAATCACTGCAGCCTTGGTCAAAGAACTGCGCGAGCGTACCGGTCAGGGCATGATGGAGTGCAAGAAGGCTCTGGTCGCCGCTGGTGGTGACATCGAAAAGGCGATTGACGACATGCGTGCCTCGGGCGCCATCAAGGCCGCCAAGAAGTCGGGCAACATCGCTGCCGAGGGGTCGATCGCCGTTCGCGTCGAGGGTGGCCGTGGTCTGATCATCGAAGTCAACTCGCAGACTGACTTCCTGGCTCTGCAGGATGACTTCAAGGCGTTCGTCAAGGAAAGCCTGGACGAGGCCTTCGAGCAGAAGCTGACCGATGTGGCCCCGCTGATCGCTTCTCGTGAATCCGCGCGTGAAGCGCTGGTCGCCAAGTGCGGCGAGAACGTCAACATCCGTCGCCTGACCGCAGTGGAAGGTGAAGTGGTTGGTGCTTATCTGCACGGTCACCGCATCGGTGTGCTGGTCACCCTGAAGGGTGGCGATGCCGAGCTGGCCAAGGATATCGCCATGCACGTGGCTGCCAGCAATCCTGCGGTTCTGAGCCCGGCTGATGTTTCCGAAGAGCTGGTTGCCAAGGAAAAGGAAATCTTCCTGCAGCTCAATGCCGACAAGATCGCCGGCAAGCCGGAAAACATCGTCGAGAACATGGTCAAGGGTCGTATCAACAAGTTCCTGGCCGAAGCCAGCCTGGTTGAGCAGGCGTTCGTCAAGAACCCGGAAATCAAGGTTGGTGAGCTGGCCAAGAAAGCTGGTGCCGAAATCGTATCCTTTGTTCGCTACGAAGTAGGCGAGGGTATCGAGAAGGCCGAAGTCGACTTTGCTGCCGAAGTTGCTGCTCAGGTCGCTGCGACCAAGAAATAAGGCCGCTTCGGTGGTTCTGGCAAAGAGGCTGCCCGCTCACGCGCGCGGCCTCTTTGTCGAATTGGGCAGCGGAATTGTTTTTTTGTCACGATATAGTCATCGCCTGGCACCAACCCCGGGTTGAGCTGTCAAAGCGCAGATATTTTTTGGTCTGAGTCATTCAGACTTGATCACAGCACGCCGCAGGAGATAACACGCCAATGGCTCAGCAGATGAGTGCACGCAATCCTCGCTATAAACGCATTCTGCTCAAATTGAGCGGCGAGGCCCTGATGGGCTCCGAAGACTTTGGCATAGATCCCAAGGTCCTTGACCGTATGGCTCTGGAAGTCGGTCAGTTGGTGGGCATCGGCGTCGAGGTCGGACTGGTCATCGGTGGTGGCAACCTCTTTCGTGGTGCTGCGCTCTCGGCGGCCGGTATGGATCGCGTCACCGGCGACCATATGGGTATGCTGGCCACTGTGATGAACGCGCTGGCCATGCGCGACGCGCTTGAACGTTCGAACATCCCGGCGCTGGTCATGTCTGCCATTTCTATGGTCGGCGTGACTGATCACTATGACCGTCGCAAGGCGATGCGTCATTTGAAGACCGGCGAGGTGGTTATTTTCTCCGCCGGTACCGGCAACCCATTCTTCACCACCGACTCGGCCGCCTGTCTGCGTGCGATCGAGATCCAGGCGGATGTCGTGCTCAAGGCCACCAAGGTCGATGGTGTTTACACCGCAGATCCGTTCAAGGATCCGAATGCGGAGAAATTTGCCGAGCTCACGTACGACGAAGTGCTGGATCGCAAGCTTGGCGTGATGGATCTGACAGCTATCTGTCTGTGCCGTGACCACAACATGCCGCTGCGGGTCTTCAACATGAACAAGCCCGGCGCCCTGCTCAACATCGTGCTAGGTGGCGCTGAAGGAACCCTGATCGAGGAATCGAAAGAATGATCAACGAGATCAAGCAAGACGCGCAGGAGCGCATGAAGAAAACCCTGGAATCGCTGGACCATGCATTCGCCAAGATCCGTACCGGTCGTGCGCATCCCAGTATTCTCGATAGCGTTATGGTCTCCTATTACGGTTCCGACACTCCGCTGCGTCAGGTTGCCAACGTAATCGCCGAAGACTCCCGCACTCTGGCATTGACAGTGTTCGACAAGAGCATGATCCAGGCGGTAGAGAAGGCGATCATGACCTCGGACCTGGGTCTGAATCCGGCCACCGCTGGCACCACGATTCGTGTGCCGATGCCCGCGCTGACCGAGGAGACCCGTAAGGGCTACACCAAGCAGGCCCGCGCAGAGGCCGAGAACGCCCGAGTCGCAGTGCGCAACATCCGCCGTGATGCGATCGCGCAGCTGAAGGATCTGGTCAAGGAAAAGGAAATCAGCGAGGACGAGGAACGTCGCGGCCAGGATGACGTCCAGAAGCTAACCGACAAGTACGTTGCCGAGATCGACAAGGCCCTCGAAGCCAAAGAAGGCGACCTGATGGCCGTATAAGGCCGGCATCGAATCGCTGCTGTCGTGTCCTGAATCGGGGGGACCGGTTCGTGATGCGACAGTGCAGATGCCCCAGAGCTGTTGCTTGCAGCTTTTTCTTTTGGTTCGCAGCGTGTTTTAGCGCAAGTAGAGTTGTTCATGGAAAAGGTCAGGCAGATCGCCGGGCGGAATGTACCCCGTCACGTAGCGATCATCATGGATGGCAACAATCGCTGGGCGAAGAGGCGTTTGCTGCCCGGTGTGGCCGGGCATAAAGCCGGTGTCGACGCGGTTCGCGCCGTGATTGAGGTCTGCGCCGATTCCGGCGTCGAGGTGCTGACACTGTTTGCGTTCTCCAGCGAGAACTGGCAGCGCCCGGCAGATGAAGTCGGTGCGCTGATGGAACTGTTCCTGTCGGCGTTGCGGCGTGAGGCGCGCAAGCTCGATGAGAACGGCATTCGCCTGCGCATCATCGGCGATCGTGCCCGTTTCCATCCCGAATTGCAGGCCGCGATGCTGGAGGTGGAAGAGATGACTTCCACCAATCATCGTTTCGTCCTCCAGGTTGCCGCAAATTACGGTGGGCAGTGGGACATTCTTCAGGCGGCTCAGCACTTGGCTGCCGAGGCGCAGTCCGGGCGTCTGAATCCGGCGGAAATTACGCCTGCTCTGTTTCAGAGCTATCTGGCGACCGGCGACATGCCGTTGCCCGATCTGTGCATTCGCACCGGCGGTGAGCGGCGCATCAGCAATTTCCTGCTTTGGCAGCTCGCCTACGCGGAACTGTATTTTTCCGATCTTTATTGGCCCGACTTCAAGCACGTTGCCATGCGCAAGGCGCTCGCCGATTTCGCCACTCGACAGCGGCGATTTGGCAAAACGGGCGAACAGGTCGAAAGCGAGGTCAAGGCCGAATGCTGAAGCAGCGCATCATCACCGCCGCCATCCTTCTGCCCGTCGCGATCATTGGGTTCTTTCTCCTTCACGGGCTCGCTTTCGCTATCTTCATTGGGCTGGTCGTTGCGCTAGGTGCCTGGGAATGGGCCCGGTTGGCCGGGTTCGCGGGCCAGCCGGTGAGAATCGGTTATGCGGCGCTGGTCGTGGTGCTGCTTGCCGTGCTGTATCAACTTCCGGCACTGGCCCCCTGGCTGTTGGCGCTCGCCGTACTCTGGTGGCTGGCAGCAACCTATCTGGTGTTGACCTATCCGCAGAGCAGTCGTCTCTGGGGTGGCTCCGCTGGCAGTCTGGTGATCGGTCTGGCGATTCTGCTTCCGTCGTGGCAGGCACTGGTCGTGCTCAAGCAATGGCCATTGGGTAACTGGTTGATCCTTGCCGTGATGATTCTGGTCTGGGCTGCGGATATCGGGGCGTATTTCTCCGGCAAGACGTTCGGCAAGCGCAAGCTTGCACCGCAGGTCAGTCCTGGCAAGAGCTGGGAGGGGCTGATAGGTGGCCTGTTGACCAGTCTGCTGATCACGCTGGCGGTTGGCATTTACCGCGGCTGGTCGGTGCGAGAGCTGGTGCTAGCGCTGCTGGGTGCGGCGGTGGTGGTGTTGATCTCGGTGATCGGTGACCTCACCGAGAGCATGTTCAAGCGTAGCTCGGGCATCAAGGACAGCAGTCAACTGCTTCCCGGGCACGGCGGTGTAATGGATCGTATAGACAGTCTTACCGCGGCCATTCCTATCTTTGCGGTGCTTCTTTGGCTTGCTGGCTGGGGCGTGCTGTGACGCGACCTCTACAGATAACCGTGCTGGGGGCGACCGGTTCGATCGGACTTAGCACATTGGATGTCATCGCTCGTCATCCCGATCGCTATAGCGTGTTTGCGCTGACCGGCTTCAGCCGGCTCGCCGACCTGCGTTCGCTCTGTCTCAAGCATCGTCCTAGCTACGCAGTGGTCGGTGATGAAGCGCAAGCCGGCGTGCTGCAGGGGCAGTTGCAGTGCGATGGCGTTGCCACTCGAGTGCTGAGCGGCGAGGGCGGTCTGAGCGAGGTGGCGGGCCATCCCGAGGTCGATGTCGTGATGGCTGCAATCGTCGGTGCCGCTGGGCTGAAGCCGACTCTCGCCGCCGTGCAGGCAGGCAAGCGAGTGTTGCTGGCGAACAAGGAAGCGCTGGTAATGTCCGGCGCGTTATTCATGCAGGCACTGCACGATAGCGATGCGGTGTTGCTGCCGATCGATAGCGAACACAACGCGATTTTTCAATGCTTGCCATCCGATTATGCCCGTGGGCTTGGTGCTGTCGGTGTGCGGCGGATATTGCTCACCGCTTCTGGCGGGCCGTTTCGAGATATTGCGCCGCAGCTTCTGGCGGATGTATCGCCGGAGCAGGCCTGCGCTCATCCCAACTGGTCGATGGGACGCAAGATTTCCGTGGATTCGGCCAGCATGATGAACAAGGGGCTTGAGCTGATCGAGGCCTGTTGGTTGTTCAACGCGCGACCAGATCAGGTCGAGGTGGTGATTCACCCGCAAAGCGTTATCCACTCTATGGTGGACTACGTGGATGGTTCGGTGCTCGCGCAACTCGGCAATCCCGACATGCGTACGCCGATTGCGCATGCGCTGGCATGGCCGGAGCGAATCGATTCCGGTGTGTCGGCGCTGGATCTGTTGCAGGTTGGGCGACTGGATTTCCAGGCGCCGGACAACCTGCGCTTCCCTTGTCTGCGGCTTGCTCGCCTGGCCGCGGAGACCGGTGGTACGGCGCCGGCGATGCTCAATGCCGCGAACGAAGTGGCGGTTGACGCCTTTCTCAATCGACGCATCCGCTTCCCCGAGATCGCGAGTATCATCGACGACGTGTTGAATCGAGAGGCATCGGTTCCGACTGTCTGCCTTGAAGATGTACTCGCCGCTGACAACCAGGCTCGTGAAACTGCCGACCACTGGTTGAGCTGCCGCGGGCGATAGGGTCTGCCGGCCTCGCGGCTTGCAGCGAAACGTCAACAGACCCACTCCCGGAGGAAAATATGGGCGCGCTCTACATGATCATCGGCACCCTCGTTGCGCTCGGGGTGCTGGTGACCTTTCACGAATTCGGTCATTTCTGGGTTGCCCGTCGCTGTGGCGTGAAGGTGCTGCGATTCTCCGTTGGCTTCGGTAGTCCGCTGCTTCGCTGGCATGACCGGCAGGGCACCGAGTTCGTCATCGCTGCGATACCGCTTGGCGGTTACGTCAAAATGCTCGACGAACGTGAGGGCGACGTGCCTCCCGCTTTGCTCGACAGTGCATTCAATCGCAAGAGCGTCCGCCAGCGCTTCGCTATCGTATCCGCCGGGCCGTTGGCCAATTTCCTGTTAGCTATGGTGTTCTTCTGGCTGCTGGCGATGCTTGGCAGCGAACAGGTGCGGCCTGTTGTCGGTGCTGTCGCGCCAGGCAGTCTCGCTGCTCAGGCGGGGATGGCGGTCGATCAGGAGATCGTTGCGGTCAATGGCAAGCCAGTCAGTGGCTGGTCCGAGGTCAATCTACAGTTGGTACGGCGCCTGGGCGAGAGCGGTCAGCTCGATATGACGGTGCGAGAGCTTGGCGGTTCTGGCGAGCAGCACTTGCAGATCCCGTTGCAAAATTGGCTGAAAGGCGTGGAGGAGCCGGACCCGATCACCTCGCTCGGAATCAGACCCTGGCGCCCTCAGATTGTCCCAGTGGTCGCTCAGTTGGACCCTGAAGGTCCGGCGCAGGCCGCAGGTATTCGTCTCGGCGACCGCCTGTTGAGTATGGATCAGCAGCCACTGGACGATTGGCAGCAGGTGATCGACGCAGTCAAGGTACTGCCCGGTGAGCCGGTATCCCTGCAGGTGGAGCGCGCCGGTGAGCGACTCGATGTGTCGTTGACGCTGGCCGCGCGTGGCGAAGGCGATGCGCGCCGCGGTTATCTGGGGGCGGGTGTCGAAGGTGGTGAATGGCCAGCGGAAATGCTGCGCGAAGTCAGCTTCGGTCCTCTTGAAGCGGTGGTCGAAGGCGTAAGACGCACCTGGACCATGAGCCTGCTGACCCTCGATTCGCTGAAGAAAATGCTCTTCGGGGAGCTCTCGGTAAAAAACTTGAGCGGTCCGATAACCATTGCTAAAGTGGCGGGCGCTTCTGCCCAGTCGGGACTGGGGGATTTCCTCAATTTCCTCGCCTATCTGAGCATTAGTCTGGGGGTTCTCAATCTATTGCCTATCCCGGTGCTCGATGGCGGCCATCTGCTCTTCTATCTCGTCGAGTGGGTCCGCGGACGTCCTCTGTCGGAGCGGGTACAGGGATGGGGAGTACAGATCGGCATCAGCCTGGTGGTTGGGGTGATGCTGCTTGCACTGGTCAATGACCTTGGCCGTCTGTAATGCCGAATCCGTAGTGTCGCCATGCCGAATCGCCGGTTCATTTATCAGGTTTGAATAAGAAAGGACTTCATGAAACGTCTGCTGCTACCTGCGGTTATCTCCGCATTGATGATCGCCGAAGTTCACGCTGAGTCCTTCACTATTTCCGATATCCGGGTCAATGGCCTGCAGCGGGTTTCCGCCGGCAGCGTATTCGGCGCTCTGCCTTTGAACGTGGGTGAGCCTGCCGATGACAATCGCCTCGTCGATGCCACTCGTGCGCTCTTTCGAACCGGTTTCTTTCAGGATATTCAGCTGGGGCGGGATGGCGATGTGCTGGTCATCAGCGTAGTCGAGCGACCATCCATTTCCGGCATCGAGATCGAAGGCAACAAGGCGATCAAGACCGAAGATCTGCTGTCAGGTTTGCAGCAGTCCGGTCTGGCCGAAGGGGAAATCTTTCAGCAGGCCACGCTCGAGGGTGTACGTAATGAACTGCAGCGCCAGTACGTTGCCCAGGGGCGCTATTCGGCGACCATCGAAACCGAGGTCATTTCGCAGCCGCGTAATCGGGTGGCGTTGAAGATCAAGATCAACGAAGGCTCGGTGGCGGCGATCAAGCACGTCAATATCGTGGGCAATTCTGTCTTCGCGGACGAAGATCTGGTGGATCTGTTCGAGCTGAAGACCACAAACTGGCTGTCGTTCTTCCGCAACGACGACAAGTACGCGCGTGAAAAGCTCTCCGGTGACCTGGAACGCCTGCGCTCGTATTACCTGGATCGCGGTTACATCAACATGGATATCACCTCGACCCAGGTATCCATAACGCCAGACAAGAAGCACGTCTATGTCACCGTGAACATCGACGAAGGCGAGCGCTATACCGTGCGCGACGTCAAGCTGAGCGGTGATCTCAAGGTTCCGCAGGAAGAGATCGAGGCGCTGTTGCTGGCAAAAGAAGGTCAGGTGTTCTCGCGCAAGGTGATGACTACCACCTCCGAGCTGATTACCCGGCGCTTGGGTAACGAAGGCTATACCTTTGCCAACGTCAACGGTGTTCCTGAAGCTCACGACGAAGACAATACGGTGTCGATCACGTTCGTCGTCGATCCGGGTAAGCGTGCGTACGTCAATC
Source organism: Pseudomonas sp. (assembly GCA_007713455.1). Taxonomy (GTDB): domain Bacteria; phylum Pseudomonadota; class Gammaproteobacteria; order Pseudomonadales; family Pseudomonadaceae; genus Stutzerimonas; species Stutzerimonas chloritidismutans. Next base: position 357,704 of record VMRT01000001.1, read on the forward strand.
GCGTCAATTTCCGCGGGAATACCAAGACCGAAGATGAAGTGCTGCGTCGCGAGATGCGCCAGATGGAAGGTGGTTGGGCGTCGACCTATTTGATCGACCAATCCAAGACTCGTCTCGAGCGCCTGGGCTTCTTCAAGGAAGTGAACGTAGAAACGCCGCAGGTTCCAGGTACGGATGATCAGATCGACGTCAACTACAGCGTCGAGGAGCAACCGTCCGGTTCGATCATGGCCAGCATCGGTTTTGCGCAGAACGCAGGCCTGATTCTGGGTGGCTCCATCAGCCAGAACAACTTCCTCGGTACCGGTAATCGGGTCTCCCTGGGCTTGACCCGCAGCGAATACCAGACGCGTTACAACTTCGGTTTCGTCGACCCCTACTGGACCGAAGACGGTGTCAGCCTGGGGTATAACGCCTTCTATCGCACCACCGATTACGACGAGCTCGATTACGACGTTTCCAGTTATTCGGTGGATAGCCTTGGTGGCGGCATCAACATCGGCTACCCGATCAGCGAGACGTCTCGACTGTCATTCGGCCTGACTGTGCAGCAGGATGATCTTGATACTGGCCGTTATACCGTGGACGAGATCTTCAAGTTCATGGAAGAGGAGGGCGACAGCTTCCTCAATTTCAAGGCATCTGCAGGCTGGTCCGAGTCGACCCTCAATCGCGGCGTGCTCGCAACTCGCGGTCATTCGCAGAGCCTGGTATTCGAAAGCACGATTCCGGGTAGCGACCTGTCCTTCTACAAGCTCGACTACAACGGCCAGCTGTTCGTGCCGATGAGCAAGGACTACACCCTGCGCATGCATACGCGCCTGGGTTACGGGGATGCCTACGGCTCGACCTCGAGCCTGCCGTTCTACGAGCATTACTATGCCGGCGGCTTCAACTCGGTACGCGGCTTCGAGGATAGCAGCCTTGGCCCGCGTAGCACGCCTAGCCGAGGTGAAGGTAATCCTGGCGGACAGCCTGGAACGATTCGCGATCCTGACCAAGACCCGCTCCCGTTCGGTGGTAACGTACTCATCCAGGGGGGCTTGGAAGTGCTGTTCCCCATGCCGTTCGTCAAGGATCAGCGCTCGCTGCGTACTTCAGTGTTCTGGGACGTAGGTAATGTGTACAACACCAATTGCCCAACAGAGTCGAGTAATTGCAGCGATATCGACTTCGGCGATATGGCCAGCTCGGTGGGTGTAGGTCTGACCTGGATTACCGCAATGGGCCCGCTGAGCTTCAGTCTGGCTATGCCGGTGGTCAAGCCGGACGAGGCCGATACTCAGGTATTCCAGTTCTCGCTGGGACAAACGTTCTAACATTGCGGCGTGATGCCTCAGTGTTTTCTTTCAGGAGTGGTGTTTACCGTGCGTAAGTTGACTCAACTGTTTTTCGTCGTTGCCGCGCTGGTAGCGACCCCAGCATTTGCCGAAATGAAGATCGCCGTCATGAACTATCAGATGGCGCTGCTTGAGTCGGATGCGGCCAAACGTTACGCGGTCGACGCGGAGAAGAAGTTCGGCCCCCAACTGAGCAAGCTGAAAACACTCGAAAGCGACGCCAAGCGTATTCAGGATCGCCTGGTAAAGGACGGCGACAAGATGCAGCAGGCCGAGCGTGAACGTCTGGAGCTCGAATTCAAGCAAAAGGCCCGTGACTTCCAGTTCCAGTCCAAGGAATTGAACGAGGCAAAGGCTGTGGCGGATCGGGACATGCTCAAGCAGCTCAAGCCGAAGCTTGATCAGGCTGTCGAAGAAGTCATCAAGAAGGGCAACTACGACCTGGTGTTCGAGCGTGGTGCCGTGGTGGATGTCAAACCGCAGTTCGATATCACCCGCCAGGTCATCGAGCGCATGAATCAGCTGCGCTGATATGGCAGGCGCAGTCTATACACTCGGCCAGCTGGCCGAGGAACTGGGTGGCACCCTGCGCGGCGATGCTGACCAGGCTATTAGCGGGCTCGCTACCCTGCAGGAGGCGGGCCCGGCGCATTTGAGCTTCCTTGCCAATGCTCAGTATCGCAAGTACCTGTCGACCACCCAGGCCGCCGCGGTGTTGTTGGCTCCCGCTGATGCTGAAGGCTACGAAGGCGCGGCAATTGTCATTAGCGACCCCTATCTGGCTTATGCGCGCGCGTCGCACCTGTTCGAGACTCGACCGGTAGCGAATAGCGGCATTCACCCGACGGCGGTGGTCGCTGCCGATGCTTATGTAGATTCGTCGGCCAGCATTGGTCCCTATGTGGTGATCGAGTCCGGCGCAACCATCGAGGCGGATGTGGTGATCGGTGCGCAGTCATTCGTCGGCGCCCGTAGCCGAATCGGCGCTGGCGGGCGACTCGCACCGCGAGTCACGCTTTATCACGACGTGCAGATCGGTAAGCGCGTGGTGATCCAGTCCGGTGCCGTGATCGGTGGTGAGGGGTTCGGCTTCGCCAAGGAAAAAGGTGCCTGGCAGAAGATCGCTCAAATCGGCGGTGTGCGTATCGGGGATGATGTGGAGATTGGCTCGAATACCACCATCGACCGCGGCGCCCTTTCCGATACGCTGATCGGCAACGGCGTGAAGCTAGATAATCAGATCATGATCGCGCACAACGTGCAGATCGGTGACAACACGGCGATGGCTGGCTGTGCCGGCATCTCCGGTAGCACCAAGATCGGACGCAGTTGCATGATCGCCGGTGGCGTCGGCATGGTTGGGCACATCGAAGTGTGCGACAACGTGTTCGTGACGGGTATGACGATGGTCACGCGCTCGATCACGGAACCCGGAAGCTACTCCTCGGGCACGGCGATGCAGAATGCTGCCGATTGGAGAAAGAGTGCGGCGCGTATTCGTCAGTTGGATGACATGGCTCGCCGGCTGCAACAGCTGGAGAAAAGCCTGGCTACCGTGACTCAGGGTCAGAATCCGGCTTCTGATGCCTGAGCTTACCGTCTGATCCGGTTTTTTTCGGGGTTAATGCCTGTCAGTGCTCGCGCGGGCTTTCAGCGCAGGCGGCCCTATACTTTTTTACAGGCTCTTTCCTGACATGATGGATATCAACGAGATTCGCGAATATTTGCCTCACCGCTACCCGTTCCTGCTGGTGGACCGTGTGACGGAGATGGACGTCGAGGCCAAGCGCGTTCGTGCCTACAAGAACGTGACCATCAACGAACCGTTCTTCAATGGGCATTTTCCACAGCATCCGATCATGCCAGGCGTGCTGATCATCGAAGCCATGGCGCAGGCGGCCGGTCTGCTTGGTTTCAAGATGATGGGCGTCAAGCCAGCCGATGGCACGCTTTACTATTTCGTCGGCTCTGACAAGCTGCGCTTCCGTCAGCCGGTGGTTCCGGGCGATCAGTTGGTCCTGGAAGCTTCCTTCATCAGCGCCAAACGCGGCATCTGGAAGTTCGATTGTCGTGCCAGCGTCGAGGGCAAGCCGGTCTGCTCGGCAGAAATCATCTGCGCGGAACAGAAGATATGAGTTTGATCGACCCTCGCGCCATCATCGACCCTGCGGCTCGCTTGGCGGATGACGTCCAGGTCGGCCCATGGTCGATCATTGGTCCGGACGTCGAAATTGGCGAGGGTACGGTGATCGCGTCGCATGTGGTCATCAAAGGGCCGACCCGTATCGGTCGGCACAATCGCATCTATCAGTTCTCCTCGGTTGGCGAAGATACGCCGGATCTGAAGTACAAGGGTGAGCCGACGCGCCTGGTGATCGGCGATCACAACGTGATTCGCGAGGGTGTCACCATCCATCGCGGCACCGTGCAGGATCGCTCCGAAACCACCCTCGGTGATCACAACCTGATCATGGCTTATGCTCACATCGGCCACGACAGCGTGATCGCCAATCATTGCATTCTGGTCAACAACACCGCGCTGGCCGGTCACGTCCATGTGGGCGACTGGGCCATTCTCTCCGGTTACACCCTGGTGCATCAGTTCTGCCATATCGGCGCCCATAGTTTTTCCGGCATGGGCACGGCGATCGGCAAGGATGTACCGGCGTTTGTCACCGTGTTCGGCAATCCGGCTGAGGCGCGCAGCATGAACTTCGAGGGCATGCGTCGTCGTGGCTTCAGCGCCGAAGCCGTTCACGCCCTGCGCAACGCTTACAAGGTCGTCTACCGCAAGGGTTTGACCGTGGAGGCCGCACTCACCGAGCTGGCCGAAAGTGCAGCGGCATTCCCCGAGGTTGCGATCTTCCGCGACTCGATCCAGGCTTCAACTCGTGGCATCACCCGCTGAGATGAACCGGCCGCTCAGGGTTGCCTTGGTAGCCGGGGAGTCCTCCGGTGACATCCTTGGTGCGGGCCTGATGCAGGCGCTGAAGGCTCAGCACGCGAATGTCGAATTCATCGGGGTCGGCGGCTCGCGCATGCAGGCCGAAGGGTTGCAGTCGTACTTTCCGCTCGAGCGTCTGGCAGTGATGGGCCTGGTCGAAGTGCTCGGTCGTTTGCCGGAGCTGCTGGCCCGCCGCAAACGCCTGGTGGACACGCTGATCCAGCAGCGGCCGGATGTATTCATCGGCATCGACGCACCGGACTTCAATCTCGGGCTTGAGCTCAAGCTGCGCGGCGCCGGAATCAAGACCGTGCACTACGTCAGTCCGTCGGTCTGGGCCTGGCGTCAGAAGCGGGTACTGAAGATCCGTGACGCCTGCGATCTGATGCTCACGCTGTTTCCGTTCGAGGCCAGGTTCTACGACGAGCACCAGGTACCTGTTCGCTTCGTCGGTCATCCCCTGGCTGATGCCATTCCGCTTTGCGCCGATCGTGCCGCGGCGCGGCAAGCGCTCGGATTGCCAGCGGATGGCCTGGTCGTCGCGCTGATGCCCGGTAGCAGGGGCGGCGAAGTCGCTCGACTGGGGGATCTGTTCCTTTCCGCTGCCGAGCGGTTGCGCGCCATGCGTCCCGGGATTCGTTTTGTCATGCCTTGCGCCAGCCCCGAGCGGCGGCTGCAGCTTGAGCAGATGCTGGTTACTCGTGATTTGCCGCTGACCCTGCTCGATGGCCGGTCCCATGAGGCATTGGCCGCCTGCAACGCCGTGTTGATTGCTTCCGGTACGGCAACGCTTGAGGCGCTGTTGTTCAAGCGTCCTATGGTGGTGGCCTACAGCGTAGCGCCAATGACTTACCGCATCCTCCGGCGGCTGGTGAAGAGCCCCTATGTTGCGCTTCCCAACCTGCTGGCCCAGCGTCTGCTGGTTCCCGAGTTGCTGCAGGACGCCGCTACCCCCGAAGCGCTTGCGCAGTCTCTGTCGCCACTGCTGGACGATGGTGACGTGCAAACCGAAGGCTTCGACAGTATTCATCGCACCCTGCGTTGCGATGCGTCGAGTCAGGCCGCCGATGCCGTGTTGCGCCTGGTTGGAGTTCGTTGATGCAGTTCGGACTCGATTTCAATCTGGTCGAAGAGCTAGTTGCCGGCGTCGACGAGGTCGGACGCGGGCCGCTGTGTGGTCCTGTAGTGACCGCCGCAGTGATCCTCGATCCGGCGCGTCCGATCGAAGGCCTCAACGACTCGAAAAAGCTGAGCGAAGCCCGTCGTGAAGCGTTGTTCGACGAGATCTGCGAAAAGGCGGTGGCGTGGTGCATTGCCCGAGCCGAGGTCGAAGAGATCGATCAGCTGAATATCCTTCACGCCACGATGCTCGCCATGCAGCGTGCGGTTGATGGACTGAGTGTCACGCCGCGGCTGGCACTCATTGATGGCAATCGGTGCCCTCAGCTGAACGTGCCCAGCGCACCGGTGATCCAGGGCGACAGTCAGGTGCCGGCTATCGCTGCGGCATCCATCCTGGCCAAGGTCAGTCGTGATCGCGAAATGCAGGTCCTGGATCTCAGCTATCCGGGTTATGGGCTGGCCGGGCACAAGGGGTATCCGACTCCAAGCCATCTGGAGGCGCTTCGTCGGCTTGGGCCAACGCCCATTCATCGGCGCTCTTTCGCCCCCGTGCGTACGCTGCTTGAGCAGGCAGTTGTCGAGACCGACATCCCGGCCAGCGTGCTGCTGGTCTAGCTGGTAACTGTACGCGGGCCAGCCAGGTGCTTCATGAGGTCCTGGGCCGCCGAACACCCTTTTGCCGTGTCGGCTACCGTTAGCGCGGTCGCCAGCCCGTCCGTGCTTTCCGGTACAATCCCGCGCTTGTCGTTCTGCCAGCTCAAGGTCTGTTCATGCCTGTTTCCTTCGTCCATCTACGTCTGCATACCGAGTACTCGCTGGTCGATGGGCTGGTTCGGGTCAAGCCGCTGATCAAGGCGGTCGCGGCAGGTGGCATGCCGGCAGTGGCGGTGACCGACATGAGCAATATGTGCTCGCTGGTCAAGTTCTATAAGGCCGCGCAGGGCGCCGGCATAAAGCCGATTTGCGGTGCCGATATCTGGATGGCTGGTTGTGACGAGGACGGTCCTCTCAGCCGCTTGACCTTGCTGGCGATGAATCCCAAGGGGTATCGCAATCTCACCGAGTTGATCTCTCGCGGCTGGACCGAAGGCCAGCGCAACGATCTGGTGATCATCGAGCGTGACTGGGTCAAGCAGGCCGCCGAAGGTGTGATCGCCTTGTCTGGCGCCAGGGAAGGAGAGGTCGGCCAGGCGCTGCTCAATGGCGACGAAGCATTGGCCGAATCGCGTCTGGCTGAATGGCGCGATGTGTTTGCCGACCGCTTCTACCTGGAAGTTCAGCGCACCAGCCGAGTCAATGACGAAGAGTATCTGCACGCTGCAGTCGCGCTCGCCGAGCGCAGCGGTACGCCGCTGGTCGCGACGAACGACGTGCGTTTCCTCAAGCAGGAAGACTTCGAGGCCCACGAGACCCGCGTATGTATCGGTGAAGGCCGAACTCTGGACGATCCGCGGCGGCCGCGTACCTACTCTGATCAGCAGTATCTGAAGACTCCGGCAGAGATGGCCGAGCTGTTCAGCGACCTCCCCGAGGCGCTGGAAAACACCGTCGAGATCGCCAAGCGCTGCAACATCGAAGTGCAGTTGGGCACCTACTTCCTGCCGAACTTCCCCGTGCCCGAGGGCATGACCATCGACGACTACCTGCGTCAGGTGTCGTTCGAAGGGCTGGAAGAACGCCTCGAGGTGCTGCTACCCAAGGACACTCCTGACTACGAGGCGAAGAAGCAGGTCTACATCGATCGCCTTGAGTTCGAGCTGGGCACCATCATCCAGATGGGCTTCCCCGGTTACTTCCTGATCGTTATGGACTTCATCAAGTGGGCGAAGAACAACGGCGTACCGGTCGGCCCAGGTCGTGGCTCGGGTGCCGGCTCACTGGTCGCCTACGTGCTGAAGATCACCGACCTCGATCCGCTGGCCTATGACCTGCTGTTCGAGCGCTTCCTCAACCCCGAACGTATTTCCATGCCCGACTTCGACGTCGACTTTTGCATGGATGGTCGCGACCGGGTCATCGATTACGTGGCCGAGGCATATGGCCGTAATGCGGTCAGCCAGATCATCACCTTCGGTACCATGGCGGCCAAGGCCGTGGTGCGCGACGTGGCGCGGGTGCAGGGCAAGTCCTACGGCCTGGCTGATCGGTTGTCGAAGATGATTCCCTTCGAAGTCGGCATGACGCTGGAAAAGGCCTACGAAATGGAGGAGCCGCTGCGCGACTTCCTCGCCGTTGACGAGGACGCCCGGGAAATCTGGGAGATGGCGCTCAAGCTCGAAGGTATTACTCGCGGTACCGGTAAGCACGCCGGTGGTGTGGTGATCGCGCCAACCAAGCTCACCGACTTCGCGCCGATCGCTTGCGACGAGGAGGGTGGCGGCCTGGTGACCCAGTTCGACAAGGACGACGTCGAGCAGGCCGGTCTGGTGAAGTTCGACTTCCTCGGCCTGCGGACGCTGACCATCATCAAGTGGGCGTTGGAAACCATCAACCGCGAACAGGCCAAGAAGGGCCTGGAGCCGATCAACATCGACTTCATCCCGCTGGATGACAAGCCAACCTACCAGTTGCTGCAGAAGGCCGAGACCACCGCGGTATTCCAGCTCGAATCCCGCGGTATGAAGGAGCTGATCAAAAAGCTCAAGCCCGACTGCCTGGAAGACCTGATCGCACTGGTGGCGCTGTTCCGTCCCGGTCCGTTGCAATCGGGCATGGTGGACGACTTCATCAACCGCAAGCACGGGCGTGCCGAAGTCTCCTATCCACACCCGGACTACCAGTACGCCGGGCTGGAGCCAGTGCTCAAGCCCACCTACGGCATCATCCTGTACCAGGAACAGGTGATGCAGATCGCACAGGTCATGGCCGGCTATACGCTGGGTGGTGCGGACATGCTGCGCCGCGCCATGGGCAAGAAGAAGCCCGAGGAGATGGCCAAGCAGCGCGGTGGTTTCATCGAAGGCTGTTCCAACAATGGCATCGATAAAGAACTTTCAGGCAACATCTTCGACCTGGTAGAGAAGTTCGCCGGTTACGGTTTCAACAAGTCGCACTCGGCGGCCTACGGTCTGGTTTCCTACCAGACGGCCTGGCTCAAGGCGCACTACCCGTCGCCGTTCATGGCTGCCGTGCTCTCGGCGGATATGCACAATACCGACAAGGTGGTGATCCTCATCGAGGAATGCCGCAGCATGAAGCTGCGCATCGACCCGCCCGATGTGAACATTTCCGAGTTCAAGTTCACCGTCAACGATGACGGCCGTATCGTTTATGGCCTAGGTGCAGTCAAGGGCGTGGGCGAGGGGCCGGTCGAGGCTATCGCTGAATGTCGTGCTGAAGGTGGGTCATTCAAGGACCTGTTCGACTTCTGCGCGCGGATCGACCTGAAACGGATCAACAAGCGTACCCTTGAGGCGCTGATTCGCTCCGGTGCGCTGGATCGTCTGGGTCCGTATTTCTTCGAAGAGGTCAAGGCCTATCAGGCCAACATCGACCGCAATCGGGCGGTTTTGCTGGCGGCGATGGAAGAAGCGGTGCAGGCCGCGGAGCAAACGGCGCGCAGCGCTGAGAGCGGCCACATGGACCTGTTTGGCGGCTTGTTCGCCGAGCCCGAAGCTGACGTCTACGCCAACCACCGCAAGGCGCGCGAGCTGTCTCTGAAGGAGCGTCTTAAAGGTGAAAAGGACACCCTTGGCCTCTATCTCACTGGTCACCCGATCGATGAATACGAGGGCGAGGTGCGGCGCTTCGCACGCCAGCGCATCATCGATCTGCGTCCGGCTCGCGATACCCAGACGGTCGCCGGGTTGATCGTCAACCTGCGGGTGATGAAGAACAAGAAGGGTGACAAGATGGGTTTCATCACCCTGGACGACCGCTCCGGGCGCATCGAGGCCTCGCTGTTCGCCGAAGCCTTCAATACGGCTCAGGCACTGCTACAGACCGATGCGCTGGTGGTGGTCGAAGGTGAAGTCAGCAACGACGATTTCTCCGGTGGCCTGCGTCTGCGTGCCAAGCGGGTGATGAGCCTGGAAGAAGCGCGCACCGGTCTGGCCGAGAGCTTGCGGGTCAAGGTCGGCAGCGATGCGCTCAGGGGTGACCGGGTGCGCTGGCTGGCAGACGTCTGTGGTCGTCATCGCGGGGCCTGCCCGATCACTCTGGAGTACACCGGTAGCGACGCCAAGGCGCTGTTGCAGTTTGGCGAGAGCTGGCGAATCGATCCGGCGGATCACTTGATTCAGGCATTGCGTGACCAGTTCGGGCGCGACAACGTCTTCCTGCAATACCGATAGCGGCCAGCATCGAGTTATCGCCAGGAAAACTGGCGCATGACCCGGCCACTACCCAAGCGACCCGATCTTGATCGAGTCATGATTGCGAACATTTTTTGTTCGACCTGAATGCGTCCGTCCCGTAAGGTAGGGCGCAAAAAACGGAACAGCTTCCCGGCCCCCCGGCCGTCGACGCATGACGGATGACTATGAACCCGAATTTTCTCGATTTCGAACAGCCGATCGCCGACCTGCAAGCCAAGATCGAAGAGTTGCGCCTGGTTGGTAATGACAATTCGCTGAACATTGGCGATGAAATCACCCGCCTGCAGGATAAGAGCGAGTCGCTCACCGAGAGCATCTTCGGCAATCTGACCAGCTGGCAGATCGCACGTTTGGCCCGGCACCCGCAGCGGCCCTACACCCTCGACTACATCAACCACCTGTTCACCGAGTTCGAAGAACTGCACGGTGATCGCCACTTCTCCGACGACGCCGCCATCGTCGGTGGCATTGCGCGTCTGGACGACCAGCCGGTGATGATCATCGGCCACCAGAAGGGCCGTGAAGTCCGCGAGAAGGTACGCCGCAACTTCGGCATGCCGCGTCCGGAGGGCTACCGCAAGGCATGCCGTCTGATGGAGATGGCCGAGCGCTTCAAGATGCCAATCCTCACCTTCATCGACACCCCCGGCGCTTATCCGGGTATCGACGCCGAAGAGCGCAACCAGAGCGAAGCCATCGCCTGGAACCTGCGCGTGATGGCGCGGCTGAAAACGCCGATCATCGCCACTGTCATCGGTGAAGGCGGTTCCGGTGGTGCACTGGCCATCGGTGTCTGCGACCAGCTGAACATGCTGCAGTACTCCACCTACGCGGTGATCTCGCCGGAAGGCTGCGCCTCGATTCTCTGGCGCACCGCCGACAAGGCACCCGAAGCGGCCGACGCCATGGGCGTGACTGCCGAGCGCCTGAAGGACCTCGGGATCGTCGACAAGGTGATTTCCGAGCCCCTGGGCGGCGCGCATCGCAACCCGGCCGTCACCGCGGCTTCGCTGCGTGACGAACTCAGGACTCAGCTGGAAATGCTCAAGGCGCTGGATACCGACGCGCTGCTGGAGCGCCGCTACGCGCGCCTGATGAGCTACGGTATCGCCTGATCGGATGCCGTTTTGTCCGCTGCAGAAACCCCGCCTACCCGGCGTGGTTTTTCGTTTCCGGGCCTGTTCAGACGGGGTCCAGCAACAGGCGCAGCGGCATCATCGGCGAGCGCTGAACCCCTGGCGTATGTAGCTTTATAGGGCGGGTGAAACCCGCGCGGTTACACCTCACCGCCCGACAAACGAAACCCTGCCTCGCGGCGGGGTTTCGTTTTTTCTGGGCCTTGCATCGCTCTTACAACAAGGCGGAGGGCCACGTTCGGCGGGTGTCACCCGCTCTACGTCCTGCAGACCATGCGACACGTGACTGGGTCAGGCCTTTGTTGCGGTCCCGACAGGAGTTACAAGCTCTTCGAAACCGAAACCACGAAGGTCGCGTCGCAGTAGTCGTCCTTGCCGACGAAGCCTGCGCATTCGCTGCCGCTCAAGCTGGTGTCGGAGTAGGTCAGGCCGAAGTCCAGACCGGCCATGGTCTTGCTCAGGCCGACCGACCAGTCGTTGTAGGTATCGTCGTTGCCGAAGGTGGCGTCCTTGAAATCGTACTTGCCGTACTGCAGGGCCAGACCGACGTCGTAGGGCAGGGCGTATTCGTAGCCGAGATAGGAGTACAGGGTGGTGTCGTCGCCGGCGAAGTCGTCGGAGTAGGCCGCGCCGGCCGTGAAGCCGTAGGCGCTCAGGCTGCCGTAGTACTCGCTGAAGTTCAGCGCGCTTTCGCCCGGGTAGTCGTACTTGATCCAGCCCAGATCGTAGGAGATGTTCTCGGTGATGTTGTTACCGAAGCCCAGGTAGTAGTCGAATTCCACCGAGGCGTCACCGCCGAAGTCGACGTTGGACGCCCAGGTGCCAACGTACAGGCCGCTCTCGTGGGCTACGTCCAGACCGCCCTGGATGGCGCCGTTGCCCTGGGTTTGCGAGATACCGCGGAACATGTAGTCCGAGGTCAGGCCGACGTTCATGCTGACGTCGAAGTCGCCAACGGGGCTGGAGACGGTTTCCGCGACGGCGAAGCTGCTGGCAGTCACGGCGCTGGCGGCGGCGATGGCGAGGGTCAGTTTCTTGAGCATGGTGGTATGTCCCTAAAGGTGGCGCCGGGTATTCAGTAGCCCGGCTGGTAAGTCAGCAACAGCTTTTGGAATAAGCTGAGCGGACTTTTGCATTTCCCTTGCCAACTACGAGAAAGCCAACGATTACAGAGGCCTAGCTCGAATTTGAATGCCTCGATCTGTTTGCGGCGATCTCAGATAGCCATGGGTGTGCACTGTTTTGGAGCGGCGCGGTGCGGAGGGCGTCAACGAAGGTGCGCCGCTGTGTTTGCGTCGTGCTCTTGAAAGGTGCGCACCGCTGGCGGCTGTAGTCGTGGCGTGCGCTGCCTTATGCTGGCCGCCTTGCCTGAATGAGTCGATTTCCATGCCGGTCGAATCCAAACTGCTCGATGCACTGCGCCCGTGGCTAGCCGCGCGGCGCTGGCTGGTCGGCTTTTCCGGCGGGCTCGATTCGACGGTGCTGCTGCATGCACTGGTGCGACTGACGCAGGGCCGAAGGTTGCCGCCAATCAGCGCCGTCCATGTGCATCACGGCCTGCAGGCGGTCGCCGATGCCTGGCCGGAGCACTGCCGGCAGGTTTGCGAGGGGCTAGGCGTGCCGCTCGAAATCGTGCGGGTGCAGGTCGCGCACGGCGCAAGCCTGGAGCGTGCCGCGCGGGATGCGCGTTACGCCGCCTTCGCTGAACGCCTCGGCGAAGGTGATCTGCTGCTGACCGCGCAGCACCGCGACGACCAGGCCGAGACGCTGCTGTTTCGTCTGTTGCGTGGTGCCGGCGTGCGCGGGCTGGCGGCTATGCCGGCGGAGCGGCCGCTGGGGCAGGGCAGGCTGCTGCGGCCGCTGCTGGCCGTTTCGCGCGCCGAGCTGCAGGCCTACGCCGACGCCCAGGGCCTGCGCTGGATCGAAGACCCGAGCAACCAGTGTGATGATCACGCGCGCAACTACCTGCGTCTGCAGGTGCTGCCGCCGATCAGCCGCCGCTGGCCACAGGCGTCGGCGAACATGGCGCGCACTGCCGCGCACATGGCCGAGGCGCAGGCGTTGCTGGATGAGCTGGCGCAGGCAGACCTTGCTGCTGCGCAGCAGCCATCTCCGGTCGACTGGCTGGCACTGCCCAGTCTCTGTCTGCCGGCGCTGCGTGCCTTGTCGCCAGCCCGACAGCGCAACGCCCTGCGTCATTGGCTGGCGCACCTCACCGAGCTTCCGGACAGCGATCACTGGTGCGGCTGGGAGTCGCTGCGCGATGCGCGAGGCGACGCCACGCCACGCTGGCGGCTGGGGCGTGGCGAGTTGCAGCGCACCGGCGAGCGGGTCTGGTGGGTGGGCAATTCATGGTTGCTGCCGGCAGAGGGGCCGCTCGCCTGGCCGCAGCCATCGACCGATCTGTCGTTGCCCGGCAATGGCAGCCTGCACCTGATCGGTACGGCCCCGGCAGGCCGACTGCAGGTGCGCTACCGAGCCGGCGGCGAGTGGCTGGTACTGCCCGGCCGCGGCCGGCGTGACCTCAAGCGCTTGCTCAATGAGAACGGCGTGCCGGGCTTCGTTCGGGCGCGCCTGCCGCTGCTTTTCTGCGAAGACCAGTTGATCGCGGTGGGCAATCTGCCGCAACTCGACGCAGCTGCCGTTTCGCTGGTCTGGACGTTGCCGCCGGCTGACTGAGGTTTGAGCATGTGGGGCTGATCCAGTAGACTACGCTCCCGTCTCAATACAGCTTTCACGGATCTTCCGAACCGTAGCAGCTGAGCCGTTGCCGCCTCGGGCGCGATGGCACCTTCGCTTTCCCCTCGCGGCGCTAGCCGCTTAACGCAGACTTCTAGGGTTTTTCATGACGCGCTACATCTTCGTCACGGGTGGTGTTGTTTCTTCATTGGGGAAAGGCATCGCCTCGGCTTCATTGGCGGCCATCCTGGAGGCGCGGGGCCTGAAGGTCACGATGCTCAAGCTGGACCCTTATATCAACGTCGATCCGGGCACCATGAGCCCGTTTCAGCACGGCGAGGTGTTCGTCACCCACGACGGCGCCGAGACCGATCTCGACCTGGGCCATTACGAGCGTTTCATTCGCACGCGCATGACCCAGAACAACAACTTCACCACCGGTCGTGTCTACGAAGACGTGCTGCGCCGTGAGCGCCGTGGCGACTATCTGGGTGCGACCATTCAGGTGATTCCGCACATCACCGACGAGATCAAGCGGCGCATCATCAAGGGTGCCGGCGATGCCGAAGTGGCGCTGGTTGAAGTCGGCGGCACCGTCGGCGATATCGAGTCGCAGCCGTTCCTGGAAGCGATTCGCCAGCTGCGTGTTGAGGTTGGCGCCAAGCGCGCCATGCTGATGCACCTGACGCTGGTGCCTTATATCGCCACCGCGGGCGAGACCAAGACCAAGCCGACCCAGCATTCGGTGAAGGAATTGCGTTCCATCGGTCTGCAGCCGGATGTGCTGGTGTGCCGCTCGGAAGTGCCGATCGACCTGTCCTCGCGGCGCAAGATCGCCCTGTTCACCAACGTCGAAGAGCGTGCGGTGATCAGCCTGCCGGACGCCGACACCATCTACAAGATTCCCGGCATGCTGCATGCCCAGGGTCTGGATGACTACGTGCTCGAACGTTTTGGCCTAGAGTGCCGTGGCGCCGATCTTTCGGAATGGGATCGCGTGGTGGACGCCAAGCTGAACCCCGAAAAAGAAGTCACCATTGCCATGGTCGGCAAGTACATGGAACTTCTGGATGCTTACAAATCTCTGATCGAGGCGATGAGTCACGCTGGCATTCAGAGCCGTACCAAAGTGAACCTCCGTTATATCGACTCCGAAGATATCGAGAACCAGGGCACCGGCCTGCTGGAAGGCATGGACGCGATCCTGGTTCCGGGTGGTTTCGGTCTGCGTGGTGTGGAAGGCAAGATCGCCACGGTGCAGTACGCTCGCGAAAACAAGATTCCCTACCTCGGCATCTGCCTTGGCATGCAGGTGGCGGTGATCGAGTTCGCCCGCAACGTGTTGGGCTGGAGCGACGCCAACTCCACCGAATTCGACAAGGACAGTACGCACCCCGTGGTGGGCCTGATCACCGAGTGGGCCGATGCCACCGGTGCGGTGGAGACTCGCAGCGACGCCTCCGATCTGGGTGGCACCATGCGTCTGGGTGCCCAGGAGTGCGGTCTGGAGACCGGCTCCAAGGTGTTCGACTGCTATGGACAGGAGCGCATCGTCGAGCGTCATCGACATCGCTACGAAGTGAACAACAACCTGTTGCCAAAATTGCAGAAAGCGGGGTTGAAAATCACCGGACGGTCCGGTGACGGTGCGCTGGTAGAGGTCGTGGAAGCGCCCGATCATCCCTGGTTCGTGGCGTGTCAGTTCCACCCCGAATTCACCTCCACGCCGCGTGACGGTCATCCGCTGTTCAGCGGTTTTGTCCAGGCGGCGCTGGATTACAAGGCGAGCAAGGCATGAGCCAGAAGATCATCCGCGTCGGCAACATAGAAATCGCCAATGACAAGCCGTTCGTGCTGTTTGGCGGTATCAACGTGCTCGAATCGCGTGACCTGGCCATGCGGGCCTGTGAAGAATATGTGCGCGTGACCGAGAAACTGGGCATTCCCTACGTGTTCAAGGCCAGTTTCGACAAGGCCAACCGATCCTCGATCAACTCCTTCCGTGGTCCCGGCCTGGAAGAGGGCATGCGGATTTTCGAGGACGTGAAGAAGGCCTTCGGCGTGCCGGTAATCACCGACGTGCACGAGCCGCACCAGGCGCAACCGGTGGCCGATGTCTGCGACATCATCCAGCTGCCGGCCTTCCTGTCGAGGCAGACCGATCTGGTGGTGGCCATGGCCAAGACCGGCGCGGTGATCAACATCAAGAAGGCGCAGTTCCTGGCACCTCAGGAGATGAAGCACATCCTCGCCAAGTGCGAGGAAGCCGGTAACGACCAGTTGATCCTCTGCGAGCGCGGTTCGTCCTTCGGCTACAACAACCTGGTGGTCGACATGCTCGGCTTCGGCATCATGAAGCAGATGAATTACCCGGTGTTCTTCGACGTGACCCATGCGCTGCAGATGCCGGGCGGTCGCGCCGATTCCGCCGGCGGACGGCGCGCCCAGGTCACCGAGCTGGCCCGCGCCGGACTCAGCCAGGGCCTTGCCGGCCTGTTCCTGGAGGCGCACCCCGATCCCGACAATGCCAAGTGCGACGGCCCGTGCGCGCTGCACCTGAACAAGCTCGAGCCTTTCCTTACCCAGCTCAAGCAGCTGGATGATCTCGTCAAGAATTTCCCGCCAATCGAAACTGCTTGAAGCCTTGCAGCTATCTACGGAGTGTTAACAACAATGGCAAAGATCGTCGACATCAAGGGGCGTGAAGTTCTCGATTCCCGTGGCAACCCCACAGTGGAAGCCGACGTGATCCTGGACAACGGCATCATCGGCAGCGCCTGCGCGCCGTCTGGTGCATCCACCGGTTCCCGCGAGGCTTTGGAACTGCGTGATGGCGACAAGAGTCGTTACCTAGGCAAGGGCGTACTGACTGCCGTAGCCAACGTAAATGGCCCGATCCGTGACCTGCTGTTGGGCAAGGACCCGCTCGATCAGAAAGCGCTGGACCAGGCGATGATCGAGCTCGACGGTACCGAGAACAAAGGCAAGCTGGGGGCCAACGCCATCCTTGCCGTGTCGCTGGCTGCCGCCAAGGCTGCTGCTCAGGCCAAGGGCGTGCCGCTGTACGCGCACATTGCCGATCTGAACGGCACCCCGGGCGTCTACTCCATGCCGGTACCGATGATGAACATCATCAACGGCGGCGAGCATGCAGACAACAACGTCGACATCCAGGAATTCATGGTCCAGCCGGTCGGCGCCAAGACCTTCGCCGACGCGCTGCGCATGGGCGCCGAGATCTTCCACCACCTGAAGGCTGTGCTGAAGGCCCGTGGCCTGAGCACCTCCGTGGGTGACGAGGGGGGCTTCGCGCCGAACCTGGCGTCCAATGAAGACGCCCTGGCCGCAATCGCCGAAGCCGTCGCCAACGCCGGCTACACGCTGGGTGACGACGTCACACTGGCTCTGGACTGCGCTTCCTCCGAGTTCTTCAAGGACGGCAAGTACGACCTGGCCGGCGAAGGCAAGGTGTTCGACGCCGCCGGATTCGCCGACTACCTGGCCGGCCTCAGCCAGCGCTATCCGATCATCTCCATCGAAGATGGCATGGACGAATCCGATTGGGCCGGTTGGAAGGTGCTGACCGACAAGATTGGCGACAAGGTGCAACTGGTCGGTGACGACCTGTTCGTGACCAACACCAAGATCCTCAAGCGCGGCATCGACGAGAAGATCGGTAACTCGATCCTGATCAAGTTCAACCAGATCGGCTCGCTGACCGAAACGCTGGAAGCCATCCAGATGGCCAAGGCCGCCGGCTATACCGCGGTGATCTCGCACCGCTCCGGTGAGACCGAGGACAGCACCATCGCCGACCTGGCCGTGGGTACTGCCGCTGGTCAGATCAAAACCGGTTCGCTGTGCCGTTCGGACCGCGTGTCCAAGTACAACCAGCTGCTGCGTATCGAAGAGCAGCTGGCCGGCAAGGCACCGTACAAGGGTCGCGCCGAATTCCGCGGCTGATCCGCGGTACTTAAAAAAGGGCGGCGCAAGTCGCCCTTTTTTGTTTCAATCGCTCCGTGCCCGCGTGCAAACTCTTCGTGCCTCCAGAGCCGTCGCTGTTTGCCAATACCCGAATTTCAGCTGAAGTCGTTTCATGCCTTCTATGCGCCGCCCCTACTGGTTGTTCGTCGTACTGATACTGCTGCTGGGTGGTCTGCAGTACCGTCTCTGGGTGGGCGAGGGCAGCCTGGCTCAGGTCAATGGCCTGAACAAGCAGATCGCCGAACAGCAGGGTGAGAACGAGCGTCTCCTGGAGCGCAATCGAATCCTCGAGGCGGAGGTTCTGGAGCTCAAGCAGGGCATGGAGACCGTCGAAGAGCGGGCCCGCCAGGAACTCGGCATGGTCAAAGAGGGCGAAACCCTCTATCAGCTGATCGAATGAGCCTGCGCGATCAGCCTGCCTTCTGGGTCGTCATCCCGGCTGCCGGTGTCGGCAGTCGTATGCGCGCAGATCGTCCCAAGCAGTATCTGTTGCTGGGTGAGCGCAGCATTATCGAACACACCCTCGATTGTTTTCTGGACCACCCGGCACTTGCTGGTTTGGTGGTTTGCATTGCGCCTGACGATCCCTACTGGCCGGCGCTGCCCTGCGCTCGCGATACTCGCGTGCAGCTTGCGCCGGGCGGTCGTGAACGTTGCGATTCGGTACTCAGTGGGCTGCAGCGCCTCGATGAACTGGGCGCGAATGAGCATGACTGGGTGCTGGTGCACGACGCGGCCCGTCCCAATCTTGCGCGTGAGGATCTGGACAGGTTGCTGGCCGAGTTGGCCGATGATCCGGTCGGTGGTCTGCTGGCTGTTCCGGCGCGGGACACCCTCAAGCGCGTAGGTCCGGATGGGCGTGTGGTGGAGACGGTGGACCGCAGCGTCATCTGGCAGGCTTTCACTCCGCAGATGTTCCGCCTGGGCATGTTGTGCGACGCGCTCGAAGCTGCACTCGCCTCCCGTATGCAGGTTACCGACGAGGCGTCGGCACTGGAGTGGGCAGGTCACTCGCCTAGGGTGGTAGAAGGGCGGGCGGACAACCTGAAGGTCACCCGGCCCGAAGATCTGGAGTGGCTGGCGCAGCGCTGGAAGACAGACCGCGAGTCTTGAGAACGGGCAGGGGTTGCCTGCCCGCCATTTACATCAGAAACGATAGATCGCCGCAGCGCCGGTGCCGGTCGGCATCCGTTCGGTCGGTACCACAACCACGTCTCCACCTTGCTCGAGTGTCCAGATGGTCAGCTCATCCAGCAGGTCGGGTGTGTTGACGTCATCTTCGCTGGTCGGCGTTGCCGTTCCGTCAGTTTTGTCGACATGGCCGGGAATCTGCCGCTCGGCCTCCACCAGCAAGGTGGCGACCCGGCCTTGGCGGGTCGCCTGACCGATATCCTCGAGGTGGTCGGATGCCAGCCCCTGGCCATGGGATGCGCCGAACTGGTTGAGCAAGCCTTCCAGGCGCTTGAGATAGCGCGGCTGCATCACCATCCAGCTTTTCTCACGTAGCTCATTGACGCTCAATGCGTTCTGGCCGGTCTCGATACCCTCCGGTAACAGGCAGTCATTGTGGCTGAGGCGCCGGAAGTGCGACTGCTGCTCGGGCAGAGCGGCGAGGATCAGCGGCAGGCCGGATGGGCGCGAGTGATGTTCGGTGATGGCGCGATCGACTTCGCGAAAGTAGCGATCACGGTCCCGGTCGATCTCCGCCTGCTTGCCGCTGCCGCCGGCCTCCACCTGCATCGGGTCGCCGCGTTCGCTGGAGCGGCCATAACCTTGGGGAAACCCACTTTGACCCTTCTCGGTGAGGTCGCTGCCCAGGGCGTCGGCAAGTGTCCGGGGCACACCGTCGTGCAGCTTCACCTCGTCGAGGGCATCACGGTTGCCCTCGAACAAGCGTACCGAGTCGCGCGAGAGGCAGAGGATCTGAAAGTGGTCGGCTGACTGTGCAATGCGTACCAGCGGTTTGAGGTGCATGCGCGCGTTGGCCACGGCCATTTCCGGCACGCTGCGTTGCAGTCGATAGACCTGGAAGTAGTCCTTGGCGGCAAAAGCGGCCAGGCCGTCGAGGCTGTGGTTCCAGAAGTCACTGTTATCGATCAGGGCGTAGAACGGCTCGAGCAGGGTGTGTGCCTTGTCGCCATGGCCTTGCTGCTTGAGTGATTCTTCCAGCTGCTTGACCAGGTGCTTGAAGCGGATCGGGTCCTGCTGACGCTCGGGAAAGCTGCGATGAGTGGGCTGGTACACGGACAGGCAGGGCCCGTCTCGTTTTGACAGCAGTTTGGTCAGGGTTTCGCGGTCGAGCAGTCGGTTCATGCGTGGCCTCCAGTAGCGGTGGTTCGGTCCCTCGCAGAAGTGTCGATGGCGCGCTCATTGGCCATCGAGGGCCAGTCAGTGGCGGTTGAGCTTGTCCAGAACGTGGCTCAGCGCGTGGTTCAGCTTCTCCGCGGCGCCGTTGATTGCCAGGTCCAGCGTTTCGGCCTTGTGGGTGGCCGAGATGGGGTCGTGACCCTTGACCCTCGCCTCCATCTGGCAGCGCTTGTCATGGGGGCCGCTCTTGCTGCTGTTTTCGTCGTTGAGATGGACCTCGACTCGGGTCAGATGATCATCGAAGCGCTCCAGTTCGGTCTCGACCGTGGCCTTCACTCGCTCTTCCAGATCGGCGGTGACGCTGATGCTGTGGTTACTGTTCACCAGAACCTGCATGGTTTCCTCCTGATTGCAGCGCTGCGCTCGTCCAGCGCGGGCGGCTCGAAGAGCAGCAGCTACACAGGGTACGACGTGGGGGATTAAGGCGGGTTCCGCGTCATTAGAGGCGTCTGACGCGCGGTTCAGTGCCCGTTCCGGTCGCCAGTCCCGGCGTACTCCGAACGTCTGGCAAGGCCGGTTTTGAGCGCCTCGACCAGGAGGCGAACTTTCGGTAGCGGGTAGCGCCGTTGCGGGTAAACCGCCCACACGGCGGTATCTGGCGGCTGATTGCTTTCCAGTAGCGAAACCAGCTCGCCGCGACGCAGCGGCCCTTGCACGTAGTAGTCCGGCAGCTGGCACAGGCCAAAGCCACGCAGGGCTGCATCCAGCACCGCCTCGCCACTGTTGCAGCGCCAGTTGCCGCTGGGCTTGAAGTGCTGCTCGCGGCCCTCGATCTGAAACGACCAGATGTCGCTCGTGCCGATCAGGCAGTTGTGTCGCGCCAGCTCCGACAGGGTGTGTGGCCGTCCGTAGCGTTCCAGGTAGTTCGGTGCAGCGCACAGGTACATTGCTCGCGGCGCGATGCGGGTGGCGACCAGGCGCGACTCGCCGAGTTTGCCGAGGCGGATGGCCAGGTCGTAGCTCTCCTGAACCAGATCGAGGGTGCGGTTGGACAGCTCGATATCGACACGCAGTTGCGGGTGCTGGGCCATGAATTCGTTCACCAGCGGCACGATGAAGCGCTCGCCATAGGCCACTGCAGCGGTCATGCGTAACAGCCCGGTCGGTGCGCTGTGCAGATCGCTGATGGCCAGAAAGGCTTCGTCACGTTCCTCGATCAAGCGCTGGCAGCGGGTGAAGAAGGTATGCCCGGCCTCGGTCAGCGAGACGCGGCGGGTGGTGCGATAGAGCAAACGCGCCTGCAGACGTTCTTCAAGGCGCGCGACCTGTCGGCTGACATGCGAGGACGAAACCCGCAGCCGCTCAGCGGCGCGCATGAAGCTGCCGCATTCGGCGACAGCCACGAATTCGTCAAGGCCTTCCCAGCGGCTCATGGGTTCTCCGGTGTCAGATTCCAGCAAGCGGGTTGCAAAGATCCTAACGTGATGAGCGCCGATTGTCCCTCAACAGCAATAATGTTTTCCCGGGGCTGTCGTTAATCCCTGTTTGGCCATGAATTACACTCTCTGCTTTCCAATCACATCGAGAGTGATGTCCATGACCATCAAGTCGCGCGCCGCCGTTGCCTTCGGCCCCAACCAGCCTCTGCAGATCGTGGAAGTGGACGTCGCCCCACCCAAGGCTGGCGAAGTCCTGATCCGCATCGTCGCCACCGGTGTGTGCCACACCGATGCTTACACGCTCTCGGGCGAGGATTCGGAGGGCGTGTTTCCGTGCATCCTCGGTCACGAGGGCGGCGGCATCGTCGAGGCGGTGGGCGAGGGCGTCACCTCGGTTGCCATCGGCGATCACGTGATTCCGCTCTATACCGCCGAATGCCGGCAGTGCAAGTTCTGCAAGTCGGGCAAGACCAACCTCTGCAGCTCGGTTCGCGCCACTCAGGGCAAGGGCCTGATGCCCGACGGCACCACCCGCTTCAGCTATCAGGGCGAGCCGATCTACCACTACATGGGCTGCTCGACCTTCTCCGAGTACACCGTGCTGCCGGAAGTCTCGGTGGCGAAGATCCCGAAAGAGGCCCCGCTGGAAAAGGTCTGCCTGCTCGGTTGCGGCGTCACCACCGGTATCGGTGCCGTGCTCAACACCGCGAAGGTGGAAGAGGGGGCGACCGTGGCGATATTCGGCCTGGGCGGCATCGGCCTGGCAGCGATCATCGGTGCGAAGATGGCCAAGGCCAGCCGGATCATTGCCATCGACATCAATCCGGGCAAGTTCGCCATTGCCGAAGAACTGGGCGCCACCGATTTCGTTAATCCGAAGGACCACGACAAGCCGATCCAGGACGTGATCGTCGAGATGACCGACGGCGGCGTCGACTATTCCTTCGAATGCGTCGGTAATGTGCAACTGATGCGCGCGGCGCTCGAGTGCTGCCACAAGGGCTGGGGCGAATCGACCATCATCGGCGTCGCTGGTGCGGGGCAGGAGATCAGTACCCGTCCGTTCCAGCTGGTCACGGGACGCGTCTGGCGCGGTTCGGCGTTCGGCGGCGTGAAGGGTCGTACCGAGCTGCCTAGCTACGTGGAGAAGGCGCAGAGCGGCGAGATTCCGCTGGACACCTTCATTACCCACAACATGCCCCTGGACCAGATCAACGAAGCGTTCGACCTGATGCACGAAGGCAAGAGCATCCGGACCGTCATTCACTTCTGATCCCCAGGGTGGATAACGCCGTCGCCAGACGGCTTGTCCACCTCGACCGGTGGAAGCCCGCGCGGTTTCCACCTTCGCGAGGCCTGTTCATGACCCTTGAAATCGTTTCCAGCAACAAGAGCTTCGGCGGCTGGCACAAGCGCTATCGCCACCGTTCCAGCAGCCTTGCCTGCGACATGGTATTCGCCGTGTATCTGCCGCCTCAGGCGGAGCAGGGCGAAAAGCTGCCGGTGCTGTACTGGCTGTCGGGGCTGACCTGCACCGATGAGAACTTCATGCAGAAGGCCGGGGCGTTGCGGCTGGCTGCCGAGCTCGGCCTGATCATTGTCGCGCCGGATACCAGCCCACGCGGCGCCGGCGTGCCGGACGATCCCGATGGCGCCTGGGACTTCGGCCTTGGCGCTGGCTTCTACCTCAACGCCACCCAGGAACCCTGGGCTCAGCATTACCGGATGTACGACTACGTGGTCGACGAGCTGCCGGCACTGGTCGAGGCGAACTTCCCTGTCTCCGACCGCCGGGGCATCAGCGGGCACTCGATGGGTGGCCACGGCGCGCTGGTCTGCGCGCTGAAGAATCCCGGTCGCTACCAGTCGCTTTCGGCTTTCGCACCCATCAGCAATCCGCTCAACTGTCCGTGGGGCGAGAAGGCGTTCAGCCGCTACCTGGGCGCCGACCGTTCGCGCTGGCGCGAGTGGGATGCCTGCGCGCTGATTGCCGATGCCGGTGAGAAGCTGCCGATGCTGGTCGATCAGGGCGATCGCGATGACTTCATGGAGGGTCAGCTCAAACCGCAGGCGCTGCGTGCCGCTGCGGACGCTGTCGGGCACCCGCTGACGCTGCGCATCCAGCCGGACTATGACCACAGCTACTACTTCATCGCCAGCTTCATCGGTGATCACCTGCGCCATCATGCCGAGGCGCTGAAGGCGCAGGGTGGATGACCGTGAAGCCTCATCCTCACGTCCGGCTCGGCTCGCCGCGCTGGTCGACACGTCAGGTGCATCGCGGCAAAAATAAAAAAGGCCCGTCCGGACATGCCGGTCGGGCCTTTCCATCGCCAGGAGCTTAGAGCGACGGATAATCGGTATAGCCAGCCGGGCCCTGGGCGTAGAACAGCTCGGGTTTCGGCTCGTTCAGCGGTGCGTCCTGACGCAGGCGCTCGACCAGATCCGGGTTGGCGATGTACGGGATGCCGAAGGCCACGGCATCGGCCTTGCCCTCAGTCAGCCAGGCGTTGGCCTGTTCCTTGGTGAAGCGTTCGTTGGCGATATAGATGCCACCGAATATCTTCTTCAGCTGTGGGCCGAGGCTGTCTTCACCGGCTTTTTCGCGAGTGCAGATGAAGGCGATACCGCGCTTGCCCAGTTCACCGGCAACGTAGCCAAAGGTCTCGGCGCGGTTGGAATCGCCCATGTCATGGGAGTCGGCACGCGGCGCCAGGTGTACGCCAACACGCCCTGCGCCCCACACGGAGATGGCGGCATCGGTCACTTCCAGCATCAGTCGGGCGCGGTTTTCCAGCGAGCCACCGTAGGCGTCACTGCGCTGGTTGGTGCTGTCCTGCAGAAACTGGTCGAGCAGATAGCCGTTCGCGCCATGAATCTCGACCCCATCGAAACCAGCTTCCTTAGCGTTCTCCGCACCCTTGCGGTAGGCCTCTACGATGCCCGGGATTTCCCTGGTTTCCAGGGCGCGAGGCGTTTCGTAATCCTTCATTGGGCGAACCAGGCTGACATGGCCGGCTGGTTTGATGGCGCTGGGTGCGACCGGTAGCTGGCCGTCGAGGTAGATCGGGTCGGAGATACGGCCGACGTGCCAGAGCTGCAGGACGATCTTGCCGCCTTTGGCGTGCACTGCATCGGTGACCTTCTTCCAGCCCTGAATCTGCTCGGCGGACCAGATGCCGGGGGTGTCCGGGTAGCCGATGCCCATCGGGGTCACGGAGGTGGCTTCGCTGATGATCAGGCCGGCGTCGGCGCGCTGGGCGTAGTACTCGGCAATCAGGTCGCCGGGAACGCGGCCGGGCTCGGCGCGGCAGCGGGTCAGGGGAGCCATGATGACGCGGTTGTTCAGTTCCAGCTCGCCGATCTTGATCGGGTCGAAAAGTGTGGGCATAGCAATACCGCTCCTTTACTGGTGGTGCGAAAAGGGACTCAGAGTTCCTGGCCGATGCGCTCGACGAACGACTCGATGATCGCGTCGTTGCGCTTGAAGAAGTGCCACTGGCCGACCTTTTGGCTGGTGATCAGCCCGGCTTTCTGCAGGGTCGCCAGATGGGCCGATACGGTTGACTGCGACAGGCCGGCACGCTGGTCGATCTGCCCGGCACAGACGCCGGTTTCCAGCGAATGGTGCTGCTCGGAGAAATACCGCTGCGGCTCCTTCAGCCAGCGCAGGATGTCGCGACGCAGCGGGTGGGCGAGGGCCTTGATGATGTCGTCGAAGTCGTCCGGCATAGGATGGCTCTGGGCTGCATATCGGAATGAGGCGAACTATATATCGTTGTTTTCCGA
Source organism: Pseudomonas sp. (assembly GCA_007713455.1). GTDB lineage: Bacteria > Pseudomonadota > Gammaproteobacteria > Pseudomonadales > Pseudomonadaceae > Stutzerimonas > Stutzerimonas chloritidismutans. The sequence continues at coordinate 382,760 of VMRT01000001.1, forward strand.
TATGAGATCGATTCGACTGATGGTGGTTATTGGCTGTGTCGATGATCGGGAGGTGCCGCGGACACTCAAGCAGCACCCGGCTCCTGTAGAATCGCCGCCTCGAGATTTTCAGGGTTTTGCATCTATGCGTATCGGCCACGGTTACGACGTGCACCGCTTCGGCGAGGGCGATCACATCACGCTTGGCGGCGTGCGGATTCCACACAGGTTCGGGCTGTTGGCTCATTCCGACGGTGACGTGCTGCTACATGCCTTGAGTGACGCGTTGCTCGGTGCTGCTGCGCTGGGCGATATCGGCAAGCACTTCCCGGACACCGACCCGCAATTCAAGGGCGCCGACAGCCGCGCTTTGCTGCGCCATGTGCTCGTCCAGGTCCAGGCCAAGGGATACGTCGTCGGCAATGTCGACGCGACCATCATCGCCCAGGCGCCGAAGATGGCGCCGCACATCGACAGCATGCGCGCGTTGATCGCGGCCGACCTGCAGGTCGAGCTAGACCAGGTCAACGTCAAGGCCACCACGACCGAGAAGCTGGGTTTCACCGGGCGTGAGGAGGGGATCGCCGTTCACGCGGTTGCCTTGCTGGTCCGCGCATGACCGAAGATCAGCTGCTCGGGCCGCGCGCCCATGGCGAGCCCTGTGGCAGTGCGGTGCTGAAAGCGGTTGCCGAGGATTTTCAGGTCGATGAAGTGCTCGATATCCCGCTGTCCGGCGAAGGCGAGCACCTCTGGTTGTGGGTGGAAAAGCGCCATCTGAACACCGAGGAAGCCGCCAAACGCATCGCCCGCGCCGCTGGCGTGCCGCTGAAGATGATCAGCTACGCCGGGCTCAAGGATCGCCAGGCATTGACTCGCCAGTGGTTCAGCCTGCATCTACCGGGCAAGAGCGATCCGGATCTTGCCGCTGCCGAGAGCGACGGCCTGGCGATCCTCAAGCGCGCCCGGCATCAGCGTAAGCTGCAGCGCGGCGCGCACTCGGCCAATGGCTTCCGCCTACGCTTGACGGAGCTGCACGGTGAACATGCCGCGCTGGATGAGCGGCTGGAGCGGATCAAGGCCTCCGGTGTGCCGAATTACTTCGGCCTGCAGCGTTTCGGCTATGAGGGCAGCAACCTGCACGGTGCTCGGCACTTCGCGGCGAAAGGTGAGCTTCCGGAGCAGCGCAACATGCGTTCGCGGCTGCTTTCGGCTGGTCGCAGTTACCTGTTCAACCGTGTGCTCGCCGAACGGGTTGGGGATGGCAGCTGGGATCAGGCACGGGTAGGCGATCTCCTGGCATTCACCGACAGTCGCAGCTTTTTCCCGGCCGGGCCGGAGGAGTGCGGCGACCCGCGCCTGACGATTCTGGATCTGCATCCGACCGGCCCTTTATGTGGCATGGAAGGCTCTCCAGCAGGTGACGAAATCCAGGCACTGGAAAACGCTGTCGCCGAAACTGAACCTGCGGTCGTCAATTGGTTGGCGCAGGCAGGAATGAAGCACGAACGGCGCATTCTTCGCCTCCCCATCGGCGGTTTGTCGTGGCATTATCCCGAGCCTTACATTCTGCAACTGGAATTCGTCCTGCCGACCGGATGCTTCGCCACCGCCGTGGTGCGTGAGCTGGTCAGCCTGGCAGGGCAGACGGACATCTGATGCGTATTCTGATCGCCAACGACGACGGGGTGTATGCACCCGGGCTCGCCGCGCTTTATGACGCGCTGGCCGACTATGCCGAGTGCAAGGTGGTAGCCCCGATCCAGGACATGAGCGGCGCCAGCAGCGCCCTTACCCTGGACCGCCCGCTTCATCCTGTCAGCATGCCGAACGGCTTCATCGGGCTGAACGGCTCGCCCACCGATTGCGTGCATCTGGGCCTGAACGGGCTGCTCGAAGAAACACCGGACATGGTGGTTTCGGGCATCAACCTCGGCGCCAATCTGGGCGACGATGTGCTCTATTCCGGCACGGTTGCTGCGGCCATCGAAGGCCGCTTCACCGGCCGCCCGGCCTTCGCCTTCTCGCTGGTCTCTCGCTCGACGGAAAACCTGCCGACCGCTGCGCATATCGCGCGCCTGCTGGTGGAGAAGCACGACCAGCTCGAAGTGCCGCCGCGAACGGTGCTCAGCGTCAACGTGCCGAACCTGCCGCTTGATCACATTCGTGGTATCCAGCTCACTCGTCTGGGGCATCGCAGCCGTGCCAAGCCGCCGGTCAAGCAGGCCAACCCTCGGGGCAAGGAGGGCTACTGGATATCCGTGGCCGGGGACGTCGAGGATGGCGGGCCGGGTACCGATTTTCATGCGGTGATGCAGGGTTACGTATCGATTACCCCGCTGCAGCTGGATCGAACTTTTCATGAGGCCTTCAACGGTCTCGAGAGCTGGCTGGAGAACGTGCTGTGAGACATCGCGAACAAGACAGCCTGCTGCATGGGTCGGGAATGACCTCCCAACGCACCCGTGATCGCCTCATCCAGCGCCTGTACGAGGAAGGTCTTTCCAGCGCCCAGGTGCTCGAAGTCATCCGCCGCACGCCACGTCATCTGTTCGTAGACGAAGCCCTGGCGCACCGTGCCTATGAAGATACGGCGCTGCCGATCGGACACAACCAGACCATTTCCCAGCCGTTCATGGTTGCACGCATGAGCGAGCTGCTGCTGGCCGACGGGCCGCTGGACAAGGTTCTCGAAATCGGGACCGGCTCCGGCTACCAGACCGCCGTGCTGGCGCAGCTGGTCGAGCGGGTCTTCTCGGTCGAGCGCATTCAGGCGCTGCAGGACCGAGCCAAGGAGCGCCTCGCCGAACTCAAGCTGCGCAATGTGGTCTTTCGCTGGGGCGATGGTTGGGAAGGCTGGCCAGTATTGGCGCCTTACAACGGGATCATCGTCACCGCAGCGGCAGCCGATGTGCCGCAGGCCCTGCTCGATCAGTTGGCGCCCGGTGGGCGTCTGGTGATCCCGGTAGGGGCCGGCGAGGTCCAGCAACTCATGCTGATCATTCGAGAGGAGAACGGCTTTTCGCGTCATCTTCTGGATACCGTACGTTTCGTGCCGCTGCTCAATGGCCCCGTGATTTGATCATTCAGCGGAAGAAAGCATGAAAGACGCTTTATTGTTGTACGCCAAGGGCATGGCCATGGGCGCAGCGGATGTGGTGCCCGGTGTCTCGGGCGGTACGGTGGCTTTCATCACCGGCATCTACGACGAGCTGCTGCGTTCGATCAGTGCGGTGCCCTATGCCATCCGCCCGTTGCTGCGGGGGCGCGTCGCCGAGGCGTGGAAGACCGCCAACGGCAGTTTTCTGGTGGTGCTGTTTGCCGGCATCCTGACCAGCATCCTCAGCCTGGCCAGGCTGATTACCTTCCTGCTGGAAGAGCATCCGATTCCCGTTTGGTCCTTCTTCTTCGGCCTGATCCTGGTTTCCGTGCATCTGGTGGGCAAGGAGATCCAGCGGCGCAACCTGTCGCGGCTGGTGAGTTTCTGCCTGGGTATCGGTTTCGCCTACTGGATAACGGTAGCGGCCCCGATGCAATGGGGCAGTGACGGCCTGAGCCTGTTCTTCGCCGGTGCCATCGCCATCTGCGCCATGATCCTTCCGGGGATCTCCGGCAGCTTCATCCTCGTCTTGCTGGGGCTGTATCCGGTGGTGCTGGGTGCGGTAAAGAACTTCGATATCGGCGTGATGGCGATCTTCGCTGCCGGCTGCCTGGTGGGTCTGCTCAGCTTTGCCAAGTTCCTCAGCTGGCTGCTCAAGCGCTGGCGCGACTTGACCCTGGCGTTTCTGACCGGATTGATGCTCGGCTCGCTGAACAAGGTCTGGCCGTGGAAGGAAACGCTGACCTGGCGTACCAACTCCAGCGGCGAGAACGTTCCGGTCCTGCAGCAGAATCTGCTGCCCGGCGCCTATGGCGATCTGACCGGCCAGGACCCGCAGTTGCTGCTGGCCATACTGCTGGCCGTGGGCGGCATCGTCCTGGTGCTGGGTCTCGAGTGGTTCGCCGGGCGACGCCAGCCGATGACGGAAGGCGTTTGACGCACGTGTCTATGAAAGGGAGCGGGCATTGAGGCTCACAGCAGTACGGCGGTGGGTTCGCGACCCTTTGGTCCGCTCGATGGTCGGCGTGCTGGTGATCGCCGGCACGCTGGTCGGTTGCGCATCCTCGCCTCCGGGCGGTGGTGTGCAGGTCGTCGATCGCAACCAGCGTGATCGTGTCACCAGTGGGCAGTACATCGTGCGCCGCGGCGACACGCTGTGGTCCATCGCTTTCCGCTTTGGCTGGGATTGGCGCGATCTGGCCCGCGTAAACGGCATTCAGCCGCCGCATGTCATCTATCCCGGTCAGCGGATTCGCTTTAGCGGCGGCGCCACCCGAACGGCCGCTGCTACCCCGCAGCCGGTGCCCAAGCCTTCTTCCAGTCCCGCCCCATCCACCCCGGTCGTGGTCGCCAATCCGGTTCCGCGCCAGCCGGCGATCACCACACAACCTAAGCCCGCGGTTAGCCAGCCGGCGCGCACTCCGGTTACGCCTGTGACCCGCTCTGCAAGCGGTTGGGCATGGCCAGCGAACGGCACGATCATCGGTCGTTTTTCCTCAAACGGTAGTTTGAATAAAGGAATTGATATCGCTGGGGATTTGGGACAGCCTGTCCTGGCTGCTTCTGATGGGACTGTTGTGTACGCCGGCAGTGGATTACGGGGTTACGGCGAACTTGTGATCATCAAGCACAGCGATACCTATGTAAGCGCCTACGGACACAACCGCAGGCTGCTGGTTCGGGAGGGTCAACAAGTCAAGGCTGGGCAAAGTATCGCCGAGATGGGATCGACGGGAACCGACCGGGTGAAGCTGCATTTCGAGATTCGTCGCCAGGGCAAACCCGTAGACCCGCTGCAATACCTGCCAAGACGTTGACCTGTCGCCTGCCTGTTCCAGCACTAGGTTGGGCTTGAGCGTAGCCAGGGACCCGCGCCGCTTGGGCCTGTTGTCGAACTCGGAACAGGACAAGAATAAAATGGCACTTAAAGACCACGCGCTGGAGTTTGACGTCGACGATGCGGTTCTGCTCATGGAAACGCCGATCCACTTCGACCAGAAAGACAAAGTGACCAAGGCTGCCAGTGCAGGCAGACCCAAGGCCACATCCAGCAAACAGCACAAGTTCATCGACTACAACCGGGCGCTAGATGCAACCCAGTTGTATCTCAACGAAATCGGTTTCTCCCCCCTCCTGACCCCCGAAGAAGAAGTGCATTTCGCGCGTTTGGCGCAGAAAGGCGATCCGGCGGGGCGCAAGCGCATGATCGAAAGCAACCTTCGCCTGGTGGTGAAGATTGCCCGACGCTACGTCAATCGCGGTCTTTCCCTGCTCGATCTGGTCGAGGAGGGCAATCTCGGTCTGATTCGCGCGGTGGAGAAATTCGACCCCGAGCGCGGCTTCCGCTTTTCCACCTATGCCACCTGGTGGATTCGACAGACGATCGAGCGGGCGATCATGAATCAGACCCGCACGATTCGCCTGCCGATTCATGTGGTCAAGGAATTGAACGTCTACCTCCGGGCCGCTCGCGAGCTGACCCAGAAGCTCGACCACGAACCCAGCCCTGAAGAGATCGCCAACCTGCTGGAGAAGCCGGTCGGTGAGGTCAAGCGCATGCTCGGGCTCAACGAACGCGTCACTTCGGTGGACGTCTCGCTTGGCCCGGACACGGACAAGACGCTGCTCGATACACTGACTGACGATCGCCCGACCGATCCTTGCGAGCTTCTGCTGGATGACGATCTGTCCAACAGCATCGACCAATGGCTGTCTGATCTGTCCGAAAAGCAGCGGGAGGTGGTTATCCGTCGTTTTGGCCTGCGCGGCCATGAAGCCTCGACGCTGGAGGAGGTGGGGCAGGAGATCGGCCTGACCCGCGAGCGTGTTCGCCAGATTCAGGTGGAGGCGCTGCGCCGTCTGCGCGAGATTCTCGAGCGTAACGGCCTGTCGAGCGACGCGCTGTTCCAGTGACATCAATGTCGTCGGGTCTGGTTGCCGGGCCCGACGACAATCCCGCCGCTGCTGCACTCTTCCTGACCCCTTACACACTCGGCCTTGGGTCGATCCCTTGGCTTAATCCGTCGCGGTCGATTTTCCTGGTTGTCCTCTCCCTGTGTACGCATTTGCTTACAAACGTTGTAAGCAAAGCCCACGAAACAGCTACGGCGACCGGCGATTTATGCCCGACTCAATGAGCAACTTACTGATTTTTATAGAAATTATTAGATGCTCTGGATGGGCCAGGCAGTGCTGCGGCTGGATGCCACAGCTTGTTGTCGTCACGCCGATCATTAATATCGCACCCGTGCTCAGGGATTAGCGCGGCCTTCAGGATGAAGGTCAAGGACCGCCGCAGGAAGCGGTGTCATCCAGGAAGATGAGAAGGGATACAGGGAACAAGGAAGGAGGCGGGCGGGGTCAAACCCGCCCCTTTTTTTGCCTGCAAGAAACTCCCGCTGAACCGAGTGGCCGGGGCATGGCCTAATGGGAACAGTCCATCAGCGGAGAACCACATGAACGGCGACCAGCACAACGACCAGCCCACCAAAGAGCAGGACGACGTGACCCGTCGGCCGGATGAGGCTGACGAAGATCAGCTCGATGAGGCTATAGAAGAAACCTTTCCAGCCAGCGATCCGATCTCGCCCTGATCAACCGGAGGCGCACGCTCAGACGGCTTGTTCCTTCCCCTCCGTACGCATCAATAGCGCAGGCATGATATGCCTGCGCAACAGCGGCGCCACATCCTCCCTCGCGCATGGCGCGATCTCCAGCCAACCCAGTTCTTCCAGTTCGGCCTGCACCTTCACTGCGTGGGGCAGGCGTCCGATGAACACATCCGCCTCCACCTGATGGTCCGGCTCGTTGGCAGCCGGTGCGCGGAAATGCCCGAACGACTCGAGGTCTTCATCCTCGAGCCTCAGGTCGAGTTCTTCATGAAGCTCACGCTTGAGGGTTTGCAGAGGTGTTTCGCCCGGTTCTGCCTTGCCCCCGGGGAGCATGAAGAAGCGGGTGCTGCGTTTGCGCACGACCAGGAGGCGTCCGCGTTCGTCGATCAGGCAGGCGATGGCGATGTTCAGGGTTGCAGCTGGCATGGGCATCATCCTTCGGTCATTGAGCAGGGCAATCAGTGCCTTGGTCCGCCGGTAGCGGGCCAGTCGGTCGGCCAGGGTGTCAGGCAGCTGGTCCGTCATGACGAAGCCAAGTCGCGTATAGAAATCCAGAAGTTCCGGTTTACAGAACAGCCAGACCGGTCCGCTGTTCGACATCAGCGCTTCGCGTACAAGCTGCGCGCCGATGCCGCGGCTCCGCTGCGAAGGGGTCACCAACAAGCCGGTCAGAAAATGCCCATCCGCTACTGGCGTCAGGCAGAGCCCACCCAGGATGGCGCCGCGCCGAGCCACCCAGCATGTGGCCTCGGGACGTATGCGGTTACGGCTGTTGTGGGCTCGATAGAACCTGACCAGCAGCGGCTGCAAAGCTTTGGGGAGCGGCGAATAGTCGAGAGTGGGCATGACCGACCGTGGATTCTTCGAGGGCGCTAGTCTAGCGCCTGTGCTGCGATCACCAAACGCCCTGTATCCGACCGCTGCCGTTCATCCGTTCGCTGCATCTTTTCCGTCGTCTTGGCGCTCTCACCCTTAGCGTTTCCAACGACAGGAATAACAACATGTTGGATCTACTGATTGTGCTCGCATTCGTTTTCTACGGCCTTTCGGCAGGGATGCGCGCCCGCTCCAAAGCCTCGCAGAGTCTTCACGAATACTTTCTTGCCGGACGAACCATCAAGGGCTGGCGCGCAGGTGTGTCGATGTCCGCCACGCAGTTCGCGGCCGATACGCCGTTGCTGGTCAGCGGTCTGGTCGCGACTGCCGGGGTTTTTGCGTTGTGGCGGCTGTGGATCTATGGGTTGGCATTCCTGCTGCTGGCATGGGTATTCGCCTCCGGCTGGCGCCGTGCCGGGGTGCTCACCGACGCCGAACTCACTCGTGTGCGCTACAGCGGTCCCGCAGTGGTGCCGTTGCGGCTGTTCAAGGCGATTTATTACGGCACCGTTATCAACTGTGTGGTGCTGGCAATGGTACTGGTCGCGGCCATTCGCATTGCCGAGGTGTTTCTGCCATGGCACGAGTGGCTGCCGGGCGGCGTCTACGCGGTGATCATGGGCGCAGTGGAAGCCAGCGGCATACGGCTTGGTGAGAGCATCAGTGGGCTCGATCAGCTGACGACCAGCACCAACAATCTCATTTCGATCCTGTTGATCCTGACCTTCACGGCGATGTACTCGATCACCGGAGGCCTGCGTGCGGTGGTGCGGACCGATGTCATGCAGTTCAGCGTGGCGATGCTGGGTACGTTGGTATACGCCTGGTTCGTGGTGGACGCAGCCGGTGGACTGGGCGGCCTGACCGATCGGATCGTCGAGCTGTATGGCAGCGAGCAGGCGGCCAAGATGCTTTCGTTCTCGCCGCCGAGCAATGCCGGCGAGGCGCTGACGCCATTCCTGGTGATCGTCGGTTTGCAGTGGCTGTTCCAGATGAATTCCGACGGTACCGGATACCTGGCGCAGCGCAGCATGGCTTGCCCGACAGATCGTGAGGCGCGTATTGCCGGTTTGGTATTCACCTGGCTGCAGATATTCCTGCGCAGCCTGTTCTGGCTGGCGATCGCGATCGGTCTGCTGGTGCTGTATCCGTTCAGTCCAGAAGAGATGAGTGGTGAAGGCTTCACCGCTGCGCGCGAGGCGCTGTTCGTCACCGGTATCGAAGAATTGCTACCGCCGGGTTTCCGCGGGTTGATGCTGGTGGGCCTACTGGCGGCCCTGGCGTCGACCGTGGATACGCATCTCAATTGGGGCGCTTCGTACTGGAGCAATGATGTCTATGGTGGGGTCGTCGCGCCGAAGCTGCTCAAGCGCAAGCCCAAGGACAAAGAGCTGGTTCTGGTTGCGCGTCTTTCCAACGTGCTGATCCTGCTGATCGCGATGGTCATCATGGCCAACCTCGGTTCGATCCAGACGGCCTGGTTCATCTCCTTGCTGTTCGGTGCCGGAATGGGTTCGGTGCTGGTACTGCGCTGGCTCTGGGAGAGGATCAATCTGTACTCCGAGCTGACGGCAATGATCGCATCGCTGATCACCGCCCCCTTGCTGCTCTACTACCTGGGCACCGATCCGGAGCGTGAGTGGATACGTCTGGGCATCATGTCCTTGGTTACCTGCAGCGCCGCGATTCTGGTCAGCTACATCACCCCGCCCACGGACCAGGAGACGCTGGATCGCTTCTATCGCAGGGTGCGGCCGTTCGGCTTCTGGGGACAGACCGCCGTGCGTTGTGGCGTCTCGCGCCGGGAGTCGCTCAAGGCCCTCGGTGTACGCCTGTTTGCGGTAGGCGTTACGGCGCTATCGGTCTACACGTTATTGATCGGCGTGGGGCGGTTGCTGTTCCCACAGCCGGAAGGAAGTGCTGTGCTGGCGTGGATATGTATCGCCGTTGGGTTGGCCTTGACACCCGTGTGGATGTATCTCGCGTTCAGCCGTTATTTCGATGATGAACGGGAAGATGATGCGCTTGAACTTCACGAGAAGAGTGCGGATGTGGCTGGCTGATTTAATGGACAGGTTTATATGTATATCACGCAACGATTCTATAATTGCCTTTCTAATATCTATTTGAAGGCTCTTGTGCTGGCATAACAGTATCGCGTTCTAGGCTAAATTTATAAAAATCATCGAATTGACGCTTTTTTCTATTGTTTTGCATGAAAAGCCGGTCATTCGTCGATTCCTTTGAGCAGTCTCAGGGTTTACATGCTTGTCTCAGGAATACGCATTGCTATTGCGTATTTCATAACAAGCACAAAAGCAGAGGTGCCGTCATGAATCGACTTTTCAAAACTTCCTTAATGGTCGCCGCCATGCTTCCGGCTGTTGCCGGTGCGGCTCCCATGACCGGTGACAAGGAAATCACATTGGGTGGTGCAGGAAGCAGCGACAAGGACTTTGACGATACTGTGTTTTCCGTACAGGGAAGTTGGGGCCAGTATTTAAGCGAATCTTCTCTCTGGGGTGTCCGGCAAACTGTCAATGCGCGTGATACCGAGGGAGAAAGTGTCAAGTTCGATGGCTCGACTCGCGTCTTCTATGACTATCACTTCGGCACCGGCAAGGCACGGCCTTTCATCGGTGCGAGCATTGGTGGTGTCTACGGTGACCGGGTAGACGAGACGTTCATGGCGGGGCCGGAAGTCGGCTTCAAGTACTGGGTTCAGGACAAGACGTTCATTACCGCGATGGCGGAATATCAGTTCCTGTTCAAGAGCGGCAGCGATGCACAGGATCGATATGATGACGGAGTGTTCCTCTACAGCATCGGTGTTGGCTTCAACTACTGATCAGGACATGCGCGATGTCGCCCGACATCGCGCATGCTAAATTGCCTGTGTCTTCGTCAAAGTGCCGTTTCGCTTGTTTAGTGCCGCTTCGCTTGTTTTTGGAAAAAGACTCTCAGGTTTCAACAAGTTGCTGCAGGAAGTTCTTCAGCGCAACGCCGGGTTCATCGTCTTCCGATGCAATCATGCGAATGCCCCATTGTCTCAACACTTCTTCCTGAACCGGGTTCGGCTTGTGTGAGAACACATATGAAATGGGCCGAACACCGAGCGTCTCGTGTTCGTTCCATATCTTCGACAGCTTGTGAAATAGCAGACGTATATTGGTATCGGAAAGACTGTATCCGATAAACAGAACGGCCTTGCTCAATGTATCGGCGCGTAACTTGATATCCAGCGGCGTTTCGAACTGCAGGCGCTGGTAGTAGCTGGTCTCGTCAAGCACGATCGAGGCGTCATCATCGAAGTCACCGTGGAACTTGACGATCTGCCTGACGCCATCACGGGCCTTGGTCAGGTCACTGGCGTTGGCAATCTTGATGTAGTCCACCGCATGGGCGTCATGGGCGTACTCCAGCCAACGGTCATAGTTGGTGGTATAGATCGCCGGAAAACGGCCACGCACGATCAGCCGATGAATTTCCGAGTCACGTATTTCGATGTTGCGATGCCACTCGCGGTCCATCCAGCTGCGCAGCGGGCCGATGCTGCCTTTCTTGATCCGGTAGTACTCGGCCAGGGCGAGGAAATTGCCGTAGGCGTTGAACACTTCCGGGTCGTAGTCGAGCTGCACGGCGATCTCGTCGATCAGCTCCTTCCACGGCGGCAAGCCAATGTTGGCGGATACGCCGGAACCGACAAAAAGGATCAGGCGATTGTTCCGGTACGCTTCGCGGAGCTGGTCCATGGTTGCTCAGGACTCCCGCAGATAGGCGACGAAGGCGTCGAGTGCGCGCCGGCGCATGGAAAGGCCGTTCTTTTGCGTGCCCAGCTGCGCGAACGTCTGGGTCTGGCCTTCGGGAATGAATACGTCGTCCCATTCGAAGCCGCCATGCCCGGCTGGCGACGGTGCGATGCGCCCGGCGACCACGCCTTCGAAGAAATGCCGTTTGCGACCGTCGCAATAGCCGATCAGGGTCCGCGCCTCGGCGGCCGGATCGTCCAGCCGCCCGATCAGCTCCGAGAATCGCTCGGCCTGCAGTCGGTCCCAGAAGATCTGCGTCAGCCCGCCGGGAAAGCCGTTGAGGCTGTTGATGAAAAGCCCGGTGTGTTCGACGAAGACCGGTTTACCGATCATCTTGAAGGCGACCAGCAGTTTGTCGCTGACCAGCTGGTGCAGGTCCTCGGTACGCAGCTCCTCGATACGGATGGGGAAGGGCTTCACCTCGATTCCGCTGGGCTGGAGAATCTCGCAAACCTCGAGGATCTTCTGCGGGTTGATGGACGCGAAGCGGATTTTCATGGAACGAGCCAGCTCGGTTTCGACGGATGAACGCTGCCGCAACGACGGCCGCCCTTGTCTGTATGACGCAAGGTGAGTGGCTCGGTTCTCCTGCCCAGCTGATTAATCGATCAGGCGCGCCTATGGACGTTGCAGCGCCACGTCTTAAACGAATGACATTGCAGCCTCTGGCGGGGAGGGCGCTTCAGCTCCGGCCCGGACGCATCGGGCAGACTGCCTGCACCTGACGGATGCGCTCGGCGGGGACGCGCAGCTGCCGTAGCAGGTACTCGGCGAACTCTGGCGTGAATGGCTGACGGGCGATGGCCTGTTCCATGCAAAACAGCCAGGCATCGCGTTCGGCTTCGCCGACCTGCCAGCGGGTATGGAACTGCGGAATGCTGATGCCGCCATACTTCTCTGCGTATCGCTTCGGGCCGCCCAGCCAGCCGCTCAGAAAACTCGCCAGCCGGTCCCGGGCGTCGCTCACGTCCGCCGGATACATTGCACGAACGCCCGCGGCTTCTGGCGCCAGGTCCATCACCTGGTAGAAGTCCGCGACCAGCTGTTGCAGGCCCGGTTCGCCGCCGGCTGCCTGGAACGAGGCGTCGCCGACGCCGAATGCGGGACCTTGATCGGGGTTCATCAGACTCGTCTCTGGCTCGTTGAAAGGGCGCGAGATGATGCGCGCTTGTGCCAGATCAAAACAAGTGCGAGCAGGGCCCGCAACGTGCAGGCAGCTGGTCTAAGCTGAAGGTCCACACAACAGCGGAGACAGGAAATGCGCAGGCTTCTGGTTGCATACGATGGTTCGGACAACGCCAAGCGCGCCCTGCAGTATGTCGTCGATCTGGCGCGGGATACCGGGATCGCGCTACAGGTGCATGTGGTCAACGTTCAGCACGAACCGATCATCTACGGCGAATACGTGACGTCGGCGATGATCGATGAACTCAACAATGGCCTGATGGCCAAGGCGCGCTCCGTGCTCGACGAAGCGACAGCCGTGTTGCAGGCCGGCGGCCTGAGCTGCGAAACCCATGCGCTGCTGGGCAATGTTGCCGAGCAGGTCAACGACGCGGTCAAGCGGCTGGGCTGCGACACGGTGGTGATGGGCACCCGTGGTCTGGGCAGCTTCACCGGGATGCTGATGGGCTCGGTGGCGAACCGGGTGATCCATGAGGTATCGGTCCCGGTGCTCTTGGTCAAGTGAGCTGAATGCCGGTCTGGCCGATCAGTCCTGCTTGCCCTTGAGCAGATCGGCCAGGTTGGCGAAGGCCTTGAAGGTTTCCTTCGGGCCCAGGTCGCTGCCCGGCCTGGCTTCGGCCTGGTACTGGTTGTCGGTGTAGCGGGAATGCTCGTTGTCGTGGCAGTACAGGCAGAGCAGCTCCCAGTTCGAGCCATCCTCGGGGTTGTTGTCGTGGTTGTGGTCCTTGTGGTGGACCGTCAACTCGCTCAGGCGCTTGCCGGAAAATTCCCGCGCGCAACGACCGCAGACCCAGGGATACATCTTCAGTGCTTTTTCCCGATAGCCTTGTTCGCGCTGACTGTAGGGCGTGGTCGGTTTGCTGCTGCTCATGGTGAATGCTCGCCGGGTTCGTTGTTCGTCAGGGCCCACCCCCGCGTCGGCATCGCCACGCGCGGGAACAGCCCCAAGTAAAGTCGATGGCTGTCAGCCCGCCAAGCCGACGTAGACGTTCTGCACGTCATCGTGGGCGTCGATGGCCTCGAGGAAGGCTTCGACTTCTTCCAATTCGGCACCGGACAGGCTGACCGGATTCTTCGGACGATAGCCCAGTTGCGCGGACTGCACGGTAAAGCCGAATTCCGGCAGCGCCTTGCACACGGCGTCGAGATCGGTGGGTTCGGTGATGAACAGCGTGCTGCCTTCGTCGGCTGCTTCGAAATCCTGCGCACCGGCCTCGATCGCGGCCATTTCCGCATCGGCGTCGCCTTCAGGCGCGGCTTCGATCATGCCGACGTGGTCGAAGTCCCAGCTCACCGAGCCGGAGGAGCCCAACTGGCCTTTGCGGAACAGTACGCGGATTTCGGCAACGGTGCGGTTGACGTTGTCGGTCAGGCACTCGACGATCAGTGGCACCTGATGCGGCGCGAAGCCTTCGTAGAGTGTGCGTTCGTAGTGGACCACCTCACCGCTGAGGCCTGCGCCTTTCTTGATGGCGCGCTCCAAGGTGTCCTTGGGCATCGAGGCCTTCTTCGCCTGTTCGACGACCAGGCGCAGGCGCGGATTCATGTCGGGGTCGGCACCGCTGCGGGCTGCGATCATGATTTCCTTCGACAGCTTGCCGAAGATCCTGCCCTTGGCGTTCGCCGCCGCTTCCTTATGCTTCGCTTTCCACTGTGCGCCCATGCTCGTCCCCGTCTGAAGTGATGAAGTCAGGCGCGGATTCTATAGCGTATTCCGGCCTTGCGTCGCCGGTGGCGGTCGAGCCTGACCTGTGCTGCCCGTGTCAGGGCGATGGGCGGTTGCTCCGCACTGTGCCGCTCATTTTGGCGATCACTGTATGGAGCGATCACCCGAAGCGGCGTCTTTAATGCACCTTTTACGCAACAGGGTGCGTTGCCATGTCGCCTCGGGATCTGCTGCTCGCGCTGGTCGTCATCGTCGTCTGGGGCATGAACTTCGTGGTGATCATGGTCGGCCTGCACGACGTGCCGCCGATGCTGCTGGGTGCGTTGCGTTTCATGCTGGCGGCCGTGCCGGCGGTGTTCTTCATCAAGCGTCCGCAGGTGCCGTTGCGCTGGATGCTGGCCTATGGGCTGACCATCTCGCTCGGGCAGTTCGCCTTTCTGTTCACGGCGATGAAACATGGCATGCCGGCCGGACTGGCCTCGCTGGTGCTGCAGTCGCAGGCGTTCTTCACGCTGTTCTTCGCGGCGCTGTTTCTCGGCGAGCGATTGCGCGCAGCCAACTTGCTGGGACTGGTCATCGCGGCCTGCGGTCTGGCGATGGTCGGCGCGCAGACCGGCCTGGGCATGACCCTGAGCGGTTTCGTGCTGACCATCTGCGCGGCGTCGATGTGGGCGCTGGGCAACATCGTCACGCGCAAGGTCGGCAAGGTGAACCTGGTCGGGCTGGTGGTATGGGGCAGTCTGGTGCCGCCGCTGCCATTCCTGGCGCTGTCGCTATGGCTCGAGGGGCCGGCGGTGATCGAGGCGGCGCTGCGCGGCATTGGTTGGCAGACGATTCTGGTGCTGGCCTATCTGGCATTCGGCGCGACGATTCTCGGCTATGGCCTGTGGAGTCGCTTGCTGTCGCGTTACCCGGCGAGCCAGGTGGCCCCGTTCTCGCTGCTGGTGCCGGTGGTCGGGCTGACGTCAGCCAGCGTGTTGCTGGGCGAGCGGCTGGGGACGCTGCAATTGGGTGGGGCGTTGCTGGTGATGCTCGGCCTGGGGGTGAATGTTTGCGGTAGCTGGTTGTTCGGTCGGTTGCGTCTGGCCAGGGTCTGAAACGCCCGGCATCAGACCGGGCGTCGCAGCGATAAGGCTCAATGGGTGGCGGCGTGGGCGCCGAGCAGCGTAGTGCCCGAGCCACTCTTCTTGTCGCGCTTGGCCATCCGTTTTTCTTGCGCCGTTTTCATCGGCTTTTTCTTGCCGTTCTTCTTTGCGTCCATTCCCTTGCTCATGGTGTTCACCTCTGATTGCTGGCTGGACATGTCCTGATGTGCGAAGGCCTGACTGTCGCTGCTGGAGCGAAGCCTGTTTCCGGCCTGTGCCTTCCATGACCGCTGCAGTATGGCACTGCTGGGCTGCATTGCACGCACTGCTTTGCTTAGGGTCTGTTCCCGTTTCGTCGCAAGCCGCGTTGCTGCGCCAAATAGCGCCATGGCCGGACAGCGTTCCGCAGGCGCGGGACGCAGGTAATGGTGGTTCCCTTGCCAAGTCCCACAACGCTGCATGGCGCCATTTGCCGCGCACGAAACGGGAACAGCCCCGAGGTATCAGTCGAACAGGCTATGCTGGTCGCGCTGGGCGCGAAGGGCGTCGTAACGCTGGCGGAAAATCGCCCGATAATGCATGGCCAGACGCGGCAGCTTCGCCAGTTGCTGCAGGTTGTCTTCAGTCAGGTTCTGATCGAGAAAGCAGCGCCACAGGTGCGCGACGCTGATCTGCGGGTGCGGGCGCTCGAGCAACTGCAACGTTTCACCAGGGCGCACGGTGCCTGGCTCGATGGTCCGATAGAGCCAGCCGGTGCGGCCGCTCGCCGACAGCTCCCGTGCCAGGCCACGCACACCGTGACGGTTGTCCAGCCTGATGCAGGGCGAGCGCGGCTGACTGATCTCGATCAGCGCGGTGCCCCAGCGAAGAAGATCGCCGATGCATACCTGCTCTTCGTCCAGCGCCTGGCTACCTAGGTTCTCACCGAAGGCGCCGAGAACAAGCCGCGCGCGCAGCGGTGGGAAGCGCTGCGACCAATACTGATAATGCTGGGTCGGGTAGTGGCAGAGGCTGCGATCCGGCCCGCCATGAAAACGCCGATCGGCGATCCGATCACCCTGCAGGCCATC
Source organism: Pseudomonas sp. (assembly GCA_007713455.1). Lineage (GTDB taxonomy): Bacteria > Pseudomonadota > Gammaproteobacteria > Pseudomonadales > Pseudomonadaceae > Stutzerimonas > Stutzerimonas chloritidismutans. The sequence continues at coordinate 399,138 of VMRT01000001.1, forward strand.
CAGGCCCAGCCACAACGGGCCGTCGCTGGCTTGCTTGTCCATGGCGGTGGCTCTGCGACTATCCGGCAGCGGCGAAAACTGACGGCACAGCAATGGGCCGTCGACGGTCCAGGCTCCGAGCGAGGTGCGTGGCGCCTGCTGGGTCACGGCTGCTGTGCTCGGTTGAGCTGCTCCAGTTCGCGGCGGACCATGGCGGTGTATTCCGGTGGGCTGAGCTGATACAGCTCGGTGGCAACCCAGGCCAGCCAGCGCGAGCCGAGGGCCGCTTGCTGGTCCAGCAGGCGTTGGGCTTCGGCGCGGGCGCGCTCGGCATTGTTCTGATGAAAATCTGCTCGACTCACGAATCGTCTCCGTCGCCGTACTCGGCGATGAAAGGGGCAGCGATGGTAAACCCGGAACGCTCGCGTTAGGCTCGATGGCTATTCTTTTTGCGCCGCGAGAACGATGCATGCCGGTGTCCATGAACTTCAAGCACAAAATCTCCCGCCAGCGCCCCTATGGCAAGGCCGAGGCGGGCCTGCGGGCCAGCGATGGCAGCCTCGACGCCGTGCTGGACCAGCTGGAGAGCGATCGCGGGCGCATCATCAACTCGGCCGCGGTGCGCCGCCTGCAGCAGAAGACGCAGGTGTTTCCGCTGGAGCGCAATGCCGCGGTGCGCCGCCGCCTCACCCATTCGCTGGAAGTGCAGCAGACCGGCCGCTTCATCGTTCGCACCCTGTACAAGCAGCTCGGCCACCGTGCCGCGGAGTTCGGCCTGGACGGACTCGAGCCGGCGTTGCAGAGCCTGGTCGAGATGACCTGCCTGATGCACGATATCGGCAATCCGCCGTTCGGCCATTTCGGCGAGTACGCCATCGGCGAGTGGTTCGAGCGCAATCTCGACGCGCTGTTCACGGCCGCCGTGACGCCGGGGCAGGGCGATGCCGAGCTGCGTAAACGGATGCTGGTCGATCTCAAGCACTTCGAAGGCAATGCCCAGGCGGTTCGCCTGGTGGTCTCGCTGCAACGCCTCAACCTGACCTATACGCAGTCCGCCGGACTGCTCAAGTACGTCCGTCCGGCCTATCAGGCCAAGCCCGCGAAAGGCACGCCAGGCGCCTACCTGCTGAAGAAGCCCGGCTTCTATCTGTCCGAGGAACCCTTCGTGCGTGCGCTGCAGGTGGCGCTCGATCTGCAGCCGTGCACGCGTCACCCGCTGGCCTACGTGATGGAGGCCGCCGACGACATCGCCTATTGCCTTGCCGACATCGAGGATTCGGTGGAGAAGGGCATCTTCAGTATCGAACAGCTGGCGCAGCTGCTGCTCGCCAAGTTCGCGCTGCATGGTTCGGTCGATGCCTCGGTGCCGGGTCCCGAGCGCAGTTTCCGGGGCATGGTCAACTATGCGCTGGAACGCGCACAGAAGGAGCCGATCAACAAGGCCGGCGAGTTCTTCATCTGGCTGCGGGTGAACATGATCCACCCGCTGGTGCAGCACGCTGCGCGGCAGTTCATCGACAACATCGACGCGGTTTATCACGGCACCCTGGATCGCGCGTTGCTGGAGGACGACAGCCTGCCCAACGCCATCGTGCAGACCTTCAAGGATGTCGCGATGGAGCACGTGTTCTGCCACCGCGAGGTGGAAACGTTGCAACTGCAGGGCTATCGCATTCTCCAGGGCCTGCTCGACTTCTATGCGCCGCTGCTGCGCGTGCCGGCCACCGTGTTCGATGCACTCAGCCTCGGCACCTGCCGCAGCGAACCTCACCTGCAGATGCTGGCGCGACGCCTGCCCAACCAGCTGGTCAAGGCCTACCACGAAGCGCTCAAGGAGCACGCTGAGCAATCGGCGGATTGGCCTCTGTGGGAGTTCTACTACCGCAACCGGATGCTGCAGGACTACATCAGCGGCATGACCGACCAACTGGCTCAGGACGAGTATCGGGCCCTTTCCGCCCTCTGAGGGTGCGCTGCACCAGAACTGCCGCTGCGCTTGGTACGCGCCTTGCTTTTGCTTGGTGCAGCAGTCGTCGTGCGAGCCCCGCAATGGCGCATGACGGATTTCCGGTAGTTTCCTTAACCTGTTGATATCAAAGGTTTCATGGCGCTTCAGCGTTTCGCTGCAAGCAAGCTCCGGCTGCGGGTGACGGTGGCCCGACATGGCGCGGTGATGCATCTCGGTGCATGCGTCTGGCGGAGGTAACCGTTTTGGTGCGATTTATCCGCTGAGGCTGTAGTAACCCATGGAAAACCTCAACAGCGCCGTGGAAACCCTGGTCCACGGTTCGAATACCCTGTTCATCCTGATGGGCGCGGTGATGGTGCTGGCCATGCACGCCGGCTTCGCCTTTCTCGAAGTCGGTACGGTACGTCTGAAGAATCAGGTCAACGCGTTATCGAAGATCATCACCGACTTCGCAGTGTCGACCCTGGCGTATTTCTTCATCGGCTACTGGGTCGCCTATGGCGTGACCTTCATGCAGCCGGCCGATCAGCTGGTGGTGGACCACGGCTACGCGCTGGTGAAGTTCTTCTTCCTGCTGACCTTCGCCGCGGCCATTCCGGCGATCATCTCCGGCGGTATCGCCGAGCGCGCGCGGTTTGGCCCGCAGCTGTGCGCCACGCTGCTGATCGTCGCGTTCGTCTATCCGTTCTTCGAGGGCCTTATCTGGAACGGCAATTTCGGCTTCCAGGGCTGGCTCGAGCACCAGTTCGGTGCGTCCTTCCATGATTTCGCCGGCTCCGTGGTGGTGCACGCCATGGGCGGCTGGCTGGCGTTCGGCGCGGTAGTGCTGCTGGGGCGGCGCAACGGTCGCTACCGGGATGGCAGGCTGGTGGCCTTCGCGCCGTCGAACATTCCGTTCCTGGCGCTGGGCTCGTGGATTCTCATCGTCGGCTGGTTCGGCTTCAACGTCATGAGCGCGCAGACCATCGAGGGTATCAGCGGGCTGGTTGCGGTGAATTCGTTGATGGCGATGGTTGGGGGCACTGCAGCGGCATGGCTCGCCGGGCGCAACGACCCGGGCTTCCTGCACAACGGCCCGCTGGCTGGCCTGGTGGCGGTCTGTGCCGGCTCCGACCTGATGCATCCGGTCGGCGCACTGGCTACTGGGGCGATCGCCGGAGCATTGTTCGTCTGGACGTTCACTGCTACGCAGAATCGCTGGAAGATCGATGATGTGCTGGGTGTCTGGCCACTGCACGGCCTGTGCGGTATCTGGGGCGGGGTGGCCTGCGGCATCTTCGGCCAGTCCGCGCTGGGTGGTCTGGGCGGCGTGAGCCTGATCAGTCAGGTGATCGGCAGCGGCATGGGCATGCTGGTGGCGCTACTCGGCGGCTTCGGCGTCTACGGCCTGCTCAAGCTGACTACAGGTATTCGCCTGAGCCAGGAGGAAGAGTTCAACGGCGCGGATCTTTCCATCCACCGGATCGGCGCGCTCAGCCAGGATTGAGCCGCTTGCTTATGCCGGGTTGTCGCAGTCGCGCTCAGTAGCCGCGGCTGCGCTCCACCAGATCATGCAGCGGCTCGCCGTCACGCAGCGCTTGCAGGTTAACGGCGACGATCCCGGCCGCGCTGCGCATGTCCGTTGCGGCTGCGATGTGGGGCAGCACGGTCACCTGTGGATGCTTCCAGAACGGATGCTCTGCCGGCAGCGGCTCGCTGCGAAACACGTCGAGCACCGCATGGCCGACCTGGCCACATTCGAGCGCCTGCAGCAGATCAGCCTCGACCAGGTGCCCGCCCCGTGCGAGGTTGACCAGCCCGGCGCCGGGGCGCAGAGCTTCGAAGAAACGCTGGTCCAGCAGATCGCCAGTCTGTGGCGTCAGTGGCAGCAGGTTGATGACGATGTCGCTGCATGCCAGCAGCGGCCAGAGGGCGTCCATGCCGTGCTCCAGCGCGACGCCTGCTGCAGCGCCGCTGCGAAGCTTCCAGCCGGTCACGCGGTAGCCCTGGGTGACCAAGCGCTGGGCACATGTCCGGCCCATCTGGCCCATGCCCAGCAGCGTCACCTGGATTTCGTCAGCCCGCCGCTGCGGCAGTTGCCGCCAATCGCAGGCGTGCTGCTGCCGGGCGTAATCGTAGAAACCCCGATGCAGCGAGAGAGTCGCCCACAACGCGGTTTCGGCCATGGCCGCGCTCATGGCCGGGTCGACCATGCGTGCCACCGGCACGTCCGGCAGGCTCGGGTCGCTGAGCAGGCGGTCCACGCCGGCCCAGAGCGACTGGATAAGCCGCAGGTTGGGCAAGCCCTGCAGCAATCCCGCGGGTGGGTTCGCGACCACCGCCGTGGTGATCAGCCCGGCGTTCTCCGCCGTCGCGGACAGGTGCCAGCGGGCTTGCGGCAAGGCGCGCTGCAGCTCTGCGAGCCAGGCGTCGCGCTCGTTATCGTCGAAGCTGCCGCAGAGCAGGATGTCCATGCAGTCGTTCCTCATCGGTCCAGGCGGAACTGTAGTCAGCCGCAGAGTCTCTGAATAGGCAAGTAGCGGAACGCGCGACGCGCCTTTCAGCCTGTTGACGAGCCTAAGGAGAACATCATGGAACTACCCAACAAAGACCTCGGTACCCTGTTCGAGCAGCTGGGTCTGGCGTCAGACCCGGCGAGTATCGATGCATTCATCGGCAAGCATGGGCACCTGCCGGAAGACGTTCGGCTGGCCGATGCGCCGGTCTGGAACGAGTCGCAGCGCGCTCTGCTGCGCGATGAGTGGGTCGAGGATGCGGAGTGGGCGCCGATTGTCGACGAGCTGAATGTGCGCATGCACGAGCATTGATCACCAGGCGAGCTGCCGCAATCGCTGCAGCTCGCCTGTCGCCCTCGAGGCAGATCAGTCCAGCAGATCGGCTGGTACGTTGCCGCCATTCTCGGCCAGTTTGTTCAGCACCGCCTTGTGCAACCACATGTTCATCTGCGCCGAATCCCCCATCTTGTCAGCCGGGCAACCCAGCTCGGTAGCCAGTTCCTTGCGCGCGGTGAGGCTGCTGTCCAGACCGAGCAACTTCAGCAGGTCGACGATGGACGTGCGCCAGTTGAGTTTCTCCGGGTGATTCTGCGCCATGCCGTCGAGCTTGGCCGCGACGTCCACTTGGTCCACTGCAGGGCCCGTGGGTGCGCCGGCACCGCCTGTGGAGGCCTCAGGTGGTGTGGAGGGCGCTGTGCTGTCGGGTGCGGCATGTGCCTGGCCGAGGCCGATCTTTTCCAGTATCGAGTTAAACAAGCCCATGGGAATCTCCTGTCTGCGTGAATGATGAGCCGTGGCTCGCAGGTTAGGACCGCTCGTGTATCGATTCGTCGCATCCGTATTGAACGGGGTGTTCCGGCGAGTGGCGTGGGGAAATTGGGCTTTGGGGCGCCCTGGGTGGACCGAAGTCATTCATCGTCTTGCCCAGTCGATTCCCTGCATCGCTCGTGCTGTAACAGGCGCATGTCGAGTGGCCTGTTTGGCAGGTTCAGTTGGTCAATTTCAGCGCCCATAGCCCCGATACCGCGTTGCTGCTCCTTGCCATAGCCCCGCTATGACTCGTCGCAGCGCCTTGTCTCGGAGCCCTGATCATCAGAACTTGCCTCAACCAACTCACCAAACAGTCCACTAGAATGCCGCTTTTGTTTCAGGAACCGATCATGAGCGAGTCGACCCAGCAAGACCTCGATATCGATGCCCGCTACGCCTGCGCCAGGAGTCTCGCACTGGAAGCCGCGCAGCTGGGCATGGATTTCTATCGGCAACGCGAGACGCTGGATGTCGAGCACAAGGGCAACGACCGGCAGGATGTGGTCAGCATTGCCGACAAAAGCATCGAAGACTTCATTCGCGCACGCCTGGCCGAGCGCTTCCCGCAGGACGGCTTTCTCGGCGAGGAAAGCGGCTCGGCCGACCTCAAGGCCCGCTGCGTGTGGGTGATCGATCCCATCGACGGCACCGCCTGTTTCGTCAACGGTCTGCACAACTGGTGCGTTTCCATCGGGCTGCTGATCGACGGGGAACCCCACATCGGCGCGATCGCCGACCCCAACCATGACGAACTCTTCCATGGCTGTCTCGGCCGCGGTGCCTATGTCAACGAGACACCCATCACGGTCAGCGCCGCCAGCCATGTGCGTGATGGCCTGACCGGCGCGGGCACCTTCCATCCGCGCGGCAAGGAGCATTTCATTCCGTTTCTGGAAAAGCTGCTGGCCGAAGGCGGCATGTTCATCCGCAATGGCTCCGGCGCGCTGATGACGGCTTACGTCGCCGCAGGGCGACTGATCGGTTACTACGAGACCGAACTCAAGAGCTGGGATTGCCTGGCCGGGCTGGTGCTGGTGGCCGAGGCGGGCGGGCTGCGGAACGATTTCTTCCGCAACGATGGGCTGCTCAGGGGTAACCCCTATCTGGTGGCGGCGCCCGGCGTGTATCGACAGCTGGCCGAGCTGATCGGCCCTTCGCTGGATGGCTGAGGCGTTGCGCGTTCGTCAGTCGAGCGTGCACTGCCAGGCCCGAGTCGGGCAGCCTGTGCTATACCGTTCTGACGCGCTGGGGCCGGCGAAACGGCCCTGTTCATCAGGGGGGGAACAATCGGCGGCCCATCAGCCTGAGCCAACCTGCGTGATCTGATGGCTGCCCGCACAAAGCGAGGTAACGATCATGACCATGATGCAATGCACCCACCGCGACCATCTCATCACCGCCGAGGTGATGGAATATCCCGGCACCCCGACGCCTTGGGCTGGCGGTTGCCGGATCACCGATCCCGCCGGGCACATGACCCGCCGTATGCCGCTACCGCTCGAGCACGCGTTCATGGATGAGCTGGAAAAGGCCCAGCGACTGTCCATCGCCCATGGCAAGTGGCTGGTCGATCAGCATCTCGATCACGGCCGCGAGCTGTTCCAGAAGGCCGCCTAGCACTGCTCGAAGCGTCTTTTCATGCGTCGGATGTCCATCGTCCGACGCATGCCTTGAGCGCGTCAGATGGGCGTGCAGCATGCGTCACCTGCACACACAATTCTCTTCACAGTTGTCAGCGCACGAATCTGTACCGTTTGCGGCAGGAACGCCGGCGAACCGGCTAAGTTTCGGATAGCAAAGCGAAAAGTGCTGACGGGCAGGACAGCTTCGGCGGCATTTTGCCCGTTGCTTAATAAGTGAAACGGTGGCATAGCTATCACCAAGCCACCGGAAACGGTGGTGCTCATAAGCGGAAGTAAGGACGACTTATGCAAATCCAGGTTCACAGCGATAACCACATCGAAGGCAGTGCCCGTCTGGCTGATTGGGTCAGTGCCAGTGTCGCAAGCAGGCTGGACCGGTTCGACGACGAGCTGACGCGCATCGTCGTGCACCTCAACGACGAAAACGGTGACAAGGCCGGCGCCCATGACAAGCGCTGCCAGATCGAAGCGCGGCCGAAGGGGCTGCAGCCGATCTCCGTCACCCACAAGGCCGAGTCGCTGGAGTTGGCGATCGACGGCGCGGTGGACAAGCTGAACAATGCGCTCGCTCACCAGTTCGGCAAGTTGCGTAGCAAGCGCTCCGGAGCCCAGCCGCAGATGATCGATGGCGCGGTGGCCGAGCGTGACGCGCTCTTGGAGGAAGATTTCCTCGCGGACGAGCAGGTCCGCAATTCATAAGCCGTAAGCAAGGGCCTTCCTCGGAAGGCCCTTCACACATCTAGTGCAGCAATTCCGGCGGAATCCTGCCGCCATTTTCGGCAAGCTTCTTCATCACCGCCCGGTGCAGCCACATGTTCATCTGCGCCGAGTCCGCCATCTCTGCCGGCGGGCAGCCTAGTTCCGTAGCAAGCTCCCGGCGTGCTTCCAGGCTGCTGTCCAGCCCGAGCAACTTCAGCAGATCGACGATCGAGGTGCGCCAGTTCAGCGCTTCCGGGTGCGCCGCCGCCTTGGCTTCCAGTTGTGCCACCACATCCACGCCACTCGTCGTGGCTGATGACTGATTCAAGTCCTGGTGCGGCGCGATAGTCGCGTTGTCGGTGGCGGTGGGCCTTTCTCCCAGCGTGATGCCCTCGGCGCTCGAGCGGGTAGCGTCGGCTGGTGGTGCATCAGCCTTGTGTTGCGCCTCGTTGGAGGCATCACCCAGGCCGAGCTTGGCCTTGATCGTATCGAAAAGTCCCATGTCCGTTCTCCTGACTGTTGATGTCCATATTCGACAGCAACCCAGGACAGACCATTCGCTCCCGCAGGTCGGTTAATTGTCGGCCTGGCGTGGCCCCTCAGCCGTGCTCCAGCCATGCGCTGGCTTCGGCTTCCTGGTGCAGGTCGAAGGCCTTGATGGTCAGCCCGGGGATCAGCGCGCCTTCCACCTCGCTGGCCTTGCGCAGCCATTCCTTGCCGGCGACCACCGCGCAGCGGTCGGAACGGCGTATGAAACGGAACAGGTGCGGCAGCCGTGACAGCTCCACGCCGACAGCGCCGAGCGTAGGCAGGTCGAAGTCGCCGATGCGATAGAGCATGCGGCCATGGCTGATGCCTTCGGATTTGAACAGCAGGTCATCCAGCGCAGCGCGCATGGCCCGACTGTCCAATTTGCCGGAGAAGTCGATATCGATGCGGTTTTCGCCTCGGCGCGATACGTGAAACATGCGCAGACCCTCGATTGATCTGTGTTTTATGCGAGTTACCCCGCATACCTGACCATAGACGCTGCGTCGCGACCGGGCCAAAAATAACAGGTGCGCAAGTGCCGTTTTCGTTGATCTGCGTCAGTGCGTGGGGCTGCGTTGCGTGAGCGCCAAGAAAGGCGTGCGAAACGCCAGCAATGGCGCGGCTTCAGATAGTTGATAAACGGTATCAAGTTGCCCCTGACGCCGCCGAGAACAGGGTTAGCTGCGACGCCATTCGACGCTGGCATCGCTTTCTCTCCCTGTAGTGGATACCCCTATGACCAGCACCTTGGCGAACGTCATTCAGTCCCTTCTGCGCGGACTGGGTCTGCGGACAATCAACAACCAATTCTTCTTTTCCTACAGCCTGATTTTCCTGTGTGCGGCACTGACCGCCGCCGTGCTGTTCATGTCCGCCAAGGACGCCAGCCAGATCGACATGGCCGGTGCCCAGCGCATGCTCAGTCAGAAAATGATGAAGGAAGCGCTGCTGGCCGCTCAGGGCATCGGCGACAAGGCGGCTGTCGACAAGACCATCCAACGCTTCGAGCAGTCGCATCGGCTGCTGCTCAACGGCGACCGCGCGCAGGGCATCGCACCGGTGGAGCTGACCAGTGCACAACCGCACCTGCAGCGCGTCGATCAGATCTGGCAGCGTTATCGGCCCGCCGTACAGGCACTGGCCGCAGGTCAGAGCGCTGACGTGAACGCCATAGCCACCGACTCAAACGACATCCTTGCCGCTTCCAACGAAGTGGTGCAGCTGATTTCCGCTGAAGCCAACCGCAGCGCGTCGCAGCAGCTCTGGGTCGCCCTGGGTTCGACCCTGTGCATTCTGCTGCTCGTCGTGCTGGGTCGGATTGCTGGAATGAACTGGCTGATGCTGCAGATCGACGAGCTGCGGGGGCGTCTGGAGAAAGTCAGCCAGGGTGACTTTTCCGCGCCGTTGCAGGTGCGGCACGCCGATGACGAGATGGGCATGATCACCCTGGCCTACAACCGCCTGCTGGGCCAGGTTGGCGAGATGATCCGCGGCGTGCGCCTGGCCGCTGACGAAGCCGATGGCCAATGCGTGCGCATGGCGAATCTGGCCGGGGACAGCGCGCGCAACGTGGAGGGGCAGCAAGCCGAGATCGATCAGGTCGCCACCGCCATGAACGAAATGCTCGCCACCTCCCAGGAAGTCGCGCGCAGCACGGTCGAGGCCGCCAATGCCGCAGATGTCGCTGAGCAGGAGACCAACTCTGGCAGCGCGGTGATGAATGAGTCGGTTGGCGCCATCCGCACCTTGAGCGGTCATGTCGACAGCCTGTCCGATGTGATGCAGCAGCTGGTGCAGGACAGTCACGAGATCGGCAAGGTGCTGAACGTGATCAGCGGGATCGCCGAGCAGACCAACCTGCTGGCGCTGAATGCGGCCATCGAGGCGGCGCGTGCTGGCGAGCAGGGCCGCGGTTTCGCGGTGGTTGCCGACGAAGTCCGCAGCCTGGCCAGCCGCACGCAGAGCTCGGCCAAGGAGGTCAGCGTGCTGGTCGAGCGCTTGCAGAGCCAGGCCACCCGCGCGGGTACGGCCATGGATGCGTCGCGTCAGAGCAGCTCGGTGACGCTCACCCAGATCGAAGCGGCGCAGCATGCGCTGGGGCAGATCGTCGGCGCGGTGCAGACCATCCGCGGCATGACCAATCAGATCGCCACGGCGGCCGAGGAGCAGTCGCAGGTGGCCGAGGACATGAACCAGTCGCTGACGCGCATCGCTCAGGTCGCCGATCAGGCTGCCGGGGTTACCCACGACACGGCTGCGTCGGGCAATACCATCATGCAGAGCATGAAAGGCCTAAAGGCACTGACCGGGCGTTTCCGTCTCGAGGCGTGATCAGGTCGGCGTGAATCGGGGGAGGGGAATGCTGGCGGAGGGCGTCTGTCCGGCGCTAGGGCATCCCCGCCCATGAGGGGCGGGGACTGGGGGTAATCAGTCCTGACGGCTGGTCACTTCCAGCAGGTGATAGCCGAACTGGGTCTTCACCGGGCCTTGCACCTGATTGAGCGGGGCGCTGAATACGACGGTGTCGAATTCCTTGACCATCTGACCCGGGCCGAATGAACCCAGGTCGCCGCCCTGACGGCTGGATGGGCAGCTGGAGTTTTCCTTGGCGACCTCGGCGAAGTCGGCACCGCCTTCGATAGCGGCTTTCAGTTCGTTGCACTTGGCTTCGGTGGAAACCAGGATGTGGCGGGCGGTAGCGCGTGCCATGGGGACTCTCCTCTTCAAATAGGCTGCCGAGGCTACCGCAAACCGGTGGCATTGGCGACCGGACCGCGTGGCATTGAAGGCTTAATGAAGGCCCCCGGCGGCCCTCCTTTCGGGTACTCTCGCGCGCTTTTTCATCGGACCCGGAAAACGCTCCATGCTTGATAGCACCCTCGCGCAACTTGAAAACGTCATCAACGATCTGCTGCAGCGCAACCAGAGCCTGAGCGAGCACTGTGTCTTGCTCGAGCAGCAGCTGCAGCAGGCACGTGAGGAAAACGACAATCTGCAACTGGCTGCGCTGGAGCAGGAAGACAGGCAGGGCGCTACCCTGGCGAGGCTGCAGGCGCTGGTGGAGCGTGCAGCTGGCAGTAGCGCCGCATGACGGCGGATGGCGTTCAGGTGCTCAGGGTATTCGGCCGCGAATACTCGTTCCGCGCGCCGCCCAGCCAGAACGCTCTCCTGAAGGAGGCGGCGGCCTTGCTGCAGCAGCATCTGGCCGACAGCCAGCGGCAGTTTCCCAACGCCACGGGCGATAAGCTGCTGGTGCTCACCGCACTGAATCTCTGCGTGCCGCTGCTGCAACAGAACGAGCAGATGCAGGATGTCGAGCAACGCATCGCCGCCAGCGTCGCTCGTATCAATCAGCAGCTCGCGGCGCAGGGCTGAGCGGTGCCTCAGGCTGCGTCGCTGCTGCGCGTGGTTTCGCTGACCGGGCGCTCTGTCAGGTAACGCTGCAGGCGAGCCTTTTCCGGCTCGCTGAAGGCCAGCCCGAGTTTGGTGCGGCGCCAGAGGATGTCATCCACCTGGGTTGCCCACTCTTCGCGCCGCAGGTAGTCGACTTCCTGCGCATACAGCTGCTGGCCGAGGTCTTCGCCCAGTGCATCGAGCGAGCGCGCTTCGCCCAGCATGCGCCATACCCGATTGCCGTAGAGGGTTGCCCAGCGCTTGGCCAGCGGCAGTTTCAGCCCCTGTACCTTGGCCACCAGCTCTTCGGTGAGTGCATCGGCCGTGCTCATGCCTTCACCGCCAGGCAGTGCCGCCAGCGCCGTCCAGCTTTCACCCATAGCCGGGAAGAACGGCTTGAGCTGCGCCATCGCCGACTCGGCGAGCTTGCGGTAAGTGGTCAGCTTGCCGCCGAACACCGAAAGCAGCGGTGCCTGCTTTTCTTCCGCCGCCAGCGACAGGGTGTAGTCGCGGGTAACCGCGGACGGGTTATCCGATTCGTCGTCGCATAGCGGCCGGACGCCGGCGAAGGTATGCACGATGTCCCTGGGCTCGAGTTGCTTGCGAAAGTGCGTGTTGGCCACGCCCAATACGTAGGCGATCTCTTCCTCGCTGATGCTCACCTTGGCCGGGTCGCCACGGTACTCGCGATCGGTGGTGCCGATCATGGTGTAACGGTCCAGATAGGGGATGGCGAAAACGATGCGCCGATCCTCGTTCTGCATGATGTAGGCCTGCTCACCTTCATACAGCTTGGGCACGATGATGTGGCTGCCCTGGATCAGGCGTATGCCGTACGGCGAGCGCTGCTGCAGGTTTTCGCCGATGAACTGTGCGACCCAGGGACCGGCCGCATTGACCAGTGCCTTGGCCTTTAGTGAGAAGCGGCTGCCGTTCTCACGCCGCAGCTCGACATGCCAGATGCCGCCAGCACGCTTGGCGCTCAGGCATTGGGTGCGGGTATGGATATGCGCGCCTTTCTCCCGCGCCGCCATGGCGTTGAGCACTACCAGCCGCGCGTCGTCAACCCAGCAGTCGGAGTATTCGAAGCCGCGAGTGATGGCTGGCTTCAGGGGGCTCTCACTGCCGAAACGCAGGCCCCGCGAAGCTGGCAGCTTCTTGCGCATGCCCAGGTTGTCGTAGAGGAACAGGCCGGCGCGGATCATCCACGCCGGACGCAGGTGAGGACGGTGAGGCAGCACGAAGCGCATCGGCTTGACGATATGCGGCGCCTTGGCCAGCAGCACTTCACGCTCGGCCAGCGCCTCGCGGACGAGGCGGAATTCGTAGTGCTCCAGATAGCGCAGGCCACCGTGAATGAGCTTGCTGCTGGCCGACGACGTATGGCTGGCCAGATCGTCGCGTTCGCAAAGGAACACCGACAGCCCGCGGCCGGCGGCATCGGCAGCGATGCCGACGCCATTGATACCGCCGCCGATCACGGCGACGTCATAGAGCTCGGAGACGGGCTGGGCAAAATGGGGCACGGGCTTCTCCTCGAAAACGAAAGGTAATGTTCGGTTTTGAACATGCTATTCGCAAAAGAATCCGTACGAAAGAAAAAATGTTCGAAAATAGATAAAAAAGAAAATATTCGAACGCTGGGTTTCTGATTGATTGCCGCTGTTTCGACTGTTGTGCTGGTGTCGTCCCTGCCGCCGTCAGATTCCGCCTGCCCGCAAGGGCTCGAATTCGTTACGAGCGTTCTGTCTTAACTATCGGAGCTGAGTTGTCTGCGAAACGAACACCCGCCCACTACTCGGCTATCTCCAGCTGCACCTTGTGGCGGGCCAGCAGCTCGGCGAACACCTCGGAAGGTGCCGAGTCGGTGAACAGGCAGTCGATCTGTTCCAGCGAGCCCAGGCGCGTCATGGCGCTGCGGCCGAATTTGCTGGAGTCCGCGGCGAGGAAGACCTTGCGCGAGTTATGGATGATCGCCTGGGAGACGCGCACTTCCTGATAATCGAAGTCGAGCAGGGTGCCGTCCTCGTCGATGCCGCTGATGCCGATCAGGGCGAAATCGACCTTGAACTGGCTGATGAAGTCCGCGGTAGCCTGGCCCACCACGCCGCCGTCGCTGCGCACGTTGCCGCCGGCGATCAGCACGTCGAAGTCTTCCTTGGTGCTGAGAATGCTCGCCACGTGCAGATCATTGGTGATGATCTTCAGGTCGCGGTGGTTGAGCAGGGCGCGGGCGATTGCCTCGGTGGTGGTACCGATATTGATGAACAGCGAAGCCTGGTCGGGGATGCGCGCGGCCATGGCGGCAGCGATACGCAGTTTCTCGTCGCGCATCTGGTGCGCGCGCTGGCTGTAGGCGGTGTTCTGTACGCTGGAGTCGTAGGCCGCGCCGCCGTGGTAGCGCCGCAGCAGGCCGGCGTCGCCGAGCTGGTTGATGTCGCGGCGGATGGTTTGCGGCGTGACGGCGAAGTGCCGTGCCAGCTCGTCGATGCTCACGTAGCCGCGCTCGCGCACGAGTTCCAGAATGTTCTGCTGTCGGGGCGCCAGGCTCATGAGGCTTCCTTGTTCGCGGTTGTGCGGGAAGCATGCCGTAGTCTGGCGTTCGATTAAAGCGCCGGCTGTTCGAATTCGCACATGCCAGGCCTGTCTCCGAACGCCTCCAGAGGCAGGCCTGTTGTCCGTCGGATCAGTCCTCGGCCCAGTTGCGCGTACGGTCGACCGCCTTCTGCCAGCCGCGATAGAGCGCTTCGCGCTGTTCGCTTCCGCACGCCGGTTCGAACACCCGCTCGATGCTGCTCTTGCTGCGCAACTCGTCGAGATCGCTCCAGAAACCGGTCGCCAGCCCGGCCAGGTAGGCCGCTCCGAGGGCGGTGGTTTCCTTCATCTGCGGGCGTTCGACCTGGGTGCCGAGCAGGTCGGCCTGGAACTGCATGAGGAAGTTGTTGGCCACTGCGCCGCCGTCCACGCGCAGGGCGCGCAGGCGCTCGCCGGCATCCTGCTGCATGGCATCGAGCACGTCGCGGGTCTGGTAAGCGATGGATTCCAATGCTGCTCGGATCAGGTGATCAACCTTGACCCCGCGGGTCAGGCCAAACAGTGCGCCACGGGCACGCGGGTCCCAATAGGGCGCGCCAAGGCCGGTGAACGCCGGCACCAGGTAAATGCCGTTGCTGTCCGGCACCTTGGTGGCGAAGTATTCCGAATCCAGCGACTCGTTGAGCACCTTCAGCTCGTCACGCAGCCACTGCACGGTGGAGCCACCATTGAAGATGGCGCCTTCCAGTGCGTAGTTCACTTCGCCACGCGGTCCGCAGGCGATGGTCGTCAGCAGGCCATGTTCGGATTGCACCGCCTTGGTGCCGGTGTTCATCAGCAGGAAACAGCCGGTACCGTAGGTGTTCTTCGCCTGGCCTGGCTCGACGCACATCTGGCCGAACAGAGCGGCTTGCTGGTCCCCGGCGATACCGGCGATGGGGATGCCGGTGCTCTGGCCCGAGCCAAGGTAGGCGTGACCATAAACCTCGGAGGACGAGCGCACCTCCGGCAGCATCTCGCGTGGGATATCCAGGGTTTCCAGCATCACCGGGTCCCAGTCCAGCTTGTGGATATCGAACAGCATGGTGCGTGAGGCGTTGGTGTAGTCGGTGACGTGGGCCTTGCCCTGGGTCATCTTCCAGATCAGCCAGCAATCGACGGTGCCGAACAGCAGTTCGCCGCGGCGGGCGCGCTCACGGCTGCCCTCGACGTGGTCGAGAATCCACTTGATCTTGGTACCGGAGAAGTAGGGGTCGATCACCAGGCCCGTGGTCTTGCGGATGTGTTCTTCCATGCCGTCGCGCTTGAGCTGGTCGCAGATCGGCGTGCTCTGGCGGCTCTGCCAGACGATGGCGTTGTAGATCGGCCGGCCGGTGATCTTGTCCCAGACGATGGCGGTCTCGCGCTGGTTGGTGATACCGATGGCCGCCACCTGCTCGTTGGTGATGCCGGCCTGGGCCAGGGCTTCGACGAACACACCGCTCTGGGTCGCCCAGATTTCCATGGGGTCGTGCTCGACCCAGCTCGGTTGCGGGTAGATCTGCGCGAATTCGCGCTGAGCGATGGTCACCACATTGGCGTTGCGGTCCAGCACGATAGCGCGGGAGCTGGTGGTGCCCTGGTCGAGGGCGACGATGAATTGCTTGTTCTGATTGCTCATGGCGTCGTTTCCTTAGCGAACTTTGCTGATATCGGGCTGGGCGGAGCCCATTTCGGCAGAGGCCTTTTCCTTGGGTTTTGGTGCATCGCAGGCGGCCGATCCAACGCCTGGCAGGTGCCGGCAGATGAGTGCCTTATAACCTGCAGCGCCGAGGCAGGCGCCGAGAATCGGGGCGAAGATCGGGACCAGGAAATACGGAATGTCTCGCCCGCCAGTGAAGGCCACGTCACCCCAGCCGGCAAAGAAGGTCATCAATTTAGGCCCGAAATCCCGTGCGGGATTCATCGCGAAGCCGGTCAGCGGTCCCATTGCACCGCCGATCACGGCGATCAGCAGGCCGATCAGCAAAGGTGCGAGCGGGCCGCTGGGCAAGCCGTTGCCGTCGTCGGTGATGGCCATGATCATCGCCAGCAGAATGGCGGTGATGACGACCTCCACCAGAAACGCCTGGCCGAACGACAACGAGGCGTGGGGGTAGGTCGAGAAGATCGATGCGAGTTCGAGGCTCTCGACACTGCCGCGAACCATTTGCTGGGCCTGTTCGAAATCGAAAAACAGACTGCTGTACAGCCCGTAGACCAGCGCCGCAGAACAGAAGGCGCCGGCCACCTGCGCCAGGATGTAGGCCGGAACGCGGTGCCGCTCGAATGTGCCGAACAGCCACAATGCGATGGTGACGGCCGGGTTCAGGTGGGCACCGGAGACGCCGGCGGCAAGGTACACCGCCATCGAAACGCCGATGCCCCAGATGATGCTGATTTCCCACAACCCCAGGTCGGCACCGCCGAGCTTGAGCGCTGCGACGCAGCCAGTACCGAAGAAGATAAGAAGGGCAGTGCCGAGAAATTCGGCGATGCATTGTCCCTTGAGCGTAGGGACGATGGGCGTACTCATGCGCGGAGCCTCGTTCGTTTGTTTTTGTTTTATTCCGAGCACTGCGTTGGTTCGGAATTGTTCGGAAACGAAAACTTAGAGGCAAAGAATGCAGCTGTCAAAGTAAAAATTCGAACATTTTACGGGCGCGCTGCGGGAACAAATGAGGGTGCTTGCTGTCGCCGCGGTCCCGAGTCTTCGCCGTGATCGATGAAGCCTTGCCGCTGGATGGCGTTGGAAACCGTCGGTGTCTTAGCGCCGACGCCGCCAGAGGCGCCAGCCGAGCAGCATATCGTCAGCCATCGGCACCAGAGCCAGTGCCAGCAGCAAGGCGGCCAGCGGGACCGTGGCGATGAAGCCGAAATGCTTGAAGCCGGCTGCGCCGCTCAATCCGCCGATGAAGAAGCTCATCACCATCAGCAGGTTGATACGCAGGCGCTGTCGGTTGGCCCGAACCGGTGGCATGTCGTCATGACGATTGCGGTTGAAGTAGATCAGCCTGCCCAGCTCGATGCCGATGTCGGTCACCATGCCGGTGATATGGGTGGTGCGCACTTCGGCATTGGAGAGCTTGGTGATGATCGCGTTCTGCAGGCCCATGATGAAGCACAGCAGCACCACGGTCAGCGGCACGAAGAAACCCGGAACCGTCATCAGCCGTGCGCCGAGGATACCGAACAGCAGCAACAGCCCGGCTTCCAGCGCCAGCGGTAGCGCGTACTGGCTATGCAGACGGCGACGTCGCGAGAAATTGATCATCAGCGTCGAGCACATGGCGCCGAGGATGAACGAGAGCAGCGCGCCGAAACCGGCGAGCACCATGTCAGTGGCGCCCAGTGCCAGGTTGTCGGCCATTGCCGAAACGATACCGGTCATGTGCGAGGTGTACTGCTGGACGGCGATGAACCCGCCGGCATTGGCGGCACCCGCGACAAACGCGAGGCACAGACCGAGCTGACGATTGCTATGGGCGGACCGTCGACGATCGGTCAGACGACGGGCGTACTTGATCGGCATGGCAGGCTCGCGCTCGGCAGCAAAGCGGCGATTATAGAGCGGCCGGCCTGGCTGGATCGCGATTGGTGGATATTTTCAACGTCGTCGCACGGCCTTGCGGCGGCCGCCGCGTCGTGCAGCCCGCGGTTTGCGCTGGCGTGACAGTTCACGGGTGATGGCGTCGTTGAGGAGCTTACGCGCGTCTTCACCGTCGTCGTGCTCGGGAAAATGCTCGGGCAGGCTGCGGGCCAGATGCAGGTAGGTTTCCACCACATGCAGGGTACTTTCCAGGCTGGACAGGTCGCTGCCGAGCAGCAGCTTGGGCATCGGAATGGCGTGGCCTTCGGCGACTCGCTTGATCCAGCGTTGGGCATGCTGACTGGCCGGGCTGTCGAAGCCGCCGCGGATCGGCGTGCAGGCGAACGTCCAGCGCAGCCAGAGCGGAATCTTCGGGTCGTCTATCAGCTCGATCCATTCGGCCAGTTCGTCCGGCAGTACCGAGATAAATGCCTCGCCGTAGTTTATGTTGCGGTTGAAGGTCAGCCAGGACCGCAGCAGGCTTGGCTCGCCCATCAGTTCGGAAATGGCGGACAGGTGATCGATGGAAGGGCGCACCTGGAACTGACTCAGGTCCACCGGCGCGTCCGGGCTGTTGAACAGGCGGCGGATGGACTTGAGCGTCTGCGGGTCCAGCGCAGTGATCTCGCCGCTGTCGTGGTGACCGAAGCGCCCGGCGCGGCCGCCGATCTGCTTGACCTCCTGCACCTTGAGCTGGCGATTCTGGATGCCGTCGAATTTCTCATCGGTATAGAAACACAGCGTGTGCGCCGGCAGGTTGAGGCCCATGCCGACCGCATCGGTAGCGACCATGATGTCCGCCTCGCCCTCGCGGAAGCGCCGGGCCTGCTCGCGTCGGACCTCGGGCGAGAGCGCACCGTAGACCACCGAGACGCTTTTGCCGGCGCTTTCGAGCATGCCCTTGAGCTCCAGCACCAGCTTGCGGCTGAACGCCACCAGCAGCGAGCCGGGTTCCAGCCGTTCCAGCGTCGTGGCGTGGCGGGCGACTTCAACCGGGGACAGGCGCTTGGTGCGCTGCACAACCAGCTTGTCCTCGCACAGATCGCAAAGCGTGCGCAAGGAGGGTTCGATCAGCGCTGGCCCGGTCATCATCAGTTGCGGCGTATGGGCGCTGACCAGTGCATCGACCCAGGCCCAGCCACGTTGCGAGTCGGCCATCATCTGTACCTCGTCGACCACCACCACATCCCAATGCTGATGGCGGAAACGCGCGAACTCCTCCACGGTGCAGCAGAAGTGTGTGGCGCCTTCGCGGATGATTTCTTCCTCGCCGGTCACAAGTGAGCAGGGCACGCCCATCGCCTCAATGCGCTCCTGGTTTTCCAGCGCCATCAGGCGCAGCGGCGACAGGTAGATGCCGTGCTCGGCCGCAGCCATCGCCTCGATAGAGCGGTGCGTCTTGCCGCTGTTGGTCGGGCCGAGCAGGGCGGTCCAGCGTCGCGTCAGGCGCCGGGCCGGGTAGAGCTTGTGGTAGTGGACGAAGCGCGGGTTGTTCTCCAGCAGCACGGCAAACGCCATCTTTTCCTCGTGCTCGCGGCGGGCGGCACGGATCGCCTTGCGCATGCGGCCTGGTTCCAGGGCGATGAGCTCGGTAAGACGCTTGTGCCCGAGCAGTTGCAGGTCGAAATCGCCGGCGAGCTCGAGCATGCGCTCGAAGGTGGCCTGCAGCTCGTCGCGATCCTGGCGCTTCCACGCCTCGACTTCCGCCACGCTGAGCAGATGATCCTGGCCGGAAGGAACCCGCCGCGGCAGTTCGAGGGTGAGATTGTCGCGCTGCAAGGCCACCACGTAGCGCAGCTCATGGCGAATCTCGTTGAGGGTGGCGATGGCATGCGGCAGAAATTCATCGACCCGTGGCAGTTCCGGGCGGATGCGCGCCAGGCACCGCTGCCGCTCGTCCTCGTCCATTTCGGCGAAGGGCCGTTCGAGCACCTGCAGCCGATTGCGCACATAGCGCTGCACGGCCTGTTTCAGGTTGTCGGCGAAATCGTCGCGCCGCGCGCTATCGTCCAGACGCAGCGCCCAGTCCGGCTCCAGCAGATGGACCGGCGAGCCCAGGCTGAAAGTCTTCTCGCTCCCGAACACATCCACGCTGCAGTGGATCTCGCCGAGATCACGGCTGACGACCCGATCGAGCAACTCGTCTGCAGCAGGTGCCGCCAGCAGTTCATCCACCGCCTGCCCATGCAGCCCCAACCAGAACGCCTTGGCCGCGCGAGCCAATCCGACGATGGGGTAGCCGATGTACGGGGTGAACCACTTTTCCTGGTGATGCTTCTTCGCGGTGAATTCCGGATATCGCGCCGTTGCCCAGTCGAGGAAGCGCGCCAGACGTTCGAGCCTGATGGATTTGAACTGCTTGCCCCCGGTCTTGGCCATGATCGACACCTTTGCTGATCAGTCTTCTTTGTACGACTCGCGTTGCGCTCGTTTGCTCGGCAGACTGTGCGCTTTGGTCGACGATACGTACAAATCAAACCCCTCGCTCTGCCGGATCGCCATCGTCACGGCGATCGTCCCCCAGCTGCAGCTTCAGGCTGCGCACTTCTTCAGTCAGGCATTCCACCTGTACCAGTAGTCGCTGCAGGGTTTCGCGGTCGGCCAGCTGGTCGCGGTTGTCTTCCTCGTTGCGGTCGGCGACGAACAGCGAACCGATGTAGGCCGCGAAGCTGCCGAACAGACCGACTCCGGACACCATCAGCAGCACCGCAACGATACGGCCCAGGGTGGTGACCGGATAGAAGTCGCCGTAGCCGACCGTGGTCACGGTGACGAACGCCCACCACAGTGCCTCTTCCGGCGTGTTGATCGAGCTTTCTGGGTTCGGCGCTTCCACCAGCAGCATGGTCAGCGCGCCAAACGCTACCAGCAGCATGGTTGCCGTGGCGGCGGAGGCGACGATGCCTTCGGCGCGGTTGCGGAACAGGATGCGCCAGATCAGCCGCAACGACTTGATCGCCCGCAGCACCCGCAGAATCTGGAAGGCCCGAAACAGCTTGGCCGCCTGCAACCCGCCGGCAGGCACGCTGGCCAGCAGGTCGATCCAGCCCCAGCGCATGAAGCGCAGCTTGTCGTCGGCTTCCTGCAGGCGCATCCAGAAATCGATGAAGAAAAAGAAGCACACGATGTTGTCCAGATACCCGAGCAGAGTCGATACGTCGTCGGGCAGGTCGAACACCAGATCGGCCACCAGCGCACCGATCACGTAGACCGATAGCAGCAGGATGAAGATCTGAAAGGGTGTGATGGTGCGCTGCTTCATGAGTCAACCGGGTTCGTGGGGCAGGTGGGCGCAAGTTTAAAGCACACCGAGGTAACCGGGCCGGAACGATGGGAAGGAGTGTTGGGGATGGAAGTGCGCAAGATGATTGGTATCGGCTGTGCCGGCTGGAGCCTGCCGCGCGAGGCGTGGCCGGCATTCGCTGAGCAAGGCACGCACCTGCAGCGCTACAGCGGAGAGCTATCGGTGGTCGAGATCAACAGCTCGTTCTACCGACCGCATCGCCCGGCCACCTATCGCAAGTGGGCGGCGAGCGTGCCGGAGGACTTCCGCTTTTGCGTGAAGATGCCCAGGCAGATCAGTCATGAGCTGCGCTTGCGCGAGTGTGACGAGGCGCTCGAGCGCTTTCTCGGCGAATCGACCGAGCTGGCTGAAAAGCTCGGCTACCTGTTGCTGCAATTGCCGCCATCGCTGACCTTCGATCCTTCAACGGCGGAGGACTTCTTCGCTGCCATGCGCGCACGCTACGACGGTGCACTAGTAGTCGAACCGCGGCATGCGAGCTGGCTGGACGCCGGTGAGCTGCTCGAGCGTTGGCGTATCGCACGGGTGGCGGCAGATCCTTCGCCAATTGCAGGAGCAGAGCAGGCGGGCGGCTGGTCGGGCATGCGCTACTACCGACTGCACGGGTCGCCACGCATCTACCATTCTGCGTACTCGGCCGAATGGCTGGAGCGGCTGGCTGGTGAGTTGCGGACTTGTGCTCGGTCCGGCGTGCCGTGCTGGTGCATCTTCGACAATACCGCCAGCGGCGCTGCGGTGAGCAATGCGCTGGCACTGCAGGCGCTGCTGGCAGATGAAACCGCCTGGTCGCCCTAGCGCGGGATGATGCGTACGCGACCCGCGGTGTTGTCGCGCCGGGCAGCCTTTTCGTTTTCCGCGCGGCCGGGAATCGAGCCGAAATCCGCACCGCGATCCGGTGTCGAGCTGCCGTCCAGTTCGCGCTCATCGACGCTGATCGAGGTGGCGTCCGGGTAGCCGGTGGTCAGCGTCTCGGTGCTGGCGGTCACCGGGGTGGCATCGTCGTCGCCCCATTTGGCGCTGCGCTCGTCGATATCGATGGCGCCGTTGCGCTCCATGACACGCTCGACTGCGGAAACCCGGCTGTCGTCCTCCAGCGTTACGGTGACGATGGTCGATCCGCGGCGGGCCGCTTCGGGGTAACGACCGGCATGCTGGCTCGATTCGTCGCCGAAGACCTTGTGAAAGAAACTGCTGATCTTGTCGGCCACTGTTGCGTCTTCACCTGGCTCTTCGCCGACCACTTCCACACGGCTGCTGTCGACGGTGTCGCTGTTGAAGGATGCCGATATCTGGATGTCGTCGCTGGACACTCCCTCGCTCACGAGTTCGGCTTTCACTTTCTCTGCTTCGGCATAGCGGTCGAAAGCGGCAATTAGAATCTGGGTCATGACTTCACCTTTCATATGCAGCGAGGCTGCGGTGGCGGGCGTCTGGACCGATAGCGGTCAACGCATGGGTACTGACTGTTGGGCGCGGCGAGCCGCACGATGGTTCCGTGCGGACTCATTACCCGATGCTTCGCCTGGAGCCGCGCCGGCCCGGGTTTTCCACCGCCGGCTAGCCGTTGACCACCTTGCCGCCATTGATATGAATGGTCTGGCCACTGACGTAGGACGAGTCCTCGCAGGCCAGATAGACATAAGCCGGACCCAGTTCGGACGGCTGGCCGCAGCGGCCCATGGGCATCTGGCTGCCGAAGTCTTCGAGCATCTGCGGGTCGTGCTTGCCGAGCGACGGTGGCTGCAGCGGCGTCCAGATCGGGCCGGGCGCGATCTGGTTGACGCGAATCTCGCGCTCGATCAGCTGCTGTGACAGCGCCCGGGTAAAGCCATCGATCGCGCCCTTGGTCGAGGTGTAGTCGACCAGCAGCGGGTGGCCGATAAAGGAGTTGATCGAGGTGGTGTTGATGATCGAGGCGCCGGCCTGCAGATGGGGCAGGGCGGCACGGGTGAGATAGAAGTAGCCGTGGATGTTGGTGGCGAAGGTCTTCTCCCACTGCTCGTCGGTGATGTCCTCAAGGCGGGTCTGGACCTCCTGGCGGCCGGCATTGTTGACCAGCACGTCCAGCCGACCGAAGGCCTTCACGGTTTGTTCGACGGCATCGTTGCAGTGGCGGCTGTCGCGAATGTCGCCTGCGATCAACAGGCAGCGCTGGCCTTCGGCTTCCACCATGCGCTGGGCGTTTTCGGCGTCCTCGTGTTCGTCGAGATACATGATCGCGACGTCCGCGCCTTCACGGGCGAAGTGCACCGCTGCCGCGCGACCGATGCCACTGTCGCCGCCACTGATCAGCGCGACCTTGCCGGCTAGCTTGCCACTGCCCTTGTAGCTGTCGCGGATGAACTCGGCCTGCGGGTGCATTTCGGTTTCGCGACCGGGCAGACGGTCCTGCTGCTGAGCGGGAATCTTCGGGTAAGCCATACGTACTCCAGTCCTGAAATGGGTTCTGTAGGTACGGCTGGCGCTCGCCTGGAAAGTTTCGCCAGGATGCCGAACGGAGGTCAGGCAGCGGCAGAGCGCAGTGACGAACCACCGACAGCAGCGACGCCTTTGCGGCCGCTCGTCGTGGCGCACGTTTGCGACCTGACATCAGTGGATGGCGGGCGTAGAATCCGCGCCGCTTCGACTGTCCCGTCCCTCACTCCATCCGCTCCCGCTGCCTTCCTGCTCGCTTCGCGCGTGCGGGCCGTGTGTGTCATGGCATTCGGGCAGGAACCGTCGCCCTTACACCCGCATTCGTCGCGCTTTGCTTCGACTGAATCGATACCAGACCCACTTCTCCATGAACGAATTGCAAAGCTCCCCGGCCGGGAGCTGGCTCAGCGTGATCGCACTGGCGCTGGCCGCCTTCATCTTCAACACCACCGAGTTCGTCCCTGTGGCGCTGCTAAGTGACATCGGCCGCTCGTTCGACATGCCGCCATCCCAGGTCGGGCTGATGCTGACCATCTACGCCTGGGTGGTTGCGCTGATGTCGCTGCCGATGATGCTGCTGACGCGCAATTTCGAGCGCCGCACGCTGCTCATACTGGTCTTTGTGGTGTTCATCGGCAGCCATCTGGTTTCGAGCGTGGCGTCTAGCTACGGCATGCTGATGCTCAGCCGGATCGGCATCGCCCTGGCGCACGCGGTGTTCTGGTCGATCACCGCATCGCTGGCGGTGCGTGTCGCGCCCGCAGGCAAGCAGGCGCAAGCCCTGGGCCTGCTGGCGACCGGCAGTGCGCTGGCGATGGTGCTGGGCATCCCGCTGGGGCGAGTGGTGGGCGAGGCGCTGGACTGGCGCACCACCTTCCTGGCCATCGGCGTGATCGCCGCGCTGGTGCTGGTCGTCCTGGCGCGGACGCTGCCATCGCTGCCGAGCCAGAATTCCGGTTCGTTGCGCAGCCTGCCGGTGCTGTTCAAACGCCCTGCGCTGTTGACCGCCTATGCGCTGACCGCGTTGGTCATCACCGCGCAATTCACCGCCTACACCTACATCGAGCCCTTTGCGCAAACCGTCGCGCACCTGAGCGGCGACATGACCACCGTCCTGCTGTTGCTCTTCGGCGGTGCCGGTCTGCTCGGTTCGTTGCTGTTCAGCCGATACAGCGCGCGCTATCCGAGGGGCTTTCTGATCGCGGCGATCGCGGTCATGGCGATCTGTCTGCTGCTCTTGCTGCCGGCCTCGCGCGAGAGTTCGCTGCTCGGTGCGGTGGTGGTGATCTGGGGTATCGCCGGGATGTGCTTTGGCCTGGCCGTGCAATCGAAGGTACTGAACCTGGCTTCGGACGCGACCGACGTTGCCATGGCCATGTTCTCCGGCATCTACAACGTCGGAATCGGCGGCGGCGCCTTGCTCGGCAGCCTCGTTGTCAGCCATCTGGGGTTGCGTGAGATCGGCGTGGCTGCCGGCTTGCTCGCGGTCGCCGGCCTGTTGCTTTGCAGCCTTGCGACCTATCGCTTAGCCAGGCCTGCCAGCGGCACGGCGGTGTAGCTGGGCTACGTGTGATCCGCTGCCGGGCTTGGTTGTTGCGGTGGGATCAGCAGGCTTTCGCAGAGTTAGCTTGGAAAGCTGTGGCTATTCATGCGTAGCGGTGCTTTCGAAAGATGCCTGTGGTGTGCTGTGGGCGGCCTGGGTGCGTGCGATATCCAATGCCGCACGCTCCAAGCAGCGGCCGATTACCCGGTCACGATGCTGGTTGCTGCGGATGCCATCCAACAGGGCTAGAACCACATATGTAACCGTGGCTAACGCCAGCACGAATACGATGCCTTTTCCGGCGATCCAGGTATCGGTCAGCTTGATGACGTCCGTCGACAGACTGACGATCGCCGATACCAGCATGACGATGACGAGATTCTGGGAGACCCAGCGTTCCTGAGGTGGAGGGCCAGCGATCTCGGCGACGCGCGCCAACTCCTGAATGTCCGCTGCGTTGAACCCGCGCTCTACAAGGGCATTTCGGAACAGTGCGTAGCGCAGCAGTTCTTCGCGGCGTAGAAAACCGTAGCGATTCAGCGTTTCACGGGCATAGATATCGCGGTAGTGCCACGCGCAATAGCGCTCCCGGGCCAGCAGCATGCCAAACAGCGCAAGCAGTGCGCCGGCCATGGCAGCCAACCCCTGTAACGGTGACTGGCTATTGAACCAGGTCCCAACCAGCAATATGCCGACAGCGATCGTCAGCGCCCAGGACGGCCAGACCATGCGCAGTCCGCCATGCGTGAAGCTCGCCTTGAACACGCCGGGTTGGCATTGTCGGTAGAGCGAGCGAATCTCAGCCCATGTCGCAAGTACAGTCACGGCAGCGCCTCCCCGGATGTATGGACGTCAGGCGTGCGGCTTGTTGCGGATGGTCTTCATTAGATCGTCCGGCGTGATGTGCCCGACCACATTGCTGGCACTGCCCGGCAGCGGCAGGTCGAGGATGTGGCCCTTCATCTTGCCTACCACGTGCATCTCGCAAGGCTTGCAGTCGAAGGTCAGGGTCAGCACCTCGTCGCCGTGTACCAGCTGCATTGGCGCGACCTTGGTGCGCACGCCAGTGACGCCCTTGGCCTGCTTCGGGCAGAGGTTGAAGGAGAAGCGCAGGCAGTGCTTGGTGATCATCACCGGCACTTCGCCGGTTTCCTCATGGGCCTCGTAGGCCGCGTCGATTAGCTGCACGTCATAGCGGTGATAGAAGGCGCGCGCCTTCTCGTTGTAGACGTTGTAGAGAAACGACAGGTGCGACTCCGGGTAGACCGGCGGCGGCACGCTGACTGGCTTGCGGCCGCCGCGCGGACGGATCGCTTCGCGCGCTTCGCCCAGCGCCTCGATGGCTTCGCGGCGCAGCGCCTTGAGTTGCGAGTTGGGGATGAAGAAGGCCTGCGGTGCATCCACTACGACTTCTTCGGCGTGGTAGATGGTGGTGCCGAGCTGGCTCAGCAGGTCGGCGATCTGGCCGGGCACCTGCTCGGGCTTCTTCGCTTCGCCGAACGGGCCGGGCAGGGTGGCCGTGGCATAGGCGCCTTCCTCGCTGGTGACGTGCAGCTCCAGCTCATCGGCGCGCAATTTTGCCAGCCAACGTACACCGATGCGACGCTCGGCGGAGGTCTTCTGCAGCGCGTTCTGCCAGTTGTGGTCCAGGTTGCGATTGAGCGGATGGTTCGGGCGCACCTGACGCATGGCGGCGGGCATTTCGTTGGGTTCGACGCGGTACTGCCAGAACGACTGACCATCTTCCTCGAACTGCTTCAGCGGCTCGACCACGCTGGCGCGGAAACCCACCACCTCGCGCTTGATCAGCACGTTGAGGCCGTCACCGTTGGACAGCGGCTCGCGGGTCTGCACGGTCAGGTCATGCTTGCCGACCTTGAGCACTTCACCGACCGCAAGGCCGGTGAAGGTAGGCGAATCGAAGGCGCCGATGTCGATCTTGCGGTCGGTGACAAAGTAGTCGGTGCTGCCGCGGTGGAAGGTCTTGTCCGGGTCCGGTACGAAGAAGTGATCGGTGCGGCCGCTGGAGGCGCGGGCCAGGTCAGGGCGTTCGTCGAGGATGCCGTCGAGGCGCTGGCGGTAGTAAGCGGTGATGTTCTTCACGTAGCTCACATCCTTGTAGCGCCCCTCGATCTTGAACGAACGCACGCCGGCGTCGACCAGGGCGCTCAGGTTGGCGCTCTGGTTGTTGTCCTTCATCGACAGCAGATGCTTCTCGAAGGCCACCACGCGGCCCTGATCGTCCTTCAGCGTGTAGGGCAGGCGGCAGGCCTGGGAGCAGTCGCCACGGTTGGCGCTGCGCCCGGTCTGCGCGTGGCTGATGTTGCACTGCCCGGAAAACGCCACGCACAGCGCGCCGTGGATGAAGAACTCCAGGGTCGAATCCACTTCGTCGTAGATCGCGCGGATTTCCTGCAGGTTCAGCTCGCGGGCGAGGACCAGCTGCGAGAAGCCAGCCCTGTCGAGGAACTTGGCCCGTTCCAGCGTGCGGATGTCGGTCTGGGTGCTGGCGTGGATCTCGATGGGCGGAATATCCAGCTCCATGATGCCCATGTCCTGCACGATCAGCGCATCGACGCCGATCTCGTACAGTTGGTGGATCAGCGCCCGCGCGGCTTCCAGCTCGTCGTCATGCAGGATGGTGTTGATGGTGACGAACACCCGTGCATGAAACAGATGGGCGAATTTCACCAGCTCGGCAATGTCCGCCACGCTGTTCTCGGCGTTGTGCCGCGCACCGAAGCTCGGGCCGCCGATATACACCGCATCGGCGCCATGCAGGATGGCCTCGCGGGCAATGCTGGCGTCACGGGCAGGGGCGAGCAGTTCGAGATGGTGCTTGGGCAGGGACATTGGCGCGGACCGGACTTGAATCGAAAGTCGCGCATTGTAATGGCTTGCGGCCGGTTTGGGACTGGCCGCCGGGCGAGTGGGGGCGTGATTGTCGGTTAGCGGGAAGGGTGTCGAGGTGAGGTTAACCCCACCTCGACGGCTCGGATCAGCGCGCCAGCTTGGTGTTGCGCACGCTCGCGCTGGTGCCATGGCAGTCTTTGACCGCCCGGCAGCGGCGCAACGAGCCCCGGACGGCTACGTGCTGGTTCTACAGCGTCAACACGACCTGATGTTGCCCTCCATCCAGCGCAAGTCGTACGTATCCGTTCATGCAATCGAGCGGGCCTTCATCCAGCCGCGCGTGCTGGATGCCGCGGTTGGCCTGGCCTGGGTTTTCCGCGCGGATGGCGTAGCGCGTTTCGCCCAGGGTGATGGTGGCTTCGAACACCGGCCAGTGGCTGCTGATGCACGGATCGACGATCAGCCATTCACCTTCGCGGCGGATGCCGAGGATGCCTTCGACGCCGGCGCGATACATCCAGCCGGCAGCGCCGGTGTACCAGGTCCAGCCGCCGCGGCCGTTGTGCGGTGCGACGCCATAGACGTCCGCCGCGACCACGTAGGGTTCGACCTTGTAGCGCTGGCTTTCTTTCGGTGTCAGCGCGTGATTGATCGGGTTCAGCAGCTTGAACATCCCACACGCCGCATCGCCATCACCCAGCTTGGCAAAGGCGAGCATGGCCCACATCGCAGCGTGGCTGTATTGACCGCCGTTCTCGCGTAGGCCCGCCGGATATCCCTTGATGTAGCCGGGCTCCTTCGGCGTCTTGTCGAATGGCGGGGTGAACAGCAGGGCCAGACCGTCATGCTCGCGGATCAGGTGGTGCTGCACGGAAGCCATGGCCTGTTTCGCGCGGGCGGGGTCCGCTGCGCCGGACAACACCGCCCAGGACTGAGCAATGGAGTCGATGCGGCACTCGTCGCTGTCTTTGGAGCCCAGCCAGGTGCCGTCGTCGAAGGTCGCGCGGCGGTACCACTCGCCATCCCAGGCCTTTTCTTCCAGCGAATCAGCAAGTGCCAGGGCGTGTTCGCGCCAGCGTTCGGCGCGCTGGGCGCCAGCCACGCTGCCTCGCTGCTCCGCCAGCGGCGCGAAGAGTTCGATGGTGCGCAGCAGCAGCCAGCCGAGCCACACGCTCTCGCCCTTGCCATTTTCTCCGACGCGGTTCATGCCGTCGTTCCAGTCACCACCGCCGATCAGCGGCAGGCCGAGTTCGCCGGTCAGCTCCAGGCACTGATCGAGTCCGCGAGCGCAGTGTTCGAACAGTGAGGCAGCCTCGTCCGCGATCATCGGCTGGAAGAAGGCATCGTGCTCGCCGGACTTGAGCAACGGCCCTTCGAGAAAGCTCACCGGCTCTTCGAGAATCGCTGCGTCGCCGGAAACCTGAACATAGGTTGCCGTGGCGAATGCGAGCCAGACACGGTCGTCGGAAATGCGCGTGCGCACACCCTGACCGGAGTGCGGCAGCCACCAGTGCTGTACGTCGCCTTCGGGAAACTGGCGACTGGCCGCGCGCAGGATATGGCTGCGGGTGGCCTCTGGCTGCGAAAACGTCAGTGCCATGCCGTCCTGCAACTGATCGCGAAAGCCATAGGCGCCGCTGGCCTGATAGAAAGCCGAGCGCGCCCAGATGCGGCAGGCGAGGGTCTGATACAGCAGCCAGCCGTTGAGCATGATGTCCATCGCCCGGTCCGGCGTTTTCACCTGTACCGAGCCAAGGGCGCGGTGCCAGTGGTCCGTGACTTCACGCAGCACTGCGTCGAGATCGGCCTGGCGATAACGCTCGACCAGCGCACGCGCCTCATCAGCCGACGCGCACTGGCCAAGGAAGGCGACGATCTCGACGCTCTCCCCAGGGGCGAGCTGGACCCCGCACTGCAATGCCGCGCAAGGGTCCATGCCTGCGCCGACGCTGGCGGATAACGGTTTGCCAGTAAGCAGCGCCGCCGGCGTGGCGGGGCCGCTGTTGCGACCAAGGAATTCACTGCGATCAGCCGTCCAGGCCGTTTGTCGTCCACCCAGATCGGCGAATGAAATACGCCCGGGGAAGGCGCTGCTCCAGGGGTTGTGCGCCAGCAACAGGCCGCTGCTGGCGTCGCGCTGGGTGACGATGAAAGGCCCGGAGGCGCCGCGGGCGGTGCCGAGCACCCATTCGCTATAACTGGTGACCGACAGTCGGCGAGGCTCGGATGACAGGTTGCGCAGCGTCAGTCGGGAAATCTTGATCGGGTCGCCAAGGGCGACGTATTGCAGCAGATCCAGCGCAATGCCTTCGGCCTGGTGCTCGAAGCGGCTGTAGCCGTGGCCGTGCCGCGCCACATAGAGGCCGTCATCGCGGATCGGTTGGGCGGTTGGGCTGAACAGCGCGCCGCTGCGTTCGTCGCGTACATAGAAGGCTTCGCCGCAGGGATCGGTGACCGGGTCGTTGGACCAGGGCGTGAGCTGATTTTCCCGGCTGTTTTCCGCCCAGGTATAGCCGCTGCCCTGCGCCGAGACCTGAAAGCCAAAGCGCGGGTTGGCGATCACGTTGATCCACGGCGCCGGTGTCGTGCTGCCCGACTCCAGCAGTGTCACGTATTCGCGGCCGTCCTTGTCGAAACCGCCGAGGCCGTTGAAGAACTCCAGCCCTTGCGCCAGTTCGCTGCCGGTAGGGCCCGGTGTCGCAACGACCGGCCGCGAGGGCGGGGTAGCGAAATGCGCTGCCACGGTGTCGCCCGGGAGCAATGTGTTGGCCAGCTGCTTGTCGATCGGCCCGCGGCGGGCTATCAGTGCTACGCGAGCGACGCTGCGCAGCAGGGCGCATGCCTCGCCGCTCAACAGGTCGGCGCGCAGCATGTACACCGATCCCTGGGCAAGCTCGGCGCCGAAGCGCGGACGTGACTGGCTGCTGCGCACCGCGGTTTCGATGGCGATCTGCAGATCCTGCAGATAGGAACTGGCGTGCTCGTTGAGAATCACCAGGTCCACCGCCAGGCGCTTCATCCGCCAGTACTCATGGGCACGGAGTAACTGGCGGACCTGGGCGATGTCCTGGATATCGTCGATGCGCAGCAGCACGATCGGCAGATCGCCCGAAATCGCGTGCGGCCACAGGCCGGATTGGGCGCCGGCACCCTGGATGATCGCGGCCGACGGCGCGCGGAATTTCGGATCGGCATAGAGAATGGGCGCGGCCAGGCGCTGGAAGTCGGCGGCTTCGGCCGGTTTGATGTCGAGATGGCGCAGCTGCACCTGCGCCTGAGTCCAGGCCAGGGTCTTGACGCGGTCGTAGGCGCTGCGGTCGTGGTGCTTCTCGATCAGGCTCAGCAGCTCGTCACGCGAGTCGGCGACCAGGGTCCAGAACGCTACGCGGGCGACCTTGCCCGGCGCCACCCTGACCCGGTACTTGAGTGAGAAGATCGGATCGAGCACCGTGCCGACGCTGTTCGACAGCGGCTGGCCTTCGGCGACCACCGCGGCAGCGGCCACGCTCGGTCGCTGGCCGATGAAGCGGGCGCGATCGGTCTCATACTGCGGGTCGGATAGGATTTCGCCTTCCACCACGGCGAAGTGCGCGGCCCAGATCGGCTGCTCGCCCTCGCTGCGCAGGCGGCGGGTGGCGGTCAACGCGCCGAATTCGGGCAGGTAGTCGGTCACCACGAACAGTTTGGCGAATGCCTGATGCGCATTGTCGGTGGCCGGCGTGGTCAGCACCACTTCACTGTAGGACGTCAGTTCGATGTCCCGCGCTTCGCGACCGCTGTTGGCGAGCGAGACGCGGCGCACTTCACTGTCGTCCTCTCCGGATACCAGCACGTCCATCGTGGTGGTCAGGTCCAGATCGTGACGAATGAACTCGGCATGATCCTCACCGAATATCACCTCGTGACTGAGCGCATCGCTGCCCAGCGGCTGTCCGCCTGCGGGCCAGACCCTGCCGTCTTCGGTATCGCGCAGGAAGACGAAGGAGCCGTAGTCGTCCCGGCTGACGTCCTCGCGCCAGCGCGTGATCGCGAGGTCGCGCCAGCGGCTGTAGCCGGCACCGGCTGCGGTGAGCATCACGGCGTAGCGGCCGTTGCTGAGCAGATGGGTAACCGGCGCGCCGCTCGCGGCTGAGCCTTTCAGGCGGCGCAGTGATTGCGGATCACCGCCACCCTCGACGGCGCGGATCTTCACTTCTTCGGCACGCGGGTGGGCGATGGCGACATCGCGCGGCATGCGTTCCTGCAGCAGCAGTTCACAGGCTTGGATCATCGGCTCGCGATGGAAGCGTGCGCGCATCTGGCCGTCTTGCAAGGTATTGGCGATGGCGACGATGGTCATGCCCTGATGGTGCGCCATGTAGTTGCGCACGATGACAAACGCCTGGCTATCCGGCAGGCGTGTCGGGGTGAAGTCCAGCGCTTCGAAGAAGCCGTAGCGCCCGAGCGCACCCATCTCCGTCATGCGCCGGAAGTTCGCCTGGGCGCCAGTCGCGTCGACCATGGTCGCGAGCCCGGTGGCATAGGGCGCGATCACCAGGTTTTCCGCCAGCCCTCGCTTGAGGCCCAGGCCCGGCACGCCGAAATTGGAGTACTGGTAGGTGAACTCCATGTCGCGGGCGTTATAGGCCGATTCCGAAACGCCCCAGGGCGCGTGGTGGTCATTGCCATATTCCTGCTGGCGCTGCACGACCAGACGATTGGTCTGCTCCAGCAGGCTGCCCGCCGGGGCGCGCATGACCAGTGACGGCATCAGGTATTCGAACATCGAGCCCGACCAGGAAATCAGCGCGGATGCATTACCCAGCGGTGTCGCCGTGCGGCCCAGGCGGAACCAGTGCCGCGTGGTGACATCGCCCTTGGCAATGGCGAACAGGCTGGCCAGGCGGGCTTCGGAGGCCAGCAGGTCGTAGCAGCTGGGGTCCAGGCTGTTGTCGGCCAGGCCGTAACCGATCGACAGCAGCTTGCGCTCGGGGTCGAGCAGAAAGGTGAAGTCCATATCCAGCGCCATCTCCCGTGCGCTGGCAGCCACGCCGCGCAGGCGCGCCTGCATCGCTGCCAGCGACTCGGCGGATAGCTGGCGATCCCGCGCGTGTTCGGCCAGCGTCTGGCACAGGGCGTTGATCCAGAAGTGAAGCGCCTGCGCATCTTCGTCATCCGTGGCGGATGGGCTGATTTCCTGCGTGACGCGAACGGCCTTCTCGGCCAATTGCCGGAGCGTTGCCGAACGGGTGTCGAGCGCTTGCGCGTCGCCTATTTGCGTGGCGATCTCATCGAGCACGCCGAGCAACGGCTGGCCGCGCTCGCCATTGGCCGCCGGCAGCGCGGCGATGGCCTGACGCGCCAGTATCAGGTTGTCGTGCAGGCCCTGGCGGGCATGCGGCACCTGGGGCTGGTCGAGCCATTCTTCGCAGGCATTGGCGAGGGCGATCAGGTGGCCGGCGAGATTGCCGCTGTCCACGGCCGAGACATAGGCTGGTTCCAGCGCGCGCATGTCCTCGGTGGCGTACCAGTTGAAGAAGTGTCCGCGGTGTCGCTGCAGCCGGCTCATGCTGTCCAGCGTCGTCTCCATTCGCTCGAGCGTCTGCAGCGTGCCGGCCCAGCCGAAATCACGTGCGGTGACGGTCGAAAGCAGATACAGGCCCATGTTGGTGGGCGAAGTTCGGCGCGCGACGACCGGCTTGGGCTCTTCCTGGAAATTGTCCGGCGGCAGCATGTTGTCGGCGGGGGTGACGAAGGTTTCGAAGAAGCGCCAGGTGCGCCGTGCAATCAGGCGCAGCTCCTGGGCATCCGCTTCAGCCAGTTTCTGACTGGGAGCGACGCGAGGTGAGCGACTGGCCCACAGGGCCAGCGCCGGAGCACCCAGCCAGAGCAGGGCGAACGGCAGCACCAGTGGCCATGACCCCGGCGCGACCAGCAGCGCCAGCAGTGCGACGCCGACACCCAGCACTGTACCGCCGGCCATGCCACGGTAGAAGCCGCTCAGTTTCAGCCGCGGGCTGATGGCCGATTGCGCGGCGGTGGTCCATTCCAGCAGGTGGCTGCGAGTCGCATAGAGCCGTGAGAGGGTGCGGATGATGGCATCGCTCATGCGCCAGGCCTGGTCCGGCAGAAACGCCAGGTTCAACAGGGTTTGCGAGGCGGCCATGCGCAGGTCGCCGAGCAGCCGGTGCAGATGGCTTTGCGCACTGACGCCACTGCGAGACGGCAGCAGCGTGAAGCACAGTGGTAGGAAACCGGGAATCGCCAGCGCTCCGAGCACCAGCAAGGTGCCGATCACGGCCGCCGGCAGCGACAGCATCCAGCACAGGGCCAGTGCCAGCAGACTCAGCGGTGCCAGCAGCGAGCGGCGCAGGTTGTCGAGCATCTTGAAGCGCCCGATGATGGGCAATGCCTGGGGGCCGCGGCGCGCGCCGAAGATCCACGGCAGCAGCTGCCAGTCGCCGCGGGTCCAGCGGTGCTGGCGCTTGCCCGATACGTCGTAGCGCGAGGGAAACTCTTCCACCACCTCGACGTCGGTCGCCAGTCCCGCGCGGGCAAACACACCCTCGAACAGATCGTGGCTGAGCATGCTGTTTTCCGGCACTCGTCCGGCCAGCGCTGCCTCGAAGGCGTCAATGTCGTAGATGCCTTTGCCGGTGTAGGAGCCTTCGCCAAACAGATCCTGATAGACGTCGGACACGGCGGCGGCATAGGGGTCCATGCCGCCGGGGCTGGAGAACACCCGTTGATAGAAGGAGCCTTCGCGGCCCACGGGCAGCGACGGCGTGACACGCGGCTGAAGAATCGCGTAGCCATTGATCACCCGCTGTTCGGGTACGCTGAATCGCGGCCGATTCAGCGGGTGCGCCATCTTGCCGATCAGGCGCATGGCGGCATCACGCGGCAGGCGCGTGTCCGCGTCCAGGGTGATCACGTAACGCACATCCGCGGGAATCCGCTGCGTACAGCCGGCCAGGGGCATGTAACTGGTATCGGTCGCGCCACGCAACAGCTGGTTCAGCTCATGCAGTTTGCCGCGCTTGCGCTCCCAGCCCATCCAGCAGCCTTCGCTGGGGTTGTACTGCCGGCGCCGATGCAGAATCAGGAAACGGCTGCCGCCGGGCGCCGGGCCGTAGCGCTGGTTGAGTCGCGCGATGGCATCGACCGCGACCTCCAGCAGCCGGGCGTCGCTGTCGAGAGTTTCCTGGTCGGCGTCCAGGCCATCGGTGAGCAGGGCAAAGGTGAGGTCGCCCCCGGCGCCGGCCAGGTGATGCACTTCGATTCGCTCGATCTGTTCCAGCAGGTCCGCTTCATTGGTCAGCAGCGTCGGCACCGCGACCAGGGTGCGCATCGACTGCGGCACACCGGCGGTGAGGTCCAGGCCCGGCAGCGTGCTGGCGCCGAAACGCCAGGTGACCACGCGGTTGACCAGCGCCGAGGCCAGGTCCGTGATCGGCAGAAAGGCGACCAGAGCCAGCAGCGCGAGCCAGCCCGCGCCCACGCCGGCACCGCCCATCGCCTGCAGCCCGAGGGACAGCAGCAGGGTGGTAACCAGGAGGATGGCGCCAACATAGCCGACGATGCCCAGCTGCACGTGAAAACGGCTCAGGCGCAGCCCCAGTGGTGGGCGGAAGCCGAGGCTGCGTTCGAGACCGAGACGGCCTTCGCCAATCAGGTGGTAGCCGGGGTCTGCCACGCGCTCGTCGTCGGCGATGTCACGGCTAGGCGCGGCGTTGGCGGCGTTGGCGGCGTCCAGCGCGGCGCCGGCTATCTCCAGTTCGCTGGCGCTGGAACCGCGTGCCAGTTGTTCGATGGCACTGCGATAGAGGTTGCGTGTCGGGAAGTCCATGGCGGCAAAGGCACTGCCGCCGCGCAGCCGCTCATCCACCAGGCTGACGTCTTCGAACAGCTCGGTCCAGTCGATATCGGAGATCAACCGCATGCTGGTGATGACGTTACGCACGCTGACGTTGGAGGCGCCCTGACGCTGCTGCGAGTGCTGTACCACCTGTTCGATGGAGGTGTCCTGGCGGCCTAGCTGTTCTTCCAGCCAGCCCAGTGACGGCGTGGTGCGCGGGTCCTGGTCGCGCAAGCGCTTGGCCAGTTCCGCGGCGAAGACCTCGGACAACGGCGCCGTGCCACGCGCGGCAATTTCATCGTCCAGCGCCTTTTCCGGCGAGCTGGCCGAGAGCAGCCGGTTGGCCATCTCGTCGGCGGCCATTCGGGTTGCCCGGCCATCGGTGATCTGATCGCTCAGACGACGCAGGTTCTCGATCAGGACGATGCGCAGGGTAATGGCCACGGCCCACAGCTCGCCGATCGTCAGCGGCTGGACCTGCTGGTAGGCATTGATGAAACGGCGCAGGGTCTCGGGATCGAAATGACTGTCGGTATGGGCCACGAACGCCCAGGCCAGGCCGAAGATGCGGGGATAGCCCACGAAAGGCCCGTCAGCCAGCTTGGGCAGTTGGCGGTAGAAGCCTGGCGGCAGGTCGTCGCGAATCTCGCGGATCTGCGCCTCGACCAGGTGGTAGTTGTCCAGCAGCCACTCTGCGGCGGGTACCACGCTGCGACCACTTTCCAGCTCGGCGGCGCTGGCGCGGTAAGCCGCCAGCAGCACCGTCGCGTTGTCGTTCAAGCGCGCGTGCAGCGGCAGCACAGCCCGAGGGCGAGGGGTGACCGGCTGGGCGGCGGCCAGGCTCCGGGCGTGATGCTCGAGCCGCTCCGGGCCGAACAACTCGTCGCGAACGGGAGCTAGATCGCTCCAGACGGGCGAACGCTGATGGCGCCCGAGGATGTGACGGAAAACTGAGGTCATGAGCGCCTGTCCGACTAGCGGAGATAGGGGAAGAGGCGTTAGTGCGCCGGCTCCTGTCGGGAGGAACCACGGCGGCAAGCTTTCGGAACAACGGGAAACCGATTGCCGGTTTCTGCCAAATCGCCGTACGGCCTCGTGCATGCACCAGACCGCGTGGCGGTATGGCAGAGGCTTCAAGAATCGGCGAGCCATGAAAGCGGAGGGCCCTTCGGCCACTCCGTTTGCAGGAAGAATGCTGTCGCAGCAATTGCTCCACGATACAGCATAGGCACTTTTATTGTCGGTGCTTCGCCGCCTGGCCCTCAGGCGCGATCGGCATGCCGGCTCTGGCGAATCAAGGGGGCGAGATCGGTTCGGGCGAGGCTTGTGTTGCCCCTGTCAGAGGCCACCCAGCAGGTCGTGCGCATCGAGCAGGCGCCAGGCGATTTCCGGCTGTTTCTCCAGCCCGCGGCGTACGGCGGCGGCGATGGCGGGGCGAGTCTTGCGGCAGAGGCCGGGCTGTTCGGCAAACTCGATGGCGATGCCGCGCATGCTGCGCACCTCGTTGTGGCCGGGGGCGACGGTCATGCGGATGCCGAGCTGGTCGAGCATGCGTTGCTGCACGCGCTCGAGATCGTCCAGGCTCTGCACGTTCTCCAGACGTTCGAGCAGGCGCCGTTCCTCGTGGCGGGTCAGCATGAGGATGCGCACGTCGGCGCCGGGCGTTTCCAGCAGCTCGTCGCGCCGGCAGGTGCAGGTGCCGGGCGGGCAGGGTGAGCGGAGCGGCGGCAGGCTATTCATGGCGTTCGATCATAGCCAAGCCGGCGCAATGCGCACAGCCAGTGGCCTTGTGCCTGCCCGGTGATGACAAGTGTGGCAGCGTCGCGCACCATGGCGCTTCATTTCTGCGCCGGGTGCGCCTCGTTCCGTCAGGGATTTTGCTGGAGAACTGTCATGCGTGTTCTGTCATCCGTCCTGCTGATCGCAACCTTGTGCGTTGCTGGCGCTGCTGTGGCCGAGGAGGCCCGCCTGGTCGAGGCGATCAATGCCTACCGTGGTGAAGTGCAGCGCTGCGGCGACAAGGCGAGCGAAGAGCTGCCGCCACTCACCGCCGACTCGCGCCTGAATTTGCCGGTCGATGGCGCAGGCGACCTGCAGCAGGCACTGTCCCGCGCGGGCTATCCGATGGTGACCGTGCAGGCGATCACCCTGTCCGGCCCGCGGGATGCCCAGGCCGCGATGCAGGCGCTGCGCGAGAGCTTCTGTCGGGTGATCCTCGACCCGCAGTTCGCCGATATCGGTGTGAGCCGCAACGACCGCGACTGGCGCATCGTGGTGGCGCGGCCGTTGCTCGATGGTCGGTTGGGTGACTGGCAGGCCGAAGGGCAGAAGCTGCTGGAGCAGATCAACGCCGCCCGTGCCACCGCCCGCCGTTGCGGCAAGCAGGACTTCGCTGCGGCCGGGCCGCTCAGCTGGAACGAGACGCTGGGCAGCACCGCCGAAGCCCACAGCCGGGCCATGGCCAACGGCAACTTCTTCAGCCATCTGAGCGAAGACGGCCGCACCCCCGGCGACCGCGCCGAGCTGGCCGGTTACACCGGCAGGCAGGTTGGCGAAAACATTGCTGCGGCGCTGCCTACTGCCCGCAAGGTGCTGGACGGCTGGCTGGCCAGCCCCGGGCATTGCGCCAATCTGATGAATCCGCAGTTCAGCGAGCTTGGCGCGGCCTACGCGGTCGATCCGCAGAGCGACGCGGCCATCTACTGGACGGCGATGTTCGGCGCGCCTTGAGCAGTCGTTCAGCGACCACCGCCAAGCCGCTTTCGGCTCGATTGTTGAGCGATCCGGCCGAGCGCGCTGTCAGACGAACCTGTTCCCATCAGCAGGGTTGCCCTTGACCGCTATCCCCACCCCCGAGCATCTGCCCGCCGTGCTGGCGGGCCCGCTATTGCGGCGTCTCGAGCCTGGCCTTGTGACGTTCTGGCTGGTCGGCTCTCGGCCGCTCGAGCTGTCGCTGATTCTCGAAAGCCCGGCAGGCGGACTGCAAAAATCTGTGTCGCTCGATGAGCTGAGCTGCCAGCGCCTGCCGATCGGCAAGCACGCGGTATTGCATCTAATCGAGTTCGTGCCGGCCGCACCGCTGCCAACCGATTGCCTGATCGAATACGACCTGCGCATCCACGATGGTGCAGGGGAGCAGGGCATCGCCGGCTGGGCGCCGCATCTGCTCTACGACGGCGCGATGCGACCGAGCTTCGTCATCAAGTCGCGGCTCGATCGCGTGCTGCATGGTTCCTGCCGCAAACCGCACCATGCTGCGGCTGACGGCCTGTTGTGTGTCGACGAACTGCTGAGCGACGCGCTGGACAGTCCGGCCGAGCGCCCGGCCGTGCTGTTGATGACGGGCGACCAGGTCTATGCCGATGATGTCGCGGGGCCGATGCTGGTGGCGATCCATGCATTGGTGCGCCGGCTGGGGCTTTATGGCGAACAGCTCGAAGGCGCGGTGGTGAACAATAGCGATGAGCTGATGACCCATCCGGCCAGCTATTACCGTCGCGAGCAGCTGTTGCCCGCATTCAAGTCCAACGAGGCGTTGCGCGAGCGGTTCTTCGGTGGCGTGGAAAAGCCGGTGTTCACCACCGCCAACGGGCAGAACCACCTGATCAGCCTGGGCGAAGTGATGGCGATGTACCTGCTCGTCTGGTCGCCGACGCCCTGGTCGCTGATCGCGTCGCAAATGCCCGCGCTGGGGCCAGCCGAGGCCGAGCGTTACCGGAGTGAAGAGGCCTGCCTGCAAGGTTTTGTCGCGGGACTGCCGAAGGTGGCCCGCGCCCTGGCTCATATGCCGTCGCTGATGATCTTCGATGACCACGACATCACCGATGACTGGAATCTCTCCGCGCGCTGGGAAGAGACTGCCTACGGCCATCCGCTGTCGCGGCGCATCATTGGCAACGCGCTGCTCGCCTATCTGCTGTGTCAGGCCTGGGGCAACGAGCCGGCGCGTTTCGCCGAGTTGCTGCCGCCGCTCCATGAGCTGCTGGCGACGGCGAGCGATGGCTGGCTGGATTGCGCGGCGCAGGATCAGCTGATCGATACGCTGTTCAGGCTCGACGGCTGGGGCTACGAGCTGCCCACCGATCCGCCGCTGGTGGTGCTGGACACGCGCACTCGGCGCTGGCGCAGCGAGCGCAACCTCAATCGACCGTCCGGCCTGATGGACTGGGAGGCGTTGAGC
Source organism: Pseudomonas sp. (assembly GCA_007713455.1). Classification (GTDB taxonomy): domain Bacteria; phylum Pseudomonadota; class Gammaproteobacteria; order Pseudomonadales; family Pseudomonadaceae; genus Stutzerimonas; species Stutzerimonas chloritidismutans. The sequence continues at coordinate 438,931 of VMRT01000001.1, forward strand.
GAATTCCAGCAGAACATTCTCGACAAACCATCGGTACTGATCGTCTCGCCAGCACCGATGTTCGGCGTCAAGCTGATCGAGGCGGTGCAGCGCGTGTTCAGCTGGGCCGGCCAGCCGTTGCTGGTCGATGCGGAGAACTGGATGGCCCATCGCGGCGCCGCCCACGTGATGATGAACATCTTTCGCCACACGCGAACGCCGGGAAACTATGTGGTGCTGTCCGGCGACGTGCATTACTCGTTCGTCTACGAAGTGCACATCCGTTCCCGCGATAGCGGGCCGTGCGTCTGGCAGATCACCAGCAGCGGCGTGAAGAACGAGTTTCCACGGCGCCTGCTGGACTGGTTCGATCGCCTCAACAGCTGGCTCTACGCGCCCTGGTCGCCACTGAACTGGCTGACCAAGCGCCGCCGGCTGGAAGTCGTACCACGCGTGCCTGACCGCAGTAACGCCGGCGAACGGCTATGGAACGGCTCGGGTATCGGCCTGCTGCTGCTCGACGAGCAGGGCAGGCCGCGTGAGATCTACCAGTTGAATGCCGATGGCACGGCACCAGTGGCGTTTCTTGCCGAGCGCGCTCGCCGTCGTGGCGAGGCGTAGCCGCGCGTGCCCCGCCGGATCACGCGCGTCGCTCCACATCGCTGACCGCCATCCGTTCGGATCGCAACTCTTCCAGGGCATGGCGGGTGATCTGCACCGCCGCGCTGATGGAGAGCAACGCCATGATCGTCGCCACGATCAGATCGGGCCATCCGGAGCCGGTGCCGAATACGCCGAGCGCTGCCAGCATGACGGCGAGATTGCCCAGCGCATCGTTGCGGCTGCATAGCCACACGCTGCGCATGTTGCTGTCGCCTTCGCGGTAGGCGTAGAGCATGGCGGCCACCGCGATATTGGCCAGCAGCGCGATCACGCCGACGACGCCCATGGTCGAGGCATGCGGCACGCTGCCATCGACGAAATTGCCAATCGCGACCACCAGGATGAACACGCCGAACAGGCCCATCGTCAGCGCCTTGGCCAGCGACGCCCGCGCCCGCATCACCACGCCCAGGCCCAGCACGAATAGGCTGACGCCGTAGTTGGCCGCATCGCCGAAGAAATCCAGCGAGTCCGCCAGCAGCGATACCGACCCCGAGCGCACGCCTGCGCCGATCTCGACACCGAACATCGCCAGGTTGATCAGCAGCGCAATCCAGAGAATGCGCCGATAGCGTCCGCGTGCCGCCGTGGTGGCGCAGCCGCCGCTGCAACAATTTCCCGCCATGACATCGCCTCCAGTTGTCGATGGCGCTACGCTAAACCCTGTAGCCACTACAGGGTCAAGCGATGCCACTCACCATCGGCAAACTCAGCAAGGCCACGGCAGTGAACGTGGAGACCATCCGCTATTACGAGCGCATCGGGCTGCTGGCGGCGCCGTCGCGCACCGAATCCGGCTATCGCACCTTCAGCGAGCAGGACGCCGCGCGGCTGCGTTTCATCAAGCGTGGGCGGGAGCTGGGGTTTTCCCTCGACGAGATCCGCACCATGGTCGAGCTGGCCGACCAGCCGGAGCATGCCTGCACCGATGTCGATCGCCTGGTGCAGACGCATCTGGTCGAAGTGCGCCAGCGCATTGCCGATCTGCAGCGGCTCGAAGCGGAGCTGCAGCGCCTGGCGGGCTGCAGCGAATCGTCGGTCCGCGAGTGCCGCATCATCGAAACCCTGACGGGAGTGCGTCGGCCGTAGGTCCGCGGTGTTGCGCGACTCGGTGCGCACGCACCGCACATCGAGATGTCCAGCGCTGACGAAACGCACGGTCTGCCCTCGGGTTCCAAGGCAATGTCACCAAAGCCCATTGTTGCCAGAGGACAGCTGCCATGATCGATCCAGACAACCCACTCAAGGATGGCCTGACCCCGCCGGACTACGACGAGTACGGCGATGTGCCGGACTCGGGCGAAAACGATTCAGGCACCGATTCGAACGACCAACCGGAAGCCGATCAGAGCCCTCTCGGTTAGGAGCCTGCACCTGCGGCCCCACCCGACGTCGTGCAAACGCTGCATCTGCTGGACAATTCGAGCCGCTCGGCCTAAAAAGGCGCGCTGCGCCGAGAGGGCGTAGGCGCCAACCGGCAGCAGTGTCCAGAAGCAGGTGAATCGTGAGAAAGAAAAAGCCCGTAGACCCCGTCCGCCAGGCTGAAAAGAACCGTGCCCACCGCATCGGCTGGCTGATCGCCCTAGCCGGCATCGTGGTGGGTTTCGCGCTGGTGATGGGCAAGTAGGCAAATCTCACCGCGGCCAGCCAGGCGGCATTGCCGCGGGCAGGTGAACAAGCAAAGCCTTATCCACCTGCGAAGATGCGGGCGCGGGTTGTGTCAGGCGAACGTGGCGCCTCTGGCATTCACGTACAGCGCGTAGATGCCGTGGCTGCTGGCCATGAACAGGCGATTGCCCTGCGCGCCACCGAAGCACAGGTTCGCGCAGCGCTCCGGCAGATGGATATGGCCGATCGCCTTGCCTGCGGGATTGAACACGCGCACACCATCCAGGCCTTCAGGGCTGGCCTCCGGTGATCCGGAACCCCAGCCGCACCACAGGTTGCCGGCCTCGTCGCATTTGATGCCATCCAACGCCCCATGCGCGGTGGCCTCGATGTGTTTGCTGCGCTCGCCCAGCGTGCCGTCGGCGTTCACCTTGTAAGCCCAGACCAGCCGGTTCGGCTTGGCGCGTCCCTCCACCACATAAAGCGTCGTTTCGTCCGGCGAGAAGCACAGGCCATTGGGCCCGGCGATGCCCTCGATCACGCGCGTGACCTCCAGTGTCTCGCCGTCTATGCGGTACACGGCATCCGGCAGCTCGGTCTCGATCTTGTGCCCTTCGTAGTAGTTGCCGGCCTGAAACGGCGGATCGCTGAACCAGATAGAACCGTCGCGCTTGACCACCACATCATTCGGCGAGTTGAAGCGCTTGCCCTGGTAACTGTCGGCCAGCACCGTGGTGCTGCCATTGTGCTCGGTGCGCGTGACGCGCCGCCCCAGCTCATGGGTGGTTGAGCCCTCACAGACCACCAGGCGACCTTGGCGGTCTCGCGTCAGCCCGTTGGAGAAATTCGACTGCTCCCGATAAACGCCAAGCGACCCGGTGATCTCGTCCCAACGCATGATTCGGTTGTTGGGGATGTCGCTCAGCAGCAGGTAACGCCCGTCGCCAACCCACACGGGGCCCTCGGCCCAACGCAAACCATCGGCGATCTTCTCGACGCTGGCGTTGAACAGGCGAAGCTGCAGAAAGCTGTCGTCCAGCACTTCCAGCGATGGGTCGGGGTACCGCCTGCTGAGCAGCTCGGCTGACTGGGAAAGGCGGGGCAGGGTGAGGCCGGCGGCAAACAGGGTCGAGTAGGCGAGCGACTGTTTCAGGAACTGGCGGCGGGAATCGTGTGATCGTTGTTGTTCTTGTTCGTTCATCGGAAAGACCTTCATGGATGGAGGCAAGCGAAATCCATGATAGTAGAGGTACGATGACTTTCAAGGATGCGGGATGAAAAGCGAACGGATATAAGGGTTTTTTCGAATAATTCGTTTTAAAACAGATAGATAATGATTTAGTAAAATATCAATGTTGTCGTATGACATTGCTGGTTTCGAACCCGGCTCCTGAACTGGGCAGGTCGGTTAGAGGCAGGGGATGGCGTGGCGCAAATCTGTTCGTACAATCGCCCGCGCCGCCGCAGGGTCCGTCTGACGGCGCCGCATGACAAGGATCAGACTGAGAGAGGAAGACAGGTGCCGACCTACGACTACCGCTGCGAAGCCAACGGTCAGGTTTATGAAGTTCGCCATGCCATGGCGCTACGGCCGAAAACCTGGGGCGAGCTGCGCGCGGCCGGCGCGCTGGCCGAAGATTCGAACATTCCGGACGACGCGCCGGTGACCAAACTGATGACGGCTGCCGGGGTGGTCAACAGCCGCGTATTGAAGAATCCGGAAGCGCCGGCATGTGCCCGCGGGGGCTGTGCCGGCAACTGCCGCTGAGTTCAGCCGCGGACATGGATGCGGCGTCGCTAGGGTGGAAAACGGCGAAGCCTTTTCCACGCGGTTTCCCGGGTTGCTTCGTTAGTAACGCATCTCCAGCGTGACCCGGGTCGGTTCGTCGGCGGGCACCTCGAATGCGCTGTCCTCGAAGGACGGTGGGCCCATCACCTTGGGATTGTTCGACAGCCCATAGCCTTCCGTGGGGATCATGCCGAAGCGGCGATCCATCTCGCCGTTGTCGTTCTCGTCATGGTAGGCCAGCACCGCGTAGCGTCCGGGCGGCAGGTCCTTGAACACCAGGGTCACGGCGCCTTGCTCGGCCTTGGCCTTCTGCGCGGCGAACGCCTGGTCGTCCTTGCGGAAGGTTTTCGCGCTGGAATATACCGCTACGGCCACCTGGCCCTTGTCGTGTTGCAGGCCGTCGAGGGTGACCTGCAGTTCCTCGGCATAGGCCGAGGGGACCAAGAGTGCGAGGGCAGCGCCCAGAATCGGAAGTGCTTTCATGCTGTGCTCTTGAAGTCGAGGATGCGGAAATCGCCGGATTCAAACGTGGCCGGCGACGCTTGGAGTCGATCGCCGCCATCTTCAGCGAACAAGCGAAGCGTTGTCCACGTGCGGCGTGTAGCGCATCCATCGTTCGATCAGAACTGCGGCCCGGAGCGGGTGTTGTTGCCCTTGGCCAGGCGGTCGTAGAGCACCACGTTCACCGTCGCGGCGAGGTTCATGCAGCCGTTGGTGGGGATGTACACCACGTCCTCGCACCAGTCGCGGATTTCCTTGCTCAGCGAGCCGTCCTCGGCACCGAAGATGTACAGCGCGCGGTCCGGGTGGGTGTACTCGGGCAGCGAGCGCGCGCCTTCGACCAGCTCCACCGCAACCGGCACGCAGCCGAGCGGGAGAATCTTGCGTAGGTCGTCGATGTTGATCAGCGGAATGTCCTGGTGGACCTTCTTGGTATCGGTGACGAAGTCCTTGGCGCGGTCGTAGCGGGTGCCGGTGTAGAACACCGAAGCGGCGCCATAGCAGCCTGCGGCACGCATGATCGCCCCCACGTTGGACGGCGATTTCGGGTTGCTCAGGCCGATGCAGGCATAGCGTTTGTTGCTCACGGAAGGGGACTCGCGCGGAAAACGCGCGAGTATACGGGACGGCTTGGTCGGCAAAGGGTTTTTAGCGCTGCGCGACCGGGTCAGGGAATGAGCTTGCTCGCCCGCAGTCTGGCGAAGACATCGAAGAACGCCTCGTCGCTGGCCTGGTAATCCAGAAAGCCGAGCCTGCGACTCTTAGACATGTCCGTCACCACCTCGATCGGGCGGCCCAGGTCGGCATCGGTGTGCCACGGCGAGACGAGCTTGCCGATGTCCGCCTCGGCGAGACCGAACTGCTTGGTCATGTCGTTCCAGATGTCCGCGTCGCCCGCCATCTGCTGCTCCAGCGGGGCCGGGCCATCGAACGGCGCGGCGTCGATGTCGAACCACTCGGCAATGCGCGACCACATCCATTTCCAGCGGAACACATCGCCATTGACGACGTTGAAGGCCTGGTTGGCGGCTGCCGGCGTGCTGGCGGCCCAGCGCAGGTGCCTGGCGAGCTGGCCGGCGTCGGTCATGTCGGTCAGGCTGTTCCACTGCACGTCCGAGCCCGGAAAGCGGAAGGGCCGCCCCGTGTGGCGGCAGATGGAGGCATACACGGCCAGCGTGGTGGCCATGTTCATGGCGTTGCCGACCGCGACGCCGGTGATGGTGTGCGGGCGATGCACGCTCCAGCTGAAGCCGTCGCGCTCCGCCGCGGCGAACAGCTCATCTTCCTGGGCGTAATAGAAGTTCTCGACATCCAGCCGCCCCTGTTCCTCGCGGAACGGCGTCTGCGGCAGCGCGCCCTTGCCGTAGGCTTCGAACGGGCCGAGGTAGTGCTTGAGGCCGGTGACCAGGGCGACATGGCGCAGCGTGCCAGCCGGCCGGACGGCTTCGAGCAGGTTGCGTACCATCTGCGCGTTGACGCGGATATTCTCCGCCTCGCTGGCCTGGCGCGCCCACGTGGTGAGGAAGATGTGAGTGGGTGAAACGCCGGCCAGCGCCGAGGCGAGCGCCTTGGGGTCCAGCAGATCGGCGCTGATCGGCGTGACACCCGCCTCGGTATTCGGCCGGCGGGCCAGCCCCGCCACGTTCCAGCCTTCATCGGCCAGCAGGCGTGACAGCGCGCTGCCGATGATGCCACTCGAGCCGACTACCAGTGCTTGATTTGTCATGTGCAGACCCCCACAAAGCGAAACAGGCCTGCACCTTACCCACTCGAAAACGCCGATCCAAGTCGGCACCAAATGGTGACCATCCCCCATGCAACCGGGCTCTGACGAAGAACAATGGCGCGAAGACTGCGCACCGAGACGCGTGCTTGAACTCTTCTCCACCAAGTGGACCAGCATGATTCTGCACACGCTGCATGCCCGGCATGGAGGCACCGCACGCAGCGGCGCGTTGCATCGGAGTCTGCCTGGCATCTCGAAGAAAATGCTGATCCAGACGCTTCGCGAACTGGAGCAAAGCGGCCTGATCGAGCGCCACACGCTCGATTCGGTGCCGCCGGCGGTGAGCTATGCGCTCTCGCCGCTGGGCCAGCTGATGGTTGAACCCATCGAACTGATCTACGACTGGGCAAGGCAGAACTCCGGCGCGCTGGATCAGCTGCAGCCCAGAAGCACGTCGCGCAGGCGGGGCTAGATCGCGTTGACGATCTGCTCGCGCAGCCATTGATGGGCCGGGTCGCGATGGGCGCGTTCATGCCAGAGCATGGCCATTTCGTAGCCTGGAATCTCCAGCGGCGCCTCGACGACCTGCAGTGCAGCGCCTTCAATCAGCCTTTCGGGCAGCATGGCCACCAGGTCGGTGCTTTCCAGCACCGAGCGCAGGAACAGGAAATGCGGCACCGACAGCACCACGCGCCGTTGCAGGCCATGCGTGGCCAGGGCATCGTCGGTGGCACCGTGAAAGCCGCCGCCATCCGGCGAGACGATCACCTGATCCAGCGCGCAGAACTGCTCTAGCGTTGGCCGTCGCCGCAGGCGCGGATGCCCGGCACGGCCGGCCAGCACGTAACGCTCGGTGAACAGAACGCGGCGGCGCAGGTTGGATGGCGATCCGTCGACGGTGTGCAAGGCGAGGTCGATATCACCCTGTTCAGCCTGGCGGGCGATGCGCGAAGGCTGCATCTCGACCACGGCGATGCGGGTGCCCGGTGCCGCGGACCGCAGGCCCGCCAGAGCGGGTAGCACAATGGCCGACTCGCCATAGTCGCTGGCTGCGATGCGCCAGACGTTCTGCGCGGCGCCAGGGTCGAACGGGCTGGCTGGGGCGACGACTTGCTCCAGCGCCTCCAGCGCCAGGCGCAGGGGCTCGCGCAATTCTTCTGCGCGTGCGGTCGGGCGCATGCCTCGCGGCCCAGGTATCAGCAGAGGATCGTCGAAAATGTCGCGCAGCTTGGCCAGGTGCACGCTCACCGAGGGCTGGGAAAAATTCAGGCGCTCTGCGGCGCGGGTGACATTGTGCTCGGCCAGCAACACGTCCAGGGTCACCAGCAGATTCAGATCGAGACGTCTGAGATTATTCATGGCAATACCTGGAATATGGCTTATTCATTTCAAACATACCTGGGCAAGCCACATTCTGCAGCCGTCCCGCTACGGAGGTTTCCCATGAATGTTCTGCTTGTTTATGCCCATCCCGAACCGCGCTCGTTGAATGGCGCGCTGAAGGGATTCGCCATACAACGCCTGCAGGCGGCTGGCCATCAGGTCCAGGTTTCCGACTTGTATGCCATGGGCTGGAAGGCCGCGATCGATGCCGGCGACAGCTTGGATCGTGACCCCGAAGCGCGTTTCGATGCGTCCGCGGATTCCCGACGCGCCTTCGCCAGTGGCCGGCAGAGTCCCGACATTGCAGCCGAGCAGGACAAGCTGCGCTGGGCAGATGCGCTGATCCTGCAATTCCCGCTCTGGTGGTTTTCGATGCCGGCGATCCTCAAGGGCTGGGTCGACCGGGTATATGCCTACGGTTTCGCTTATGGCGTCGGTGAGCACTCGGATGCGCGCTGGGGCGATCGCTACGGCGAGGGCTCGATGGTCGGCAAACGGGCGATGCTGATCGTGACTACCGGCGGCTGGGAATCACACTACAGCCCGCGGGGGATCAACGGGCCCATCGAGGACCTGCTGTTCCCCATCCATCACGGCATCCTGCATTACCCGGGCTTCGATGTGCTGCCACCGTTTCTGGTGCACTGGACCAGCCGCATCGACCGGGCCCGATTCGACACACTCCGCGACGAGCTGGGCAAGCGCCTGGACCACCTCTGGCGCACTGAGCCCATCGCCTATCGCAAACAGAACGGCGGCGACTACGACATTCCGGCGCTAACGCTCAGGGCCGAGGTGGCGCCAGCGCAGGTAGGCTTTGCCGTGCATGTCGAACAGCCGTAACAGCTCCAGGGGCAGGGGCGTGCTTTGTCGTTACGTCGTCAGAGTTCCTTGGCGAACCGTTCGACCGCACTGACCACCTGCTTGGCGGCGTCCTGAATCTCGACGATCACCGCACCGGCCTGGTTGGCCAGCCCCAGCCCCTGCACCGCCTGTTCGCGGCTGGCGAACATGTTGCGCACCGCCTCGTCGGCCAGCGCCTGGTTTTGTTGCACCACATTGACGATCTCGTCGGTTGCGGTGCTCGTGCGCGCGGCCAGTTGCCGGACCTCGTCGGCCACCACCGCGAAACCGCGACCCTGGTCGCCAGCCCTGGCGGCCTCGATGGCCGCGTTCAACGCCAGCAGGTTGGTCTGTGCGGCGATGCCGCCAATGGTCTGGACGATGGAGCTGATCAGCAGCGACTGCTTGCCGAGCGCCTCGATGCCATCGGTGGCGGACTGCACCTGGTCGGTGATCTTCTGCATCGTCACCAGGGTGTCCTTCACCACACTGGCGCCGCGCTCGGCACTGACGTCGGTCTGCAGCGAAATGTCGTAGGCAACGCCCGCGGCTTGCCGCACTTCTGCCTCACGCATGACCTGATCGGTCACCACGTTGGCGAACTTGACCACCTTGTAGAGGTTGCCTTCGGTGTCGTGCACCGGGTTGTAGGTCGCCTCCAGCCAAACCTCGTGGCCGTGGCGGTCGACACGCTTGAAGCGGTCGGCGACGTACTCGCCGCGGTTCAGTTTCTGCCAGAACGCCTTGTAATCCGCCGAAGCGGCATCTTCCGGCGCGCAGAACAGACTGTGATGTTTGCCTTTGAGCTCCGCGAGCGAATAGCCCATGGTCTGGAGAAACTGCTCATTGGCCGTCACCACCGTTCCGTCCAGATTGAACTGGATAACCGCGGTCGAGCGCAGCAGGGCGCTAATGAATGCCTCGTTCTCCTTCGCCTGATACACGGCTTCGCTGATATCGCTGCCGAAACCCTGAATATGCGAAAGCTTCCCGTCGGCCGTTGCGATCGGATACCAATGGATCTTCAACCAGGCGAGGCTGCCGTCGGCGCGCAGGTACCGATAGTCGTCGCTGACCGGCTCGAGCTTGGCCACCGCGGCGCGAAAGTTGTGAAAGCAGGGCAGGTTCTTCACGTAGGGCGGAACGATCTCGGCCAGGGGCCGGCCCTGGAGGTGCCCGTGCGAGTAACCCAAGGTTCGGGCGAATCGATCATTGAACGCGCAGATCTTGAAGTCGGTATCCAGCGTGACCGACAGCATGTCACCGTTCATCTTGCCCATGAGCTGGCGCAGGATTGCCAGCTCGGCATCCTTGGCTTCCAAATCCTTTTTCAAGCGGTTGTTAAACATGCAGGGCATCCAATCGATCTAGTTGTGCTTCCGATATCGGCGAAGAGTGCGGGCGCTTGAGCGACTTCCGTGTCGCGCCAGCGAAAACCGTTGAACCGACGCGGTGCGTGCCGAAGCGAGTGAAAGGGTGCGATTACCACGCGTTTGTCTTCGCCCCACATGTGATGTGAGCCGTCATCGCCCTCAGAGCTGATCGGCAACTGCCTTCTTGTCGATCACCGACCACACGTTGCGGATCTTTCCCTCGAGGAACTCGTAGAAGACGTTTTCGGTAAAGACGACTCTCTTGCCATTCACAGCAAAGCCAAACAGTTCGCCTGTGGGCGTGCAATCGAACCGCAGCTGTGCCGCCACATGGGGCGGCTCGACGATGAGCATCCCGATATTGAACTGCAGATCGGGGATTGCCCGAACGTCGCCGTCGAGCATCTGGCGATAGCCGTCCAGCCCGACGAACTGGCCGTTGTAGTGCACCTCGTCATGGACGAAGCGCTCCAACTCCGCCCAGCGCCTGTTGTTCAAACAGGCGATGTAGCCTCGGTAGCAATCAGCGATCTCGTCGCCAGTCATGATCGTTCCCCGCAAAGAAAGCCCGATAGTCAGGCTAGCGACTGGCTCGATATACGCCAGCCGCATCGACCGGCCGCACTGGCTGAGGTTATCTGCTCGGCACCGATTACCTGGTCAGTCGAGCACCACGGCGTGGCCCTCCAGAGGATTGATGTCGCCTTTGATCAAAGATTCGGCCAGCGCCTGTGCCGCTTCGAGGCCAGCGTGTTCGTGCACCTGCATCCAGGGCTGCTGCGCATCGCTCACCCGAGCGATGAAGGCCAGCTGCGCCTCGTTGAAGCGGCGGGTCACCTCGGCGGGGCCCCAGTCGGCGTTGCGTTTCTTGATCTGATAAGGCGCGAAGTAGGGCTGTGGCTGCGGACCGGCCAGCGTTGCGTCCGTCTTTCTGTATTCGTGGTTCTGGGCTGACCCGGCGAAGCAGTCGTACACCAGGGCATCCTTGAAATGGTTGTGGATCTGCCGGCGTAGATCCGCGCTGCCGGAGAAGTCGACGTAGAGCGTGGGTACGCTCGGGTCCAGCGAAGCGAGTTGGTCGTAGCCTACTGCCTGGCGATAGCAGCCCAGTCCTTTTACGAAGTCCGTGTTGCCCGCGGAAGTCAGCCCGATCAGCTGCACGGCCGGGTTGTCCTGCAGGCAGAACGCCGTACCGTACGCGGTCTTGCTCGAGGCGCTCGACATCAGGATCTGGCGCGCACCGAAGAACGCGTTGTCGTCGAGGAAATCGGCCAGCATGAACGAGGTGATGAACAGCGGGCGCAACAGCATCTGGTAGTTTTCGCTCTCTGCGCGATAGGCGGCGTCGCTGCTGATGCGCTGGTACTGGTTGTAGGCCGATGTGAGTTCGAGTCGGTGTTCGGCGCCGTCGTAGAAGCCGCGCTCGGAGACGCGCACCGGCTGCATGACGACATGGCTGGCGATCGGCCAGAAGCCATAGAAGCGTTCGCCCTTCGCCAGACCATCGACGGTGCTCTCCACGACTTCGGCGAAGCCCCACGCCGGCATGTGGAACCATTCGCTATCGCCGGTGGGGTAGAAGTCCCAATAGCGCAGGTGAGGTGTCTCGCCGAACGCGGCGTAGGTGACATTGTTCGTGGTCAGTGCCAGCCGGCTGATACGCAGCAGGGCTTCGCCGGCTTTCAGCTCCGGCATCGGTCGGGTCTGGATGCGGGTCTGCTGCATGTCTTTCTTGTTGTTCTGCAACTGGCGGATGACGCTCATCGATGGCACCTTGGGTTCGTAAAATGGACGCCTTCGACTCTATCCCTTTCGTTTCACCGCCGGGTTCGGATTTCATGAGCACACGATTGCCGAGCGCCAAGCCGCTCAAACGGCCCACTCAGCAGCGCGCCAAGGCCACCGTTCAGGCGATTTTCGACACCTATGTTCGGATATGGCAGCGCGACGGCTGGGCTCGATTGACGACCCGTGCGGTCTCGCTCGAAGCCGGCGTGGCCATCGGCACCCTGTACGACTACTTTCCCAACAAGCACGCCCTGCACTCGGGCTACGTGCGCTATTGCGTCGAGCAGCTGCTCGAGGCGATTGACGCGCAAGCGGTAGCGCCAACCGCGCTTGCCTGGCCCGAGCGCATCCGCCGACTGGTACGCGCCCTTGCCGGAGTCGAGCCACAGCTGCCCTGGTTCCATCCGGACATGCTCGAACTGGAAACGCTGGTGGCCGAGCCCAAGCATCAGCGTCGGGTCTACGAGGATCTGTTGGCCGCCTGGCATCGGGTCATTGATGCGGCGACCGATCTGCCAGTACGCCCGAGCGCTGCGACGCTGGAAGCGCTGCATCTATCCGTCTGGGGCGGCCGCCGCTACGCGATGCTGGTGCAGCTCGAAGCGGATCGAATGCAGGCCTGGGTCGCCAGCATGGAGCACCTGTGCCTGCATACGCTCATGGCCTCGAACGAGCCGGCTTGACCTCGATTGTCCAGGGCAGGCGCTGGCGAGCCGGGGTGGGCGGAGAATTCAAGGGTTGCGTCGAATTCGTTGTTCTTCGTTCGACTATCAAGGCCATCAAGGCAGATTCGCCACCAGAGGAGAACAGCCATGCCCAGCACCATCCGCCTCCACCGCGTCCTGCGAGCGACACCTGAGCGCGTCTATCGCGCCTTTTTGGACCCAGACGCCAAGGCCAAATGGCTGCCGCCGAACGGCTTCATCGGCAAGGTGCACGAGAGCGACGCGCGGGTAGGCGGTCGCTACAGAATGTCCTTCACGAATTTCTCCACGGGTACCAGCCACAGCTTCGCCGGGAAATTCCTGGAGCTGCTGGAAAACCAGCGAATCCGTTACGAAGACACATTCGACAATCCGGGCTTGCCGGGCACGATGGAGGTGACGGTGACGCTCACCCAGGTTTCCTGCGGCACTGAACTGAACATCACCCAGGCAGGTATACCGGACGCGATCCCGGCCGAAGCCTGCTACCTCGGCTGGCAGGAGTCGCTGACGCTTCTGGCGAAGCTGGTCGAAGTGGAGATTCCGGACGAGTGACCGAGCGCCATCCGGCCCTATGGTGGTGGAGCGTCTGGGCACCCTGAGGGGGCAAGCGGTCCACCACCGTCCGGTGAATGTCCCGCATTGCGCCTGGCCACTACACAGAGGTGTGGTTGAGATATGATGCGCGCCCGCTGAAGCCCCCTCACACATCAGGTCATCATGCCCGGCGATGCTCTCTATACCGACTTGTCGGGTTACTACGACCTCATGTGCGCGGACATCGACTACCGGGCGCAAAGCCACTGTGTCCACAGGTTGCAGCAGCTGTTCGGCAACGGCGGGACGAGGCATCTGGACCTCGCCTGCGGCACTGGCCCGCACGTCCGCCATTTCATCGATGCCGGCTATACCAGCGGCGGGCTCGACATCAACCAGCCGATGCTGGACAGAGCAGCCGCGCGCTGCCCGGGAGCTCAGTTTTCCCTGCAGGACATGTGTGGCTTTGCGGTCGAGCAGCCGGCCGATCTGATCACCTGCTTTCTTTACTCCATTCATTACAGCGCCGAGCTTCAGCGATTGCAGGCCTGTATCGCCAGCGTGCATGCCGCGTTGGCCCTGGGCGGGCTGTTCTGCTTCAACGCCGTGGACAAGCGTCGGATCAACAACGCCTCATTCGTCTCGCACACGGCCAGGCATACGGACGGCCTGTTCACCTTCAGCTCCGGTTGGCACTACCCGGGTGAAGGGGAGCAGCAACTGCTGAGGCTGCGCATCGAAAAAACCGTCGCGGATCAAAGCCAGGTCTGGCACGACGAACACGCGATGGTGGCCGTGAGTTTTGCCGAGCTAAGCGAGCTGCTGGCGCCGTACTTCGACGTGCATGTGCTCGAGCATGACTACGAGAAGATCGTGCCCTGGGACCAGGCATCCGGGAACGCGATATTTGTCTGCGTGAAGCGCTGATCCGCGAGGTTGCGTCCGGGAGCGTTCTGGGCAGTCAGTGCAGGCGTCTGGCTGACGCGTAGTTCTCCATCAGCTGGTCGGCCTGGCGCGCCAGTTGATCGAGCAGCCGGTCGCGCTGTTTCTCCGCCTCGCTCATCGCCTTGCGGCCGTTCTGCTGCACCAGGTAGCTGTAAATCTGCCGGACTTCCTTGGACTGGAAGATCGGCTCCAGATCCTGCACCGCCACCGCACCGTTCGAAACCTCGTTTCGCGTATTCATCACCACCTGCGGGCCGCGTGCTGCCAGCGGCTGAAAGCCCAATGCGCTGAAATACGGCACCTTGCCTGCAACGCAGGCCACCTCGGCATGGGGATAACGCGTCACCATCGCCTCGACCATGGCCCGACCGATGCCCTGGCGACGATGGCCGGCGTCGACCGCCAGATAGACCAGCGCGCAGGCTTCGGGATCGTCCACAAATGGCAAATACAGCGCGAAGCCGAGCAGGACCGCCGGGTCCTCAGCATCCAACGCCATGATCAGCTCCGGCTTGCCGGCCTGCGCGCCGTCCATGCTGTCCAGATAGCGATGCACCTCGAAACCCACCACGTACTGGTACAGCTGATATAGCGGGTTGCTGGGCTGCAGCGATACAGGGCTGATGTCGCCGAGGTAATCCACCACCATCTGCAGCACCTGGCTTTTCAGCGATTCTGGCGGCGGGGTGTCGAGGTGGGTGAGGGTGAACATGGCGGCGCTCCGGGGCGGTACGGAAAATGGCGGCATTGTACCGGGCGGCGTGCGACTGGCCAGGTGAAGCGGCATGGCGATCAGGGATACGGGATCCTGCCTGCCGCTATGTCGCGGCTGCGTCTGGCCTTCTCTTCCTCGGTTTGCGTGGCGCAGGTGCTGGCATGAGGCGAGCCGTTTCGATCACCAGGCGGCGGAGTTCGTCGGCATCGTCCAGCAGCTCGTCCGCCACCGGATAGTTCTTCGCGCCGGGGTAGGGCGGCGCTTGCGGCAAGTCAGGTGCGAGCGTCTCGGCGGCCGCCGAAGGCTTGATGAACAGGCTGTTGTCGCAGACGAACGCGACGACCTTTTCGTCCAGATAAAGGGCGTACTCGCCGAACATCTTCCTGTACGTCAGCCTGCTCCCCAGGCCGATCTGCTCCGCCACGTACAGCACGAAATCTTTGTCGCTCGCCATGTCTGCTCCGCTGTCTCGACTGGGTGCCATGCCCATGGAGCGTAGCGTGGAAAGCGAGGCCGTTTCCACGCGTTGCCCGCCTTACACCTGATTGAGCTCCACCTGCCTTGTCCGCGCATGGAGTGGGGGCGCATCGAGTGCCCCCTGCAGCTCCGTCACCAGCGCATCGACCTGGCGCAGCGCCTCGGTCACCGAGGCGGCCAATACCTCGCCACCGGTTTCCTGACCTTCAATCGCGATCTGATGGATGCGGGTAATCCCGATGAAATTGAGTGCCGTCACCAGGTTCGGCTCCAGGTGATTCATGTGCGCCATCTCCCCGCCGGGACCAAAGCCGATGCCGCCGCGGGCGCTGAGGATGACCGCATGCCGTGGCCGGTCCGCCAGCAGCGGCACGTACGGGTCGGGTAACTTGCTTTCGTCGACCTCAACCGTCCGGCCCGGGCGCACGATCTGGTCAATCCAGGCCTTGAGCGCCGCGGGCATGCCGAAGTTGTAGAGCGGCGTGCCGATGACCAATACATCGGCGGCGATCAGCTCATCGACCAGTTGGTTGCTTTCCGCCAGCGTGTCCCGCATCCACGGCTCACGGCGTTCTTCCGGCGTGAAGCTCGAGGCGATCCAGTCATGGCTGATAAAAGAAGGCGGGTTCTGGCCTATATCGCGGTAGACGATGCCGTCCTGCGCGCGGCCGGCCGCCCACTGGCTGACGAAGCGGTGGGTGAGGTTACGGCTGTGGGAACCGTGTTCGTCCTTGCCGGCAAGGCCGGGGCGGGCGCTGGCATCGAGGTGCAGAAGGTGCGTCATGGCGAATCTCCTCTGTGATTGAATTCATCTGTCGTTCGCGGTAAATCCAGCCTAGGGCTAGGCTGTACGAGCGACAAACGACCATTTCTTCCAACTACAGATGAGAGAAACTCAGCCATGGCGCACCGCCGGTTACCTTCGCTTTCTGCGCTGCGGGCCTTCGAAGCCGCCGCCCGCTACGAGAGCGCCAAGCAGGCCGCCGAGGAGCTGTCCGTTACGGCCACGGCGATCAGCCACCAGATTCGCTCGCTGGAAGAATCCCTCGGCGTGGCGCTGTTCCTGCGCAAACCAAGAAAGCTGGAATTGACCGACCAGGGGCGCGAGCTGCAACAGACGCTGGAAGCCGCGTTCGACAGCATCAGCGCTACGGTCGAACGCCTGAGCGCGAAGCCCTGCCGCCAGGCGATCACCCTCAGCACCACACCGGCCATCGCGGTGCGCTGGCTGGTGCCCTGGGTCTGCCTGCTGCGTGATTCCCATCCGGATATCGACCTGCGCTTTCATACCTCCCACGAACCGGTCGCGCTGGATGGCGTCACGGCGGACATCGCCATCCGCTACGGCGACGGCCGCTGGCCGGGCTTGGTGGCGGAGAAGCTGTTCGACAACACCTTCGTCCCGGTCTGCAGCCCGCACCTCGGTTTGCGTGATGTAGCCGAGTTGCCCAGACACCCGTTGATTCATTTCCGTGCGCAGGCTGCCTTGTCCGCTCCGATTCATTGGGCGTCGTGGCAGAAGCTCGCCAACGTGCCGGGGCTGGACGTCAGTGCCGGCCTGGTCTTCTCCGACGAAACCCACGCCATCTCAGCCGCCATCGGCGCGCAGGGCGTGGCGCTGATGAGTCGGCAGTTGATCGAGGAAGAACTGAGGGAAGGGCGGCTGGTGCAGCCGTTCGGGCCGGAGATGGAAGGCAAGCCGTTTCATCTTGTGTACCCGGAGAACCGTCGGGATGATCCGACGGTTCGGGCGGTGAGGGAGTGGGTGATGAAGGTGCCGGGTGGGTTGTGTGAGCTGACCGGCTAATTCGCCGCAGCGTAGGGTGGAAAACGGCGAAGCCTTTTCCACGCGTCACTTCCAGGCTACTTGCTCGGATCGTTTCCGAGTTGCTTCTGGCATTGGTTCCGCCCCGCTGGGCGGGTCCCTTTTGGCAGTCGCCCGGATGGCCGGCCCCGCCAAAAGGAACCAAAAGGGCTTGCCCCAGCATCCGGCCCTGCGCTTCGCTCCGGGCTCGTTTGCTCCATCGCCATTCCAGGGGCACGCCGCGAAGGGCCATCCCTGGCCCATCGCGGCTCTCGCGGCATCCATGCCGCTCAACCCCTTCCACGGCGATTCCACTCACCCTCCTGAAAGGGGCGGTTGGTGTCGCCTGCCGGTCCGTGCAGAAGAAGCAAATAAAACCAAAGAGCTCTCGGGCGACTCGAAGTCCGATCCCGTCAGGTGGCCGAGTGGAGGTGTTGCGTAGCAGTGTAGGGTGGAAAACGGCGAAGCCTTTTCCACGCGTCAGTCCTCATCCCTTGCGAATCCCTCCGCCTCATCACCGCACCAATCAACCGGATAGACCCCAGCTCCGACCGCCCGATGAAAGCTCGAATAGGGCCAGTCGACGACGCGCTCCACCAAACCGTGCTTCAACGGATTTCGATGCACGTAGTCCACGTGGTGCCGGTAATCCCGTTCATCCTGGATCAGATGCTCCCAATAGCGCCGTTGCCAGATCCCGCGTTCGCCGCGGGAGCGCTGAGTTGCCGTCAGTACTTCGGTCTTAGGCAAGCGTCGGGCGAAAGCGAACTTGATGACTTTCCAGCGCAGGGCGAAATCGGCGTCGCCATCCGGGAGCGTCCAGACGCAATGCATGTGGTCGGGCAGAACGACCCAGGCGTCGATGTGAAAGGGATGGCGTAAGCGTGTGGCTCGCACCGTCTCGCGGAGCAGGTCGACATGGCGGACCAGCAGGTCGCTGCGACGGTTGAGCAGATTGACGGTGAAGAAGTATGTGGCGCCCGGCACTTGGGTGCGGCGGTAGCGGGACATGGCGGCTCATCCTTGAGCGTTGTGTTGGCGGGAGGTCTGTATCGGTGGATAAGCAAAGCGTTATCCACCCTACGACATCTCAACCGCTCACACCGCCGACGCATCGACGTTGCCGGAGGTAGGGTGGAAAACGGCGAAGCCTTTTCCACGCATCACTTTCAGGCTACTTCGCTAGTACCCTTGTTGTTTTTTTATGTGAGCACACAGGCCGTCGAGATCAGGGAATATTGTTGAGTTGTTAATTCCGTATTTGGTCAAATGCTTCAAAAAGGAAGGCTTCTGATTGCTTGGAATTATTAATTTTAAGATTTTTGGTTCATCTATTTCTTGGCAGCAGTCTGGATGGATCGTGAATGCGCCAGACTGGGCTGTGATTCTTTTTGAGCCATGCGCTGGAAGAAACTCAACAGGCTTGGTTAGCTTCTGCATGTTGATTTTTTCTTCTCTTTTGTATTCCCTGGCTTCGTACAGGTAAACGGCTCCGTCGCGTTCGGGTAATTCTCTTACGGCAAAGAAGCACGCAACAAGAGGGCTAAACGTCCAATCCAGAAGTCGCGTGGGGAGGCCGTGATGCTGAGCAAGTGTCAGCCATTGAATATCATTGTCGGGCTGTTTTTCGAGATGAGGGCGAGAGTGCGCTTTGAAAACCCACATCATCTTATCTTCTCGGATTTTGTGCCCATCAGTTTCATGTCTGAACAAAGAAGGTAATAGTTTGAAGTTTCTGTCGGGAACGCCTCGGAACAAGTCGTTAGGGTCTGACGTGCTAACGCGTTCTAGAAAATCGCCCATGCTGGAAACTATAACTTCATTCTTGGTCGCAGTCAGATATGCGTCAGCAAATATTTCTGCCTCCAACAAAGCGCCAAACAGATCCCGGCACTGAGATCTATATATCTTCTCCGCCTCTTTGTATTGTTCGTATGAGCTGCTAGTAAGAATGTCTTGTGCAGTGCTTGGTCTGCTAGATCTTCTTAATTGATGATTTTTGGGGTGCATGCGGAGTAAAGCGAACTCGTTCTGTAAAAGCTGGAGTTCTGCCTGTGTGTTTACGAGGATCTCTGCGGAATCTAGGAAATCGTCTAGCTCGTCTGCGACTTGGCTGAAAAGTGGCTTGTCTGAAAGAAACTCATCCGTGATGCCATGCTTGATGATGGCGCGTTCTTGCACATCCCTCGATGGATTCACGTAGCAGTGAAAGTGTCGTCCTGTGAGCTCTCGATCCTTAACCTCTATAGCACCGACTTCGATAAGACGATCTTCGTTTTCTTGCAGTAAACCGGTTGAGTTGGTGCAGATGAATACTTGTTTCATATGTATAGTCTGAAAAAAGCCCCGCTTAGCGGGGCTTCTTACCTTTCCTTGGCTGCGCTCCGATTACGACCGTTGAATCAATCCCAGCTCAACGCCCCACCCGTCTGATACTCAATCACCCGCGTCTCGAAGAAATTCTTCTCCTTCTTGAGGTCCATGATCTCGCTCATCCACGGGAACGGGTTGGTGGTGCCCGGATACTCTTCCTTCAGGCCAATCTGCGTCAGGCGGCGGTTGGCGATGAACTTGAGGTAGTCCTCCATCATCGCGGCGTTCATGCCGAGTACGCCACGGGGCATGGTGTCGCGGGCGTATTCGATTTCCAGCTGGGTGCCCTGGAGAATCATCTGGGTTGCTTCGTCCTTCATGTCGGCGTCCCACAGGTGCGGGTTCTCGATCTTGATCTGGTTGATCATGTCGATGCCGAAGTTCAGGTGCATGGACTCGTCGCGCAGGATGTACTGGAACTGCTCGGCGGTGCCGGTCATCTTGTTGCGGCGGCCCATGGAGAGGATCTGGGTGAAGCCGCAGTAGAAGAAGATGCCTTCGAGTACGCAGTAGTAGGCGATGAGGTTGCGCAGGAACTGCTTGTCGGTCTCCGGGGTGCCGGTCTGGAAGGTAGGGTCGGAGATGGAGCGGGTGTACTTGAGGCCCCAGCTGGCCTTTTTCGCGACGCTCGGGATCTCGTGGTACATGTTGAAGATCTCGCCTTCATCCATGCCCAGCGATTCGATGCAGTACTGGTAGGCGTGGGTGTGGATCGCCTCTTCGAAGGCCTGGCGCAGGATGTACTGGCGGCACTCGGGGTTGGTGATCAGGCGGTAGGTGGCCAGCACGAGGTTGTTGGCGACCAGGCTGTCGGCGGTGGAGAAGAAGCCGAGGTTGCGCTTGACGATGCGGCGCTCGTCTTCGCTGAGGCCGTCCTTGCTCTTCCACAGGGCAATGTCGGCGTTCATGTTCACTTCCTGCGGCATCCAGTGGTTGGCGCAACCATCCAGATACTTCTGCCAGGCCCAGTCGTACTTGAAGGGTACGAGCTGGTTGAGGTCGGCGCGGGCGTTGATCATGCGCTTCTCGTCGACGCGAACGCGGGCCGACTCGCCTTCCAGTTCGTTGAGGCCTTCCTGGATGTCCAGGTCGTCCAGCGCGCGCTTGGCGCGGGCGATGGCGTCGGAGTCACTGGCGGCAACGGCGCGGGCTTCTTCGACGGAACCGGCGGCGTCGTTGTCCAGCTTGGCGGCGGTCTGGCCTGCCGGCTGCGCGGCAGCGGGGGCCGGCGCGGCGGTGGTGGTGTCTTCTTCGTTGAATTCGTCCCAGCTCAGCATGTGCGATAGCTCCTGATCGGGGACCGGGGCTTGGCCGGTCGGATGTGTTTGGGTGCTTTTGGTTTGCACGCAAAAGCGGGTATTTGGTTTGGGCCGAGGTAGGTCCGGCCTTTGTATCGTCTGGTGGGGCTGCCCCTCACCCTAACCCTCTCCCCAGAGGGGCGAGGGGACTGGTTTGGTGTTGGCGTCTGGCTTGTTCGATGGGTACTGCGTTGGCTTAGGGCTCCTGGCGAGCAGGAGCGGGCCGTTCTGTTTCCTTGTCGCAACAATGGTGCGAGCGTGGAGCTGTGCGAGTGGCTGCTAGGCGGCTGCCGAGCCGGAACCCCTGAGCGTACAGCTGTACGTGATGGGGTCCGGTTTGGCGGCCAACGCCGCAGACGCCGCTCAGCTACGCGCGACTTCTGTTATTGGCAGGCTTCGCAGTCGGGGTTATCGATCGAACATGCCAGCGGCACCGGAGCCGGCTGCGGCTCGGCAGCCGGAGCGGCGCTGGCGGAGTTCGCCGCCTCGCTGCCACCACTGGACACGGCGTTCAGCTTGCCGGTGTTGATGGTGGACTTCTCGGTGCTGGTCGCGGCCAGGGCACGGAGGTAGTAGGTGGTTTTCAGGCCACGGTACCAGGCCATGCGGTAGGTCACGTCGAGCTTCTTGCCCGAGGCGCCGGCGATGTACAGGTTCAGCGACTGCGCCTGGTCGATCCACTTCTGGCGGCGGCTGGCAGCGTCGACGATCCACTTGGTTTCCACCTCGAAGGCGGTGGCGTACATATCTTTCAGATCCTGCGGGATGCGCTCGATCTGCTGTACGGAGCCGTCGTAGTACTTGAGGTCGTTGACCATGACCGGGTCCCACAGGCCGCGGGCCTTGAGGTCGTGGACCAGGTACGGGTTGATCACGGTGAACTCGCCGGACAGGTTCGATTTGACGTACAGGTTCTGGTACGTCGGCTCGATGGACTGCGACACGCCAACGATGTTGGAGATGGTCGCGGTCGGGGCGATGGCCATGATGTTGGAGTTGCGGATGCCTTTCTTGACGCGCTCGCGGATCGGCGCCCAGTCCAGGGATTCGGTCAGGTCGACGTCGATGTACTTCTGGCCACGGGCCTCGATGAGGATCTGCTGGGAATCCAGCGGCAGGATGCCCTGGGACCACAGCGAGCCCTGGAAGCTGGAGTAGGCGCCGCGCTCGTCGGCCAGGTCACAGGAGGCCTGGATGGCGAAGTAGCTGATGGCTTCCATGGACTTGTCGGCGAAGTCGATGGCGGCATCGGAACCGTAGGCGATGTGCTGCAGGTACAGCGCGTCCTGGAAGCCCATGATGCCCAGGCCCACCGGGCGGTGCTTGAAGTTGGCGTTCTGCGCCTGCGGCACGCTGTAGTAGTTGATGTCGATGACGTTATCGAGCATGCGTACAGCGGTGCGCACGGTGCGCTCCAGCTTGGCGGCGTCGAGCTTGCCGTCCTTGATGTGGTTGACCAGGTTGATCGAGCCCAGGTTGCAGACGGCGATCTCGTCCTTGTTGGTGTTCAGCGTGATCTCGGTGCACAGGTTGGAGCTGTGCACCACGCCGACGTGCTGCTGCGGGCTGCGCAGGTTGCACGGGTCCTTGAAGGTCAGCCACGGGTGGCCGGTCTCGAACAGCATCGAGAGCATCTTGCGCCACAGGTCCTTGGCCGGCAGGGTCTTGAACAGCTTGATCTTGCCGTACTTGGTCAGCTCCTCGTAGTACTCGTAACGCTCCTCGAAGGCGCGGCCGGTGAGGTCGTGCAGGTCGGGGACGTCGGACGGGGAGAACAGGGTCCAGGGGCCGTCGTCGAAGACGCGCTTCATGAACAGGTCCGGAATCCAGTTCGCGGTGTTCATGTCGTGGGTGCGGCGACGGTCGTCACCGGTGTTCTTGCGCAGTTCGAGGAATTCCTCGATGTCCAGGTGCCAAGTTTCCAGATACGCACAGACCGCGCCCTTGCGCTTGCCGCCCTGATTGACCGCGACGGCGGTGTCGTTGACCACTTTCAGGAAGGGCACGACGCCCTGCGATTTACCGTTGGTGCCCTTGATGTAGGCGCCCAGTGCGCGTACCGGGGTCCAGTCGTTGCCCAGGCCGCCGGCGAACTTGGAGAGCAGGGCGTTATCGCGGATGGCGTCGTAGATGCCGCCCAGGTCGTCCGGCACGGTGGTCAGGTAGCAGGAGGACAGCTGCGGACGCAGGGTGCCGGCGTTGAACAGGGTCGGCGTGGAGGCCATGTAGTCGAAGGACGACAACAGGTTGTAGAACTCGATGGCGCGGGCTTCTTTCTGCTCTTCCTCGATGGCCAGGCCCATGGCGACGCGCATGAAGAAGATCTGCGGCAGTTCGAAGCGCACGTCGTTCTTGTGGATGAAGTAGCGGTCGTACAGGGTCTGCAGGCCGAGGTAGGTGAACTGCTGGTCACGCTCGTGGTTGAGCGCGGCGCCCAGCTTGGCCAGGTCGTAGCTCTTCAGCTTGGAATCGAGCAGTTCGAACTCGACGCCTTTCTCGATGTAGGCCGGCAGCGCCTTGGCGTACAGGTCGGCCATCTCGTGATGGGTGGCGCTTTCGGCGACGCCGAGGAAGCCCAGGGCTTCGGCACGCAGGGTGTCCATCAGCAGGCGCGCGGTGACCTGGCTGTAGTTCGGCTCACGCTCGACCAGGGTACGGGCAGTCATCACCAGGGCGGTGTTGACGTCCTTCTCGGCCACGCCGTCATAGAGGTTCTTCAGGGTTTCACGCTCGATCAGCGCGCCATCGACCTCGGCCAGGCCTTCGCAGGCTTCGGTGATGATGGTCTGCAGGCGGCCCATGTCCAGCGGCTGCTGGCTGCCGTCGGCGCGGGTGACGCGGATGCTCGGGTGCGGCTGGGCGATGTCGTTGGCCGCGGCGCTCTTGCGCTCCTGGCTACGGGCTTCGCGGTAGATCACGTAGTCACGCGCGACTTTCTGCTCGCCGGCACGCATCAGGGCCAGTTCGACCTGATCCTGGATTTCTTCGATATGGATGGTGCCACCGGAGGGCATGCGACGACGGAAGGTGGCGCTGACCTGCTCGGTCAGGCGCGCGACGGTGTCGTGAATACGCGAGGAAGCGGCAGCGTTACCGCCTTCCACTGCGAGAAAGGCCTTGGCGATGGCAACGGTGATCTTGTCGTCGGTGTAGGGGACGACGGTACCGTTGCGCTTGATCACGCGCAGCTGGCCCGGGGCGGTAGCCGCCAGATCCGGTGCATCGGCTGACAGCGGGTTCTCGCGAGTGGATGGGTTCTGCATGGGGGCTCCGGATTCTCTCTTTTAGTCGCGGTTCTGGTTCTGTCTGCGCGGGCTTCGTTGAGCCCGGGCGTCGTTACTGCATCAGCCATGCCCCGCATCGCGGTGCATGGTGGTATCGCAAGGAATAGTCCTGACTAGGCCGCTGACGAGCTAAGTCGTTGCCGGAAGGATAGTCAGGCTGGAAAAACTGTCAACACAATATGTTGTGTTTTGTCTTGGCTCCGAGCACAGCTGCTAGTTCCGCGCTTGAAGTCAGGGAGACGACTGTCGAAGGCTTGCATTAATGCTTGACCTGAGGCTGCCGACGGTGTTGCAGAGCAATGGGAGGCAGGGCGATAGCCCAGCTCTCGAAAATGTCTCGATTGTGTCAGTTGCGGTGCACAGGCCCAATATCTAGGGGTCAAGGCGCGCAGGAGCGACAAGATAATGCTGGCTCCGGGCCAATGCAAGGCAGCCGCCTGGGATAACCTGTGGATAACGTGTGTGCGGATTGTGGGTGAAAGCGCGGCGTCCGGCCGCAGGCCGCATGGCTGCGGCGCTCGGCCGAATGCCGACGAAATACGCGCCGCCGGGCATATTTTGATGATGGTCAATGACACTACATGTTGTGTTTGCCGCTGCCCGCTTTTTGTGCATCGTGCCGGGCCGAGGCGTTGGGTACAATGCGCGCTGTTCGTTTGTGGCCTGACGGTCTGACAGGGGGCGGGGATGGAGCAAGAGACGTGGCGGATTCTCATCGTCGAGGACGATCGACGGCTGGCCGAGCTGACGCAGGAATACCTGCAGAGCAGTGGCGGCTTCGAGGTGTCGATCGAGTCGGATGGCGCCTGCGCCGCCGAGCGCATCATCGAGGAGCGCCCGGATCTGGTGGTGCTCGATCTGATGCTGCCCGGCGAGGATGGCCTGTCGATCTGCCGGCGGGTGCGTGACCGCTATGATGGCCCGATCCTCATGCTCACCGCGCGGGCCGACGATCTGGATCAGGTGTTGGGGCTGGAAACCGGCGCCGACGACTATGTCTGCAAGCCCGTGCGTCCGCGTCTGTTGCTGGCGCGCATCCGCGCCTTGCTGCGTCGTCAGCCACCGGAGGCGCCGGCCAATGCCAAGCGCCTGCAGTTCGGTCCGTTGGTGATCGACAGCGCGTTGCGCGAAGCCTGGTTGCGTGAACAGCAGATCGAACTGACCGGCGCCGAGTTCGACCTGCTCTGGCTGCTGACCTCCAACCCCGGACGCATTCTTTCCCGTGAAGAAATCTTCGCCGAGCTGCGCGGCATCGAATACGACGGTCAGGACCGCTCCATCGATGTGCGTATTTCGCGTATCCGCCCCAAGATCGGTGACGATCCCGATCATCCGCGGCTGATCAAGACGGTGCGCGGCAAGGGCTATCTGTTCGTTTCCGAAGCTGCCGTAGCGATGGTGTAGCGCCGCCGCCCATGAACTCGATCTTCCTGCGCATCTATGGCGGCATGCTGGGGGTGCTGGTGCTGGTGGCGCTGCTCGGCGCCGGCGGCCTGCACCTGCTCAACCAGTACCGCGCGGACGATCACCGCGAGCGCCTGGCCAGCGGCACCTTCCGCCTGATGGCGCACAACATGAGCAGCATGACGCCGATCGAACGGCGCCAGGCGGCGAACCTCTGGGGGCGGCTGCTGGGCATTCCGCTGCGGGTGCGCACGCTCGACGATGTCAGCCTGGAAAGCCGACTGGAGGCGCGCCTGCTGCGCGGCCAGGTGCTGGTCGAGCAGATCCGGCCGCAGAGCACCACGGTGTTCAGCCTGGTCAGCGCGCAGGATCGGCTGGTGCTCACCGGCGAGGTGGAACAGCTCAGCGAGCAGCTGGCGCGCGCGACCATCTATCTGCTGATCGACGAGCTGATCCGCTATCCCGAAGCCGAGCAGCCGCGACGCCTCGCCGAGCTGAAACAGGCGCGTGGTTTCGGCTTCGATCTGGAATTGCTGACGCGTGACAGCGCCAACCTCGATGACGACCAGCGTCGGCGGCTGGACGAGGGTGACACGGTGATGGCGCTCGCTCGCGGCGGTGATGCCGTGCGTGTGTTCGCGGCCATCGCCGGCACCGGCTGGATCATGCAGCTCGGCCCGCTGTACCAGATGAATCCCTATCCGCCGCAGTTGCTAATCTTGATCGGCCTGCTCGGCCTGTCGTTGATCGGTCTTACCGTGTACCTGCTGGTGCGTCAGCTGGAGCAGCGCCTGAGTGTGCTGGAAGGTGCGGCGACCCGCATCGCCGCGGGCAATCTGGAAACCCGCGTGCCGGACGTCGGCACCGATTCGGTCGGGCGCCTGGCGGCGGCGTTCAACGGTATGGCCAGGCATCTGCAGCGTTTGCTGGCGGTGCAGCGGGAGATGGTCAGCGCGGTGGCCCATGAGCTGCGCACGCCGGTCGCGCGCCTGCGTTTCGGCCTGGAAATGAGCGCCGAGGCGCAGACCGACGAGGCCCGGCGCAAGTACCTGGAAGGCATGGACGGCGACATCGACGACCTCGATGCGCTGGTCGACGAAATGCTGGTGTATTCGCGGTTGGAGCGCGGCTCGCCGACCCTGCATTTCCAGCAGGTCGACCTGGGTGCGCTGGTCGATCAGGTGATCGGTGAGCTGGCGCCGCTCCGCGCCGATGTCAGCGTCAGCCGCGGAGAATGCACAACGGCAGCCGATGGCAGCTGCTGGGCCGAGGCGGAGCCGCAGTACCTGCGCCGCGCCCTGAGCAACCTGATCACCAATGCCATGCGCCATGCCGAGAGTCGGGTGCAGGTCAGCTTCACCATCGATGGGCAAACGGTGCGGCTGGAGGTGGACGACGACGGCCCCGGCGTGCCGGAAGCGGATTGGGAAAAGGTCTTCACCCCGTTCCTGCGCCTGGACGATAGCCGTACCCGCGCCTCCGGCGGGCACGGGCTGGGCTTGTCCATCGTGCGGCGGATCATCTACTGGCATGGCGGCCGCTCGCAGCTGGGGCACAGCGACCTGGGCGGCGCGCGTTTCAGCCTGGTCTGGCCGCGGCGCAGGGCGGACCGAGCAGCGGCTGGCTGAAGCCAGCGCAGCTCGACCCAATCTCTCAGAGCAGTCCGAACACCTTTTTCGCCAGGCTGGTGGCCGCGGCGGCGGGATTCTTGCGAATGCTCGCTTCCTGCTCGGCGATCACGGTGAACAGGCCATCGAGCGCCTGTTCGGTGACGTAGCTTTCGATATTCGCGTAACTGCCGTTCATGCCAGCCGGCACCTTGGCGGCGACGGCGTTGTATTGCTGCGCCAGGCCGACCTGGTCGGTGGCCTGTTTGACGATGGGCAGGAATTTCGCGCGAATCTGCTCGCGGCTGGACTGGTTGAGGTACTGGGTGGCCGAGTCATCGCCACCGGCGAGAATGGCCTTGGCGTCCTGCACGGTCATCTTGCGCACGGCATCCAGCAGCAGTTGCTGGGCTTCCGGCACGGCCTTCTCGGCGGCCAGGTTCATGCTGTTCTCCAGCTGTTCGACCTGCGCACCCATGCCGAGCATCTTCAACATCCGCGAGGCCTTGCCGATGTTGCCCGGCAGCTCGATACGCACGTCCGGATCGCTGCTGAAACCGCCAGGGCGACCGAGCTGCTGCACGGCGACCTTGGCGCCCTGGCTCAAGGCATCCTTGAGGCCGGCGCTGGCGTCGCTCTGGGTCAGGTCGGAAAGTGAAAGGGCGAAAGCGCTGGCGGAAAGTGCCAGGCCTGCAACGAGAGTGGTGATGCGCAACATGGCGTTAACCTCATGTTCATTGAATGGTGCGGAAGCAGCGGGCTACTAACTGCCGTATGGTCTGGCGCCGATGCTAAAGCAATGCCGGGCAAGGCGCAGGCGTTTACCAGCAGTATGGGTCAGGCAGGCGGGGGACACGTTGTTACTGATGCGCTAAGGTTGCGGCCCCGTCGTTATGGAGCCGACTCGCATGATCCGTCCCTTTCGCCCCGATGACCTGGAGCCGGTGCTGGCGATCTGGCTGGCTGCATCGATCCGCGCCCATGACTTCATTGCGCCGGCGTTCTGGGCGTCGAAGCTGGATGACATGCGCGATATCTATCTGCCGGCGGCGCAGATCTGGGTCGATGAGCGTGAAGGCGAGGTGCTGGGATTCGTCGCGCTGGTCGGGGACGTGCTGGCGGCGATCTTCGTGGCGCCGAGCGCTCAGGGCGGCGGTATCGGCTCGGCACTGATCGAGCAGGCCAAGACCGTGCGTGAGCGGCTCGAGCTGACGGTCTACAGCGCCAATGCCGCCAGCGTCGCCTTCTATCGCCGACATGGCTTTGCCGTGATCAGCGAACAGCTGGACCCGCACACCGGCCATCCCGAACTGGCGATGGCCTGGCAGCGGGACTGAGCGCGTCAGGCGGCCTGGGGAGGCGTCGAATCGGAATCGTCATGATGACGCTCCAGCGCCACCTGACGGATCGACAGGCGAATCTCAGCCGGTAGCACGCGCTTGGCCGCGCCCTCGGCCAGTTCCGCGAGCTTTTCGTGATAGCCGAGCCGGCCGTTTTCATCCGGGCTGACCACGCCCTGTTCCTGCATGCTCTGGATGAAATGGCGGAACAGCGCCTTGTCGAAGAACTCCGGCGCGTTGAGCCCATGCAGGATCGACAGGCGCTGGGCCATGACCGTGCAGAGGTTTTCCAGCTCCTCGGCGCTCAGGCTGTGCTGGCCACTGTTGAGCAGCAGCGAGGTGGCCATGTAGAAGCGCTGCAGGGTTTGCACCACGACGCGAGCGAGAAGGGTGAGCAGGACGAACTGCCGCGAGCTCGGGGCCGGGCGCACGTAGTGGTTGCCGTCCACCTTGAGCAGGCCGCGCTCGACGAAGGCCGCCAGCCACTGGTCGACCACGGCTTCCAGCTCCTCGACTTCCCAGCGCATGAACAGCTCGGCACGCAGGTACGGGTACAGCGCCTCGGTGAAGCGCTGGATCTGCTCGCGGCTGATGCGCGAGCTGCTCTGGAAGAAGCTCGCCAGCAGTGCCGGCAACGCGAAGATGTGCATCACGTTGTTGCGGTAGTAGGTCATCAGGACGGCGTTCTGCTCGTCCAGATAGAGGATGTTGCCCAGCGCGTCCTTCTGTTCGGCGAGCAGGTCGAGGCTCTTCACGTACGCGATCAGCGCGTTGCCGTCGCCTTCCGGCAGCGTGGTGTGCGGCGAGTAGGGCACCGCACGTAACAGCGCCTGATAGAGATCGAGAATCCGCGCCAGGGACTGCTGGTCCAGGGCCTGGCGGCTGGTGGAGAGCATCGCCAGCGCCACCAGGTTGACCGGGTTGACCGCCGCCGCCTCGTTCAGGCGCTGGGCGATGCGCTCGGCCAGGCGATTGGTGGCGTCGTTCAGCCATTCGGGACGGTAATCCGGCGCGTAGGTCTGTTGGCGCCAGCCGGGCTGCTCCTGGTCGAGGAATTCGTTGAGCTTGAGCGGTTCGCCGAAGTTGACCCAGACCTGGCCGAAGCGCTGCTTGAGCGCACCGATGACCTTGAAGATGTCGAAGATCGATTCCTTCTTCTTCGCCGCGCCGCGCAGTTCACCCAGGTAGGTGCGGCCTTCCAGCACGCGCTCGTAGCCGATGTAGACCGGCACGAAGAGGATCGGCAGGCGTGACGAGCGCACGTAGCTGCGCAGGGTCAGGGCCAGCATGCCGGTCTTGGGTTGCAGCATGCGGCCGGTACGCGAACGGCCGCCCTCGACGAAGTACTCGACGGGGAAGCCGCGGGTGAACAGGTTGTGCAGGTATTCGTTGAACACCGAGGTGTACAGCGGGTTGCCCTTGAACGAGCGGCGCATGAAGAAGGCGCCACCGCGGCGCAGCAGGCTACCAATGACTGGCATGTTGAGGTTGATGCCGGCGGCGATATGCGGCGGCGTCAGGCCGTTGCGGAACAGCAGGTAGGACAGCAGCAGGTAGTCGATATGGCTGCGATGGCAGGGGACGTAGATCACCTCGTAGCCGCGCACGGCTTCCTGCAGTGGCTCGATATGGTTGACGCGGATGCCGTCGTAGATCTTGTTCCAGAACCAGGACAACACCACTTCGAGGAAGCGCACGGCGGTGTAGGCGTAGTCCGAGGCCACCTCGTTGCCGTAGCGCAGCGCCCTGGCTTCGGCCCGCTCGATGGAAATGTTCTCGCGTTCGGCCTCGTCGCGAATCGCCTGCCGGACCTGCGGTGCGTGGACCAGGCCCTTGACCAGATTGCGCCGGTGCGACAGGTCGGGGCCGATCACGGCGGTCTTCTGGTTGCGGAAGTGCACGCGCAGCATGCGATGGACCATGCGCAGGGTGCGCTCGTGGCCCTTGTTCAGTGCGATCAGCTCGTTGAGCTGGATTGGTGCGGAGAACTGCACGCGGGTCTTGCGCCCCAGCACCAGGATGCTGAGCAGTTTGCGCAGGCGCCCGGTGACCGCCCAGCTGTCGGCGAACAGCAGCTTCCAGGCGCTGGTCTCGCGATTCGGCGACTGGCCCCAGAACACGCTGACCGGAATGATCTGCGCGTTTTCCACCGCGTTGTGCTCCAGTGCGCCGACCAGCCGGACCAGCGTTGGCGGCGCCACCAGACGCGTGCGTCGGCCAAACCAGCTCGTTGCCGGATTGAGAAAGAAGAACGCGGCCGGCTCGACGTGGTCGCCCACCGCCACATCGGCCACCGGGCGTGGTAGCCCGGCCTTGCTGCACTCGACGTCCAGCACCGCGAGATCGCTCAGCGAGGGTTGCTGCAGCACGTAGAACACCGGCTTGCTGCGGTCCAGCTTGAGGGTGAAGGCAGACTGGTTGATGGTCTCCGAGCGCACCCAGAAGTACAGCACGCGGCGCAATACGGAGAAGATCAGACGGCGAAGGGGGGAGCGAGTCATACGGCAGATTCGGCTATGGAAGGGGCAATGCCCTCGAAGGCGGCAAGTGTGCCGCAAGCGGGGAGGGCGGGCAAAACTCTCTGCCGGCAAACCGCCAGCGATTGCAGGGCTACCGACGCCCGGATTCTCTGCGCAGACCTAACGCGGACACTGGAGTGTGAGGCGTAAGTGGGGCGATCGGATGCGCTGTTTGAGGCTGCGCCTATCGTGCCGATAGGGAAATTCCATACGCGCCATTTCAGCCGCAGTCCGGGTAGCTGGAAGCCGCTTGGTTGCTGCGCTGGCGCCGCTTTCAGCCTCGTTCCTGCAGCCTTGAAAACGCCGTTCTGGCCTTTTGTTCGTTCATGAGCTCGGTGCTAGGTTGTTTCAAGCGGCGCCTGATCGCGTCATCGACAACCGTGAGGAGCAGAACATGAACGAAGAGACTGGCGAAAAGACGGGTGGTGGTTGCCCATTCGGTCATGGCGCTGGTGCGCCCCGCAAACGCCCGAGCAACCGGGACTGGTGGCCTGAAGCGCTGAGCCTCACATCGCTCAACCAGCACTCACCGCGTTCCAATCCATACGGTGGCGATTTCGACTACGCCGCGGAATTCAACTCCCTCGATCTCGACGCTGTGATTGCCGATCTTCACCAGGTGATGACCGATTCCCAGGACTGGTGGCCGGCGGATTTCGGCCATTACGGCGGGCTGTTCATTCGTCTGGCCTGGCACAGCGCCGGGACCTATCGGATCACCGATGGCCGCGGTGGCGCCGGTGGTGGTCAGCAGCGTTTCGCACCGCTCAACAGCTGGCCGGACAACGCCTCGCTGGACAAGGCGCGGCGCCTGCTCTGGCCGATCAAGCAGAAATACGGGCGCAAACTGTCTTGGGCGGACCTCTACGTGCTCACCGGGAACGTGGCGTTGGAATCCATGGGCTTCAAGACCTTTGGTTTCGCCGGCGGCCGTGCTGACACCTGGGAGCCGGAAGAACTCTTCTGGGGCCCCGAAGGCACCTGGCTGGGCGATGAGCGTTACAGCGGCGAGCGGCAGCTGCATCCGGGGCTGGGCGCCGTGCAGATGGGCTTGATCTACGTGAACCCGGAGGGCCCCAACGGCAATCCCGACCCCAAAGCCTCGGCCATCGATATCCGCGAAACCTTCGCCCGCATGGCGATGAACGACTATGAAACCGTGGCGCTGATCGCTGGCGGCCATACCTTCGGCAAGACCCACGGTGCGGGTGACCCCTCGCTGTTGGGCCCGGACCCGGAAGGCGCGGTGATCGAAGACCAGGGCCTGGGTTGGCGCAGCCGATTCCAGACCGGTGCGGGTGCCGATGCCATCACCTCCGGTCTCGAAGTCATCTGGAGCCAGACCCCGACGCAGTGGTCCAACTACTTCTTCGAGAACCTGTTCAACTTCGAATGGGAGCTGACCAAGAGCCCGGCCGGCGCGCATCAGTGGGTCGCAAAGGACGTGGGGGAAATCATTCCCGACCCCTTCGACCCGAACAAGAAGCGCAAGCCAACCATGCTTACCTCGGACCTGGCGCTGCGTTTCGATCCTGAGTACGAAAAGATCTCCCGTCACTTCCTCAAGAACCCGGACGAGTTCGCCGATGCCTTCGCCAAAGCGTGGTTCAAGCTGACGCACCGCGACATGGGTCCCATCGGCCGCTACCTCGGGCCACTGGTGCCGCAGGAAAAGCTGATCTGGCAGGACCCGATTCCCGAACGTGACCACCCGGTGATCGACGAGGCGGACATCGCCGCGCTGAAGCAGCAGCTGCTCGGTATGGGCTTTTCCGTGTCCGAGCTGGTGTCGGTAGCCTGGGCTTCGGCCGCCACCTATCGCGGATCGGACAAGCGCGGAGGCGCCAACGGTGCTCGTATCCGCTTCGCGCCGCAGAAGGATTGGGAGATCAACAACCCGGCCCTGCTGGATCGCGTGCTGCAGAAAATCGGCGAGATCCAGAACGCGTTCAACGCCTCGGCCAGCGGGGGCAAAAAGGTCTCCATGGCGGACCTGATCGTGCTCGCCGGCTGTGCCGCCATCGAGAAAGCGGCACAGGACGGCGGCGTGGCCGTCACCGTGCCCTTCACGCCAGGGCGGATGGATGCGCTCGAAGAGTGGAACGATGGGCCCTCGTTCGAAGCGCTGCGGCCGGTCGCCGATGGCTTCCGCAACTACTACCACGAGTCGCACTTCATGGCGCCCGAGGAAGCGCTGGTCGACAAGGCCCACCTGCTACGGCTGAGCGCGCCGGAAATGACCGTGTTGGTCGGCGGCATGCGTGTGTTGGGCACCAATGCGGATGGCGGCAGGGAAGGCGTCTTCACCAAGCGCGTGGGCACGCTTTCGAACGACTTCTTCGTCAACCTGCTGAGCATGCAGAACGAGTGGGTCGCGACTGAGCACAAGAACCGCTTCCAGGGCCTCGACCGCAAGACCCGCCAGCCCACCTGGACCGCCACCCGCGTGGACCTCATCTTCGGCGCGCAATCGGAGCTGCGTGCCCAGGCTGAGGTATACGGAATGGCCGACGGCAACGAGAAGTTCGTGCAGGACTTCGTCAAAGCCTGGGACAAGGTAATGAACGTGGACCGGCTCGATATCGGCAAGCCCGCCGATAATTTCAGCCAGAAGCTCTCAGCCTAGAGCTCGCGGCGGCGCCATCAGGCGCCGCCACGGGGCGGCTGCTGCTTTCGAGCCTGCCATCTGGTTCGGGCTCGGGAGCCGACATAGGCTCCGGCGAGAAAGACCAGGGAGCACAGCAGCACGAACACCAGCCCGACGGGGAGCAATGGCCCTGTCGGCAACCAGCCGAGCAGATACAGAACCTGCCCGGCCACACAGCCTGCGTAGAGCGGCCACAATGGTTTCGGCGAAACGGAGCCACACAATCCGCCGCCCAGGGCCAGCGCTGCGGTGTAATACAGGCCACCTGCATCCCAGGGCTCGACATGGCCCGTCAGCAGCGGCGACAGGCTCCAGATCGCCGCACCGGCCAACGTGGCGAGAAGAAACGAACACAACACGGATCGCTTCATGCTCGGCCGGTCGGATACAACCGCCATGCCGCGGCGTTATTGCGCATCGACCGTTGACCGCGTCGAGTACCAGGCGTGAATCAGCCCGGCCTGGTAGAACAGGACGGGGTCGGTAAAGCCGCCGGATTCGATGATCGCTGCGACCCGCTCGCGAGGCAGCACCGCCACATCGCGGGAGTAGGCTGCGCGCATCTGCTCCACACCGGCGGCCGGGATGCCAGCCACGGTCATCATGTTCATCCAGGTTTCGAGCAGGGCCGTGTATTCGGCCGAGGCGATATCCGATGCCAGGTCGGAGCTGGCCAGGCGTGCGCCCGGGCGAAGCCGGCTAGCGATGGCACGGAAAAACTCCGCACGGGCCCCTGGCTCCAGAATGAATTGCGACACGAGAAAGCACGTCGCGACATCGAAGGCGTCCTGCTCGGGCAGCGATTGCAGATAACCCTCATGAAACTGGCAGCGCTCGGCGTAGCCGCCCTCGATTGCCTTGTTGCGGCACACCTCGAGCATTGCACCGGAGGGCTCGACGGCGGTGAAGCTCCAGCGCGGGAAGCGCCTCGCCAGGTATGCGATTTCCTCGCCGGTGCCGGCACCGACGCACAGAATCCGGGCATCGGCTGGAAGGTTGGCAAATACGGCTTCCAGAAGGAAATGCAGGGCCTCGCGAATCGGCGCGGTTCTCGCCCAGCGCTCGTCGTAGCTGGTTGCCTGCTGGTCGAAGATGGCCTTGATTTCATCGTTGCGCATGGCGGATTTCCCAGGAGGTTGTTCTGGATGGGCGCATAGGCGCACCACCCGGGTTGCTGAGATGCTGAGTTGCTTCAGTCCGCCGGCAGAATGCCTTTGGCTCGCAATGCGTTCTGGGCGATCTGCTGACGCAACGGCAGGTCCCTGACGGTTCGGGTGTCCAGGTTCAAGGCGAACAGCCAGGTGTTCTCACCAGTCTCCACGTAGCCGATGTACCAGCCGGTGCCGGGCGTGCTGCGGGCGGCCCAGCCGGTCTTGGCGTAGAGGCGATAGTCCTTGGCGGCTTCGGTGAGCATCACCGTCTTCAATGTGTCGTAACTGCTGTTGCGGTACGGCAGGCTGCGCGCGGTCACGCGTTTGAGCAGCTCGATCTGTTGCTCGGCGCTGATGGTCAGCGAGCCATCCAGCCAGAACTCGGTACCGTTGAATGGCTCGCGCAGCTGACCGTAATGCGCCCGGCGGATGTGTGGCGGATAGTCAGCCGCACCCACCCGCCGCGCCAGCCACTGATAGCACCAGACGCAACTGACCTGGAAGGCGCTCTTCAGCGTCTGGTCTCGGTTCCAGGCCTCGATCTCGTAACGGGTGTTGTCCCACGGGATGATCTCGTCGGCGCCGGCGATGGCGCCTTCCTCCAGCGCGATCAGCGTGTTCAGCACCTTGAATGTGGATGCGGCGGTGAACGGCTGCTTCGCGCGGGCTTCGTTGTGAACGTAGCGCTGGCCGGTTTCAGCCGATTCGATCACCAGTGTTCCGTCCACGCCGGCCTCGTCGAACAGCCGGGCGATATCGGCATCTTCCGCATGAGCGAAGCCGGAAAAGCCGAGGAACAGAAGCGCGAGGAACAGCTGAGGCATTGAAGAATATCCGTAGGGTGGGGATGAGAATCCGGCTATGCGCGTGCCGTTCTAACAGGCTTTCCAGCGAAGTCCAGCCAATCGTGAATGAACGGTCATTCAGCTGCAGCCAACTGCGCCGCAAACTGTTCGCGATCCAGTCGATACAGGCAGTGCCGGCGAAGCGGATGGCCGATGGGTACCCCTGGATGCTCGAACACCTCCGTTTCACGCATGCCGAGACGGGCCATCACGGCGCGTGAACGTCGATTCTCGATAGTAGTGAAGGATACGATTTCGGAAAGATCGAGCGTGCCGAACCCTGTCTTTAGCGCGGCCCACGCCGCCTCGCTGGCCAATCCCTGGCCCCAGTAATCAGCCGCCAGGCGCCAACCTATTTCCACGCACGGCGAGAACGGCAAGGTTGCCGACGGCGTATGCAGACCGACGAAGCCGGTGAATGCGCCGCTGGCTTTCAGCTCGACGGCCCAGAACCCCCAGCCGCGTTCTTCGATCAGCGCCTGGCAGCGGTCAGCCATTGCATCGCTCTCGGCCCGACTGAGCAGAGCGGGGAAGTGCCGCATGACCCTGGGGTCCGCATTCATCGTGGCGAACGGTGCACGATCGGCTGGCGTCCATTGCCGTAAGAGCAGACGTGTGGTCTGGAATTCGATCGGGTCGGTCACTGCGAATCCTTCATCCCGGGCTGTTTGCAGCTTCAGCAAGCTATCGACGCTGTTCTAGCAGATGCTTCGCCACCGCCTCAAAAGCCGGCAACGAGGTGGGGTCGTTTGCTGCGTTGCCCGCCACCGGATGGCTGGCAAAGCGCGCGATCACCATCTCCGCCAGTGGGTCGATATAAAGCGCTTGCCCATGTACCCCACGTGCCATGAAGGCATCATGCCCGTTGTGGGTGACCCACCACATGTTGCGGTAGCTCCAGCCGGGTAGCAGACGGTAACCGGCTTTGGCAAAGTCTTCGCGACTTGCTCCATTTCGGATATCTGTCACGACTTCCGGTGGCAGGATCTGAGTGCCGTTGTATCGACCTTCGTTACGCATCATTTCGCCAAAGCGCACAAGGTCGCGCAGGCTGGCATTCAGGCCGCCACCGGCAAACGGCGTACCGATGGAGTCTACCGACATGTAGGCATCCTGTTCCGCGCCCAATCGACTCCAAATGCGCTCCGACAACAGCTGTGCGACGTTCTGGCCGCTCACTCGCGCAATTACCCAGCCGAGAGCGTCGGAATTTGCGGTGCGGTAATGAAAGGCCTCGCCATGGCGACCTTGCGGTTTGACCGTTTGCAGAAACTCGTAATAGGTCCGTGGCCCCTGGTAATCAGCGGGTTTCGGCAGCGGATTGCCGGCGGCGGCGTGCGCCCATACTTCGGCCTTGGGGTCCGCATAATCCTCGCTGAAGTGAATGCCGGTGGTCATATCCATCAGCTGACGTACGCTGGCATCGCCAAAACCCGACGCTGCCAGCTCGGGAACGTAATCAGCGACCAGACGTTCGGGATCCAGCTTTTCTTCGGCCACAAGAAGCGCCGCCAATGTACCGGTGAAGGTTTTCGTAATCGACATGGCAGCATGCTGTCCTTGCGGCTTCAATACGCCGAAATAGCGCTCGTACACCAATTTCCCTCGGTGAAGGATGATGATGCCGTCGGTGTAATTGGCTTGCAGCGATTGCTGCCAGGTCATTGGCTCGCCCCCACCAAGAGGGACGAATGTCAGCGCATCGAACTCGTTGCTTGGCTGGTGCTCGAGTAGTGAAGACTCACCTAGGCCGCGTGAGACATTGACGGTAGGCATCAGCTGTCGAAAGTTGGCGACGCTCCAGCGCATCTGCGGGAAGCGAAAATAACTGCCATCCTCGAAGCGCAGGATTCGATCAGACGGTGGCGGCGAGCCAACCATCCATCCCACTGTCGCAGGATCACTGGTTTGTGCGTCTGGAAACTCCGCAGGCTCGCTGGCGTACGCTGAGCACGCCATGGCGCCAAACAAACAGCAGAGATGTACTTTCGCTAGCTCTCTGGACCTGCGTAGTTTCATGGTTTGTCCTTGCTAATGGCTTGGCGTGTCGCGGCATGCCGGCCTGGAAGTCTCTCAATCTCTGCCGGCATTCTGGGCGTCTGCGATCCGTGCGGCATGGCCTTATAGCGAATTGCGCGCAGAGCTGTGATGAACAGCGTAGTCCTCTCAGTCTAGGGACTGGTTGCATTCGTCGGGTTGCTGTTCTTATAGTGCCGCCGGCATTTTTGCAGGACCTGGCTCGGGTCGCGCGGCGGCACGCCAGGGCCTTTGGTGCACTGGTGAGAGTCCATGATCGAAATAAGCAACCTGACCAAGCGTTTTGCCCAGCACACCGCGGTCGACGACCTGTCATTCCAGGTCCAGCGCGGCGAGGTGCTGGGATTTCTCGGCCCGAATGGTGCCGGCAAGTCCACCACTATGAAGATGCTGACCGGCTTTCTCGCGCCGACGTCGGGCACGGCGAGCATCCTCGGCCACGACATTCGCACCCAGACCCTGCAGGCCCAGCGGCAGATGGGTTATCTGCCCGAAGGCGCGCCCTGCTACGGCGACATGACGGTGCGCGGTTTTCTCGAGTTCATCGCTGAAGTCCGCGGCTTCCGTGGTGCGGACAAGCGCCAGCGGGTCGAAGCCGCGGTCGCCCAGGTGGAGCTGGAGAACGTGCTGGGGCAGTCCATCGAGACGCTGTCCAAGGGCTTCAAGCGTCGCGTCGGCCTGGCCCAGGCGATCCTGCACGATCCGCAGGTGCTGATTCTCGATGAGCCCACCGATGGCCTCGATCCGAACCAGAAACACCAGGTGCGTCAGCTGATCCAGGGGCTGGCGCAGGACAAGATTGTCATCATCTCCACGCATATCCTCGAAGAGGTCAGTGCGGTCTGCACCCGCGCGGTGGTCATCGCCCAGGGCCGACTGGTGGCCGACAGCACGCCGCTGGAGCTGGAGAGCCGGTCGAAATATCACCAGGCCGTCACGCTGGTCAGCGACGGTCCGCTGGACGACGTTGCCCTGGCCGCGTTGCCCGGCGTGGCCGGTGTCGAATACAACGAGCCCGAGCACAGCCTGACGTTGCTGGCGCAGCCGGGGCAGGTGATTTTCCCCCAGGTCAGTGCGCTGATCGCCCAGCATGGCTGGGTGGTGAAGGAGCTGGACGTGGAACGCGGCCGGTTGGATGAGGTGTTCCGTAACCTGACTCGCGGGGAGTCGCTATGACCCAGTTGCCGGTTATCTTCAAGCGCGAGCTGGGCAGCTATTTCGCCACGCCGCTGGCCTACGTGTTCATCGTGATCTTCCTGGTGCTCTCCGGGGTGTTCACCTTCTACCTGGGCGGTTTCTACGAGCGCGGCCAGGCCGACCTCACGCCGTTCTTCAGCTTCCATACCTGGCTGTACCTGTTCCTGGTGCCGGCGATCGCCATGCGCCTGTGGGCGGAGGAGCGCAAGTCCGGCTCGATCGAGCTCTTGATGACGCTGCCGATCACCCGCTTCGAGGCGGTTACCGGCAAGTTCCTCGCCGCCTGGGTATTCGCTGGCATCGCGCTGCTGCTGACCTTCCCGATGGTCATCACCGTCAATTACCTGGGCGAGCCGGACAACGGTGTGATCGTCGCTGGTTATTTCGGCAGCTGGCTGCTGGCGGGTGCGTTTCTGGCGATCGGCTCGTGCATGTCGGCGCTGGCGAAGAACCAGGTGATCGCCTTCATCCTCGCGGTGGCGGTGTGTTTCCTGTTCATCGTCAGCGGCCTGCCGATGGTGCTGGATGCCTTCGCCTGGGCGCCGCAGTGGCTGATCGATGCGGTGGCTTCGCTGAGCTTCCTGATCCGTTTCGATTCCATCAGCAAGGGTGTGATCGACCTGCGTGACCTGCTGTATTTCGTCACGCTGATCGTCGCCTGGCTGGCTGCCACTGCCGTGGTCGTCGATCTGAAGAAAGCCGCCTGAGGGAACAGACATGAAACGAGTCATCTATTCCGGTGCCGGGCTGCTGCTGATCGCACTGGCATTTCTGCTGTTCAACGGCGTGTCCGGCATGCTGTTCACCAATGCGCGGCTCGACCTGACCGAGCAGAAGCTCTACACCATTTCCGAGGGCACCGAGCGCATTCTTGACGGCCTGCAGGAACCGATCGAACTGCACTTCTTCTACTCGGACGAGACCTCCAAGGAGCTGGTGGCGCTGCGCAACTACGCGCGTCGCGTCG
Organism: Pseudomonas sp.; assembly: GCA_007713455.1. GTDB lineage: Bacteria > Pseudomonadota > Gammaproteobacteria > Pseudomonadales > Pseudomonadaceae > Stutzerimonas > Stutzerimonas chloritidismutans. Next base: position 478,435 of record VMRT01000001.1, read on the forward strand.
AGGAGATGCTCAAGGCCTACGAGCGGGCCTCCGCTGGCAAGCTCAAGCTGCATGTGATCGACCCGCAGCCGTTCTCCGAAGAGGAGGACCGCGCCGCCGAGTTCGGCCTGCAGGCGGTGCCGCTCAACCAGGGCGGTGACAAGATCTACTTCGGCCTCGCCGGCACCAATGCCGAGGGCAGCACGCAGATCATTCCGTTCTTCCCGCTGGATCAGGAAGAGTTTCTCGAGTACGAGATCAGCCGCCTGGTGCAGGGCCTGGCTAGCGGCGAGCTGCCGGTGGTCGGCGTGCTCTCAGGGTTGCAGCTGACCGGCGGTTTCGACATGAGGACTCAGCAGGCGACGCCGCCATGGATGGTGCTGGAGGAAGTCCGCCAGCTGTTCCATATCGAAAGCCTGCGCCGCGATGTGGACATGATCCCGACCAACGTCTCGGTGTTGCTGCTGATTCACCCGAAGGATCTGCCGGAGCAGACGCTGTACGCCATCGACCAGTTCGTCCTGCGTGGCGGCAAGCTGCTGGTATTCGTCGATCCGCACAGCGAGGCCGATCCGGGCATGGGCATCGGTCCGGGAGAATTCGGCGAGGAGCGTGCGTCCGACCTCGAGCCACTGTTCAAGGCCTGGGGCGTGCGCATGGTGCCGCAACAGGCGCTGGTCGATGCAGCCTACGCGATGTCGGTTGGCGTCGGTGCGGAGCGCCGTCCGGTGCGTCACGCAGGCTGGTTGAGCCTGCCGCGCAACGCGCTGGATCAGGATGACGTGACCACCGCCGCGCTGGAAAACATCACCATCGCCAGTGCCGGCATTCTGGAGCCGCTGGAGGACGCGACGACGCGCTTCACGCCGCTGTTCGGCAGTTCCGACTACGCCATGCCGGTGGAGGCCGAGCGCTTCGCCACGCTGGACAACCCGGAAACCCTGCTGCTTGGCCTCGAGCCGACCGGCGAGCGCTACACCCTGGCGGCGCGCATCCAGGGGCCGGCGAAAACTGCCTTTCCGGACGGCATCGAAGGCCGTGAAGAGGGCATCAAGGAAAGCCAGAACATCAACGTGATCGCCGTCGCCGATACCGATCTGCTGAGTGATCGCATGTGGGTGCAGGTGCAGGACTTCTTCGGCCAGCGCGTTCCGCAGCCGTGGGCGGACAACGGCGCGTTCGTGATCAATGCGCTGGACAACCTTTCCGGCACCGATGCGCTGATCAGCGTGCGTTCGCGTGGTCGCTTCACCCGTCCGTTCGTGATGGTAGAAACCTTGCAGCGCGAGGCCGAAGATCGTTTCCGCGAGAAGGAAGAAGTGCTGCAGCAGCGCCTGGCTGATACCGAGCAGCAACTGGCCGAGCTGCAGAGTCCGGACCCGGAGCAGGCGCTGGAGCTGACGGCTGAGCAGGAGCAGGCGTTGCGTCAGTTCCAGCAGGAGAAGGTGCGTATCCGCAAGGAGTTGCGTGAGGTGCGCTACCAGCTCAATGCCGATATCGAAGCGCTGGGGCGTACGCTGAAGTTCGCCAACATCGCTCTGGTGCCCTTGCTGCTGACCCTGGGCGTGCTCGCCTTGTGGCTATGGCGCCGCCGCCGGAGCGCCTGAACAGAGCACCCGTTCCGGCATTGGCCGGGGCGGGTGAGGGTGTCAAATCCGCAGCGGAAAAAAGAGGCTGACAGCGAAAATCGTTGTTTTATACTCCGGCAACGGTCGCGTTCGAGTCGCATTTGCGCCGGAGCCGAATGCACGAAGGCCTGACCGTCGACCCCTCTTCCGAGGAATAACAAAAAGCGAGTTGGAGAAGTGGTAATGGCTGAGCGCGAGACCGGAACCGTCAAGTGGTTCAACGATGCAAAAGGCTATGGATTCATTCAGCGGGGTAATGGCGCCGACGTGTTCGTGCATTACCGCGCGATCCGTGGTGACGGCCACCGCTCGCTGGCCGAAGGGCAGCAGGTGGAGTTTTCGGTAACCCAGGGCCAGAAGGGCCTGCAGGCCGAAGACGTCGCCGGCGTGTAACTTCGGTTGCGCAATGACAAAGCCCGTCCAAGTGACGGGCTTTGTTTTGCTATCCGGTGGTTTCGGTCCACCACGGATGAGCGATACGGCCGATGCCGATCAGCCCGTCCGCCAGACGATTTCCTCTTCACCGTCATCGCTGATGCGGATCCAGCGGTCGGCCTCTTCAACGGCTTCCTCTTCCTGCCAGCCGCCTGGCGCGCAGCGGATTTCCACACCCAAAGCCTGATACGCCGCGCGGGCGCAGGCGAGGTCATCGTCCCAGGGGGTGGCATCGCTTTCCAGCAGCAGACAATGCCATTTGCCCACCGCCTTCGGCAGCCAGGTCACCGGAATGCCGGCGGCGCTGCACTTGAAGGTCTGGCCTTTCTGTTGCCAGGCGGAACATGAGCCAATGGCTTGGGCCAGCCACTCGCCGACGGCCTCCTGACTGGCATCCCTGAGGTAGATCTCGATATCGGGTTGACGCATGGGCGACTGCCTTATGTGGTGGTGCGAGGTTTTGGTCGTAGGCAAATATACGAACGCTAGGGCGTGCGTTCGATCCAGTCGTAGCGTATCGCAACCCGCACGCTGAGGTGACTGTCGATCACGGCGGCGCGGCGCTCGGCGCTGGCGCGCCAGCCGTGCGGGGTCATCGCCAGCAGGTCGGCACGGGCCTGGGCGTTGTCCAGCTGCAGCTCGTAGCTGAGGGTTTCGCTGTGGGCCAGGCGCATGCCTTCGGGAATCAGCGACAGGTGCTTCTCGTCATCGTAGTCGCGTACCTCGTCGTAGAGCCGGGCGCGTAGCTCCCACAGGTGCTCGCGGGTCGGTCCCATGCGCAGCAGTCCGCCGCCGGGTGCGAGCAGGCGTCGCGCCTCCTGCCAGTCCAGCGGGCTGAACACGCTGGCGAGCAGGTCGCAGCTGGCATCGGCCAGCGGCACGCGGGCCATGCTCGCCACCAGCCATTCCAGTTGCGGCGCGCGTTTGCAGGCGCGCTTGACCGCTTCGCGGGAGATGTCCAGTGCATAGCCTTCGGCGTCCGGTAGTGCCTCGGCCAACTGGGCGGTGTAGTAGCCCTCGCCACAGCCGATGTCCAGCCAGCGCTGCGGCGCGCGTTCGGCGGCCAGCTCGGCGAGGCGTCGGGCCAGCGGCGCATAGTGGCCGCCGTCGAGAAAGCGTCGCCGTGCTTCGACCATGGCCTGGTTGTCGCCCGGATCGCGGCTGTTCTTGTGCTGCACCGGGAGCAGGTTCAGGTAACCCTGACGCGCACGGTCGAAACGGTGATTGGCCGGACAGGCGACGCCATTTTCGACCGCACTCAGCGGCGCCTGGCAGATCGGGCAGATCAGCATGTGAGCAGGTTCACCAGGGTCTGGTAGTAGATTTCGGTCAGCAGGTCGAGATCGCTGGCCAGGATGTGTTCGTCGACCTGGTGGATGGTCGCGTTGACCGGGCCGAGCTCGACCACCTGGGTGCCGAGGGTGGCGATAAAGCGCCCGTCCGAGGTACCGCCGCTGGTGGACGGCGTGGTCTCACGGCCGGTGACGCTGCGGATTGCCTTGGCCACGCCGTCGAGCAGCGCGCCCGGTTCGGTGAGGAACGGCAGGCCGGACAGTGCCCAGTCCACGTTCCAGTCCAGACCGTGCTTGTCGAGAATCGCGGCGGTGCGCTGCTTGAGCTGTTCGACGGTGGACTCGGTGGAGAAGCGGAAGTTGAACACCGCTTCCAGCGTGCCGGGAATGACGTTGGTGGCGCCGGTGCCGGCGTTCAGGTTGGAGATCTGGAAGCTGGTCGGCGGGAAGAAGGCATTGCCGTCGTCCCAGTGCTCTGCGGCAAGCTCAGCCAGCGCAGGCGCGGCCAGGTGGATGGGGTTCTTCGCCAGATGCGGATAGGCCACATGGCCCTGCTGGCCGCGTACGGTGAGGGTGCCGCCGAGTGAGCCGCGACGGCCATTCTTCACCACGTCACCTACCAAGGCGGTGCTCGACGGTTCGCCGACGATGCACCAGTCCAGGCGCTGGCCACGCTCGCGCAGGCGCTCGACGACGGCCTTGGTGCCGTGGTGCGCAGGGCCTTCTTCATCACTGGTGATGAGAAAGGCGATCTGCCCCTTGTGATTCGGGTGATCGGCTGTGAAGCGCTCCACTGCCACGACCATCGCCGCCAGGCTGCCTTTCATATCTGCCGCGCCGCGGCCGTGGAGCATGCCCTGCTCGTCGATGCGCGCACTGAACGGCGGATTCTGCCAGGCCTGCAGCGGGCCCGTAGGGACCACGTCAGTGTGGCCGGCGAAGCACAGCACCGGGCCTTCGTTGCCGCGAATGGCCCAGAAGTTCTCCACGTCCTCGATATGCATCGGCTCGATGGCGAAGCCGCAGGCCGCCAGGCGCTGGCTCATCAGCTGCTGGCAGCCTTCATCCAGCGGCGTCACCGAAGGGCGATTGATCAGCTCGCAGGCGAGTTCGAGCGTCGGGGAGAGGGCAGGCGCGGTCATCAGGGCTCCGGTGCGGCGGGGAAAGGGCGCCATATTAAAGCAAAGGCGCGGTTGCGGTGACGGCTGGATGCAGTGGTCGTGGCGTGCTGAGGTCTTATAATCGCCAGGTTTTTTCCGGGGAGTCAGCATGTCTATCGATGATCAGCGTTTCGGCGGTATTGCCCGCCTGTATGGCCGCGTCGGCCTCGAGCGGCTGACGGCTGCGCATGTGGCGGTGGTCGGCATCGGTGGCGTCGGCTCGTGGGCGGCCGAGGCGCTGGCGCGCAGCGGGGTAGGCGAGATCAGCCTGTTCGACCTGGACGATGTGTGCATCACCAATACCAACCGGCAGATTCACGCCCTCGATGGCGCAGTGGGCAAAGCCAAGGTCGACGAGATGGCCGCACGTATTCGCGCCATCAACCCGGCCTGCCAGGTTCATGCAGTGGCGGATTTCGTCACCCGCGAAACCATGGCCGAGTACATCACCGAAGACATGGACTGCGTCATCGACTGCATCGACAGCGTGCCGGCCAAGGCGGCGCTGATCGCCTGGTGCAAGCGCCGCAAGATCCAGATCATCACCACCGGCGGCGCCGGCGGGCAGGTCGATCCGACACAGATCCAGGTCACTGATCTGAACAAGACCTTCAACGATCCGCTGGCGGCAAAGGTGCGCTCGCTGCTGCGTCGCGAATACAACTTCTCGCGCACGCCGGGGCGCACCTACAGCGTGCCCTGTGTGTTCTCCACGGAGCAGTTGCGCTACCCGAAGCCGGACGGCGGCGTGTGCCAGAGCAAGAGCTTCGTTGGCGAGGGGGTCAAGCTCGACTGCGCCGAAGGCTTCGGCGCGGTGACCATGGTGACCGCCAGTTTCGGCATGGTTGCAGCCGCCAGGGCTGTCGACAAGCTGGTCGCCGGAGCCCGACGCCCCAGCGAGCGCAACGTTCGCAGCTGACGAAAAAGTGCCGCAGCCGCTCTGTGATGCGGCTCCACGGAAAGTTCCGCTGTCACAAAAGATTTACATATCAGCCATTTGGCTGACATACGCCGCCGCCAAGATTCCCCCCAACACAAAGAGCCCATCTCGTGTGTTTCCGACGCTAAACATAAAGGGGAATTTTGGATGATCCGTAAGCACTTCGCCGGTTTCGCCGCCAGCGCCCTCGCTCTGGCCGTTTCCGCCCAGGCTTTCGCCGGTACCGTCACCACCGATGGCGCCGATCTCGTTATCAAGACCAAGGGCGGCCTGGAGGTCGGAACCACCGACAAGGAGTTCTCGTTCAAGATCAATGGCCGTCTGCAGGCTGATGCCGACAGCTTCGATGGTTTCTACACCCAGAACGGCGAGCGCGCAGATGAGACCTACTTCCGTCGTGCGCGTCTGGAGATTTCCGGTGTTGCCTTCACCGATTGGGGCTACACCTTCCACCGCAACTTTGGCAACGATTCCAGCGATTGGCAGGAGCTGGCCATCCACTACAACGGCTGGAAGCCGGTCCAGGTTTCGGTTGGTCGTTTCAACCCGACGTTCGGCTTGGAAGAAGCCGTCAGCTCCAAGTGGATCACCGCCATCGAGCGCTCGGCGATCTATGACCTGGCGCCCTGGCTGAACGACCACGAAGACGGCGAAGGCATCCGCGTGCGTACCACTGTCGGCATGTTCCACGGCGAGGCCGGTGCCTATCGTCAGGATGGTGGCGACGGCGTCGACATGCTCGAGGACGAAGATGGCGCCAACAACACCAGCTTCGTGCTGCGTGGCGTGATCGCCCCGATCGTCGAGAAGGACCAGGTGCTGCACTTGGGCGCGAGCTTCGGTCAGCGTGACGTGGAAGAAGGTTACCTGGAGCGCATCCGCCCGCGTTTGTCCGTGCGTGGCACTACCGAAGACAGCGCCAACGGCAACCGTGCCACATTCGGCGGCACTGTTACCGACGGCAGCGATCAGGCCTGGGGTCTGGAAGCGGCTTACATGATCGGCCCGTTCTCGGTTCAGGGTGAATACCTGACCCGCACCGTCGACGCTCAGGATGGTTTCGAGGATCTGGAAGCGTCCGGCTACAACGTCCAGCTGGCCTACACCCTGACCGGCGAGTCGCGTTCCTACAAGCTCGATGGCGGCAAGTTCGACAAGATCAAGCCGGAAAACAAGCAGATCGGTGCATGGGAAGTGTTCTACCGCTTCGACGACATCACCGTCGATGAAACCGGTGTTGCACCGAGCGGTTATGTCGGTGCGCTGGACAGCGCAGAAGCTGGTGCGAAGACCCACACCATCGGTCTCAACTGGTACGCCAACGAGTCGGTCAAGCTCTCGGCCAACTACCTGAAGACCAGCGTGGACGACGTGGTAAACGCTAATGGCGACGACGACGGCGACGCCATCAGCCTGCGCGCTCAGTACGTGTTCTAAAACATCACCTCATCCGTGATGCTCCATTGAGCCCCGCCCTGGCGGGGCTTTTTTTCGCCTGCGGGACAGGCCAGACTGCGCGCATGCCTATCCAGACCCTGTACCGCCTCGCCGAACTGCCTCCCGCCGAATGGGATGCGCTGCTGAGCGATGATCAGCCCTTCCTTCGTCACGCCTTCCTCTGCGCGCTGGAAGACAGCGGCAGCGTGGGTGGGCGTAGCGGCTGGCAACCTGCCCATCTCCTGCTGCGCGACCCGCAGGGCGCGTTGCAGGCAGCCTTGCCGCTGTATCGCAAGTTTCATTCGTACGGCGAGTACGTGTTCGATTGGGCGTGGGCGGATGCCTGCCAGCGGGCCGGCATCGCCTACTACCCCAAGCTGCTTTGTGCAGTGCCCTTTACCCCGGTCGCCGGCAGTCGCCTGCTGGGCGACGTACAGGCGGCCGGTGAGCTGCTCGATGTACTCTCCGCTGGGCTTGAAAGGCAGGAGCTGTCGGGGCTCCACGTGAATTTCAGCGAGCCGCGGGCCGATCAGCTGCTGGCGGGGCGGGATGGCTGGCTGGAGCGCATCGGCTGCCAGTTTCATTGGCACAACCGTGGTTACCGCGATTTTCAGGACTTTCTCGATGCACTGACCTCGCGCAAGCGCAAGCAGTTGCGCAAGGAACGCGAACAGGTGGCGGGGCAGGGCATCAGCTTCGAGTGGCGCGATGGGCACGAGCTCAGCGAGGCGGAATGGGATTTCGTCTATGCCTGCTACGCCAACACCTATCAGGTCCGCGGTCAGACGCCCTATCTGACTCGGCAATTCTTCAGCCTGCTGGCTGAGCGCATGCCGCAGGCGATTCGCGTGGTGCTGGCGTTACAGGGCTCGAGGCCGGTGGCGATGGCCTTCAGCCTGCGCAGTGCGTCTGGCCTGTACGGTCGTTACTGGGGCTGTCTGGCGGAGTTCGACCGGCTGCACTTCGAGACGTGCTTTTACCAGGGTATCGATCAGGCCATCGCGGGCGGCCTGGAGCGGTTCGATGCCGGGGCGCAGGGTGAGCACAAGCTCATTCGTGGCTTCGAGCCGGTGATCACGCGCTCCTGGCACTATCTGCAGCACCCCGGGTTGCGCGCCGCGGTAGCGGATTTCCTCCAGCAGGAACATGCGGGGGTGCTGGCGTACGCCGAGGCGGCGCGCCAGGCGCTGCCGTACCGGCAGGCCGGCAGCTAGTCGTTTGTCTCAGGCGTGGGAGGCGGCGCTGTTCTCCTCGTGGATCAGCAGCATGCGTTGCAGTTCGCTACGCAACAGCGGGTCCTGGCATCCCGGCAGGTACTCGCGCAGTTTGCGGATCACCCATTGCTGGCCCCTGTCGATGAAGGGCAGGCGCTCGTCCAGCGATTCGATGGCCATCGCCTTGCCGTAGAAGGTGCCGGTGTCCTTGTTGGGCTCCAGCCCCAGATGCTGCAGGCAGTTGAGCAGCAACTTGCAGCTTTCGATTTCGCCCTGACGGACCTGCTCAAGCAGTTGCCGTTGCTCGGGCGTGCAGGGTTGTTGCAACGAGTCGCCGGCCACCTTGGCCCCGGCGCGCTCCGCGCTGAGCAGGTCCTGCAGCAGCTGTGCTTCGCCTTCCGGGGTGTTCAGTGGACTTTGTAGTTCGGTCATGTCGCGATCTCCTGTCGGTCGAGGGTTTCGCACGCTGGCGGCAGCCGGGTATGTGCCGGCAGAAATGAAAAGGGCCGGTGAACCGGCCCCTCGGGGATCAGAGTTTCTTCGCGGTAATGATCTTCACCGGGGTCAGCGGCACGTTCTGCATCATGGCGCGGTTGCCGGTGGGCACCTGGGCGATCTGGTCGACCACCTCCATGCCGCGTACGACCTTGGCGAACACCGCGTAGCCGAAGTCGCGGCCACCGTGATCAAGGAAATCGTTGTCGCGATGGTTGATGAAGAACTGGCTGGTAGCCGAATTCACGTTCTGGGTCCGGGCCATTGCGACGGTGCCGCGCACATTGTGCAGCCCATTGTCCGCCTCGTTCTTGATCGGGGCCTTGGTCGGCTTCTGGTTCAGGCCTTCGCCGAAGCCGCCGCCCTGGACCATGAAACCCGGAATGACGCGGTGGAACACGGTGCCGTCATAAAAGCCGCTGTCGACGTAGCCGAGGAAGTTCTCGACGCTGATCGGTGCCTTTTCCGCTTCGAGCTCCAGCTCGATCTCGCCCAGGCTGGTGGTCAGCAGTACGCGAGGGTTTTCCGCGGCGAACAGGTTGCCGGCCAGCAGAACGGTACAGGCGGCGAGGGCGATGCGTTTCAACATGATGTCTTTCCTGATGTTGGGGAAGCTGTCAGCCGGCCAGTGGAGTGGCCTGGCCAGCATCGTACGTCTTGATCAGCTCGATGAGAATCCGGGTAGCCGGCCCGAGCGGTCTGTCGTGGTTAGTGTAGAAATAGAACAGTGGCCGGCGAATACTGCCTTGGACCAGTGGCAGCGGCTTGAGTATGCCCTCGGCCAGTTCGCGCCCGATCAGATGCCGGGGCAGCCAGGCGAAGCCCAACCCGCTGCTGACGAAGGCCACCGACGTCGCCAGGCTGCCCACCGTCCAGCGCTGTTCGGCGCCCAGCCATCCGGCATCACGAGGTTGGCGCAGGCCCGTATCACGCACCACGATCTGCATCTGGCTCTGCAGGTCCTGCACGCTGAGCTTGCGTCCGAGCTGGTGAAGGGCATGGTTGGCGTGTGCCACGGCGACGAACTCCACGGTACTGAGCTCGCTGCCCAGATAGCCGGTGATGTCCAGGCCGCTGATGGCGAGGTCCGCGGTGCCGTCCTTGAGCACTTCCTCGACCCCGGAGAGCACTTCCTCGCGCAGGCGCACCCGGCAGCCGCGGCTCTTCGGCATGAATTCGGTGAGGGCCTGTATCAGCTTGGCGCTGGGGTAGGCGGCATCGACAACCAGGCGCACCTCGGCTTCCCAGCCTTGTTCCATGTGGTGCGCCAGTTCTTCCAGCTGACTGGCCTGTGTGACCAGCTGTCGCGACCGGCGCAGCAGCACTTCTCCTGCCTCGGTCAGCACTGCCTTGCGCCCGTCTATGCGCAATAGCGGCACGCCCAGTTGTTCCTGCATGCGTGCTACGGTGTAGCTGACCGAAGACTGCGACCGATGCAGCGCTTCGGCCGCCTGGGCGAAGCCGCCGTGATCGATGACCGCCTGCAGGGTGCGCCACTGATCGAGGGTCACACGGGGCACTTTCATTCCTTCGGTTCCTTTAACAAGGTCTGTTAGGCTGGCCACTCTGTAGAGGAGCCCAGTCAAAATGAAAACAATCGGTTACCTACTCGTCGCCTTGCTGCCACTCACGGCCAATGCGGTCACTTATCCGGTAGACGTCGAGCAGCAGCTCAACGGCGCGGAGATCACCGTCACCCCGCAGACCATTGATCGTGACTTCGCCGGGCTACTGCTGCTCAACTATGGGGGCACGGCTGCGGTGTGTACCGCCGTGTTCCAGAACGGCCCGGAAGCGCCGCGCACGCGACGCACGGAGTTGCAACCAGGTGAGCGCAAGGCACTGACGTCCAAGTTCAAGCGCGACGTGATTCGCCTGCGCATCAAGTTGACCTGCCAGCCAGAGTAGGACGCTAGGCTGCCCTCATTGCGCGGGCTGCCTGAACGCGAACCGATCAATCCAGTATGTTCTCGAGTATTTCGTAAACGATGCCCGTGGCGATGGCGACCAGAACCACGTCGCGGCCGATCTGTTTCCACTCGTAGCCTTCGTAGCGCGGCAGATGTCCCAGCAGGCGGCTGTCCATGTTCTTGGCGATGCCCGGCGGTAGCGGCTTGCCGCGCGCCAGATTCTTCTGGATGCCCGGTGGCAGAGACGAGACCGGCGCTAGCAGATCGCGATGACTACGCAGGGTGATGCGGACCGAACCGATGTCCACCGACGGACCCTGGTAGCGATGCGGCTGCTGTGCCGAAGGCTGATGCTGTTGTGCGCGGTCGGGCTTGCCCTTGCCAGGGTGATCACTGTTCGGCTGCGCTGCGCCGGCAGCGGCGTATAACGCCAGTGAAAGCGCGCCAGTCAGCAGTACCACTCGCTTTTTGGACATCATGCGAACCTCTTGGGTATTAAGCCGCTTCTATTTCCTCAGCTTAGCCTGTGTTTGCCTGGGAAAACATGGCGACCGTTACAGAACGCGCCTTTGCCCGGCAGACGAGTTACCCTATGCCATTGTTTTTTTCGACCTCCGAGGTAGCTCCCTTGTTTGACCAATTCGCCCTGCACGAACGCCTGCTAAAGGCTGTCGCCGAACTCAAATTCGTCGAGCCGACTCCAGTGCAGGTGGCGGCCATTCCGCCGGCGCTGGAAGGGCGTGACCTGCGGGTGACGGCACAGACTGGCAGCGGCAAGACCGCCGCCTTCGTACTGCCGATGCTCAACCGCCTGATTGGCGATGCCGTGGTGCGCACCGATGTTCGGGCGCTGATTCTGTTGCCGACCCGAGAGCTGGCGCAGCAGACGCTGAAGGAGGTCGAGCGTTTCTCGCAATTCACCTTCATCAAGTCGGCGATGATTACCGGTGGCGAGGACTTCAAGGTCCAGGCCGCAGTCATGCGCAAGGTGCCGGACATTCTCATCGGCACGCCTGGGCGCATGATCGAGCACCTGAATGCCGGCACGCTGGTCCTCAAGGATGTCGAGATGCTGATCCTCGACGAAGCCGACCGCATGCTCGACATGGGCTTTGCCGAGGACGTGCAGCGTCTGGTCGGCGAGTGCGCCAAACGCCAGCAGACGCTGCTGTTTTCCGCGACCAGTGGCGGCACCGCGCTGCGCGAGATGACCGCCAGCGTGCTGCGCGATCCGCTGCACCTGCAGCTGAACCGCGTCAGCGAACTCAACGAAGGCACGCGCCAGCAGATCATCACTGCCGAAAACACCGAGCATAAGGAAAAGTTGGTGCACTGGCTGCTCGCCAACGAGACGTACAAGAAGGCAGTGATCTTCACCAACACCCGCGTACAGGCCGACCGACTCTACGGCCGGCTCGTTGCCGAGGGCGTGAAGGCGTTCGTGCTGCATGGCGACAAGGACCAGAAAGACCGCAAGCTGGCGATCGACCGGGTCAAGGAAGGCGGCGTCAAGGTGCTGGTAGCGACCGACGTGGCGGCGCGCGGGTTGGACATCGAAGGGCTGGATCTGGTGATCAACTTCGACATGCCGCGCTCGGGTGACGAATACGTGCACCGTATCGGTCGTACGGGGCGCGCCGGTGGCGAAGGGCTGGCGATCTCGCTGATCTGTCACAACGACTGGAACCTGATGTCCAGCATCGAGCGTTATCTCAAGCAGCGTTTCGAGCGGCGGGTGATCAAGGGGCTGAAAGGCAGCTACATGGGCCCGAAGAACCTTAAAGCGTCGGGCAAGGCCGCTGGCACCAAGAAGAAAAAGATCGAAAAGAAGAAAGGCACCGAGAAGAAATCCAAACCTGCCGGCAAGCGCCCGAACGGCGCCAAGCGCGAGTCACCATCGCCGGTGGTGAGCCAGGATGGCATGGCGCCGCTCAAGCGCAAGAAGCCGACGGCCGAGTAACCGTCGGCCTTCAGCCTCAGCGCTGCGCGTCGGCCGGTGGGATGTCGGCCTCGCGTTCCGCTTCCTCGATCTGCTTCAGACGCTTGTCATAGGCCTCGCACTCGTCGCCCAACTGGTCGGCGGTGCGCTTGGCTTCCATCTGGCGAATCTCCTCATTGATCTCCTTGGCGCGCTCCGGATTGCTCTCGGTGAGCTGGTTGACGCGCTCAGCCAGCTGTTCGGCCTTGGCATTCACTTCGTCCGGGGTGCACGCGGCGTGCGCAGTCGGGCTGGCCAGCGCGGCGGCGGTCAGGGCAATCATCAGCAGTTTCATGGCTCGCTCCTCGTTCAATCGGTCTGAACGGTGGATCGCAGCGCAGCCGCTTTAGTTCAGACAACGAACCGGTCGCCATGGTGAACGGTCCCAATCAGTAGGCGCCTCATTCGGAGGCGAACATCTGCTGAGGGAGAACGACCATGAGCTATAACTGGGGCCTTATCCAGCGTCTGTTGCATGAAGTTCAACGCGGCGCCAATGACAGTTTCAAGCCACGCCACTACGCCGAAGAACATGCGACGCAGATGGAAAGTGAAGGTCAGCCGATGCCGAATCTTGACAGCCTGCGTGCCGAGGCGGCCGACTACGAAAGCTTGCTATTCGAAGGTGGCTTCATTGTTTCGCGGCCCGAGGAGGAGGGCGGCAATGGCGAGAATTTCGTCCTTACCGAGCGCGGCTCGCGTTTGCTGGCGATTCTCGACGATCCGCAGGAGACGCAGCGCCAGCACTTGGCGGACAAGGGCGATGCGGCGCTGGTGCCGGAAGTGTTCGACGAGATGGCGGCCGGTCGCCCATGACCGGCGTTGTCGTTACAGGCGAAAGCCATCGGCGATGTAGCCGGCGAGCGTTTCGCTAACCGGCGACTGCTGCTGCGGGTTGCGCAGCAGCACGATGCTGGTTTGAGGCAAGCGCGGCAGGCCCTCCTTTTCACCGAGTATCTGCAGATCAGCAGGAATCAGGCTCTGCAGCTGCGCGGTCAGCGCCAATCCTGCACCCACGATCGCCATGATCGCCGACAGGCTCGGGCTGCTATAGGCGATCCGGTACTCGATTTCCCGCGCATCCAGCGCATTGCATACCCAGGCGCGACAGAAGCAATCGGTATTGAACGTTGCCAGCGGCAGGGGGCGATGCTCATGCAGGTCGAAGCCCGGGGCGGCGGCCCAGACGACGTGCTCCTGGCGCAACAACTGGCCAATCTCGGTGCCCGGTTCGCGGGTGACGATGCTCAGGTCCAGATCCCGTCGCTGCAACAACTGGGTCGATGGCTCGCAATGCACCTCGACTTGCACCAGCGGATACGCCTGGGCGAAGCGCGAAAGAATGCCGGGTAGAAAGCGCATGACATAGTCGTCCGGCGTGCCGATGCGTACCGCGCCGACCATGTGTGGCTGGCGCAGGGTGGTCATGACTTCGCCGTGCAGTTTGAGGATGCGCCGCGCGTAGCCCAGCAGTATCTGGCCCTCGGCAGTAAACCTGACCTGCCGACCGTTGCGCTCGAATAACGGACGCTGCAACACATCCTCTTCCAGGCGTTTCATCTGCATGCTCACCGCCGACTGGGTGCGGTTCACCGCGGCTGCGGCACGGGTGAAGCCACCGTGGTCAGCGATGGCCACGAAGCTGCGCAGCAGTTCGGTGTCGATATTCGGGTAGTTGGCCATTCATCAATCCTCGAGATGCAAGGCATCAGGAACATTCGTTGGATTGATCTTAATCTGGGCGCGAGACTGACGCCAACCCAACTGGAGGGCGTCGTGATGAACATGCACAAAGTCGCTTTGCAATCTTTCCATCTGCCGAAGGCACTTCGGGCACCCGCGCCGGGATTGCTGCGACAGGCCTGGCACAAGCTGCAGCGCTGGAGCGAACTGGCACGCCAACGGCGCCAGCTGGCCGCGCTCGGTGACGACATGCTCAAGGACATCGGCCGCAGCCGTGCCGACATCGAATGGGAAGCGAACCGGCCGTTTTGGGACGACCCTGATCGTCAGTGACCCAGCACCAGCTTTTGAATCCCCAGCGACAGGCTGACGGTGACCAACATCAGCGCGAACAGGCGCTGCAGCAGACTGCTGTTGAGGTATTGCGCCAGGCGATCACCGGCCAGCACGCCGAAGGCACCGCCCAGCGCCAGGCCACCGAGCAGCGGTAGCGGTGGCTCGGCATCGGTAAGGTAGAGCAGGAAGCCACCGCCGCTGACGACTGCGATCACCGCCATCGATGTGGCCATGGCGCTGAGCAGCGATAGCGAAGTAAACCAGAGCAGCGCCGGGACGATGAGAAAGCCGCCGCCGACACCCATCAGCCCGGAGAGCAGGCCAACGCCAACGCCGATGCCAAGCAGCGCCAGCTGTCGATCCTCGACGTTCTCCTTGGCCGGCAGCTTGGCGCCGCGCCACATGCGCCAGGCGGACCACAGCACCAACAGGCAGAAACCGATGATCAGTGCGCGCTCCGGTATGAACTGCCCGAGCCATTGACCGGCAGCGTTGCCCGGCAAGCCGCAGACAGCCAGCAGCATGACCGGGCGCCAGGCGACCTGGCCGAGCCGCGCCCGCGGAATAGCGCCGATGAGTGCGGACATGGCCACCGCACCGAGGCTGACGCCGATGGCATCACGCAATGGCAGGTGCAGGCTGAGTAGCAGGGGCAGGGCGACCAACGAGCCACCGGCGCCGGTGAGGCCAAGCAACAGGCCGAGAATGAGGCCGATGCCCAGTGCTTCCAGCAGTAGAACGTCCATCAGGCAAAGCTGCCGGATGCCAGGGGAATGGTAGGGATCGTATCGGTTTGCATGCGTGCTCCGTCGTCAGCGTTCCATCGTCCATCGTTGGTACGCTCGCGCTGGCGAGCGTTCCTTGGATGAACGGCGGGTCGCAGCGGTGCCACGCACCCGCCGACGGAGTGTACGGCCTATCAGCGTGGCAGGGCACGGCTGAGGGTGAAGGCGCCGCGCAGATCGCCCTCGCGAAACCCGCGGGCCTGATCCTGCGGGTAGTGCCGGTCGATCAGCTCCACCAGCTCCGGCTTGATCTTTTCGCCGTGACAACCCAGGCAGGCCTCAGCGGTACCGATCGCCTGCATGTAGCGGTACTCGCCTGCCACTATCTCACCATGCTTGAGCTGTTCGATCGGTTCACCTGCAGCCGAACGCTTGGCGAACTGCTCCAGCACCGAGCGCTCCCAGGTGTCTGGCGCGTTGTCTGGATTGCGCAGCTTCAGCGCGGTGCGGCCTACCTTCCAGGGCGCCTGGCTATGCTGGCTGGCGATTTCCGGCGCGAGAAGACGGCATGCCTTGACGGCTTCCGCCGGGCCACCGTCTGCCATCGCCTGCTTGACCGTGCCAAGTAACTGCTGCTGGAACGGGGGAATCAGGCTGGCAGCCTCGCCGCGCAGCTGCTCGGTATCGACGTCAGGCGCGGCGTGGGCCTGCAATGCAAACCAGCCGAGCGTCAGCAAAGACAGTGATTTCATGATGCCTCCCAGGATGTGAAATATAGTGGGGGGAGTATCCGTGCGGACGGCGCACGATGCAAGCCACAGCCTGCGGTAGGCAGCGGCTCGGGCATCGGAACGTCTCAGGTACCGCGAATCAGCTTGCGTAGCAGGAAACGATTGGGGTGGCAGGCTTCGGCGACGTCCCGAGGCAGCGGCAACGGTTCGTCGTCCAGCCAGGCGGCCAGCAGCTCGCCGGACAGCGGGGCGCTGATCATTCCGCGCGAGCCATGTGCAGTATTGACGTACAGCCCGCCGAGCCACGGGCAGGGCGCGTGCAGCGACTGACGGGCGTTCTTGCCCAACGCCGCATAGGTTTCGGCGAAGGCCTCGGGCTCGGCCAGTGGCCCGATCAGCGGCAGATAGTCCGGGCTGGTACAGCGAAATGCCACGCGCCCGTCCAGCTCCTCGGTACGTTGCGGGTCCGCCTGCAGACGCTGGTACAGATCCGCGGAAATCTGCTCGAGCATTTCCAGATTCGCCTGGTGTTCGGCGACGCTGGGGGTATCGTCGGTCTGCTGGAAGTTGAAGCTGGCACCCAGCGTGTGCGTGCCATCTCGGGGTGGCGCGACGTAGCCCTTGGCGCACAGCACGGTGCGCAGCTGGCCGCTCTGGGTGTTCGCCGGCAGGCAGGAAATCTGCCCGCGAATGCGCTTGAGCGGCAGCCAGGCGCTCTGGCTGAAACGCGCGGCGTCCGCCGCGCCGGTCAGGACCACCACGGGCGCTTCGGCCAACAATGCTTGGCCGCCGAGCACCTGCCAGGATTGCCCGTTGCGGCGCAGTTCGAGCGCTTCATGATGCCTGTGCAGCTCGATTCCCGGTCGCCGCAGCAGCCATTGGCATAGCGCCGGTGGGTTGGCCCAGCCGGCTTCGGGGTAGAACAATCCGCCCTCGGCCAGGGCCACTCCGGCCAGCGCCTCAGCGGCTTCGCGCGACAGCGGATGGACCAGCGAGGCCGGGAAGGCTGCCGCCAGCTCGGCCTGGCGGTCGCGCTCCTTTTCGTCGTAGATCAGTTGCAGTACGCCGCATGCCTGCCAGTCCTGGCCTGCTTGCAGATTGCTCAGCAACCGGCGCGTGTAGCTGAAGCCGCTGACCACCAGCCGCGACAGTGCGGTGCCGTGGGCAGAAAGCTTGAGGTAGAGCACGCCTTGCGGGTTGCCCGAGCCTTCCAGCGCCGCCTCGGCGTGGCGCTCGAGGACGGTCACCTTCCAGCCGCGGGCGGCCAGCGATGCAGCCGTCGCGCAGCCGGCCAGGCCGGCGCCGATGATTACCGCGTGGCGTTCGGCCGTCGTATAGCCCGGGCGAGCGAACCAGGGTTTGTCCGAAATGCTGCCGTTGGCGGCTCGCAGGCGCCCGCGCAGAATCTCGCGTTTGTGGCCGTAGCCGGGCACCCGCTGCATGTCGAAGCCGGCCTCGATCAGGCCGCGCCGCACAAAGCCGGCGCTGGTGAACGTGCCCAGCGTTGCGTCGGGCGCGCAAAGCCTGGCCAGCTCGGCGAACAGCATCGGTTGCCACATCTGCGGATTCTTCGCCGGGGCAAAGCCGTCGAGGAACCAGGCATCGACCTGCGCATCCAGGCTTGGCAGGCATTCGAGCACGTCGCCGATCAGCAGGGTCAGCACAACGCGGCCGCCAGCGAAGACGAAACGCTGATAGCCCGGATTCAGCGCCACGTACTGTTGCAGCAGTTGCTCAGACTGCTCTCGCAGCTCTGGCCACAGGGCCAGTGCGCGCTGCAGGTCCTCGCGGGTCAGCGGGTGTTTTTCGACGCTGATGAAGTGCAGCCGCGCCTGCGGGTGGGCTACGCGCTCGAACAGATGCCATGCACAAAGAAAGTTCAGCCCGGTACCGAAGCCGGTCTCACCAATCACCAGGCGCTGGTTGTCCTGTAGCGCGGCGAAGCGTTGGGGCAGATCGTTCTGCGTGAGGAACACATGTTCGGTCTCGGCCATGCCGCTGGCGCGGGAGAAGTACACGTCGCCGTACTGGCGGGACTGCGGCAGGCCGTTCTCGTCCCAGTCGAGTTCGGCATGCTGGAAGGCGTCGGAAGCGGGGTGGTCGTTCATGCTGGTTCCTGAAAGAACGGTGCAACGCGATGGGCGTCGCCGGGCGCAGATGAGGCACCCGGCACGGTCGATCAGCCGTCGACCTGGATTTCCTGCTCCAGGCGGCTGATGGCTGCGTCCAGCTCATCGAGCGCGGCCTCGCTGTCCGGATGGTTCTGCTTGAGCAGCGTCTCGCTCTGCTGACAGGCGTTGCGCAACTGCGGCACGCCGCAATAACGGGTGGCGCCATGCAGGCGGTGCACGCGCTCGATCAGCGCCTGGCGATCCCCTGCCTGGCGGGCTTCGCGAATGGTTCGGCGGTCGCCTTCCAGTGACTGCAGCAGCATGCCGAGCATGTCATCGGCAAGATCGGCCTTGCCTGCCGCCAGGCGCAGGCCTTCTTCCTCATCCAGCACTTTCAGGGTCGGTTCAGCCTGCTGCGGCGGCTCCGCTGCACGCTGCGGCTGGCTGCGCAGGGCCAAGCCGGTCCACTTCAGCACCACCTGGGCGAGCTGCCGGTCGCTGATGGGTTTGGTCAGGTAGTCGTCCATGCCGCTCTGCAGCAGCGAGCGTTTCTCGTTTGCCAGTGCATGAGCCGTGAGCGCGATGATCGGTAATGGCGCGCTGTTGTTGGTGTGCTCCCAGTGGCGAATGGCTTCGGTGGCCTGTCGGCCGTCCATGCCGGGCATTTGCACGTCCATCAGGATCAGGTCGAACGCATGCTGCTTGACCGCGTCCAGCGCGGCGGGGCCGTTATCCACCGCAACGACTTCGGCGCCCATATCGCCGAGCAGCGTTTTTACCAGCAGCAGGTTGGCCGGATTGTCATCCACGCAAAGCACACGCGCCGGTCGATCGGGCGCCGCCGCGGTGGGTTCCGGATAGCTTTGGTTGGGGCGTACCAGCGCCACCAGTACGCGTTGCAGCTTGCGCGTGCAGGCGGGTTTGCCCTGCAGCTGGGTATAGCTGTGGGCTTCCGGGAGGGCGTCGTGGTAGTGGCCCTGCTCGGTGGTCGGGCACAGCACCACGCATTTGCAGCCGAGCGCCTCGATCTCCATCAGGCGCCTGCTGAGCGCGTCCGGCTCGATTTCGCGGCCGGTGACGCCGAGCACGGCGAGGTCGATCAGCTGGCTGCCCTGGCGCTGAGCGCTGATGGTTTCCTGCATCTGGTCGAGGGTATCGAAGGTATGCACTTCGAGGCCGAGGCTTTCCAGCTGATGCTGCAATGCCTGGCGGGCCAGTGGGTGCTGCTCCAGCAATGCGATCCGCCGGCCCTGCAAGGCCGGGTGCGGCAGGTCTTCGATGTCATCCCGCGCCTTCGGCAGGCTGAGGCTGATCCAGAACTCGGAGCCTTCGTCGGGGATGCTGTCGACACCGATCTCGCCGCCCATCTGCTCGATCAGTCGTTTGGAAATGACCAGTCCAAGGCCGGTACCTCCTGGCTGGCGCGACATGGAGTTGTCCGCCTGACTGAAGGCCTGGAACAGCGCGCGCAGGTCCTGATCGGTCAGACCGATGCCGGTGTCCTGCACGCTGATGCGCAGCTGGGCGCGATCGGTATTGTCGTCCTCGACCATGGCGCGGACGGCGATGGTGCCTTCGTTGGTGAACTTGATCGCGTTACTGATCAGATTGGTCAGCACCTGTTTGAGGCGCAGCGGATCGCCCAGCAGCGACAGCGGCGTGTCGCGATAGACCAGGCTGACCAGCTCCAGATGCTTGGTGTGTGCAGCCGGGGCGAGGATGGTCAGTGTGTCCTCGATCAGATCACGGAGGTTGAACGGGACACTGTCGAGCACCAGCTTGCCGGCCTCGATCTTGGAGAAGTCGAGTATCTCGTTGATGATTCCGAGCAGGCTGTCGGCGGACTGCTCGATGGTGCCCAGATAATCCTGCTGGCGCGGAGTGAGGTCGCTTTTCTGCAGCAGCTGGGTGAAGCCGAGGATGCCGTTCAGTGGCGTGCGGATCTCGTGGCTCATGTTGGCGAGGAATTCGGATTTGATCCGGCTGGCCTCCAGGGCCTCCTTGCGCGCCAGGTCCAGTTCGATGTTCTGGATCTCGATGGTTTCCAGGTTCTGCTGCACATCCTCGGTGGCCTGGTCGATGCTCTGCTGCAGTTCTTCACGGGCGCTGAGCAGTGCTTCGGCCATGCGGTTGATGCCGGACGCCAGCTCATCCATTTCATGGCTGCCCAACGGCGGCAGGCGGGTTTCCAGATGGCCGTCCTTGAGTTGGGCGACCGCGGCCTTGACGCGCTGCAGCGGCAGGCTGATGGCGCGGCTCATGCGCAGCGCGAGCAGCGCGGTGATGATCAGCCCCGCGCCGACCAGGAACAGGCTGGTCAGCAGGCTGCGATAGCCGCGCAGCAGGGTGTTGTGGTGTGACAGTTCCAGCTCCAGCCAGCCGATGAGCTTTTCTTCCGGCCCGCGGGCTTCGTCGGCGAGGTTGAGGTGACGGCTGAGCACCGGCATCAGGATGCGCGTATGGTCCATGCTGCTGACGCGGGTCAGCCCTTCCGGATCGCCCGGTGGCGGCGGGGTCAGCATTCGCGGGCCGGCGTGTACGCGTTGAACGCGTTCGGGATCGAGAATGGTCACGGCGCGGACGTCGGCCTGATCCAGCACCTGGGTCAGGATGCGCTGCAGGCGTTTGTCGTAGCCCAGATTCATGGCAGGCGCGGCCAGTGGCGCCAGCTGCTCGGCGATGAGCTGGCCGCGCTCGTCGAGCTGGTGGCGCATCTCGGACAGCTGCATCCAGGTGAAGTAGGCACCGAGCACCACCGCCAGCAAGGTGCTGGGCAGCAGCGTCAGCATCAGCACGCGGCCACGAATTCCTAGGTCTTTCAGCACAGTCCGTCCACCGATCCTGATTGCAGCGCGCTAGTGTAGCGACTCGGCTCGGTGGAATCTGCACGCCAGGTCTAGCCGTGGCGTCGCAGCCTCAGTCGAGGCCGCGGATTTCCTTGCCGTTGAAGTCCGGCAGTTTCCAGTGGAAGGTCATCGCCAGGACGCGGAACAGGAAGCCGCTGCCCAATGCTGCCAGAGTGGCCAGCGTGGTATTGATCTCCAGCCACAGCATGCCGACGTAGAAGACACCGGTGAACAGCGCGACGGTGGCGTACAGCTCGCGCTGCAGGACCATCGGCACCTGGTTGCACAACACGTCGCGCATCAGCCCGCCGAAGATGCCGGTGATCACGCCAGCCAGTACGACGATGGACGGGTGCGCGCCCATGCCCATCGCCACATCGCAACCGATCACGGTGAACGCTACCAGGCCGAGGCCATCCACCAGCAGGAAGACCATGCGCAGGTGATGCAGGTGGCGCGCGATGAAGCCGGTGACGATCGCCGCGCCGATGGTGAAGGTGAGGTACTCCGGGTGTGCGATCCAGCCGACCGGGTAGTGGCCGAGCAGTACGTCGCGCGCCGTCCCGCCACCCAGCGCCGTCACCGTGCCGAGCAGGCAGATGCCGAACAGGTCCATGCCGCGGCGCATGCCCATGATGGCTCCGGACATGGCTTCAGCCGTGATGGCGATAAGGTAGATGGTGTGCAGCAGTTCCACGACGACTCTCCGAGGCTACGCTGCCCGCGGTTGGGGCGGGGCAGCTCGATGTGCGCGATTATGGGGCAAGCATGGCGTTATTTGTCGTAGCTAAGTATTTTTAGGCCATACAAACATTTTCTTAATCGGCAGGCCGCATGAATCTCGATCCGAAGCAGACCGAAGCGTTTCGCACGGTGATCCGTACTGGCAGCTTCGAACAGGCTGCGCAGCGCCTGCACCTGACGCCACCGGCGATTTCACAGCGGGTGCGCGCACTGGAGAGTGCGCTGGGCAGCGCCTTGGTTGTGCGCAGTCGACCCTGCCGACCCACCGAAACCGGTCAGCGCCTGCTGCAGTACCTCAAACGCGCCACCCTGCTCGAGGCCGATTTGCTGGCGGACCTCGCCGAGCGCAGTGATGCGCCACTGGTCGTGGTCGCGGCGCTTAATGCCGACAGCCTGGGCACCTGGTTCTTTCCGGCGCTGGCCGAGGTGCTGATCCGCGAGCGGGTCTTGCTCGATCTCACCGTCGAGGACCAGGATCACACCTACAGCCTGCTGGAGACGGGGCTGGCGATCGGTTGCATCAGCACCGAGCCCAAGCCGATGCGCGGCTGCACGGCCAGCCCGCTGGGCAGCATGCGTTACCGACTGGTGGCGTCGAGCGAGTTCCGGCAGAAGCATTTTGCCAACGGGCTGACCCGCAACGCCGCGCGCAAGGCGCCTGTGGTCGCCTACACGCGCAAGGACACCCTGCAGTCGTCGTTCCTGCTGCGCCGCTTCGGGCTGCCGGAGGGCGCCTATCCCTGCCATTTCGTCCCCGGTGCCGAACCGCATTTCAGCGCGATTCGCTACGGGCTGGGGTACGGGATGGTGCCGGAACTGTTGCTGCATGATGCGTTGCAGACTGGCGAGGTGGTCGATCTGGCGGCCGACGAACCGCTGGAAATTGCCCTCTACTGGCATACCTGGAAGGTGCAATCGCCACGTATGGAGCACCTTTCGCGACAGATCATCGAGGCGGCGCCGAAGATCCTTGCGCGTCCCTAGCCTGCTCGGAAAGGGGCGGCGGTTGGCCGATGTCATGCCGGTCAGGCAGAGACGGTCTGCCCGTCGTCGAGCGATGCCGGTATCATGGCGACCTTTCCCGCTGCCGTGCGACGCCATGACTACACACTATCCGACCATTGCCGATTGCATCGGCAACACCCCGCTGGTTCGTCTGCAGCGGATGCCGGGTAAGACCAGCAACACCATTCTGGTCAAGCTCGAGGGCAACAATCCGGCCGGTTCGGTCAAGGACCGCCCGGCGCTGTCGATGATCAACCGTGCCGAGATGCGCGGCGACATCCAGCCCGGCGATACCCTGATCGAGGCGACCTCCGGCAATACCGGGATCGCCCTGGCCATGGCGGCGGCGATCAAGGGCTACCGGATGGTCCTGATCATGCCGGACAACTCCACCGCCGAGCGCAAGGCGGCGATGACCGCCTATGGCGCCGAGCTGATTCTGGTCAGCAAGGAAGAGGGCATGGAAGGTGCCCGCGACCTGGCGTTGAAGATGCAGGCTGAAGGTCGCGGCAAGGTGCTCGATCAGTTCGCCAATGGTGACAACCCTGAAGCGCACTACAACAGCACGGGGCCGGAGCTCTGGCGGCAGACTCACGGCAGCATCACCCATTTCATCAGCTCCATGGGTACCACCGGAACCATCATGGGCGTCTCGCGCTACCTCAAGGAGCAGAACGCCGCGGTGCAGATCGTCGGGCTGCAGCCGATGGAGGGGTCGGCTATCCCCGGCATCCGCCGCTGGCCGCAGGAATACCTGCCGAAGATCTATCAGGCCGAGCGCGTCGACCGCGTCGTCGACATGTCGCAGGCCGAGGCCGAGCAGGTCATGCGCCGTCTGGCCCGCGAAGAAGGCATCTTCTGTGGCGTGTCCTCCGGTGGCGCCGTTGCCGCGGCGTTGCGTCTGTCGCAGGAGGTCGAGAACGCGGTGATCGTGGCGATCATCTGCGACCGCGGCGACCGCTATCTTTCGACCGGTGTGTATGACGCGCCCAATTGACTCGCGCATCAGCGGCGCGCTCCCACGCGCCGCATTGCGTCGCCCATGACATTTTCAACGAACACAACAGCGCAGGTTTCAGCTGATGGCCAAACGTAGCGGCGCTCTGCGCTTTCAACCTAGCGGCGGCGAGCGCAAGCCCCAGGTGCCAGTCGGCAAGAAGCAGCGCCTGATTATCGAGCGACTGGCCAATGATGGGCGCGGCATTGCCTTCATCGAGGGGCGCACCTGGTTCGTCGAAGGCGCGCTGGCTGGCGAAGAGGTCGAGGCGCGCGTGCTGGCTGCGCGCAGTCAGATCGTCGAAGCGCGCTGCGAGCGCGTGCTCCAGGCCAGTGCGCAGCGTCGGGCCGAACCCTGTCCGCATGCTCGCCGATGTGGCGGCTGCAACCTGCAGCATGTGCCCGTCGCCGATCAGCTTGCGCTGAAACAGCACACGCTCGCCGAGCAGTTCGCGCGGGTGGCCGATCTGCAGCCGGAGGTATGGGCCGAGCCGCTGGTGGGACCGGCTTTCGGCTATCGCCGTCGCGCTCGGTTGGCGGTGCGCTGGGACATCAAGCGCAAGCAGCTGGACATCGGTTTCCGCGCCAGCGCCAGCCAGGAAATCGTCTCCATCAGTGAATGCCCGGTTCTGGTACAGCCCTTGCAGTCGCTGCTGCCGGCATTGCTGGCTGCATTGCGTGATCTGAGTAAGCCGCAGGCTATCGGCCACGTCGAACTCTTCAGTGGTACGGCCGAGGCGGTGCTGATCCGCCACACCGCAGCCTTGTCGGAAACAGACGTGGCACGTTTGCGCAGTTTCGCCACCGTCAATGGAGCGCAGCTCTGGTGGCAGGGCGAAGGTGAGCCTGAATCGGATGATCCCGCGGCGACGCTGGGTTACCGACTGGATGCCTGGGATCTGGAGCTGGCCTGGCGTCCGGGCGATTTCGTCCAGGTCAACGCGCCGGTCAATGATGCGATGGTCGCTCAGGCTCTGGAATGGTTGGACGTCGGCCAGGATGAGACAGTGCTTGATCTGTTCTGCGGGCTAGGCAATTTCAGCCTGCCGCTGGCGCGCTCGGGCGCTCAAGTAGTGGGTGTCGAGGGTGTAGAGACGATGGTTACGCGGGCGCAGGAAAATGCCCGTCGCAATGCTCTGGCGCACGCGCACTTTTATCGGGCCGACTTGTCGAAGCCGCTGGCTGACGCACCCTGGGCGCGCAATGATTTTGCCGCGTTGCTGCTCGATCCGCCGCGCGACGGCGCGCTGGAAATCGTTCGACAAATGTCGAAGCTGAAGGCGCGGCGCGTGGTCTATGTTTCATGCAATCCGGCCACCCTGGCGCGCGATGCGCGCGAGCTGGCCAGCCAGGGATATCGCCTGAAGCGTGCGGGTGTGCTGGACATGTTCCCGCAGACCGCCCACGTCGAGGCCATGGCGTTGTTCGAGCGGGGTTAGCGCTCGACGCTGCATTCTTGACAGGCGAATTGCCTGTGGTTCAACCGACCGGCACGCAGAATGCCGGCGTTCATGGCGCATTAGCTGCGCAGAAGGGAAGGTTTAGATGGTACAGGTCAGAGCGCTTCAGCCGATCAATACGGACGGTAGTATCAACCTGGATGGCTGGCTCGATCATGTGCTGGGGATGGACCCGGCACTCGACCGCGCGGCTCTTAAGGAGGCCTGCGAGTTTGCCCGCGAGGCGGAACAACAGGCCAATGCGGCGCAGAACCTCTGGAGTGAAGGCACCTCCAGCTACCAGATCGGCCTCGAGATCGCCGAGATCCTCGCCGACCTCAAGCTGGACCAGGACAGCCTGGTCGCCGCCGTTATCTACCGTGGCGTGCGTGAAGGCAAGATCCAGCTGGCCGATGTGAACCAGCGTTTTGGCCCGGTGGTGGCCAAGCTGGTCGAAGGCGTGCTTCGCATGGCGGCGATCAGCGCCAGTCTCAACCCACGCGAATCGCTCGTGCTCGGCTCCCAGGCGCAGGTGGAAAATCTGCGCAAGATGCTGGTGGCCATGGTCGATGACGTGCGCGTCGCGCTGATCAAGTTGGCTGAACGCACCTGTGCCATTCGCGCGGTGAAGCTGGCCGACGACGAGAAGCGTCAACGGGTCGCCCGCGAAGTCTTCGATATCTACGCGCCGCTGGCCCATCGCCTGGGCATCGGCCATATCAAGTGGGAGCTGGAGGACCTGTCCTTCCGCTACCTCGAGCCCGAGCAGTACAAGCAGATCGCCCAGCTCTTGCACGAGCGTCGCCTCGATCGCGAACAGTACATCCAGAACGTCGTGCAGCAGCTCAGGGACGAACTGACTGCGACCGGCATCCAGCCCGACATCGACGGGCGTGCCAAGCACATCTATTCCATCTGGCGAAAGATGCAGAAGAAGGGCCTGCAGTTCAGCCAGATCTACGACGTTCGCGCCGTTCGCGTGCTGGTGCCGGAAGTCCGCGATTGCTACACCGCGTTGGGGATCGTGCATACCCTGTGGCGGCACATTCCGAAGGAGTTCGACGACTACATCGCCAACCCCAAGGAGAACGGCTACCGCTCGCTGCACACCGCGGTGATCGGCCCGGAGGGCAAGGTGCTGGAGGTGCAGATTCGCACCCACGCCATGCACGAAGAGGCCGAGCTGGGCGTCTGCGCGCACTGGCGCTACAAGGGCACCGATGTCAATTCCGGCTCCGACCATTACGAGGAGAAGATCGCCTGGTTGCGTCAGGTGCTCGAATGGCACGAAGAGCTCGGCGACATCGGTGGCCTGGCCGACCAGCTGCGGGTGGATATCGAGCCGGATCGGGTCTACGTGTTCACCCCGGACGGCCATGCCATCGACCTGCCCAAGGGCGCTACGCCGCTGGACTTCGCCTATCGGGTGCATACCGAGATCGGCCACAACTGCCGCGGCGCCAAGATTAACGGGCGCATCGTGCCGCTCAACTACAGCCTGCAGACCGGCGAGCAGGTGGAAATTATCACCAGCAAGCACGGCTCGCCGAGCCGCGACTGGCTGAACCCGAACCTGGGTTACATCACCACCTCGCGCTCGCGGGCGAAGATCGTCCACTGGTTCAAACTGCAGGCTCGTGACCAGAACGTCGCCGCCGGCAAGGCGCTGCTGGAGCGCGAACTGGGACGTCTGGATCTGCCGCCGGTGGACTTCGACAAGCTGGCTGAAAAGGCCAACCTGAAGAACGCCGAGGACATGTTCGCGGCGCTTGGCGCGGGTGACCTGCGCCTGGCGCACCTGGTCAACATGGCGCAACAGCTGGTCGAGCCGGAGCGCGGTTACGACCAGCTGGAGTTGATTCCGCGGCGTTCGGCACCGTACAAGCCGGGCAAGCGCGGCGACGTGCAGATCCAGGGCGTCGGCAACCTGCTGACGCAGATGGCCGGCTGCTGCCAGCCGCTGCCGGGCGACCCCATCGTCGGTTACATCACCCAGGGCCGCGGTGTCAGCATCCACCGTCAGGACTGCCCGTCGGTGCTGCAACTGGCCGGGCGCGAGCCGGAGCGGATCATCCAGGTCAGCTGGGGGCCGGTACCGGAGAAGACCTATCCGGTGGAAATCATGATCCGCGCCTACGACCGCGCCGGCTTGCTGCGTGACATCTCGCAGATGCTGCTCAACGAGCGCATCAACGTGCTGTCGATGAACACCCGCTCGAACAAGGAAGACAGCACCGCGCAGATGACGCTGACCATCGAGATTCCCGGGCTGAACGCGCTGGGTCGCCTGCTCAGCCGTATTTCGCAGTTGCCGAACATCATCGAAGCCAAGCGCCAAAGAGCGACGTAAGGCTCAGCACAGAGGCGGCGCCAACCGCGCCATGGTGGATGGGTGAAGCGTCATCCACCCTACGATGCAATACGGGTTTTTTTGGGGCGTTTGGCCCGTGACCGAACCGTAGGGTGGATGTCGCTTTTTACATCCACCGTGATGTCATCAGCGTCCCTCACCAGCCTTCGATTCGCTGAGGAATCCTATGTACCAACTCAACGATCTCCTGCACCTGATGGCCCGGTTGCGTGATCCGCAGCATGGTTGTCCGTGGGACCTGCAGCAGAACTACGCGAGCATCGTGCCGCATACGCTGGAAGAGGCCTACGAAGTGGCCGATGCCATCGAAAGCGGCGACTTCGATCATCTGCCCGGCGAGTTGGGTGACCTGCTGTTTCAGGTCGTCTACTACAGCCAGCTAGCCCGGGAGGAAGGGCGTTTCGAGTTCGCCACGGTGGTCGATGCCATCACCCGCAAGCTGATCCGTCGCCACCCCCACGTGTTCCCCGATGGCGATCTGTACGGCTCGCCGGAGCTGCCGCGCCTCGATGAAGCGGCCATCAAGCAGCGCTGGGAGGAGATCAAGGCCGAAGAGCGTGCCGAGAAAGCGGCCGCACCTGAACAATTGTCCCTGCTCGATGACGTGCCCAGCGCGCTGCCGGCGCTCAGTCGGGCCGCGAAACTGCAGAAGCGCGCGGCGCAGGTCGGTTTCGACTGGCCCGAGGCGCTGCCGGTGGTGGACAAGGTGCGCGAGGAGCTCGGCGAAGTGCTGGAGGCAATGAGCGAGAACGATCCGCAGGCCATTGCCGAAGAGCTTGGCGATCTGCTGTTCGTCGTGGTCAACCTGGCGCGCCATCTCAAGGTCGATCCGGAGAACGCCTTGCGTGCCGCGAATGGCAAGTTCGAGCGGCGTTTTCGCTTCATCGAGCAGGCCTTGCGTGAAGCGGGGAGGCCAATCGAGAACTGCGATCTCGAAGAGCTTGACGCGCTCTGGGGCGAGGCGAAGAAGGCCGAACGATCGCCGTCCTGCGCCTAACTGCACTTTCCGGGTGGATGTGGCTTTTCACATCCACCACAATGCCGCTCGGTGGGCGGCCGAAGCGTCCACCCGCGTCCCACTTGAACTCACGACGAGACGAGCCGAAACATGAGTCTTTCCCTCCGTGATCAGCTGCTCAAAGCCGGGCTGGTCAACGAAAAGCAGGCCAAGCAGGCCGTCAAGCAGAAGCAGAAGCAGCAGCGCCTGGAGAAGAAAGGCCAGGTCGAGAAGGACGATTCGCAGCGCGAAGCGGCACTGAAGGCGCAGGCGGAAAAGATCGCCCGCGATCAGGAGCTCAACCGCCAGCAGCAGCAAAAGGCCGAACAGAAGGCCCGTACAGCGCAGATCAAGCAGTTGATCGAGACCAGCCGTCTGCCGAAGCTGACCACCGAGGATTACTACAACTTCGTCGACGACAAGAAGGTCAAGCGGCTGTCGGTGAACAAGCTGATGCGTGAAAAGCTGGCCAGCGGCTCGCTGGCAATCGTTCGTCATGGCGGCGGCTACGAAGTGATCCCGCGTGAAGCGGCGCTTAAGATTCAGGAGCGCGACCCGCAGCGGGTGGTGCAGCTCAACATCCGCACCGAAGAGCCGGATGCCGACGATCCCTACGCCGCCTATCAGGTGCCGGACGACCTGATGTGGTAATCCGCTGGGGCAGGTCGGCCGCCCGACGGAAGGTTGGATAGAAAGCGCCTGCCCCGACCTCTACTACAGACCAGCCCGCAGCTGCGGGTTAATGCAGTGGAGGACGTTATGGACGCTCGATCGAATCGCTATTTCCACGCCGCCGAAACCGATGGCTGGCACGCCGCCGGCATTCCGGGTGATCCGGAGGAGCCAGGCGTTCCCACCCAGCCGTCCGAGCCCGGCGAGCCCACCGTGCCCGATCAGCCGCCACCCGCACCTGTCGCCTGATCATTGGCGAGAGGGTCTGACGTGGCTTCCTCCCGGGAAGCCGCTCCGCTCCCGGTTTGTTCAGCTCATTGAATCCAATGAGTCGGCCTGCTGAGCACATCATCGGGCTTTGCTCTGCGCGCGCTTTTCTGCGCATGGGCCGTCCCCTTGCTGTCGCCAAGCCAGCCCGCCGCGAGTCCAAGAGATACCTTCCACTCGCGACAAAGCTGCTACCGTTTAAGTGAGGGACCGAACTGCCGACGCCGGATGGGTCTAAAAACTTACAAAAACCAAAATGGGCGTTATTACGTCCACACGGGTTTCTTTAAGGCGAGGGGCACTTTCATGACGACTTGGATCATTGCGTACAACAAAGACGGCAACACCGCGACATTGAAGATCGACTCGGCGCACCAGCCGGATATCGATGAGGCTGTGGAACTGGTGAGTCGCAAGGCAGAAGAGCTGTATCCGGATCAGGAGATCGAGCACGAGCACGAGCCCGATCTGGAGGACACCCCGGCCACACGCCTGGCCGAGCGTTATGGCATCACCATCACGGGCATATCCCAGGCCTGACCGGCGCAGGGCGTCTCAGCGGCCAGACCTCTCCATCCCCGATCACATAAATCTGCCAGTTGTCTTCGGCTGCCACCGTCATCGTTCCGGTGAAGTTGCCGAAGGCCGGCAGCAGGCTGAGCCGCGCTCCGATGCAAAAGCACGGCAGGCGCAGGCGCTGGCGGCCGCGGCCATGTAGCTGAAAGGCTGGATGTACGTGGCCAGCGAGTACGTGATGGGTCGGATGCGGGTCCGGCTCATGCTGCAGGGCATAGGGGCCGAGCAGTAACGGTTCGCTGACTACGCTTATGTCTAACTCGCGCGGTGGGTCGCCGGCACGGCGGTCGTGGTTGCCACGCACCAGCGTGATGTCCAGTTGCGCATGTTGCGCACGCCATTCGGCCAGACGGGCCAGCGTGGATGGTGCACGGGACTCCGGCGCGTGCAGGAAATCACCGAGAAAGATCAGCTGGCGGCAGGCGTACCGCGCCAGCAGATCGTCCAGCTGGCGCAGGTTGGCATCGGTCGTGCCGTGGGGCACGGGCTGGCCTAGGCGCCGGTAGGCTGCGGCCTTGCCGAAATGTATATCTGCTATCAGCAACGCCTGCTGCTCAGGCCAGTAGACGGCCTTTTCCGCAAGCAGCCAGAGCGTACTGCCGGCCAGTTCGATGGGCTGGTAAGGATTCATGTGAGACATGGGCGTGCTGAGGCTAGCGTCATGGGGCGCGTTTCGGCTTCCTGAGGCGCGGCGTGCCGTCCTTGGTCTGCCGCGGTTTGCGCTTGGGCGCGGTTTCACGTTCGACCATGATGCTGGCGTCCGCCTCTGGCTGATAGCCGCCGGGACCAGCCGCCTTGTCCAGCTCGGCAACCATGCGGCGGATCCGGTCGGCCAGTTTTTCCGAACTTATGCTTTCGCGAAAGCGTTCGACCATCAAAGGAAATGCAAGCGGCGTGGTGCGTCTGACCTGATGGATGTCCAGTTGGCGCCCTTGCAGCCGGTTCATGGTCTGCTCCAGCCGCTCGACCTCCAGTTCCTGACGCAGCACTTCTTCTTCGGCCTGGGTCAGCAGCAGGTTGGCCGGGTCGTACTGGCGGAAGACGTCAAAGAACAGTCCGCTGGAAGCCTGCAGCTGACGCGCGCTTTTCTGCGCTCCGGGGTAGCCGGAAAACACCAAACCTGCGATGCGCGCGATCTCACGAAAACGGCGGCGCGCCAGCTCACTGGCATTGAGGCTGGCGAGCACGTCTTGCAGCAGGTCGTTTTCACTGAAAAGCGCCGGCGTCAGCCAGTGCAGCCAGTCCACCTCGGTGGCCGAAAGCAGTTCGAAGCCATAGTCGTTGACCGCGATGGAAAAGGTCAGCGGCTGCCGTTGGCCCATGCGCCAGGCCAGCAGGCTGGCCAGGCCCAGGTGCACATGGCGCCCGGCGAAGGGGTAGAGGAACAGGTGCCAGCCTTCGCGGGACTTCATCACCTCGGCCAGCAAGGTGGTCTTGGTGGGCAGCGCCGACCAGTCCATCTGGACGCGAAGCAGCGGTTCGACCAGGCGCATTTCGGGCGTGCTGAACTGCTCGCGCGAGGCAGCACCGAGCTGCTCGACCACGGCATCGGCCAGCTCGCTGGATAGCGGCATGCGCCCGCCGTTCCAGCGCGGCACGGCAGCCTTCTTGCCCGTCGCGCGGCTGACGTAGGCGGTCATGTTCTCGACCCGCACCAGTTCCAGCAGGCGACCGCCGAAGAGAAAGTTATCGCCGGGGCGCAGGCGCGCGATGAAACCTTCCTCGATGCTGCCCAGCGAACGCCCGCTGCCGCCCTTGGCCCAGAACTTCACCGTCAGGCTGGCGTCGCTGACGATGGTGCCGATGCTCATACGATGGCGCAGCGCCACGCGGCGACTGGGTACTTTCCAGAGGCCGGTGTCGTCCGGCTCCACACGCTGGTAATCCGGGTAGGCGGTCAGGGAATGCCCGCCGTGCCGCACGAAGGCCAGCGCCCATTGCCAGTGATCGCCAGTGAGATCGCGGTACGACCAGGCCTGCCTAACCTCATCGAACAATTCTTCCGGACGAAACCCACCGCCCAGCGCCATGCTCACCAGGTGCTGCACCAGTACGTCCAGTGGTCGATGGGGCGCGCTGCGGGCTTCGATGCGGCGTTCGGCGATCGCGATCTGGGCGGCAGCGGCTTCCACGACTTCGACGCTGTGTGTAGGCACCAGCGTGACGCGGGAGGTCCGGCCCGGCGCATGCCCGGAGCGACCGGCCCGCTGCATCAGCCGAGCCACGCCCTTGGGCGAACCGATCTGCAGGACCCGCTCGACGGGTAAAAAATCGACGCCGAGATCCAGGCTAGAGGTGCAGACCACCGCTTTCAGCGCACCTTGCTTGAGACCCTGTTCGACCCAGTCGCGTACCTCGCGAGCGAGCGAGCCGTGGTGCAACGCGATCAGCCCGGCCCAGTCCGGCCGCGCGCCGAGAATCGCCTGGTACCAGATCTCCGACTGCGAGCGGGTATTGGTAAAGACCAGCGTTGTGGCAGCCGAGTCGATCTGCTCGACCACTTGCGGCAGCATGCGCAGCCCGATATGGCCAGCCCAGGGGAAGCGTTCGATGCTCGGCGGCAGCAAGGTATCGACGCGCAGATCCTTGTCGACCCGACCTTGCACCAGCTTGCCGCGCCCCGGATGCAACAACACCTCCAGCGCATGGGGCTGGTTGCCGAGGGTCGCCGACAGCCC
Source organism: Pseudomonas sp. (assembly GCA_007713455.1). Taxonomy (GTDB): domain Bacteria; phylum Pseudomonadota; class Gammaproteobacteria; order Pseudomonadales; family Pseudomonadaceae; genus Stutzerimonas; species Stutzerimonas chloritidismutans. The sequence continues at coordinate 511,080 of VMRT01000001.1, forward strand.
CCACACGATGAGCTCCGGCATCCACTGACGAAGCCGCGCCATGGCCAGTTGCAACTGCACGCCCCGCTTATTGCCCAGCAGCTCATGCCACTCGTCCACCACCAGCATGCGCAGGCCCGCAAAGGCTTGGCGCGCATCCGCACGGGTCAGCAGCAGGGTCAGGCTTTCCGGTGTGGTCACCAGCGCGGTGGGCAGCCTTCGACCCTGGCGCGCACGTTCTGAACTGCTGGTGTCGCCAGTACGCAGGCCGATGCTCCAGTTGATCTCGAGGTCTTCTAACGGTGCTTGCAGAGCACGCGCGGTATCGGCCGCCAATGCGCGCATCGGGGTGATCCAGAGCACCGTCAAAGGCGCTGCCTTGTCCGTCGCGGTGGAAGAGGGTGCCTTGGTCGCAAAGCGATTCAGGGCTCCGAGCCAGACGGCGTAGGTCTTGCCGGAGCCGGTGGTGGCGTGCAGCAGCCCCGATTCGCCATGGCCTATCGCTTGCCACACGTCCTGCTGGAACGGGAAGGGTTGCCAGGCTCGGCTGGAAAACCAACCCGCAGCGAGGCTCTCGGCCCCGTCCTTCACCCCCTCTCCCGGAAGGAGAGGGGAGTGATCGTATGGCTGCTCGGCATCTTCGTCTGGCATGGCTCCGGTCTTGCTCCCTCCCGGAGAGGGCCGGGGTGCGGGCTGGCTCACGTCGGGGTCGCCTAACGCTTCCCTCACGCCCGCCCCAGGGGGGTGATCGCGCGGTTGCTCAGCGTTCTCGCCTGGCACTGCTCCGCTCTTGCTCCCTCTCCCTCTGGGAGAGGGTTGGGGTGAGGGATGAGCGGGTGCCGGGTGCTTTGGTTTCATCCCAGCAATTCCCGCAGGGTGGCCAGGGTATCGGCTTCCTCCACCGGCTTGTCGAGGCGCCAGCGCAGCATGCGTGGAAAGCGCACGGCGATACCGCTCTTGTGGCGGCTACTGGCGGCGATGCCTTCGAAGCCCAGCTCGAACACCAGCGTCGGCGTCACGCTGCGCACGGGGCCGAATTTCTCCACGGTGGTTTTGCGCACGATGGCGTCGACCTTGCGCATTTCCTCGTCGGTAAGCCCGGAATAAGCCTTGGCGAAGGGCACCAGCTTGCGTTCTGGGTCGCCCGGCGCGCCGTCCCAGACTGCAAAGGTGTAGTCGGTGTAGAGACTGGCGCGGCGGCCGTGGCCGCGCTGGGCATAGATCAGCACGGCATCAATCGAGTACGGGTCGATCTTCCATTTCCACCAGACGCCGACGTCCTTGGTCCGGCCGACACCGTACTGCGCCGCGCGGGCCTTGATCATCATCCCTTCGACGCCGCGAGCACGGGACGCTTCGCGCTGGCGGGCCAGGTCCTGCCAATCCGCTCCGCTCACCAGTGGCGAAAGCATCAGCCGCGGGCTGGGGCATTGGCCCACGACCGCCTCGAGCTGCTGGCGGCGTTCGCGGTGCTCGCGCTGCCGCCAGTCGTCACCCTGCCATTCCAGCAGGTCGTAGGCGAGCACCGCGACGGGGGCGTCAGCCAGCACTTTCGCCGTGAGATTCTTGCGGCCGATACGCTGCTGCAGCAGAGAGAAGGATTGCACGCCGAAGCGTTCGGCTGTTTCTGAATCATCGCTATCTGAATGTTCGAAAAGATTGGTCGTAGGCTCGCCGGGGGCGTGCTTCCAGACCAGGATCTCGCCGTCGATCACGGTACCGTCCGGCAAGTTGCCGGCCAATTCGCAGAGCTCCGGAAAACGCTCGCTGACCAGCTCTTCGCCACGGGACCAGACCCAGATCTGCCCGTCACGCTTGACCAGTTGCGCACGGATGCCGTCCCACTTCCATTCGACGAACCAGTTCTCTGGCGCGCCGAGCAGGGTGTCGAACTCCTCGACCGGCGCCTGCAGCGGATGGGCGAGAAAGAAGGGGTAGGGCTGGCCGCCGCGCTGCGCATGTTCGTGTTCGGACTCGTCGGCAATCAGCGCGAGGTAGCCTTCGGCGCTGGGACGGTGCGACAGGTCGGTATAGCCAACCAGCCGCTGCGCGACCCGTTTCGGATCGAGATCGACCAGCGAGGCCAGTGCACGAGTGACCAGCAATTTCGAGACGCCCACACGAAAGGCGCCGGTGATCAGTTTGATGCAGACCATCAGGCTGAGCCGGTCCAGCTGCGCCCAGAGTGCGGGCAATCGCTCAGCCAATTCTTCCGGCGGCAGACCGCGCAAGGGCAGTAGCTTGTCCTGCATCCATACGGCGAGGCCATCGTCGGAGCTGTGCTCGGCCTCGGGCATCAGCAGCGAGATGGTTTCGGCCATATCACCGACGGCCTGATAGCTTTCCTCGAACAGCCATTCCGGTAGCGCAGAAACTATCATGGTGGTTTCGCGCAATACCTTGGTCGGCACAAGTTGGCGAGGTCGACCGCCGGAAAGGAAGTAGACCGCCCAGGCGGCGTCGGCCGGATCGGCCTCGCGGAAATAGTCGCGCATTGCCGCGAGCTTGGCGTTGCTCGAGGTGGTCGCGTCGAGCCGGCTATAGAGGGTGGCGAAGGCTTTCATGCGGCGCCTCCGTACCGGTGTGGTGCGGCCGATTTGCGCGCAAGCTCGCTCCTACGAGGCGGGGTGGTGATCCGCCTAGTCATTCGGCCTCCTGGGTGTTCGCGTCGTCTTCGTCGCCATATTCGGTCTCGAAGGCCTGCGCATCGAGCCCGCGCATCTCACGCAGATAACGGACCAGGATCGGAACGGAACCGTGGGTGACCATCACCCGCTCGGCGCCGGTCTGCTCGATGGCCCAGAGCAGGCCCGGCCAGTCGGCGTGATCGGAGAGCACGAAGCCGCGGTCGACACCACGTCGACGACGGGTGCCGCGCAACATCATCCAGCCGCTGGCGAAGGCATCGGCATAGTCACCGAAACGACGCATCCATGTGCTCCCGCCAGCTGACGGCGGCGCGAGGATGATGGCCTGCTTCAGCCGAGGGTCGCCCTTTTTCAGGTCGCCGGCATAAATGGTCGGTGGAAGATAGACACCGCCTTCGCGATAGACCTTGTTCAGTGGCTCCACAGCGCCATGGACGACGATGGTGCCGATGTTCTCATCCAATCCGTGAAGGATGCGCTGCGCCTTGCCGAAGGCGTAGCAGAACAGCACCGAGGCGCGCCCGGCCGCGGCGTTGGCGCGCCACCAGTCATTGATTTCGCGGAATACCTCGGCCTGGGACGGCCATTTGTAGATCGGCAAACCGAAGGTCGATTCGGTAATGAAGGTGTGGCAGCGCACCGGCTCGAACGGGGCGCAGGTGCCGTCCGGCTCGACCTTGTAGTCGCCTGAGGCCACCCAGACCTCGCCCTTGTATTCCAGTCGCACCTGAGCCGAGCCGAGCCGAGCACATGGCCGGCCGGGTGGAAGCTGAGCTTTACGCCGTGATGTTCGATGGACTCACCGTAGGCCAGCGTTTGCAGCGGCATATCGGCGGCGATGCGTGAACGCAGAATGCCTTCGCTGTCGCTTGAAGCCAGGTAATGGCCCATGCCCCAGCGCGCGTGGTCGCCGTGGGCGTGGGTGATGACGGCGCGATCGACCGGACGCCAGGGATCGATGTAGAAATCACCGGGTGGGCAGTAGAGGCCTTCGGGACGAGCAACGACAAGATCCATGACGACTGGCAGTTCGATGGGCTTGCAGGGTTGGAGCCCGGCGAGGCGTTTGGAGTTCGCTCGCCGGGCTACCGGGGCTGATCGGAAATCAGCGGATTCGTCCTTCCTGCAACTCCAGGTCCTCCTTGGCGAAGTCGTCCACGTCGATGACTTTGCGCCGTGCGAGTTCTGCCATCTGCAGCTGCTCGGCCTCCACGGAATCTATGACGCCGGCAGCCAGCGCGGCATCGATCGAACTTTCGCCAGCGGCCGGCATGACCACGCCGGACTTGAGCGCCTTGGCCAGCTTCTTCGCTGCGTCCTGGCTGGTGGCGAGGATTTCGAAAGCGTGCTTCAGCGCGCCGAGCGGCTGCTCGGGATCCTGCGGGCGGTACATGCCATCGAGGATGCGCTCCAAAGCCGGATCGCCTTCCGGGCGGCCGAGGAGGGCGGCGACCTCGGCGTCCAGGACGTCGGACGGCCCCTTGTGGCGCGCACCGAAGGGGAACACCAGAGCATGCAGCAGGTGCCCGAGAATGCGGTTGGGGAAGTTGGCCAGCACGTCCTGCAGGGCGGATTCGGCCTTCTCCAGGCAGTCCTCCAGCGCCCAGCGCAGCAGCGGCTCCTGTTCAGTCGGATGGCCGAGGTCATGGAACTGCTTGAGTGCTGCGGAGGCGAGGTAGAGATGGCTTAGCACGTCGCCCAGCCGCGCCGACAGCCGCTCGCGACGCTTGAGCTCGCCGCCGAGCAGCATCATCGACAGATCGGCCAGCATCGCGAATGCCGCTGCGATGCGATTGAGCGCGCGGAAGTAGGGTTGCGTGACGCTCGTCCCCGGCACACGCCCCATCAGACCGAAGCTCAGACCCAGCAGCAGGGTGCTGGCCGTGTTGCTGACGGCGAAGCCGATGTGTTGCATCAACAGGTCATCGAATTTCACAACAGCGGCTTCACGATCCGGCTCGTGGACCAGCTCCATTTCGCGCAGCACGAACGGATGGCAGCGGATTGCGCCCTGGCCGAAGATCATCAGGTTGCGCGAGAGGATGTTGGCACCTTCCACGGTGATGGAGATCGGCGCCGACAGCCACAGGCGTCCGAGGTAATTGTTCGGGCCGAGGATGATGCCCTTGCCGCCGTGGATATCCATGGCGTCGGTGATGCAGGCACGGCCGCGTTCAGTGAGGTGGTACTTCAGAATCGCCGAGAGCACCGAGGGCTTTTCGCCCAGGTCGACGGCGTTGGCGGTGAGAATACGCGCGGCATCCATCAGCCAGGCGTTGCCGCCAATGCGCGCCAGCGGCTCCTGAATACCTTCGAAGGCGGCGAGCGGCACGTTGAACTGCTCGCGGACCTGCGCATAGCGACCGCTCACATAGCTGCAGACCTTGGCGGCGCTGGTGCCGGTCGCCGGCAGGGAGATCGAGCGGCCGACCGACAGGCAGTTCATCAGCATCATCCAGCCTTTGCCGATCATGTCGCGGCCGCCGATGATCGCATCCAGCGGCACGAAGACATCCTTGCCCCAGTTCGGCCCGTTCATGAAGGCCGCACCCAGCGGCAGGTGGCGACGGCCGATGTCCACGCCGGGAGTGTCGGTGGGGATCAGCGCCAGGCTGATGCCGAGTTCTTCCTCATCGCCCAGCAAGTGATCCGGATCGTAGGTCTTGAAGGCCACGCCGAGCAGGGTCGCCACCGGGCCGAGGGTGATGTAGCGCTTCTCCCAGTTCAGCCGCAGACCGAGCACCTCTTCGCCCTGCCACTGGCCGCGGCAGATCACGCCGCTGTCGTTCATAGCGCCGGCGTCGGAGCCGGCATAAGGGCCGGTGAGGGCAAAGCAGGGAATGTCGGTGCCATTGGCCAGGCGCGGCAGGTAGTGGTTGCGCTGCTCATCGGTGCCGTAGTGCATCAGCAGCTCGGCCGGACCGAGAGAGTTGGGCACCATCACGGTGCTGGCCAGGTCACCGCTGCGGGTGGCGAGTTTCATCACGATCTGCGAGTGGGCGTAGGCGGAGAAGCCCTTGCCGCCGTATTCCTTGGGGATGATCAGGGCGAAGAAGCCTTCGGCCTTGATGTAGTCCCAGGCGGCGGGCGGCAGGTCCATGCGCTGGGCGATATCCCATTCGCTGACCAGGGCGCAGAGGGTTTCGGTAGGGCCGTCGAGAAAGGCCTGTTCTTCATCCGTGAGGCGCGCCTTCGGATAGCCGAGCAGGGTGTCCCACGCCGGGCGGCCGCTAAAGAGTTCGCCGTCCCACCAGACGGTGCCGGCGTCGATGGCGTCGCGCTCGGTGGCGGAAATCGGCGGTAGCACCTTCTTGAACCAGTCGAACATCGGCCCGCTGAAGTACTTGCGGCGCACGTCTGCGACCAATAGAGGCACCGCAATGGCGATCAAGGCGAGCCAGAGCAGGAATACCACCACCCCGGAGGTGTCGGCAGCGGTCATGAAGACCAGGTAGGTGGCGACGATCACCAGTGCCGGCACCGGCGACAGGCGCAGGTGGGCGATTACGGCAATGCCGAGCAGTAGAACCAGCAACCAGAGCAGCGTCATGAGTCTTATCCTTTCAGGTTCGAACAGCTTCCGTCTTCAGCATAGGCGCTTGCGCCGCTGCAGCGAAGGGACGAGGTGTCGCCGCCGGCCAACGGGCGGCGACGGGGGATGGTTCAGCTCGGCCGGGCGCCGAGCATTTGCGTGTCGGCATCGTCGGCGTTCTGGTTGGCTGCCGGCTTTTCCTGCGGCACGCCGGCAACATTGATTTCCGGCAATCGCCCACCGATGAATTCGATGCTGCGGGTGGGGAAGGCGAACTGCACGTCCATGTCGCGAATGCCCTGCAGCAGGGCGAGGTTGATCGCCTGCTGGGTGTCCATGTACTTGTTGTAGTCCGAGACCTGCATGATGTAGACGACCTCGAAGGTCAGCTGGCTGTCGTCGAAGCCGAGGAAATGCGCGCGGTCGAACTTCGCGACTTCGATGCCTTCGATGATGCGCTTCACCAGTTCTGCCACCTCTTTCACCTTTTCGGTTGGCGTGTCATAGGTGATGCCGAACTTGAAGACGATCCGCCGCGTGTTCATGCGCTTGTAGTTGTGCACGATCTGCCGCAACAGGTCGGCGTTGGATACGACCACCTGTTCGCCGCTGAGGGCGCGAATGCGCGTGGTTTTCAGGCCAATGTGCTCGATGTTGCCGGCCACCTCGCCGAATACCACGAAGTCACCGATCTCGAACGGCTTGTCCACGCCGATGGACAGCGAGGCGAAGATGTCGCTGAGCAGCGTCTGTACTGCCAGGGCGATTGCGATACCGCCAACGCCGAGGCTGGCGACCATGGCGGTGATGTCGACACCCAGGTTGGCGAGGATCGATAGCAGCATCATGGTCCAGACCACGATGCGGATCATGATGCCGATGATGGTGGTGGTGACCGGATTGCGGGCCTTGCCGTCCCGGGTCAGGCTCTCCATCCACAGGCGCACGCCGGTGTCCATCCACAGTGCGAACTGGAACGCCAGGGCGATGAACCAGCCGTGGGACATCGTCGATTCCCAGCGGGGCGACAGTTCAACCGTCTTCAGTGCGATCAGCAGTGAGAACGCCAGGATCAGCAGATTGCTGGTGCGTGAAAGCAGTTCGGCGGTGATGCCGAGGAACTTGGTCTTGGACCCGGTTGCGAGCTTGTTGAGGCGCCTGGTGACGATCCCGAGGATGGTGCGCAGGACCAGGTAGCTGACGATGGTGATCCCCAGCACGATAGCCAGGTTGATCCAGAGTGTCTCGTTGAGCAGGGCGTCCCAGTTCATCCATATCCTCCGATAAGGGTGCGCATGATGCAGCGAAGGCCACGTTTTTCAGTGGCCCTCGCTGCTCATAAGTTCCCTATGTCGGCGGCGGTATGGGTGGTGCTGGCGGACTCGACGGCCGCGTCGGTGCGATCAGTCGCTTGGTAACACAGTGGCGAGCTCGTCGTAGCCGCCCGCGTTGATGACCTGTGTGTAGCCGAGCTTCTCGAGCACGTCCTGCGCTTCGGAGGCACGGCGGCCGCTGCGGCAGTAGAGCACGACCGGCGTGTCCTTTTCCGGGGCCAGTGTTCCGATCCGCTCGGCGATATCCGGAGTCTCGATGCGGACCGCGCCGGGCAGCGCTCCTTCGGCGAACTCGTCAGCAGTTCTTACATCGATCAGTACGGTGTCGGCTCGCTGCAGCATCTGCAGGGCGGTGGGCTGATCGATATCGCCAGCCGATGCGTGCAGGCTCAGAGCCAGCAGTAGGGAAAGAATCGGGACGCGCATGGGAACTCCTCGCAGCGCGCCGGTGGCGCGCTCAGCTGAATATACGGGTCAGGTTGGGCAGGATGAGAATCACTGCCGTGGCAATGACGATCAGTGTCGCCTGCCGAAATTTCTTCTGCTTGAGCATGACATGGCCTTTTATTCTTGTGTGTAGCGATTATCGCCTTGCCGAAGGGGCGGAGACGGTACGTGACCGCGGTTTCCAGAATCCGATGCCGGTAAACGAGACGTGCCGGACATTCGCCCAGACTCAAGAGAAAGCAATTTCCGCACCAGCGAACGCTTCCAGCGATGGAGCTGGTCGCTGCTTTTGGTTGTCTTCCGTTTTACACCGCATCGGAGGACAGACAATGAACAAGCCGAAGTTTCCGCTAGTACTGTTACTCACCGCCATTTCCAGCGCTGCATTGGCGCAGCAGGAGGGCATGACACTGCAGCAGGAGCGTGACCAGATGGGTGCCGATTTGGAAGAAAATCGCCAGCAGATCGGTCGCGATATCAACCGTATCCGTGAGCCGGGCACCACTCGGGAGCAGACGCCTGGTATCAACCGAGGGGGCGTGCAGAGTGATGCGTACAACCCCCGACCCAACGCTCCGGGTGCCACGAACCCGCCGACCGGGACCGGTTTGCCGAGTCCGCAGAACAATGTCCGCCAGCCGAACGGTGGCGTGGGCGCGAATCCTGCTCCGGGTACCACCCAGCCACAGACCGCTCCGGGTGGTGCCAATGGAAACGCCAATCAGGGCGGCGTCACACCGCCGGGTGGAATCGGAACAGGTAGCGGTAACGGTGCAGGCGGAGCCAGCAGCGGCGGTGCGGCCAGCGGCGGCGCAACGGGTGGCGCCGCCGGCCAGCGTTGAGTCGGCCGGCGTTCAGCTGGTGTCGCCGCTGCTCAGAAGTCTCAGGGTGGCCGTATCGGCCTGACCGTCGAAGAAGGCTTGCAGCGCCTGCTCGAACTGGGCGGAGTCTGGCGCTACATCGGCGAAGAGGGTCATGCAGGAGTGAAACTTCAGGTCGTCTGGGCTTCCCAGAATCTGCTGTGCGCTGTTGCGGTGATGCCCTAGCATCGCCTCGGTGCAGGCCAGCAGACGTGGTCCCAGCAGCGGATGCTGCAGATAGGCTTCAGCCTCGGCTCGGCCCGAAATCGCGTAGCGCTGTGCCATGGCGCTGCGGCCAAGCCCCTGCAGCTGCGGAAAGATGAACCACATCCAGTGCGTACGTTTGCGCCCGCTGCGCAGTTCTGCCAGCGCCGGCGGATACTGGAGTTGTTGAGCGTCGACGAAGCGCTGCAGGTGGTAGGGATCGGCCATGGAAATGATTGCGGCATGAAAGGACTGCGAGCAATCTGCAACAGGCCAGACGGCTCGACAATCGCTGACGGACGTATGGTGCCCTCGGATCGGGGCTCTAGAACGCAAAAACCCCTGACTTCGGGGAAATCAGGGGTTTTGCTTGAATCGAATATGGCGGTGAGGAAGGGATTCGAACCCTTGATACGATTTCTCGTATACACACTTTCCAGGCGTGCTCCTTCAACCGCTCGGACACCTCACCGGATCGACGGAGGTTCATGTCCGTCGAGGCGCGCTAATGTAATCGAACCCTGTGCCTTTGGCAAAAACTTTTTTAGCTTATTCATGCGCTTAACAAATTCGTCTCGCTCAGGTGACAGGCTGCACGTTCTGCTAGACTCCTGATTGCAGCCTTGGTCGATGCCTGGGTTATTTTGAATAAGAAGCCGAGCGGAGCTCACCTGTTTCATGAAACTGACAAGCAAGTCAGGCAAGCATATCGATACCTTGCTGGTGCCGACCCGGCGTCGGGTTGCTGTCGCCCGTCTGGAATTGGGTATGTACGTCTGCGAGCTGGATCGGCCGTGGAATGAAACGAACTTTGCGTTCCAGGGTTTTCCGCTGCTGAAGCTCGCCGAGATACGCGCGCTACGCAACTGTTGCGAGTATGTCTACGTCGACGATACGCGCAGAGTTCGCTTGCAGCACGATACGCCGGTTCCGGTCGTCGGGCCGCGTGTTCGCAAGCCGATAGAGCGACCGCAGCACGCACTTTCGACCGAGGTGGAAGAGGCCCGCGCAGCCTATCTGGATGGCTCCCGCCTGATCGAACAGGTACTGGCCGACGTGCAGCATGGACGAGTGATCGACACCCGCGCATGCCATGGCGCCGTCAAGCGCAACCTGGCCAGCATGCTGCGCAATGAAAGCGCCATGCTCTGGCTGGTCCGGCTGAAGAATAAGGATCTCTACACCAGCCTGCACTGCTTGTCGGTGTCGATCATGGCGATGGGCTTCGGCAATCATCTCGGCCTGCAGGACGACAAACTCCAGCTGCTGGGCATGGCGGGGTTGCTGCATGACGTCGGCAAGATGCGCATTGATCCTGAGATTCTCAACAAGCCCGGAAAGCTCACCGCGCAGGAGTTCGAGGTGATCAAGCGGCATCCGGTCTTCGGCCTGGAAGCGCTGCGAGCGCAACCCGGTATTCCGGAAGCTGCACTGCACGCCGCGTATGGCCATCACGAGCGACTCGATGGCACTGGATATCCGCTGGGTTCGGGGCCGGCGCAGATTTCCTACATGACGCGCATCATCACCATTGTCGACGCTTTCGACGCCATTACCAGCCACCGGGCCTACGATTGCGCGCGACCGGTGCAATCGGCCTTCGAGATCCTGCGCAGCGCCAGCGGCAGGCAGTTCGACGAGGACCTGGTGAGCGAATTCATCCGCTGGCTGGGAGCCTTCCCGGTGGGTACGCTCGTCGAGTTGCACACCGGCGAGGTCGCCGTGGTAGTGGAAAAACATCGGCAATACCAACTCCGCCCCCGTGTTGTGGTGTTGCGCGATGCCGCCAAGCAGCGCTGCACGCCGCGTTATCTGGATCTGGCGCAGATCACCGTGGACGAGGAGGGTGCGCCTTACCGGATATCCGTCGGTCTGCCGGATGGCTCTTTCGGGCTTCATCTCGCCGACCCCGAGCTACAGGCCATCCTGCACCCCGAGACACTGGCCGACTTCGAATCGAGCTGATCCCTTCTGTACAGATACGTTTCGGTGCGGCTTTGACGCCTCTGGCGTGACCGGCCGGTCGGTCATCGCGCTTTACCTGAGCCTGAGCGCTGGGTAACGTCTGCCCACTTTAAAAACAAGGAATCTCGTCATGAGTGAGCTGGTCTCCTACCAATTCGAAGACGGCGTTGCCACGCTGACGCTGTGCAATGGCAAGGTCAACGCCCTTTCGCCTGCCGTGTTCGAGGCGCTCAACGCCGCGCTGGATCGCGCCGAGCAGGACCGTGCCGTCGTGATTCTCACCGGGCAGCCAGGCATCCTGTCCGGCGGCTACGATCTGAAGGTCATGACGTCGAGCCCGCAGAACGCCATGACGCTGGTCGCTACCGGTTCGACCTTCTCCCGCCGGATGCTGGCACACCCGTTCCCGATCATCGTGGCGTGCCCAGGGCATGCGATCGCCAAAGGCGCCTTCCTACTGTTGTCCGCCGATTACCGCATTGGTGTCGAAGGGCCATTCCATATAGGCCTCAATGAGGTGCAGATCGGCATGACCATGCACCATGCAGGCATCGAGTTGGCGCGTGACCGTTTGCGCAATTCAGCCTTCCATCGCTCGGTGATCAACGGCGAGATGTTCGATCCGATTGGCGCGGTGGATGCCGGTTTTCTCGACAAGGTGGTGCCGACCGGTGAGCTGCCGGCAGTCGCCAAAGCCGCGGCCGAGCAGCTGAAGAAGATCAACATGGTGGCGCACAAGAACACCAAGCTCAAAGTGCGCAAGGCGCTGCTGGAAACCCTGGACCAAGCGATCGCGCTGGACCAGCAGCACTTCGGCTGAAAGAGCGCGCGGGGCGCAAGAGAATTTCTTCTCGAGTGCGCACGAGGGCCGGCCCTGCGTTTACACTGCGCGAGTGACGCCCCGCCGATGGCGGGGCGTTTTCATTTCTCATTCCGTGTCGCCTCGCAGGAGAGCCCCGATGTCCGCCCCGCACACCCCGGTAGAACGCGCCGATTTCGACCAGGTCATTGTTCCCACCTTCGCCCCAGCAGCCTTCGTACCGGTACGTGGCCTGGGTTCGCGAGTATGGGATCAGAGCGGGCGAGAACTGGTGGACTTCGCTGGCGGCATCGCGGTCAACGCACTGGGCCATGCGCATCCGGCGATGGTCGCGGCGCTGACCGAGCAGGCTGGCAAGCTCTGGCACATTTCCAACATCTATACCAACGAGCCGGCGCTGCGCCTGGCGAAGAAGCTGACGGCAGCGACCTTCGCCGACCGCGCGTTCTTCTGCAATTCCGGCGCGGAAGCCAACGAGGCGGCGTTCAAGCTGGCCCGTCGTTACGCCCATGACGTCTACGGGCCGCAGAAATTCGAGATTATCTCGGCGCTCAACAGCTTCCACGGCCGCACCCTGTTCACCGTCACGGTGGGCGGGCAGTCGAAGTACTCCGACGGCTTCGGGCCAAAGATCGAAGGGATTACCCATGTACCCTTCAACGATCTCGACGCCCTGAAAGCGGCGATCTCCGACAAGACCTGCGCGGTGGTGCTGGAGCCGATCCAGGGCGAGAGCGGCATCCTGCCGGGCGACCAGGCCTATCTGGAAGGCGCGCGCCAGCTGTGCAACGAGCACAACGCGCTGCTCATCTTCGATGAGGTGCAGACCGGCCTCGGCCGTACCGGCGAGCTGTTCGCCTACATGCACTACGGCGTCACGCCGGATATCCTGACCAACGCCAAGAGCCTGGGCGGCGGCTTTCCCATCGGCGCGATGCTGACCACCAACGAGATCGCCGCGCACCTGAGCGTCGGCACCCACGGCACCACTTATGGCGGCAATCCGCTGGCCTGCGCTGTTGCCGAAACGGTGCTGGATATCGTCAATACGCCGCAGGTGCTCGAAGGCGTTAAGGCGCGACACGAGCGTTTCAAGGCGCGCCTGATGCAGATCGGTGAGCGCTATGGCGTGTTCAGCCTGGTGCGTGGCCGTGGCCTGCTGATCGGCTGTGTGTTGAGCGAGGCCTGGAAGGGTAAGGCCGGTGCCTTCTGCGCCGCCGCGGAGAAGCAAGCTCTCATGGTGCTGCAGGCCGGCCCCGACGTGGTGCGCCTGGCGCCGAGCCTGGTCATCGACGACGCTGATATTGACGAAGGGCTGGATCGCCTCGAGCGCGCCGTCGCGACGCTGACCCAGGCCTGACCATTCCCCATGCGCGGCGCCGCGGGCGTCGCGCGTTCTACTAGCGAGAGCAATTCAATGAGCGATAGCCTGCAACTGGTTCTGGAAGATGTCGACGGAACCCAACTGGAAACTTCCTGCACCCGTTTTGCCGTTATTTGGCAGGGCCGCGAGGTCTGGATTCAGCAGGTCGGCAACGGTCAGCTGATGATCGGTGTGGACGTCGAGGACGGCGACACCGAGTACGCCAATCTGGTGCTGCGTCCGTTGGCCACCAATCTGGTCAGCCTGCAGCTGGAAATGGAGCCGGTCGAGGCCGATGACGACGAGCACGTCCACGGCCCTGACTGCAATCACTGACGGCAGACCGGCATGCTCGCTATCGGCAAGCTGCTGGAACTGACCCTGGCCGGGCGCGAGCCCTGCGAGAAAGTCCAGCTCACCCCGCGCGGGGTGAAGCTGCACTGGCTGGCCGAGGGCGCGCTGCTGGTATCGCCGCCGAGCGGCCAGGATCAAGGCGTCGACCTGGTCCTGTCGGCCGGCATACACGGCAATGAACTCATCCCCATACATGTCCTGGATCGCCTGATCCGTGCGCTCGCACGGGGCGATGTGCAGCCCGGTGCGCGACTGTTGCTGCTGTTCGCCAATCCTGCAGCGATGCGTCGCATGGTTCGGTACATCGAACATGACCTTAACCGTCTCTTTCTCGGTGCCCATGCTGATGTATGGGGCGGCGAAGCCATTCGTGCGTCAGAGCTTGAGGCATTGGTCGGAGGCTTCTTCAGCGTGTCCGGACGCCAGCGCCGGCACTATGACCTGCACTCAGCGATGCGCCCGTCGCGTCTCGCCCAGTTTGCGATCTGCCCTTGGCGCGAGGGAGGGGGCGCACAACCCAATGCGTTGGCCCGACTGCATGCTCTGGCAATCGACGGCGTCGTGTTGCAGCGCCAGCCCAGCTCTACCTTCAGCGCCATGACCGCCACGCTTCATGGCGCCGAGGCGTTTACCTTGGAGCTTGCCGAAGGCAAGGACGAGGCCCTGCCGCCGGCAGTGCTGCAGTTCGAGCAGGAGCTGATCGCAATGATCGAGGGGCGCGAGTTGTCTGCGGGTGCAGAGGCGCAACCGCAGCTGCTGAGTATTTCTCGAGAGATCATCAAGCGCAGCTCGCGGTTTCGGCTGTGTCTACCCGCTGACATCGAGAACTTTGCGCCATTGCCGCTTGGCAGCCTGCTTGCCGAGGACGACGGCATGCGCTGGGTGGTCGATGAGCTGGACGCGCGCATTCTTTTCCCCATGGCCGATGTTGCCGAAGGACAGCGTGCTGCATTGATCGTTGTGCCATTGGAGCAGTCCGACACGTAGCACTGAGGCGCTCGCTCCGGAAATGGGCGGTTGCAATTGGTCACTTGCGCCCTTATCTAGCTTCACTCCCTTCGCGTTGTGTGCACCTTCTTATGAGTACTGCTCTGTCCATCCGGCAGTTGACCAAGACCTACGGCAACGGCTTCCAGGCCCTCAAGGGTATCGATCTGGACGTGGCCGAAGGCGACTTCTTCGCCTTGCTCGGGCCCAATGGCGCCGGCAAGTCCACCACCATCGGCATCCTCTCCACCCTGGTGAACAAGAGCGGCGGCACGGTCAACGTGTTCGGTCACGATCTGGATCGCGACCCGTCCGGGCTCAAGCGCTGCCTGGGCGTGGTGCCGCAGGAATTCAACTTCAACCAGTTCGAGAAAGCCTTCGACATCCTGGTCACCCAGGCCGGCTACTACGGCATCCCGGCGAAGATTGCCAAGGAGCGCGCGGAGCGCTATCTCAACCAGCTGGGGTTGTGGGACAAGCGTGATGTTTCCTCGCGGATGCTCTCCGGCGGCATGAAGCGCCGCCTGATGATCGCGCGGGCGCTGATCCATCAACCGCGGCTATTGATTCTCGACGAGCCCACCGCGGGTGTGGATATCGAGCTGCGCCGCTCGATGTGGTCGTTCCTCACCGAGCTCAATCGTGAAGGCATCACCATCATCCTCACCACCCACTATCTGGAGGAGGCCGAACAGCTGTGCCGCAACATCGGCATCATCGACCATGGCCAGATCGTCAAGAACACCAGCATGCGCGAGCTGCTCTCGCAGCTGCACGTGGAAACCTTTCTGCTGGACCTCAAGGAGTCGCAACTGGTCGCGCCGGAGCTGGGCAGCTATCCGGCGCAGTTGATCGATCATCACACCCTCGAGGTGCAGGTGGAGAAGAGTCAGGGCGTGACCGAACTGTTCCGTCTGCTCAGCGCTCAGGGCATCGAAGTGCTGAGCCTGCGCAACAAGACCAACCGACTGGAGGAGCTGTTCGTGTCGCTGGTGGAGAACAACCTGAAGGTGAAGTCATGAGCGGCGAACTGCGTCCCAACCTGGTCGCGCTGCAGACCATCGTCCAGCGCGAGATTCGTCGCTATACACGCATCTGGCCGCAGACGCTGCTGCCGCCGGCGATCACCATGGTGCTGTACTTCGTCATCTTCGGCAGCCTGATCGGCGCGCGGATCGGCGACATGGACGGCTTCAGCTACATGGATTACATCGTGCCGGGGCTGATCATGATGTCGGTGATCACCAACTCGTACAGCAACGTCGTATCGAGCTTCTTCAGCACCAAGTTCCAGCGCTCCATTGAGGAGCTGCTGGTCTCGCCGGTCTCGCCGCATGTGATTGTCATTGGTTTTGCCCTGGGTGGTATCACCCGTGGGCTGGCGGTTGCGGTAATCGTCACGCTGCTGTCGATGTTCTTCACCGATCTGCAGGTGCACCATCTGGGCGTGACCGTGCTGGTGATCACCCTGACGGCGAGTATCTTCGCTCTGGGTGGCTTCATCAACGCGGTGTTTGCGCGCAACTTCGACGATATCTCGATCATCCCGACCTTCGTGCTGACGCCGCTGACCTACCTGGGCGGGGTGTTCTACTCGATCAACTTGCTGTCGCCGTTCTGGCAGACGCTGTCGCTGGCCAACCCGGTGCTGCACATGGTCAACGCTTTCCGTTACGGCATCCTCGGCGTATCCGATATCCGCATCGGTGTAGCGATCAGCTTCATGCTGGTGGCGGTGGCGGCGCTCTATCTGGTCTCCGTCGGGCTGCTCAAGAGTGGACGCGGGATGCGGCAATAGACCGCCGACCGTTCGGCGACTGCGCCGATGCCGCTGAAAAGAACACCGCGAAGCGCTAAACTTCGCGGCGTTTCTCGTTCAGGTCCATTCCCCATGCAGCATCCCGCCGAACATTCTCCGCTGGGCAAGTCCAGTGACTACGTCGCCACCTACAGCCCGCACCTACTGTTTCCGATTCCGCGCGCGCCGAAGTGGGCCGAGCTTGGTCTCACCGCCGAGACGCTGCCCTACCAGGGCGTGGATCTGTGGAATTGCTACGAACTGTCATGGTTGCTGCCTTCCGGCAAGCCGGTGGTGGCGATCGGTGAATTCGAGATTCCGGCGGACTCGCCGAGCATCATCGAATCCAAGTCGTTCAAGCTCTATCTGAACTCGCTGAACCAGTCGGTGTTCGAGTCGCGGGAAGCGCTGGCCGAGGTGATGAGCAGCGATCTTTCTGCGGCAGTCGGCAAGCCGGTGAAGGTGCGCCTGCGCACGCTGGATGAGGTGGCGGCCGAGGGTGTTGCGACGCTGCCGGGGCGCTGCGTCGACGATCTGGACGTGACCATCGAGCATTACGACCATCCTCAACCGGGACTGTTGGCCTGTGATGCCGGGCATATGGTCGAGGAGTCGCTGCACAGCCACTTGCTCAAGTCCAACTGTCCGGTGACCGGTCAGCCGGACTGGGGCAGCGTAGTCGTCGAGTACCGCGGCGCGGCGTTGCAGGCGGAGAGCCTGTTGGCCTATCTGGTGAGCTTCCGTCAGCATGCCGACTTTCACGAGCAATGCGTGGAGCGCATCTTTCTCGATCTGCAGCGTTTGCTGCAGCCGGAGAAGCTGACCGTCTACGCGCGTTACGTGCGCCGTGGCGGGCTGGACATCAATCCGTACCGCAGTACCGAGGCGATGGTCGTGGACAATCGCCGTCTGGTGCGCCAGTAACGCAGCGAGTCAGGGTCGCAGCGCGACCCGTGACCTGCTTCAGATGCCCATGTTGGCCAGGGTCTGCATGATGTTGCGCAGCGTCATGGCCATGCTTGGGTGGCTGACCTCGAAGCGCTCGACGGCCAGGTTGACGCCATCCACCAGCGAGTCGTTGTGGTCGGTGCTGCCCTGCGTCGCCAGGCGAACTTCGATGTCCTGGGCGATCGCTTGCAGCGAAGCCCGCTCCTCATCGGTCAGCGGCGTGTCCTGGGCCAGTTGATAACGCAGTTCTTCGAGCTGCGACTGCAGATCATGTTCCGGCATTTTGCTTCCCTCTCATGGGTTTACGGGCGGCGTGTAATGAACGTCGATAGCTGAAGGTTAAACCAGCGGCCAGGCCTTGTCTGTGCCTTTATTGGCGCTGGCGCAAGCGCCGGCCTGTGCCACGAAAGCCGAATATCCGGCTGACTGCCGAAAACAGGATGTTCACTCTATACTGCGCGGTCTGCGTCGGTGCGCCGCATGCACCAAATACCTAAGGAGAGAAAAGTGATGCCCAAGATCGCTACGGCCTGGATCGCCGTGCTCAAGGCCAGTTTCGTCGCTACGATCGCCACGCTTGGCGCAGCGCCAGCGTTAGCGGCCGAAGAAGATCCGTGGGAAGGCGTCAACCGCGCGGTGTTTCGTTTCAATGACACCGTTGACACCTACACCCTCAAGCCCTTGGCCCAGGGCTACCAGAAAGTAACGCCGAGCTTCCTCGAGGACGGCATCGGCAATGTGTTCAGTAATCTCGGTGATGTGGTGGTGCTGACCAACGACCTGCTGCAGGGCAAGGTCCGCGATGCCGGCATCGACACCAGTCGTATCCTGTTCAATACCACATTCGGCGTGCTCGGTTTCTTCGACGTTGCCACCCGTATGGGGCTGCACAAGAACGATGAGGACTTCGGCCAGACGCTGGGTGCCTGGGGGCTGGGAAGTGGGCCATATGTCGTGCTGCCGCTGCTTGGGCCAAGCACGGTGCGTGATGCCGTCGGCCGGGTGCCGGATTCCTTCCTCGAACCGTATCCGCACATGGATCATGTGCCGACCCGCAACGTGACGCGGGGCGTGGACCTGATCGATACGCGCGCAGGACTGCTGTCAGCCGAGAAGATGATTCAGGGTGATCGCTACATCTTCGTACGCAACGCCTACCTTCAGAATCGCGAATTCCGGGTCAAGGACGGGGAAGTCGAAGACGACTTCTGAAGCCTGGCCGCATTTGCTGCGGCCATCGCTGGAGCAGGGTCAGGACATCGAAAGGATTGCCAGGCCCAGGCTCTGCCGGCCATCGTCGAGCTGGCTGACGCGTACGACTTCTGTCTGCGCGTCCAGTCCTTTCAGTTCGCTGTGCTCGGATGGAATGAGTACGTGGACCTTGTCGCCCATGCGTAGTTGGGCGCTGGCCAGCACCTGCATGCCGGTACTGGAGAGGTCGATACAGGTGCCGCTCAGTTTTGTATCGCCATGTTCCAGCGCAACGGTGGTTTCGATCTGCATTCGGATGAAATCGCGTTTTTCACTGTAATCGCGGTCTTTCTGGCTCATGGTTTCAACCTTTTATATATGGCTCGCGGCATTCTTATAGCTCCCCTCAATTCGACCTGTAAAGGCGCCAGCCGGTCGGCTTGAAACCCCGATCGTATGGGAGTACCGTCTGCGCCTTGAAACGAACCCAAGCCCGGCGTCATGCGGGGCCAATGTTTTCGCCAATCATCCTGGCGACCCCGCCTGGTAGGAACATGCATAAACCAAGCGCGACGCTGCTGATCATAGATGACGACGATGTGGTTCGAGCCAGTCTGGCTGCCTATCTGGATGACAGTGGTTTTCGTGTCTTGCAGGCCGGCAATGGCCCGCAGGGCATGGAGCTCTTCGAGTCGGAGCAGCCCGATCTGGTGATCTGCGATCTGCGCATGCCGCAGATGGATGGCCTTGAGCTGATCCGTCAGATCAGTGAGCGCCAGCTCGACCTCCCAGTGATCGTGGTTTCCGGTGCCGGCGTGATGAGCGACGCGGTGGAGGCCCTGCGCTTGGGCGCTGCCGACTACCTGATCAAGCCACTCGAAGACCTGGCGATGCTCGAGCATTCGGTACGCCGGGCGCTGGACCGTTCTCGTCTGCGGCTGGAAAATCGCCGCTATCGCGAACAGCTCGAGACGGCCAATCGTGATCTGCAAGCCAGCCTGCACCTGTTGCAGGAAGACCAGGACGCCGGTCGCCAAGTGCAGATGAACATGCTGCCGGTGACGCCCTGGAGCGTCGATGGCTTCGACTTCGCCCACCAGATCATCCCGTCCCTGTACCTGTCCGGTGACTTCGTCGACTATTTCCGCGTGGATGAGCGGCGCATCGGTTTCTACCTGGCCGATGTTTCCGGCCATGGTGCCTCCTCGGCGTTCGTGACCGTGCTGCTCAAGTTCATGACGACCCGCCTGCTGTACGAGTCTCGCCGTGGCGGCACGCTGCGCGAGTTCAAACCGTCGGAAGTGCTAGATCACATCAACCGCGGGCTGATCAATTGCAAGCTGGGCAAGCACGTGACCATGCTGGGCGGCGTTATCGATCAGGAGCATGACGTGCTGCACTACAGCATTGGCGGTCATCTGCCTATGCCGGTGCTGTACACGGGAGAGGGCGCGCACTATCTCGAAGGGCGTGGGTTGCCGGTCGGGTTGTTCGTCGAGGCGACCTATCAGAATTTCGAGCTGAAGCTGCCCGAGACCTTCAGCTTGACCTTGCTCTCCGACGGCATTCTGGACCTTTTGCCCGGCGACACACTCAAAGAAAAAGAGTCCGCGCTGCCCGGTCTGATTACCGATGCCGGTGGCACGCTGGATGGATTACGTCGAGTCTTCGGGTTGGCCGAGCTGGCTGACATGCCCGACGATATCGCCTTGCTGGTGTTGAGCAGGAACCTTGCATGAGTACTGGTAGAATCCAGTTCGCCGAGATGGATGGCACCTTTGTTCTGAAGTTCATAGGTGAAATCCGTTTGACGCTCTGTTCGGCGCTGGATGCAACGATCGAGAAGATCTTCTCGTCGCGCAATTTTTCTTCGATTGTCATTGATCTGACCGAAAGCCGAAGCATTGACAGCACCACCTTGGGCCTCTTGGCCAAGCTGTCGATACTGTCGCGGCAGAAGGTGGGTATGTTGCCGACGCTGGTCACCACCCACCCGGACATCACCCGGCTGTTGCAGTCTATGGGCTTCGATCAGGTGTTCAATATCGTCGATACGCCGTTGCCATGCCCGGAATGCCTGGCCGATCTGCCATCGCAGGATCAATCCGAGGAGGTGGTGAAGGCCAAGGTGCTCGAGGCTCACCGCATCCTGATGAGCCTCAACGAATCCAACCGCGAGGCCTTCCATGACCTCGTCACCGCATTGGAGCGGTCCTGATCAGGCCAGCTTGGCAAGCAGGGCTTCGAGCTTCTCCTGGTCCCGCGCGAACTGACGGATGCCTTCGGCGAGCTTTTCGGTCGCCATCGCATCCTCGTTCAGGCCCCAGCGGAAGCTCTTTTCATCCAGACTGATACGCGCTTCTGACTCGCGGCCGGGCTGCAGTTTGCGTTCTAGCGCGCCGCTGGCTGCGGCCAGGTCGCCGAGCAGTTCCGGGCTGATGGTCAGCCGGTCGCAACCGGCCAGTGCCTCGATCTGTCCGACATTGCGGAAGCTCGCGCCCATCACTACCGTCTTGTATCCGTGAGCCTTGTAGTAGTCGTAGATGCGGCTGACCGACTGCACGCCCGGATCTTCCGCGCCTTGGTAATCACGACCTTCGTGCTTCTTGTACCAGTCATAGATGCGGCCAACGAACGGCGAGATCAGGAAGACGCCGGCCTCGGCGCATGCCACGGCCTGGGTGAAGGAGAACAGCAGGGTAAGGTTGGTCTGGATGCCGGCTTTCTCCAGCTGTTCGGCTGCACGGATGCCTTCCCAGGTCGAAGCGATCTTGATCAGAACGCGCTCGCGGCTGATGCCAGCCTGCTCGTAAAGGCCGATCAGGCGCTCACCGCGCTGGACCATGGCTTGAGTGTCGAACGACAATCGCGCGTCGACCTCGGTGGAGATGCGCCCGGGGATCAGTTCCAGAATCTGCTTGCCTACCGCGACGGCGAACAGGTCGCACGCCAGACCGATGTCGCCGTGGCACTGCTTCATCGCGTTCGCCAGGTCATCGGCATAACGCGGCATGGCCGCTGCCTTGAGCAGCAGTGAAGGATTGGTGGTGGCGTCCACCGGTTTCAGGCGAGCAATGGCGTCGATGTCGCCTGTATCGGCGACGACAGTGGTGAACTGCTTGAGTTGTTCCAGCTTGGAAGTCATGTAAGAGGGGCTCCGTCCTGTGAGTGGCATGACCTTACCCGAGCCAGTCAGCCCGCTCAACGAGCGGGTGGACCCGGATGCGCCTGGCCTTTGATTCAGATGCCGGGGTTGCGTTCCTTGAACGTGGAGCGTCAGTGCCCTTCGAGCAGGGCCACCGCCTGATCGAGCAGCGCAAGGGGGTTGCTCGTCTTGTGGATGTCCACCGAGAGCAGCTGGCGGAAGCGCCGCGCGCCGGGAAAGCCCTGGCCCAAACCGAGCACATGACGGGTGATGTGATGCATCGCGCCACCGTCGCTCAAGTGGCGCTCAATGTAGGGTCGCATATTGCGTAGTGCCTGTGCCCGGCTGATCACCGGCGCTTCGCTACCGAACAGCTCCCGGTCGACGCGGGCCAGCAGATAGGGGTTGTGGTAGGCCTCGCGCCCTAGCATGACGCCATCGAAGATTTGCAGGTGCGCGCGGCACTCGTCCAGCGTCTTGATGCCGCCGTTCAGGATGATCTCGAGGTCCGGGAAGTCCTTCTTCAGCTGCGCCGCGATGTCGTAACGCAATGGCGGCACCTCACGGTTCTGCTTCGGTGACAGCCCTTCGAGGATGGCTATGCGCGCGTGCACGGTGAAACTGCGGCATCCGGCGTCGCGTACCTGACCGACGAAATCGCACAGCTCGGCATAGCTGTCGCGTCCATTGATACCGATGCGATGCTTGACGGTGACCTCGATATCCACTGCATCGCGCATTGCCTTTACGCAATCGGCCACCAGTGACGGATGGCCCATCAGGCAGGCGCCGATCATGTTGTTTTGCACCCGGTCACTGGGGCAGCCAACGTTGAGGTTCACCTCGTCATAACCCGCGGCTTCGGCGAGCTTCGCGCACTCGGCCAGCTCCGCCGGCACACTGCCTCCCAGCTGTAGTGCCAGTGGGTGCTCAGTCTCGTCATACCGCAGAAACCGCTGCGCATCGCCATGCAGCAGCGCGCCGGTGGTGACCATCTCGGTGTAGAGCAACGCATGTTGCGAAAGCTGGCGCAGGAAGTACCTACAGTGCCTATCAGTCCAATCCATCATCGGCGCGACGGAGAAGCGTCGGAATCCTGAAGTGCCCGTTTTTAAAGGCTTTGAGGTAATATTTGCTTCTTTAGTCATCTACGCGCTACCAACGTATTTTCAGGGGTTTCAGGGCGTTTATTAAACCCAGGTGGTACGCTGTACCACCAAGATACCAGTATGTACCACCGGTCAGAGCACTCGCATGGCAACGATTCGAGCCCGTAAACGAGCCGATGGCTCTATGAGCTATACCGCACAGATCCGACTCAAGAAGAACGGGCAGCAGGTTCATACCGAAAGCATGACCTTTTCTCGCAAAAAAGCGGCCGAAGCGTGGGCTAAGCGACGAGAAACGGAGCTAGCTGAGCCAGGTGCCATTCAGCGGGCACGGCATAAGGGCGTTCAACTGTCGGACATAATCGACAAGTATCTAGAGGAGGTGGGCAGAGCCCGCCCGCTGGGTAAGACGAAGAAAGCCACCTTGGCTGCCATTGCGAAGACCACACTGGGTACCAAGACTGATCGCGAGCTCAATAGCCAAGTACTGGTCGATTATGCGCTATGGCGCATGAGTCCTGAAGGGGGAGGCGTCAAACCCCAGACCGTGGGTAATGATTTAGCCCATCTGGGGGCCGTTCTATCGGTAGCGCGGCCCGCATGGGGTTACGAGGTTGATGGTATATGCATGGTAGAGGCCCGTCGTGTCCTCTCCAAGCTAGGCTACAGGCTTAAAAGCCAGGAGCGGGACCGTCGTCCCACTATGGCAGAGCTGGACAAGCTACTTCAGCGTTTCCAAGAAGTGCTTCGCCCGCGCCCTACCTCGATACATATGCCAAAAGTTATGGCGTTTGCTCTATTCTCAACTCGCCGCCAAGAGGAGATTGTTCGGATCCGGTGGGACGATTTAGACCCTTCACGAAAGGCGGTCTTGGTACGGGATATGAAAAACCCGGGAGATAAATGGGGAAATGACGTTTGGTGCCGTCTCCCTGATGAAGCCTGGGCAATAGTTCAGAGCATGCCTCGTGAATACCAAGAGATCTTTCCTTACACCACTGACGCTATCCAAGGGGCCTGGATGCGTGCGGTCGAACGGGCCGGTATAAAAGATCTTCACTTTCACGACTTGCGACATGAAGGGATCAGCCGTCTATTCGAACTGGGGTGGGATATCCCTGCGGTAGCTAGCGTATCAGGCCACAGAGACTGGAACTCGCTCAGACGTTATACGCATCTGCATGGTGACGGAGATCGATATACGGGTTGGTGCTGGCTGCCTACGATTATAGATATGAAGGTTTCTTTTGGGGTTTGGGTGTCGAGAAGAAAGTCAACCAATACGGCGAACACCGTTTAATTTTTGATACTCTTCTAACGCCTCGGCATGCCGCTTATCCAAGTAGGCGGCCAAGTCTGACAAGTGAATACCTTTTGTACTTTTCTGGCTGCATTCTATTCGCATCAAAGGGATTTTGATCTGGCCTGCAAGCACCTTCCGTTGGAACATTTCTGGAGTAAGGTGCATAAAGTAGTCACGGCAGATGTCCTCCAAGGGGATTACAGCTTTGCCGTTGTACTGAGCCATGAGTAGAAAGAAGGTGTTCATTCTGGCGCCTCATGACGAAGTTTGGCGAAACTAGCAAACCAATTGACCTTGTTGGTGCTGCTGGTATAGGTGGGATTGTTCACGTCGCGCTCTAGTTGCTCGATTTTCCTCATTTTTATATGGTTGGAATGAGTCGTTTCCTCTCAAATTAGCCTATCGACGAAATTAGACGTCGATAAGTGCTATTTTTCTGCTTTGGAGCGATTACTGTCCGTTCGTTGCTCCGCGTATGCGGAGATTGGGTTGGGGTTGCCTCAGTACACCAGGAGAACCGATGCGAATTCATATTCTCTCAGACCTGCACAACGAGTTTGAGGTCTTCATGCCGGAGGTGCATAACGCGGATCTGGTCATATTGGCGGGCGACATTGATCTCGGTATCAGAGGAATCGAATGGGCCCGAACTGCTTTCACATGCCCTGTGCTGTATGTGCCTGGAAATCATGAGTACTACCGGGGCCACCTCGAAAAAACGTTTGAGGCGATGCAGGCGGCCGCTGATGAGCGAGTTCGCGTCATGGATCACGATGAAGTTGTGATAGGAGGGGTGCGTTTTTTGGGGGCAACAATGTGGACTGACTTCGCTGCCACAGGGCACCGATCAGTAGCCGCGCGGAGCGCTCAACAGACCTTGAGTGACTTCCGTCAGATTCGGACAGAAAACTTCCGGCGCATCAAGCCGCAAGATTTGATCAAGAAATCTACTGCAACGCGGGAATGGCTTGGCGGCATGCTTGCAAAACGACATGAAGGGCCGACGGTAGTAATCACCCATCACGCACCAACTCTCAGGTCACTTGAGGAAAGTCCATATGCAGGGACGATCTTAGACGCGGCTTTCGCAAACCAATGGGAAGACTTGATGGGCTCTGACCGCGTGGCCCTATGGGTGCATGGTCACACACATACGTCCGTTGATTACATAGTGGAGGGTACCCGGATAGTCTCCAACCAAAGAGGATATCCTAAAGAAGAGTCAGGTTTTCGACCGGCACTTGTTATAGAGCTTTGCTAGTAGACCCTTGCTCTAGTCGCCGTCTATCCGCTGTTAGTTTGCCGTTATTGAGAGTCGTCTACCGTACGTTCTGTCCTGCAAGTGCAAGACTTCGATCGCAACGTGCCGGCCGGCGGTAGCCTTTCTTTGCAAGCGGCTTACCCAAAACCTACATCAATAGCAGTTTCCATGTGGAAAGTCTCACCCAGCGTGTGGTTGTCGCGGACACGCATCAATTTTCCGTGATGTTGAACGATGGCTGAGTGTGATCCACTGCTACCCTGGGCATCGCCGGAGAAAGGCGTTAGTAGATATGTACAGCGGTAGCTATCGCTGCTAGCGCATTTGCGGCGGTCAGTATGCGCAAAAAATGCACCTGCTTCCCTACTGATATGATGGGCACCTCGCGATCGCGAGGTGGAATTACAAT
This sequence comes from Pseudomonas sp., assembly GCA_007713455.1. Taxonomy (GTDB): domain Bacteria; phylum Pseudomonadota; class Gammaproteobacteria; order Pseudomonadales; family Pseudomonadaceae; genus Stutzerimonas; species Stutzerimonas chloritidismutans. Next base: position 536,737 of record VMRT01000001.1, read on the forward strand.
TTGCACTGTAGGGCATCGCGACCGCCCCAATGCACCTGAATTCTGCCCGTAACAACGTATTATTTCGGTCGTAGACCTAAGCCCGCGATATCGCAGGCATCATGACGCTGGATCAAGGAATGGGCACTAAACAAGTAATTATCGAGGACTGGGATGGTGATAGTGCTATCCGCACTCCCGCTGAAGCACTCCAAGAGCTGGGTATCGGCGTTGGCGACACTCTATACGTGATTGAGGAGTACGTTGGCACTACACGATGCATTTTACTCAGCAAAACTCCAAAGATTCCAGATCGTACTGATGAGCTGGTTGCTCACTGGAATCGTGTAGGTAGCGAATAAAGGACGATCACAGTGAGCAGGATTTGGCCAGTAGCTGCTTCGCCAGCTTCCCCCTTCCGGCCAAGAGTAGCCATTTTAGGGCAAGGAATATTAATCCATCCCCTTCGACTCAACAAGCGAAGAAGTGCACCCAGTTAAAGAACGGGGTCACCGAAACATACTCGCCATAGGCCATTGATTGCTGCACCAGCCACTTTACAGCCTGATCAGACGCTGCCAGCAGGCCCGATATGGACAATAGGGCATACGGCGAGAGCTTTTTGCC